>NZ_CP072563.1:0-600000 GCF_017797845.1 Bacillus sp. LJBV19
ATGGAGAATATATTGGATCTTTGGAATCAAGCTTTAGCTCAAATTGAGAAAAAGCTAAGCAAACCGAGTTTTGAAACTTGGATGAAGTCGACGAAAGCCCATTCGCTGCAAGGAGATACCTTAACCATCACCGCTCCCAATGAATTTGCCAGAGACTGGCTGGAGTCCAGGTACTTACATCTCATTGCAGATACCATATATGAATTAACCGGGGAAGAATTGAGCGTCAAATTTGTCATTCCTCAAAATCAGGACGAAGAAGACTTTTTACCGAAACCGCAAGTGAAAAAAGCGGCAAAAGAGGAACCGTCTGATTTTCCCCAAAGCATGCTCAACCCGAAATATACATTCGACACATTTGTCATCGGATCGGGAAACCGATTCGCCCATGCAGCATCACTGGCTGTGGCGGAAGCACCCGCTAAAGCGTACAACCCTTTATTTATATACGGGGGAGTCGGCTTAGGAAAAACCCACTTAATGCACGCGATCGGCCATTATGTCATTGATCATAATCCTTCAGCCAAAGTGGTGTACCTGTCTTCTGAAAAATTCACAAATGAATTCATCAACTCAATCCGCGATAATAAAGCCGTTGATTTCCGCAACCGCTACCGGAACGTTGATGTACTTTTGATAGATGATATTCAATTTTTAGCCGGAAAAGAACAAACACAGGAAGAGTTTTTCCATACATTCAACACGCTTCATGAAGAAAGCAAACAAATCGTGATTTCCAGCGACAGACCGCCGAAAGAGATCCCGACCCTTGAAGACCGCCTGCGTTCGCGGTTCGAATGGGGATTGATTACGGATATCACACCGCCGGATCTGGAAACGCGGATTGCCATCCTGAGAAAGAAAGCGAAGGCGGAAGGCCTTGATATTCCGAACGAGGTCATGCTTTACATCGCGAATCAGATTGACAGCAACATCCGCGAACTGGAAGGGGCATTAATCCGGGTTGTCGCCTATTCATCCTTAATCAATAAAGACATTAACGCAGACCTGGCTGCAGAAGCATTGAAAGATATTATTCCGTCTTCAAAGCCGAAGGTCATTACGATAAAAGAGATTCAGCGGATTGTCGGACAGCAGTTCAACATTAAGCTTGAAGATTTCAAAGCGAAAAAGCGCACGAAATCCGTGGCGTTCCCAAGACAAATTGCGATGTATCTTTCAAGAGAAATGACGGATTCTTCTTTGCCTAAAATCGGGGAAGAATTTGGCGGCAGAGACCATACAACCGTCATTCACGCCCACGAAAAGATTTCAAAACTGCTGATTGATGACGAGCAGCTTCAGCAGCAGGTGAAAGAAATAAAAGAACTGCTTAAATAATAGTGCCCTCGGATGAATCGGGGAAAGTGTGAATAACTTTTTCATAGCCATACACAGTCTGTCCACATGTGGATAGGCTGTGTTTCCTGTCTTTTTCACAACTTATCCACAAATCCACAGGCCCTACTATTACTACTGCTATTTTTAAAATATATTAATTATATTATCCGTTAGGAGGATAAACATGAAATTTACGATTCAAAAAGATCGTTTAGTCGAAAGTGTACAAGACGTTCTAAAAGCCGTTTCATCCAGAACCACAATTCCCATTCTCACCGGTATTAAGATCGTCGCCTCAGATGAAGGAGTATCTTTCACAGGAAGTGACTCTGATATTTCAATCGAGTCATTCATTCCGAAAGAAGAAGATGATAAAGAAATCGTGACGATCGATCAGCCGGGAAGTATCGTGCTGCAAGCGCGTTTCTTCAGCGAAATCGTTAAAAAACTGCCGATGGCGACTGTTGAAATCGAAGTTCAAAATCAATATTTAACGATTATCCGTTCCGGAAAAGCCGAATTTAATTTAAACGGCCTTGATGCAGATGAATATCCGCATCTACCGCAAATCGAAGAGCATCACGCCATTCAGATTCCGACGGATCTTTTGAAAAACCTGATCCGCCAAACCGTGTTCGCTGTGTCCGCCTCAGAAACACGCCCTATCTTGACAGGTGTAAACTGGAAAGTCGAAAACGGTGAATTATTATGCACTGCCACGGATAGCCACCGACTCGCTTTAAGAAAGGCGAAGCTTGATATTCCGGAAGACAGCTCTTATAACGTGGTCATTCCCGGGAAAAGCTTAACCGAGCTGAGCAAAATTCTTGATGACAACCAAGAACTGGTTGATATCGTGATTACAGAAACCCAAGTGCTGTTCAAAGCGAAAAACGTATTGTTCTTCTCAAGATTGCTTGACGGAAACTATCCGGACACGACCAGCTTAATTCCGCAGGAAAGCAAAACGGAAATCGTCGTGAACACGAAGGAATTTTTACAGGCGATAGACCGTGCTTCTTTATTGGCGAGAGAAGGCCGCAACAACGTTGTAAAGCTTTCTGCCAAACCGGCGGATTCGCTTGAAATTTCATCAAATTCTCCGGAAATCGGAAAAGTGGTCGAAGCTGTGCTGGCTGACCAGATTGACGGCGAGGAATTAAATATTTCATTCAGTCCAAAATATATGATGGACGCACTGAAAGTACTTGAAGGAGCGGACATCCGTATCAGCTTTACGGGAGCGATGAGACCGTTTCTTATCCGTACGCCGAATGATGAAACCATCGTTCAGCTCATCCTTCCGGTCAGAACGTATTAATCAAACAGAATGTGCTGCCGGCTTAGTTCGGCAGCTTTTCTATTCATCAGCCGCTCCCTCAAGTTTTCCCTTTCCTTATTTCAGGATTTTTTAGTACAATTAGATATTAGTGATATTTGAAAGAGGTCGATATTATGGCAAATCCGATTTCGATTGATACAGAAATGATTACGCTTGGCCAGTTTTTAAAATTAGCCGATGTAATTCAGTCCGGCGGCATGGCGAAATGGTTTCTGAGCGAGCATGAGGTGACTGTCAACAATGAACCTGACAATCGCCGCGGCAGAAAGCTTTACGTTGGAGACGTGGTCGCGATTGAAGGATTTGGTTCATTTCAAGTCGTCAATTAAAGCGGGTGACAGCGGTTGTATATCCAAAATTTAGAATTAACATCCTACCGTAATTATGAGCGCGCTGAGCTTCAATTCGAAAACAAGGTGAATGTGATCATCGGGGAAAATGCCCAAGGCAAAACCAATCTGATGGAAGCCATCTATGTCCTTTCGATGGCAAAATCACACCGCACCTCAAATGACAAAGAACTTATACGGTGGGACGAAGACTATGCTAAAATAGAAGGAAGAGTGATGAAGCGCAACGGGGACATCCCGATGCAGCTTGTCATCTCCAAAAAAGGTAAAAAGGGCAAGGTCAATCATATAGAGCAGCAAAAACTCAGTCAGTATGTCGGAGCGCTGAACACCATTATGTTTGCCCCCGAGGATTTAAATCTCGTCAAAGGAAGCCCTCAGGTGAGGAGGAGATTTCTCGATATGGAGATCGGGCAGGTTTCTGCCGTTTATCTGTATGATTTATCTCTTTATCAAAAAATCCTTTCACAGCGGAATCATTTTCTGAAACAGCTGCAAAGCCGGAAACAGACTGACCGGACTATGCTTGACGTTCTCACTGATCAGCTGATTGAAGCAGCCGCAAAAGTTGTCGCCAAACGTCTGCAGTTTACGGCACAGCTTGAAAAATGGGCGCAGCCGATCCATTCCGGCATTTCCCGGGGACTTGAAGAACTGACGCTTAAGTATCACACGGCGCTTGATGTATCAGATCCCAAAGATTTGTCGAAAATAGGTAACAGCTACCAGGAGTCTTTTTCGAAATTAAAAGAAAAAGAAATAGAACGAGGCGTCACATTATTCGGACCGCATCGGGATGATGTCCTTTTTTATGTGAACGGACGCGATGTGCAGACGTACGGTTCACAGGGACAGCAGCGTACGACGGCTTTGTCTTTGAAGCTGGCCGAAATAGATTTGATTCATGAAGAAATCGGAGAATACCCCATTTTACTTTTGGATGATGTACTAAGCGAGCTGGATGATTACCGACAGTCCCATTTGCTTCATACGATCCAAGGCCGTGTGCAGACATTTGTCACCACGACAAGCGTGGATGGCATTGACCACGATACCTTACATCAAGCAGGAATGTTCCGTGTGGAAAACGGTACGTTAGTGAAGTGAAGAAATGAGGTGAGCGATTGTATATTCATTTAGGTGACGACTTTGTCGTTTCAACACGCGATATCGTCGGCATTTTTGACTGCAAGGTCAATGTATCGCCGATCGTTGAAGAATTTCTGGACAGACAGAAAGAAAAAGTAGTGCCGTCCGTAAACGGCACGCCAAAGTCTATCGTAGTCACGACTGAGAATATATATTACTCTCCCTTATCTTCCGGCACACTGAAGAAACGTGCGCAATTTATGTTAGAAATAGATTCTTAGCGGATCTTTACAATGAATATATCGTTTAAGAAAAGTGTAGGTGAATGTGCATGGCTATGGAACAGCAGCAAAATAGTTATGATGAGAATCAGATACAGGTATTAGAAGGTTTGGAAGCTGTTCGAAAGAGACCGGGGATGTACATCGGATCAACTAACAGCAAAGGCCTTCACCACTTGGTGTGGGAAATCGTCGATAACAGTATTGACGAGGCCCTGGCCGGTTATTGTACAGATATTAATATCGAGATTGAAAAAGATAACAGCATTACCGTTAAGGACAACGGGCGCGGAATTCCGGTCGGTATCCAGGAGAAGATGGGCCGCCCTGCGGTTGAAGTCATCATGACCGTTCTCCACGCCGGCGGTAAATTTGACGGAAGCGGATATAAAGTATCCGGCGGTCTTCACGGTGTAGGGGCGTCTGTCGTAAACGCCTTGTCGACCACTCTTGACGTTACGGTTCATCGTGACGGAAAAATCCACTATCAGGCGTACGAGCGCGGTGTGCCTGTGGCCGATCTTGAAGTGATCGGTGATACTGATAAGACCGGAACGATTACGCACTTCGTTCCGGATCCGGAAATCTTCAAAGAAACAACTGTATACGACTATGATCTGCTTTCAAACCGTGTCCGGGAATTGGCCTTCCTGACAAAAGGCGTAAACATCACGATCGAAGACAAACGTGAAGGACAAGAACGGAAAAACGAGTACCACTACGAAGGCGGAATCAAAAGCTATGTTGAGTACTTAAACCGTTCCAAAGAAGTCGTTCATGAAGAGCCGATTTATATCGAAGGCGAGAAAGACGGCATAACGGTTGAAGTTGCATTGCAATACAACGACAGCTATACAAGCAATATTTATTCTTTCACAAATAATATCAACACATACGAAGGCGGCACGCACGAAGCCGGATTTAAAACCGGTCTGACCCGTGTCATAAACGACTATGCAAGAAGAAAAGGGATTTTCAAAGAAAATGATCCGAATTTAAGCGGGGATGATGTGAGAGAAGGGCTGACTGCCATTATTTCAATTAAGCACCCTGATCCGCAATTCGAAGGGCAGACGAAAACCAAGCTCGGCAACTCTGAAGCGAGAACGATCACTGACACGCTGTTTTCTTCTGCGCTGGAAACATTCCTTCTTGAAAATCCGGACTCAGCCCGCAAAATCGTTGAAAAAGGTTTAATGGCCGCAAGAGCGCGGATGGCAGCGAAAAAAGCGCGGGAATTGACCCGGCGCAAAAGTGCGCTTGAGATTTCCAATCTGCCGGGCAAACTGGCGGACTGTTCTTCTAAAGATCCGAGCATTTCCGAGCTGTATATCGTAGAGGGTGACTCTGCGGGCGGATCAGCGAAACAGGGACGGGACCGTCATTTCCAAGCCATTCTGCCGCTGCGCGGTAAGATTCTGAACGTTGAGAAAGCCAGACTTGATAAGATTCTCTCAAACAATGAGGTCAGATCAATGATCACGGCCCTCGGAACAGGAATCGGAGAAGATTTTAATCTTGAAAAAGCGCGTTATCATAAAGTGGTCATCATGACGGATGCCGATGTTGACGGCGCCCACATCAGAACGCTTTTATTAACGTTCTTCTACAGGTACATGCGGGAAATCATCGAAAACGGCTATGTCTACATTGCCCAGCCGCCGCTTTATAAAGTGCAGCAGGGAAAACGGGTGGAATACGCTTATAATGATAAGCAGCTTGATGAGCTGTTAAAAGAACTTCCGCAATCACCTAAGCCCGGCCTCCAGCGTTATAAAGGTCTTGGAGAAATGAACGCGACTCAGCTTTGGGAAACGACAATGGACCCTGCGACCAGAACGCTTCTGCAAGTTAATCTTGAAGATGCAATGGACGCTGACGAGACTTTTGAAATGCTGATGGGTGACAAAGTAGAACCGCGGAGAAACTTCATAGAAGCAAACGCCAGATACGTGAAAAATCTTGATATTTAACCAAGAAAGCCTTATTTTCGTTAAGAAATAAGGCTTTTTTCTCAAAGCGGCTTCTAAAGCCTCTGAAAACCCGCAAAACCCGTATATTCTACTAAATTAATGTGTATAAACACAAGTTTATTGATATAATGGAGAATAGTGAAATCGTATTGAAGATCATAATGGACAATCTACTCCCACATTATTTCATGTGATACTTCAGGGAGGTTTTTTTAATGAGTGAACAAAACACACCACAAGTACGTGAAGTCAATATCAGTCAGGAAATGCGGACATCTTTCCTGGACTATGCAATGAGCGTTATCGTATCCCGGGCGCTTCCGGATGTGCGTGACGGTCTGAAGCCGGTTCACAGACGGATTTTGTACGCAATGAATGATTTAGGCATGACCAGTGACAAACCATATAAAAAATCTGCCCGTATCGTCGGTGAAGTTATCGGTAAGTACCATCCGCACGGTGACTCAGCGGTTTACGAATCAATGGTCAGAATGGCGCAGGATTTTAACTACCGCTACATGCTTGTTGACGGACACGGCAACTTCGGTTCGGTTGACGGCGACTCAGCGGCCGCGATGCGTTACACAGAAGCGAGAATGTCAAAAATCGCAATGGAAATTCTGCGTGACATTACGAAAGACACAATTGACTATCAAGATAACTATGACGGTTCAGAAAGAGAGCCTGCCGTCATGCCTTCGAGATTTCCGAATCTGCTCGTAAACGGGGCTGCCGGTATTGCGGTCGGAATGGCGACAAACATTCCTCCGCATCAGCTTGGAGAAGTCATTGAAGGCGTGCTTGCCGTAAGTGAGAATCCTGAGATTACAAACCAGGAGCTGATGGAATACATCCCGGGCCCGGATTTTCCGACTGCTGGTCAGATTTTGGGCCGGAGCGGCATCCGCAAGGCATATGAATCCGGACGGGGATCAATCACAATCCGGGCTAAGGCTGAAATCGAAGAGACATCATCAGGAAAAGAAAGAATTATTGTTACGGAACTTCCTTATCAGGTGAACAAAGCGAGATTAATTGAAAAAATCGCAGATCTTGTCCGGGACAAAAAAATCGAAGGAATTACCGACCTGCGAGACGAATCCGACCGTAACGGAATGAGAATCGTCATTGAGATCCGCCGTGACGCCAATGCTCACGTCATTTTGAATAACCTGTACAAACAAACGGCCCTGCAGACGTCTTTCGGAATCAACCTGCTGGCGCTCGTTGACGGACAGCCGAAGGTGCTGAGCCTGAAACAATGTCTGGAGCATTATCTTGATCACCAAAAGGTGGTGATCCGGCGCAGAACGGCTTACGAACTTCGCAAAGCGGAAGCGAGAGCTCACATTCTGGAAGGTTTAAGAATCGCTCTCGATCATTTAGATGCCGTTATTTCTCTTATCCGCAGTTCCCAGACGGCTGAAATTGCGAGAACGGGTTTGATCGAACAATTCTCACTGACTGAAAAACAAGCGCAAGCCATTCTGGATATGCGCCTTCAGCGATTAACCGGTCTGGAGCGCGAAAAGATTGAAGAGGAATATCAATCACTTGTTGCGCTTATCGCCGAGCTGAAAGATATTTTAGCCAATGAAGAAAGAGTTCTTGAGATCATCCGTGAAGAGCTCAATGAAATCAAAGAGCGTTTCAATGATGAGAGACGCACTGAAATCGTGACGTCCGGTCTTGAAACAATTGAAGATGAAGATCTTATCGAGAGAGAAAATATCGTCATCACACTGACCCATAACGGCTATGTTAAACGTCTCCCGGCGTCCACATACCGCAGCCAAAAACGGGGCGGAAAAGGCGTACAGGGAATGGGAACGAATGAAGATGACTTTGTGGAACACTTAATTTCCACATCAACGCACGATACGATCCTGTTCTTCTCTAATAAAGGGAAGGTATACCGTTCTAAAGGATATGAAATCCCTGAATACGGCCGTACGGCAAAAGGCATTCCGATTATTAACCTTCTGGAAGTTGAAAAAGGCGAATGGATTAATGCCATTATTCCGGTCAGCACGTTTGATGAGGAGCAATACCTCTTCTTTACGACCAAACAAGGGGTGTCGAAACGTACGGCACTGTCCCAGTTTGCGAATATACGGAATAACGGGCTGATCGCCCTGGGTCTCCGGGAAGACGATGAACTGATGGCCGTCCGCCTGACTGACGGCAAGAAACAAATCATCATCGGAACGAAGAACGGTTTGCTGATCCGTTTCCCTGAAGAAGATGTAAGACAAATGGGACGAACAGCTGCGGGTGTTAAAGGCATCACGCTGACAGACGATGATGTTGTGGTAGGCATGGAGATTCTTGAAGAAGACTCCCACGTCCTCATAGTGACAGAAAACGGCTACGGCAAACGCACACCGGCTTCAGAATACAGAGTTCAAAGCCGGGGCGGAAAAGGCCTTAAAACATGTAAAATCACTGACAGCAACGGTCCGTTAGTAACCGTGAAAGCAACAAAAGGCGAAGAGGACTTAATGATTATTACGGCAAGCGGCGTGTTAATCAGAATGGATATTAATGATATCTCCACTACGGGACGCGTAACACAAGGCGTCCGTCTGATCCGCATGTCTGATCAAGAGCATGTAGCCACTGTGGCGCTTGTGGAAAAGAATGAAGAAGAGCCGGAAGAAACGGAAGAAGTATAAACGAAAAAGCGCAGCTGTAACAGGCTGCGCTTTTACTATATAAAGAAATGAAAAAAAGCTTTGACACATAGCGATGATACTGATATAATTCTTTTTGTTGTCTTTTTAATAGAAAGGCAAGCCTAGCGAAAATATTTTTTAAAAAAGTATTGACCTAGCAAACTGAAAATGTTATGATTAAGAGGTCGCTTCGAGAGAAGTAATAAAGTTCTTTGAAAACTAAACAAGACAAAACGTACCTGTTAATTCAAAGTTTTAAATAAATCGCACAGCGATGTGCGTAGTCAGTCAAACACTTTATCGGAGAGTTTGATCCTGGCTCAGGACGAACGCTGGCGGCGTGCCTAATACATGCAAGTCGAGCGGACAGATGGGAGCTTGCTCCCTGATGTTAGCGGCGGACGGGTGAGTAACACGTGGGTAACCTGCCTGTAAGACTGGGATAACTCCGGGAAACCGGGGCTAATACCGGATGCTTGTTTGAACCGCATGGTTCAGACATAAAAGGTGGCTTCGGCTACCACTTACAGATGGACCCGCGGCGCATTAGCTAGTTGGTGAGGTAACGGCTCACCAAGGCAACGATGCGTAGCCGACCTGAGAGGGTGATCGGCCACACTGGGACTGAGACACGGCCCAGACTCCTACGGGAGGCGAGTAGGGAATCTTCCGCAATGGACGAAAGTCTGACGGAGCAACGCCGCGTGAGTGATGAAGGTTTTCGGATCGTAAAGCTCTGTTGTTAGGGAAGAACAAGTGCCGTTCAAATAGGGCGGCACCTTGACGGTACCTAACCAGAAAGCCACGGCTAACTACGTGCCAGCAGCCGCGGTAATACGTAGGTGGCAAGCGTTGTCCGGAATTATTGGGCGTAAAGGGCTCGCAGGCGGTTTCTTAAGTCTGATGTGAAAGCCCCCGGCTCAACCGGGGAGGGTCATTGGAAACTGGGGAACTTGAGTGCAGAAGAGGAGAGTGGAATTCCACGTGTAGCGGTGAAATGCGTAGAGATGTGGAGGAACACCAGTGGCGAAGGCGACTCTCTGGTCTGTAACTGACGCTGAGGAGCGAAAGCGTGGGGAGCGAACAGGATTAGATACCCTGGTAGTCCACGCCGTAAACGATGAGTGCTAAGTGTTAGGGGTTTCCGCCCCTTAGTGTGGCGCCTAACGCATTAAGCACTCCGCCTGGGGAGTACGGTCGCAAGACTGAAACTCAAAGGAATTGACGGGGGCCCGCACAAGCGGTGGAGCATGTGGTTTAATTCGAAGCAACGCGAAGAACCTTACCAGGTCTTGACATCCTCTGACAATCCTAGAGATAGGACGTCCCCTTCGGGGGCAGAGTGACAGGTGGTGCATGGTTGTCGTCAGCTCGTGTCGTGAGATGTTGGGTTAAGTCCCGCAACGAGCGCAACCCTTGATCTTAGTTGCCAGCATTCAGTTGGGCACTCTAAGGTGACTGCCGGTGACAAACCGGAGGAAGGTGGGGATGACGTCAAATCATCATGCCCCTTATGACCTGGGCTACACACGTGCTACAATGGACAGAACAAAGGGCGCGAAACCGCGAGGTTAAGCCAATCCCACAAATCTGTTCTCAGTTCGGATCGCAGTCTGCAACTCGACTGCGTGAAGCTGGAATCGCTAGTAATCGCGGATCAGCATGCCGCGGTGAATACGTTCCCGGGCCTTGTACACACCGCCCGTCACACCACGAGAGTTTGTAACACCCGAAGTCGGTGAGGTAACCTTTTAGGAGCCAGCCGCCGAAGGTGGGACAGATGATTGGGGTGAAGTCGTAACAAGGTAGCCGTATCGGAAGGTGCGGCTGGATCACCTCCTTTCTAAGGATTTTAACGGAATATAAGACCTTGGGTCTTATAAACAGAACGTTCCCTGTCTTGTTTAGTTTTGAAGGAACTTTGATTCTTTCATATGGTAGATGGGCCTGTAGCTCAGCTGGTTAGAGCGCACGCCTGATAAGCGTGAGGTCGGTGGTTCGAGTCCACTCAGGCCCACCATCTTTACCCAATATGGGGCCTTAGCTCAGCTGGGAGAGCGCCTGCTTTGCACGCAGGAGGTCAGCGGTTCGATCCCGCTAGGCTCCACCAACGTGTTCTTTGAAAACTAGATAACAGAAGTAATTCACATTCAATTAGTAATGCAAGATATCACGTAGTGATTCTTTTTAACGGTTAAGTTAGAAAGGGCGCACGGTGGATGCCTTGGCACTAGGAGCCGATGAAGGACGGGACGAACACCGATATGCTTCGGGGAGCTGTAAGCAAGCTTTGATCCGGAGATTTCCGAATGGGGAAACCCACCACTCGTAATGGAGTGGTATCCATATCTGAATACATAGGATATGAGAAGGCAGACCCGGGGAACTGAAACATCTAAGTACCCGGAGGAAGAGAAAGCAAATGCGATTCCCTGAGTAGCGGCGAGCGAAACGGGACCAGCCCAAACCAAGAGGCTTGCCTCTTGGGGTTGTAGGACACTCTGTACGGAGTTACAAAGGAACGAGGTAGATGAAGAGGTCTGGAAAGGCCCGCCATAGGAGGTAACAGCCCTGTAGTCAAAACTTCGTTCTCTCCTGAGTGGATCCTGAGTACGGCGGAACACGTGAAATTCCGTCGGAATCCGGGAGGACCATCTCCCAAGGCTAAATACTCCCTAGTGACCGATAGTGAACCAGTACCGTGAGGGAAAGGTGAAAAGCACCCCGGAAGGGGAGTGAAAGAGATCCTGAAACCGTGTGCCTACAAGTAGTCAGAGCCCGTTAACGGGTGATGGCGTGCCTTTTGTAGAATGAACCGGCGAGTTACGATCCCGTGCAAGGTTAAGCAGAAGATGCGGAGCCGCGACGAAAGCGAGTCTGAATAGGGCGAATTGAGTACGTGGTCGTAGACCCGAAACCAGGTGATCTACCCATGTCCAGGGTGAAGTTCAGGTAACACTGAATGGAGGCTCGAACCCACGCACGTTGAAAAGTGCGGGGATGAGGTGTGGGTAGGGGTGAAATGCCAATCGAACCTGGAGATAGCTGGTTCTCTCCGAAATAGCTTTAGGGCTAGCCTCAAGGTAAGAGTCTCGGAGGTAGAGCACTGATTGGACTAGGGGCCCCTACCGGGTTACCGAATTCAGTCAAACTCCGAATGCCGATGACTTATCCTTGGGAGTCAGACTGCGAGTGATAAGATCCGTAGTCGAAAGGGAAACAGCCCAGACCGCCAGCTAAGGTCCCAAAGTATACGTTAAGTGGAAAAGGATGTGGAGTTGCTTAGACAACCAGGATGTTGGCTTAGAAGCAGCCACCATTTAAAGAGTGCGTAATAGCTCACTGGTCGAGTGACTCTGCGCCGAAAATGTACCGGGGCTAAACGTATCACCGAAGCTGCGGACTGTTCTTCGAACAGTGGTAGGAGAGCGTTCTAAGGGCTGTGAAGCAAGACCGGAAGGACTTGTGGAGCGCTTAGAAGTGAGAATGCCGGTATGAGTAGCGAAAGAGGGGTGAGAATCCCCTCCACCGAATGCCTAAGGTTTCCTGAGGAAGGCTCGTCCGCTCAGGGTTAGTCGGGACCTAAGCCGAGGCCGAAAGGCGTAGGCGATGGATAACAGGTTGATATTCCTGTACCACCTCCTCACCATTTGAGCAATGGGGGGACGCAGGAGGATAGGGTAAGCGCGGTATTGGATATCCGCGTCCAAGCAGTTAGGCTGGGAAATAGGCAAATCCGTTTCCCGTGAAGGCTGAGCTGTGATGGCGAGCGAATTATAGTAGCGAAGTTCCTGATTCCACACTGCCAAGAAAAGCCTCTAGCGAGGTGAGAGGTGCCCGTACCGCAAACCGACACAGGTAGGCGAGGAGAGAATCCTAAGGTGATCGAGAGAACTCTCGTTAAGGAACTCGGCAAAATGACCCCGTAACTTCGGGAGAAGGGGTGCTCTGTTAGGGTGCAAGCCCGAGAGAGCCGCAGTGAATAGGCCCAGGCGACTGTTTAGCAAAAACACAGGTCTCTGCGAAGCCGTAAGGCGAAGTATAGGGGCTGACGCCTGCCCGGTGCTGGAAGGTTAAGAGGAGCGCTTAGCGTAAGCGAAGGTGCGAATTGAAGCCCCAGTAAACGGCGGCCGTAACTATAACGGTCCTAAGGTAGCGAAATTCCTTGTCGGGTAAGTTCCGACCCGCACGAAAGGCGCAACGATCTGGGCACTGTCTCAACGAGAGACTCGGTGAAATTATAGTACCTGTGAAGATGCAGGTTACCCGCGACAGGACGGAAAGACCCCGTGGAGCTTTACTGCCCTGATATTGAATGTTGGTACAGCTTGTACAGGATAGGTAGGAGCCTTGGAAACCGGAGCGCCAGCTTCGGTGGAGGCATCGGTGGGATACTACCCTGGCTGTATTGACCTTCTAACCCGCCGCCCTTATCGGGCGGGGAGACAGTGTCAGGTGGGCAGTTTGACTGGGGCGGTCGCCTCCTAAAAGGTAACGGAGGCGCCCAAAGGTTCCCTCAGAATGGTTGGAAATCATTCGCAGAGTGTAAAGGCACAAGGGAGCTTGACTGCGAGACCTACAAGTCGAGCAGGGACGAAAGTCGGGCTTAGTGATCCGGTGGTTCCGCATGGAAGGGCCATCGCTCAACGGATAAAAGCTACCCCGGGGATAACAGGCTTATCTCCCCAAGAGTCCACATCGACGGGGAGGTTTGGCACCTCGATGTCGGCTCATCGCATCCTGGGGCTGTAGTCGGTCCCAAGGGTTGGGCTGTTCGCCCATTAAAGCGGTACGCGAGCTGGGTTCAGAACGTCGTGAGACAGTTCGGTCCCTATCCGTCGCGGGCGCAGGAAATTTGAGAGGAGCTGTCCTTAGTACGAGAGGACCGGGATGGACGCACCGCTGGTGTACCAGTTGTTCTGCCAAGGGCATCGCTGGGTAGCTATGTGCGGACGGGATAAGTGCTGAAAGCATCTAAGCATGAAGCCCCCCTCAAGATGAGATTTCCCATTCCGCAAGGAAGTAAGATCCCTGAAAGATGATCAGGTTGATAGGTCTGAGGTGGAAGTGTGGCGACACATGGAGCTGACAGATACTAATCGATCGAGGACTTAACCAATTTGAATGTATGCTTACTGTTATCTAGTTTTGAGAGAACACTCTCAATGGTTTGGTGGCGATAGCGAAGAGGTCACACCCGTTCCCATGCCGAACACGGAAGTTAAGCTCTTCAGCGCCGATGGTAGTCGGGGGTTTCCCCCTGTGAGAGTAGGACGCCGCCAAGCTATCATTACAGTAAAGGCAGCTCATCATGAGCTGCCTTTTTTGTTTATAAGTATTGCTTCAGGAAATTAGAAACGTAATACGGAAGTTTGCGTTCCGTGACCTCTAAGAACCGGCGGATCATTACATAATCATCACTGACATGCTGTGTCAGCAGTTCATACCACCACTCTGTTTCATATCTCGCAATCATTCCGATATTGTAGAGAACCAAATAATGAATAATCATTTCCGGAAGATGCAGGAAGTGATCACGCTGAGAGGGAATGTAATATTGGTTTTTCTCCAAGTGAAACAATAAATTTGGCGAAGACCAAGGTTCTCTGTCTATCGGGTCAGCCTCAAAAACCAAGTGGTTATGGTCTTTCCTCAGAAAAGACCACTTCAAATGATGGCTGATATATTCAGCAAAGCGGGAATCAGACATATTGTAATGAATCACCGCATGCTCAGGCACTGAAATAAGGTCATCTTTCAGCTCTACTCGGGTCAGCCAATTCTTTTTCTCTTGGAAGTAAAAGACAGTATGCAATTCAGGTATGGCTGTCAGCAATTTCTTCATTGTGTACCGTTCTTCCTCAAGACCAGCTATCCCGAATAAGTGCTTCATCACATGAATACATAAGCCATTGCGCTGCACCTTCACTTCATCATCCCTAAAGGAGTAATTTTGCTTTTTGCGTTTCCGGGCAGTCACGCCATGCGCGAGTACTGAGGCATGGCTTGGATAGCTTGGATCTGTGGTCAGAAGACAGGCTTTCAGCAATTGTGACATCCCGTAAAACAACAGAATAGGCTTAATTTCTAAAGGGGAAAGAGATGCCTGCTTATAAAAGGACTCGGCGTGTTTGATAAAGAATATGAAGCGCTCACTGTTCTTAAACGCATATCGTTTTGGTTCTTCCATGCCGCTTTCTGTATAGACTTTATTTAGAAATTTCTGGGAAGATTCTACGGAATAAAATAATGATAACTCTTTCCACTCATGATCTCTCATACGTATTTTTAAACCCTTTCCTTTATCTAAATATTTCAACTCTTTTTCGCTTCCTTGACATGCTGTTTTCTAGTTGATAATCTACATATAATATTTTGCCGAAAAGAGGGGGATTTACTAATGTGGGAAAGTAAATTTTCAAAAGAAGGCTTAACGTTCGATGATGTACTGCTCGTACCGGCTCAATCAGACGTACTTCCGCGTGATGTGGATTTATCTGTTGAACTGACAAAGACGTTAAAGCTTAATATTCCTGTCATCAGTGCGGGAATGGATACAGTAACAGAATCAGCTATGGCGATTGCGATGGCCAGACAGGGCGGCTTGGGCATTATCCATAAAAACATGTCCATCGAACAGCAGGCTGAACATGTTGACAAAGTCAAACGTTCTGAACGGGGCGTTATTACAAATCCCTTCTTTTTAACACCTGATCATCAAGTATTCGATGCGGAGCATTTGATGGGTAAATACAGAATTTCCGGTGTTCCGATTGTAGATAATAAAGACGATCAAAAGCTTGTCGGTATCATTACAAACCGTGATCTTCGCTTTATCTCTGATTATTCAATGAAAATCAGTGATGTCATGACAAAAGAAGAGCTGGTTACGGCTCCTGTGGGAACCACATTAGACGAAGCAGAAAAAATCTTACAGAAACATAAAATTGAAAAACTTCCGTTAGTGGATGACCAAAACAAATTAAAAGGTCTTATCACGATCAAAGATATTGAAAAGGTTATCGAATTCCCGAATTCATCTAAAGATGAACACGGACGCCTTATTGTCGGCGCTGCGGTAGGCGTGACAGGCGATACAATGACACGCGTCAGCAAGCTTGTTGAAGCGAATGTCGACGTTATCGTGGTTGATACGGCTCACGGACATTCCAGAGGCGTACTGAACACAGTTGCGAAAATCCGTGAAACATATCCTGAACTGAACATTATCGCGGGAAATGTTGCAACGGCTGAAGCGACAAAAGCTCTGATTGAAGCCGGAGCAAATATTGTCAAAGTGGGAATCGGACCTGGTTCTATCTGTACGACACGCGTCGTTGCAGGTGTAGGCGTACCGCAGATCACTGCCATTTATGATTGTGCCACTGAAGCGAGAAAACACGGCGCGACAATTATTGCAGACGGCGGTATTAAATTCTCAGGAGATATTACGAAAGCGTTGGCTTCAGGCGGACATGCCGTAATGCTCGGAAGCCTGCTTGCCGGTACTTCAGAAAGCCCGGGAGAGACTGAAATCTATCAAGGCAGAAGATTTAAAGTGTATCGCGGTATGGGTTCTGTCGCTGCCATGGAAAAAGGCAGTAAAGACCGATATTTCCAAGAAGAAAATAAGAAATTCGTCCCTGAAGGTATCGAAGGACGGACTCCGTACAAAGGTCCTGTAGAAGAAACAGTGTATCAGCTTGTCGGCGGTCTTCGTTCAGGTATGGGATATTGCGGTTCAAAAGACTTGCGTGCTTTAAGAGAAGAGGCTCAATTCATCCGTATGACAGGTGCCGGTCTTCGCGAAAGTCATCCGCATGATGTCCAAATTACGAAAGAATCACCAAACTACACAATCTCATAATTGTTACAAATAAAAAACATTTGACAGGGTCGCTGACTCTGTCTATTTTTTTTATATCGAGTGTGATAAAATTTATACTGTTGTGTTTTGAATTTGAATATGTCCTTAACGGCTTAATTATAGATTTAAAATGAATGACGGAGGTCGTAAGATTGAACATCACGAAATGGAAACAGCTGTTGGTGTCATTAGTGGTACTGGCACTGGCCGCAACTTGCTTTGTTCCGATGTCTAAAGCGGAGGCAGCCGGCAATGACCCGATTGATGTCAACGCATCAGCTGCGATAATGATTGAGGCTTCATCGGGAAAAATTTTATACAGTAAAAATGCAGACAAAAGACTGCCGATTGCCAGCATGACAAAAATGATGACTGAATATCTGCTTCTGGAAGCCATTAAAGAAGGAAAAGTGAAATGGGATCAAACGTATACTCCTGATGATTATGTCTATGAAATTTCTCAAGACAACAGTTTATCAAACGTCCCCCTTCGAAAAGACGGCAAATACACGGTTAAAGAACTGTATCAGGCTATGGCGATTTACTCTGCCAACGGAGCCGCGATTGCAGTTGCCGAAATTCTTGCCGGAACTGAAACGAAATTTGTCGCTGAAATGAATGCGAAAGCCAAAGAATTAGGTATGACAAACTATGATTTTAAAAATGCCACAGGGCTTGTGAATGAAGACCTTCACGGCAAGCAGCCGCAAGGAGAAGGCGTTAAAGAAGAAAGTGAAGTTTCTGCTAAAGACATGGCGCTTCTTGCAGACCGCCTGATCACTGATTATCCGGAAGTTCTCAAAACAACAAGCATTGCTAAGACGAAATTCAGAGCCGGCACTGATGATGAAATGGACATGCCGAACTGGAACTTCATGTTAAAAGGTCTTGTTTCTGAATACCCTGGCGTTGACGGCTTAAAAACGGGTTCTACTGATTCTGCGGGATCTTGTTTTACAAGCACAGCACAGCGGAACGGAATGCGGGTCATCACCGTTGTATTAAACGCAAAAGGCAACCTGCATACCGGACGTTTTGATGAAACGAAAAAAATGCTCGATTACGCATTTAACAGCAATTTCTCAATGAAAGATCTTTACCCTGAAGGCTCTCAAGTAAAAGGGCACAAAACGATTGACGTTGAAAAAGGGAAAGACAAGCAAGTCGATATTGTTACTGACAAGGCGCTTTCTATTCCTGTGAAAAGCGGGGATGAAAAGAACTATAAAGCCGAAGTGACTTTAGATAAAAAAGAAATCACGGCTCCTGTGAAAAAGGGAACGAAAGTCGGAACGCTGACAGTTACATACAAAGGCAGTGACAAAGACTATGGCTTCCTTAAATCCAAAGAGTTCAGCGTGAATCTTGTAACGAAAAATGATGTAGATAAAGCAAACTGGTTTGTTCAGATGATGCGCGGCATCGGCGGATTCTTCTCCGGAATCTGGAACAGCGCCGTTGACACGGTAACAGGCTGGTTTTAAGAAATAAGAAAGAGCTCTGATGAAAGTTAGGGCTCTTTTGCTTAATATACTGAAAAAAACAAATTATTAGTAAAAAATGATATCTATCTTATTCATCTCGCTGTAAAATAAGAATACCCATATGAAATATTGTATTTCTGGGATACAATAAGAGATGGAAATTATCTAACTATACATTGACTAGGGGGACCAAATAATGGCTCAAACAGGTACTGATCGTGTAAAACGCGGCATGGCGGAAATGCAAAAAGGCGGCGTCATCATGGACGTTGTAAATGCTGAACAAGCGAAGATTGCGGAAGAGGCGGGAGCTGTTGCCGTAATGGCGTTAGAACGTGTTCCGGCTGATATTCGCGCTGCCGGCGGTGTTGCCCGCATGGCTGATCCGACAATCGTTGAAGAAGTAATGAATGCTGTATCCATTCCCGTAATGGCAAAAGCGCGTATCGGACATATCGTTGAAGCGCGTGTCCTTGAAGCAATGGGAGTAGATTACATCGATGAAAGTGAAGTTCTGACTCCGGCTGACGAAGAATTTCATTTAAATAAAAATGAATATACAGTCCCGTTCGTATGCGGCTGCCGTGATCTCGGCGAAGCAACGCGCCGTATCGCCGAAGGAGCTTCCATGCTTCGTACAAAAGGCGAACCGGGAACAGGAAACATTGTGGAAGCTGTCCGCCATATGAGAAAAGTAAACGCACAAGTGCGCAAAGTTGTTGCGATGAGCGATGATGAGCTGATGACTGAAGCTAAGAACCTCGGCGCTCCTTATGAACTGCTTCTTCAAATCAAGCGTGACGGCAAACTGCCTGTAGTGAACTTTGCTGCCGGCGGAGTAGCGACGCCTGCTGACGCGGCATTGATGATGCAGCTTGGCGCTGACGGCGTATTTGTCGGTTCTGGTATTTTCAAATCAGACAACCCTGCTAAATTCGCCAAAGCAATTGTTGAAGCAACGACTCATTACACAGACTACAAACTGATCGCTGAGCTTTCTAAAGAATTAGGCACAGCAATGAAAGGAATCGAAATCTCAAATCTATTGCCGGAACAGCGTATGCAAGAACGCGGCTGGTAAAACCATAGGAGAGCTGGAAGCATGTTAACAATTGGTGTACTTGGACTTCAAGGAGCAGTAAGAGAACATATTCGTTCAATTGAAGCATGTGGTTCAAAAGGTGTCGTCATTAAGCGTCCTGAACAGCTGAATGACATCGACGGCTTAATCCTGCCGGGCGGG
This sequence comes from Bacillus sp. LJBV19, assembly GCF_017797845.1. NCBI lineage: Bacteria > Bacillati > Bacillota > Bacilli > Caryophanales > Bacillaceae > Bacillus > Bacillus sp. LJBV19. Next base: position 19,646 of record NZ_CP072563.1, read on the forward strand.
GAAAGCACGACGATGCGGCGTTTAATGGATACGTATCATTTTATGGAGCCGCTTCGCGAGTTTGCCGCCCAAGGCAAGCCGATGTTCGGCACATGCGCCGGTCTGATTATCTTAGCCAAAGAGATAGCGGGAACGGATAACGCTCATTTAGGGCTGTTGAACGTTGTCGTCGAGCGTAATTCCTTTGGCCGTCAGGTCGACAGCTTTGAAGCTGATCTGACGATTAAAGGCCTTGATGAGCCGTTTACGGGTGTATTTATTCGCGCGCCGCATATTTTAGAAGCCGGAGAAGATGTTGAAGTGCTTTGTGAGCATAACGGACGCATCGTGGCTGCAAAGCAGGGGAATTTCCTCGGCTGTTCGTTCCATCCTGAACTGACGGATGATCACCGGGTGACAGAGCTGTTTGTGAAGATGGCGGAAAAGCATAAGCAGGAAACAGCTGTATAAAACAGTTGAAAACCGCTGATACTTATAGTACATTATAAACACAAATAAAGATCGAAAAGCGTTGACAGGAAGCAGTAGGGAGCCTCTCTTTCAAAGAGAGCCGATGGGTGGTGCGAATCGGTGAAAGATGCTGTCCGAATCCGTCCTTGAGCGAAATGCTGAAAACAAGTAGGCATTTACGGGAAAACCGTTATGTGTTAAAGCGGGAAGCAAGTGTGAGCTTGTTTTCAATCAGGGTGGCAACGCGAGAGCTCTCGTCCCTTTTAGGGGATGAGGGCTCTTTTTTATTTTCGATAAAAACAGATAGGAGTTGTTAGGCATGATTGATACGAAGGTGCTGAGAGCCAATTTTCAAGAGGTAAAAGCGAAGCTCATTCCGAAAGGCGAAGACTTATCTGACTTTGATAAGTTTGAAGAGCTGGACGAAAAGAGAAGAGAGCTTATCGGTAAAGTAGAAGAACTGAAGGGAAAACGCAATGAAGTGTCTCAGCAGGTCGCCGTTTTGAAACGGGAGAAAAAAGACGCTGATCATATTATTAAAGAGATGCGTGAAGTGGGCGAAGAAATTAAGAAGCTTGATGAAGAGCTTCGTACTGTCGAAACGACGCTCGAAACCATCCTTCTGTCTATTCCGAACATCCCGCACGATTCAGTGCCCGTCGGGGAAACGGAAGATGATAACATTGAAATTCGCAAGTGGGGAGAGGCGCCGGCATTTTCATATGAGCCGAAACCGCATTGGGATATCGCAGACCATTTAAACATTCTTGATTTTGAACGCGCTTCAAAAGTAACAGGCAGCCGGTTTGTGTTTTATAAAGGATTAGGCGCCCGCCTCGAACGCGCGCTCTACAACTTTATGCTGGATCTTCACGTTGATGAATATGATTACACGGAAGTCATTCCTCCTTATATGGTAAACCGTACGAGCATGACAGGTACAGGACAGCTTCCTAAATTTGAAGAGGATGCTTTTAAAATCAGAGAAGAGGATTATTTCTTAATTCCGACGGCGGAAGTGCCGATTACAAATATGCACCGCGATGAAATCTTATCCGGTGAGAACCTGCCGATCAATTATGCCGCATTCAGCGCTTGTTTCCGTTCAGAAGCGGGGTCTGCCGGCCGTGATACACGCGGTTTGATCCGCCAGCATCAGTTCAACAAGGTTGAGCTTGTGAAATTCGTGAAGCCGGAAGATTCTTATGAGGAGCTTGAAAAACTGACAAATCAAGCCGAGCGGGTGCTTCAGCTGCTCGAACTGCCGTATCGTGTCATGAGCATGTGTACCGGTGATCTCGGCTTTACAGCCGCGAAAAAGTACGATATTGAGGTATGGATTCCAAGCCAAGACACATACCGTGAAATTTCTTCTTGCAGTAACTTTGAGGCCTTCCAGGCGAGACGCGCAAACATTCGATTCAGACGCGAAGCGAAAGGCAAGCCGGAGCATGTGCATACATTAAACGGTTCAGGTCTTGCAGTCGGCAGAACAGTAGCTGCCATCTTAGAAAACTATCAGCAGGAAGACGGAAGTGTCATTATTCCGAAAGTGCTTCGTCCTTATATGGGAAATAAAGAAGTCATCAAACCGTAAAAGGTGCGCCCTAGAGGCGCGCCTTTTTTGCTGCCCGGTATAGAGCGGCGGCATTCCGGGCTGTGCTTTCAAGGTTAAAACGGCCGGATGCTAAGGCGTCTTCAAGACTTACAGCACCCGGCACGATAGAAAATACAGCTGTTATTCCTGCGCTGTAAACATACTCGAAATTTTTGCCTAAGGAGCCCGCCAATGCGATAACGGGAATTTCTTGAGCAGATGCGCGTGCGGCGATCCCGGCGGGGGTTTTGCCGAATATCGTTTGTCCGTCTATCTGCCCCTCTCCGGTAATGACAAGGTCAGCGCCTCTTATCTGATCTGAGAAGGACAGTGTATCTAATACAACATCAATCCCGCTTTGAAGTTCTGCCTGTAAGAAAGCGATCAGTCCGGCGCCCAGTCCCCCTGCGGCGCCCGCGCCTTTTACGGTATCCGCTTCGATATGGTGCTGACGTCTCAATACGTCAGCGAAATGGCGTAAGTTGCGATCCAATACAACTTTAGTCTTCTCGGACGCCCCTTTTTGCGGGCCGAAGACATATGACGCGCCGTTTTCACCGGTCAGAGGATTTTCGACATCACATGCGGCGCGAAAACGGATATGTTTCAGATCAGGAGAGAGACCGCTTATATCAATAGAAGCTAGGGTGTGCAGAGCGCCTCCGCCATCAGGTATCTCCTGACCTTCCTCATTTAAGAAACGCACACCGAGCGCGCTCGCCATTCCTGTTCCGCCGTCATTGGTTGCGCTTCCGCCAAGCCCGATGATGATCTCACCCGCCCCGCGGGAAGCTGCATCTGCTATCAGTTCACCCGTTCCTCTTGTCGTTGTGTTCAACGGATCTCTGAGATGGCGGGGAACGAGATGAAGTCCCGATGCTTCCGCCATTTCAATGACTGCCGTGCGTCCGTCTCCCAGAAGTCCATATGCGGCGTTTACCGGCGTTCCCAGCGGACCGGTCACAGTTTTTTTGATGATGCTTCCGCCAGTGGCATCCGTCAAAGCCTGAACGGTTCCTTCTCCGCCGTCGGCCGCGGGTATCTTGATATATTCCGCGTCAGGGAAGACCGCTTTGAATCCTATTTCTATGCTGTCAGCGGCTTCTTTTGATGTCATGCTTTCTTTGAAAGAATCGGGTGCAATGATGATTTTCATTATGTTCTCCACCTTTATGAGCAGGTTATCTGTTTGAAGCTATTCTTGATTTTTACTGTGTTTTCCTGCCCGTATGGCATACTGAGGTTGAATTGAACGCAAGACTTTTGTATGATAGTAAAGCTGACGGACAAGCCGTTTAAGAAATGAAATAAAAAATATGAAAAAGCGCTTGACTGAAATTTAGGTCATGTGGTATATTATTAAATGTCGATACGGAGGAATACCCAAGTCTGGCTGAAGGGATCGGTCTTGAAAACCGACAGGGGTGTCAAAGCCCGCGGGGGTTCGAATCCCTCTTCCTCCGCCATATTGATTTTAAACCTAATGAAACTCGAGCATATATTGGAGATTGTTTTGTCCGCTGCATGTGATGCAGCGGATTTTTTATATGCAAAAAAAAGCGATTTTCTCTGTTCGGGGGAAAATCGCTTTGCTATTTTTATTTGTTTCTGTTTTCGTTGATCACGTGACTGATTTTTTCGATCAAAGGTTCCAGTGACTGTTCATCAGCTTCAAGGTCATAATCTTCAATGCGTACTTTCAGCACAGGGCAGGCGTTAAAACCGCTGATCCAGTCTTCGTACCGTGTATACATCTCTTCCCAATAGGAGCGGTTTGTCTGCAGCTCCATCTCGCGGCCCCGCTTTTCAATCCGGTTTATAATGTTTTCAAGGTCGCCTTCTAAATAGATCAAAACATCAGGATGCGGGAAGTACGGCGTCATGACCATCGCCTCAAATAGGCTTGTGTATGTTGTGTAATCTGTCAGCGACATGGTTCCTTTATCGGCATGCATTTTTGCGAATATGCCTGTATCTTCATAAATCGAACGGTCCTGCACGAATCCGCCGCCTGATTCAAACATATTTTTCTGCTCTTTGAACCGCTCAGCCAGAAAATAAATTTGCAAATGGAAGCTCCAGCGTTCAAAATCGTGATAAAACTTCTCTAAATAAGGATTTTCATCCACTTCCTCGAGTGAGGTAGAAAACCCGAGCCGTTTTGCTAAAGCTTTGGTCAAAGTCGATTTTCCGACTCCTACCGTTCCCGCTACTGTTATAATGGCGTTGTTTGGAATATGAATGTCTTTCATTTAATAAGCTCCTTTACCTGACGGGCAATTCTTTCATAGTCTGTCTTATTCAAAACAAAGTCTTCAGTATCACCGTCAATGGTCAGTACAGATATATTCGGATCTTCTTCCTGAAGCTGTCTGATGGCTGTGTCGTAATCTGCAATGAGACGTTCCAGATATTGATGTTCGATATTTTTCTCAAACGGGCGCCCGCGTTTTTCAATGCGTTGAAGCAATGTCGGCAGGCTTGCCTTTATGTATACAATAACATTCGGTTTCGGCAGGTCGTGAGTGAGCAGATGATAAATCTGCTTATATTTCTCAAGCTTTTGGCCGTGCAATGTACGCTCTGCGAAAATAACATTTTTATAAATATGATAATCGGACAAAACGGGCTGTCCTTGTTTTAAATAATCTCGATCGGTGTCTTCAAGCTGTTTATACCTGTGACATAGAAAAAACATTTCAAGCTGGAAACTCCACTCCTCGATATTGTCATAAAACTTATCGAGATAAGGATTGTCTTCCACAATCTCATTAATCATAGGAAAACCGAGCTCTTCAGAAAGCATCGTAGCGAGTGTCGTTTTTCCTGCCCCGATAGGACCTTCTACCGCGATAAAAGGGGCTCTGTTCATTGAAAATCCTCCTTAATTCTGCAAACATCCGTCAGCTGCCGGCCTATATATTGTATCACACTCTCAGAAAAGCCCATGAAAAAAGACGCTTCCAATTAACGAAACGTCTCTTTTACAATATGAAATTGATCGTTGAGCAAAAGCCAGTTTTGCGGGAAAGAAAGGCCGAGTTTCCAATAGCTGATCCCTCTTAAATGCAGTTCTTTAATTAAATTGAATTTCGCTTGAATGGACCGGGCATCTTCAAACCATACTTCATGCCGTCTCTGATTTTCATCCGTGTAACGAAAGAATGGAGCCTGGGCGGTTTCGTCATATTGAATGTCGACTTTATGGCGTGCTGCCAGAGCGATTGCCTGCTGAGGACTGACGGCTTTCGCTGTCGTTCCCTGTTTGAAAGGCAGTGTCCAATCATAGCCGTACATATTCTGGCCCATGACGATTTTTGAAGAAGGCATTTCCGTCAGCGCGTACTCAATGACATTTCTTACAGGGCTGATAGGTGATACGGCCTGAGCCGGGCCTCCGCTGTATCCCCACTCATATGTCATGATCACGACAAAATCGACGATTTCTCCATGTGCCCTATAGTCATGTGCTTCGTACCATTTGCCGGCCTGAGTCGCGCTCGTTTTCGGAGCAAGCGCCGTTGAAATCTTCCAGCCTTCCCGATGAAAAATCGTCCTCGCTTCACGTAAAAAACGATTGTAGGCTTCTCTGTCCTGTGGACGTAAATATTCGAAATCAAAGTGAATATCGCGAAAGCCGTGCTTTTTAGCCGTGGAGACGATTTCCTGAAAAAGTTTTGTTTTCACTGTATTGTCATTCAAGATGAGCCGCCCGAGTTCATCGCTGAATGCGTCATTTTCAAGGTTGGTGATGATCATCATCAGTGTGGTGTTGTGCCTGTCACTGATGCTTTTTAAATTGGTCAGAGGCGGTTCCTTTAAAGTCCCGTTCCGCTGCACTTGAAAACTGAATGCGCCGAGGTATGTTAAATAAGGAGAGGCCTCCCTTGCCGCCTGCTGCAGATTAGCGCTTACGCTCGTTCCCCGCGGTTCTATATATGCGTTTGATTCGATATCGGGCTTATTCGCCTGCTGCGGAATGTAAAGGCGGGTTCCGACTCTCAATGTGGTGCCGGGCTGAATTCCGTTCACCCTCGCAAGCTCCGCGGCCGATATATGAAAACGGCTGGCGATTGACGCGAGAGTATCACCTTGTTTCACTTCGTAATATTGACCCTCAATCGGGATGACAAGGGTTTGTCCGACAACCAATGTATTCGGATTAGGCAGTTTATTTGCTTCCGCAATGACATTTGCGGCTGTCCGGTAGCGCGCCGCAATAGCGGAAAGCGTGTCGCCCCGTTTCACTATATAGATCTGAATGAAAAACGCCTCCTTTCATATCCGCTATTAAATGTATGAAAAAAGGAGGCTGATCATGTTTATTTTTCGGCGGTAATTTGTTTTTCCGTGGTTATTTCTGCGAAGAGAACATTCTCCATCATGGTCAAAGCGAAATCATTGTCTTCGTCGTTATTGGAAGCGGTGCAGTCCTTTGGAATGGTAATGCTGTATTCTCTCATATAGGCGTCGTTGGCCGTGAAAAGCACACAAATGTTCCCGGCAATCCCCGTGATAATTAATCGGTTCACTTGTAATTCGGTCAGAAGGGTGTGAAGCGCCGTTTCGTAAAAAGCGGAATGCTTCGGTTTAATGAGAAAATAATCATCCGGCTGAGGCGAAATATCTTTTATAATGGGGGCGCTTCTGTCGTTGCTGCATTCCTCCCTGATGGCATCAATATCAGCCTTCCAGAGTCCGTAATGATCATTAATATAAATAATCGGCCAGTTGCTTTGTTTTGCATGCTTCTTTAATGATAAAATACGGGGGACAATTTGTTTGGTTTTTTCAGCAAGACGTTCGCCCATATCAAATTGAAAATTGTTGATCATATCGACAATCAGAAGGGCTGTGTTGTTAGGTTCAGACAATACCGGCAACTCCTTTCTGCTGGGGTATTCCTATTTTAACCTTTATGAGACATGAAAAAACTTAAGAAGAGAGCTTGAACCTATGAATGATGAATATTATATGAGAGAAGCCATAAAAGAAGCGAAGAAAGCCGAAGCGAAAGGTGAAGTGCCGATCGGAGCAGTTCTTGTTCTGCATGATGAGATCGTGGCGCGGGCGCATAATCTGCGGGAGACTGAACAGAGGTCGCTTGCCCACGCCGAAATGCTGGCGATAGACGAAGCGTGCCGTAAGCTGGGGACATGGAGACTTGAGGATGCCGTTCTTTATGTCACTTTGGAGCCGTGTCCGATGTGCGCGGGAGCCGTCGTGCTTTCGAGAGTCGATAAGGTCGTATTCGGCGCATTTGATCCCAAGGGGGGCTGTACAGGAACGCTGATGAACCTCTTGCAGGAAGAGCGGTTCAACCACCAAGCGGAAGTGGTGAGCGGAGTGCTCGGAGAAGAGTGCGGAGAAATGCTCAGCGCTTTTTTCAGAAAGCTGCGCCGGCAAAAGAAAGACATGAGGAAAAAGTTGTCTGAGTAGTACGGTTGCATTTTCTGCCTGAAGCAGATATACTTATGTGTGCATCATGAATGGTGCGCATATCAAAATTTGATATTTATTTTGCCGTGCTAAGCGGGGAGGTAGCGGTGCCCTGTACCCGCAATCCGCTCTAGCGGGGCCGAATCCCTTCTCGAGGTTCGTTTACTGTAAGGTCTGCCTTAAGTAAGTGGCGTTGACGTCTGGGTCCTGCGCAATGGGAATTCATGAACCATGTCAGGTCCGGAAGGAAGCAGCATTAAGTGAAACCTCTCATGTGCCGCAGGGTTGCCTGGGCTGAGCTAACTGCTTAAGTAACGCTTAGGGTAGCGAATCGACAGAAGGTGCACGGTAAATCAATCATCAAATTTCAGACTCACCTGTTTATGGCAGGTGAGTTTTTTCGTATATGAAAAACGGGTTTTGGCGTTAAAAGCACGTTCATGTATAATAAACATGATGAATAACAGAGGAGGGCGCATCCTGTGGGTTACCAAGCTTTATATCGAGTATTTAGGCCTCAGCAGTTTGAAGATGTGGTCGGACAGGAACACATTACGAAAACGCTGCAAAATGCCCTTTTGCAAAAGAAATTTTCTCATGCATATCTGTTTTCTGGACCGCGGGGAACGGGAAAAACCAGTGCAGCTAAAATATTTGCGAAAGCAGTCAACTGTGAGCAGGCCCCCGTAGAAGAACCGTGCAATGAATGTGCGGCGTGCAAGGGGATCACAAACGGCTCTATATCAGATGTGATTGAAATAGATGCGGCGTCGAATAACGGCGTAGACGAAATCCGCGACATCCGTGACAAAGTAAAATTCGCCCCGTCGGCCGTCACCTACAAAGTATATATTATAGATGAGGTGCATATGCTCTCTATCGGCGCATTCAATGCGCTTCTGAAAACGCTGGAAGAACCGCCGGCACATTGCATTTTCATATTAGCTACGACTGAGCCTCATAAGATTCCTTTAACCATTATCTCCAGATGTCAGCGTTTTGACTTCAAACGGATTACATCCAAAGCAATTGTCGGACGAATGAAGACAATCGTCGATGCAGAGCAGCTGAAGGTGGAAGAAGGAGCCCTTGATATCATAGCGAGTGCTGCGGACGGAGGAATGAGGGACGCGCTGAGCCTGCTCGATCAAGCCGTATCATTCAGCGGCGAGGAGCTGTCGGTGGATGACGCATTGCTCATTACCGGAGCCGTTTCTCAGCACTATATTGGAAAACTGGCATCTGCTCTTCACCACAAACAGGTTTCCGAGGCATTGGAAACACTGAATGAATTGCTCCAGCAGGGGAAAGATGCGGCCAAACTGATTGAAGATATGATTTTCTATTTCAGGGATATGCTCTTGTACCAGGCCGCTCCCGGTTTAGAAGGAGTCCTGGAGAAGGTGAAGGTCGATGAAACGTTTCGGAATCTGAGCGGTGACATACCGGCTCCTGCTTTATATGAGATGATTGATATCCTGAATAAAAGCCATCAGGAAATGAAGTGGACGAACCACCCAAGAATCTTTTTTGAAGTGGCTGTCGTGAAAATATGCCAGACGGCACAGCAATCCGCCGGAGACATCCCTGAGGTCGGCATGCTGATGAATAAGATCCAGCAGCTTGAGCAGGAAGTAGAAAGGCTGAAAACCTCCGGTGTGAAGGTTCAGATGGAAAGCGCTCCGAAAGAAGCTCCGCGTCCTCAAAAAGGCGGAAAAAGCCATTATAAAGCCCCGGTCGGAAGAATTCATGAGATATTGAAGGAAGCCACAAGACCTGATCTTGAACAGCTTAAAAGCAGCTGGGGCAAGCTGCTGGCACACCTGAAACAGCAGAATAAGGTGTCTCATGCGGCTCTTTTGAATGACAGTGAACCGGTAGCTGCAGCTCAAAAGGCATTTGTGCTTAAATTTAAATACGAAATCCATTGTAAAATGGTTGCAGAAGACAATAACGGAGTCCGTACGAATCTTGAACAGATTCTCGAATCAATGCTCGGGAAAAGAATGGATTTGATTGGCGTTCCGGAAGCACAATGGGGTAAAATAAGAGAAGAATTTTTAAATGATCACCAGCAGGAAAGTGAAGGATCAAACGAACCGGCTGAAGAAGATCCGCTGATTGCAGAGGCGAAAAAACTTGTCGGAGCGGATTTAATCGAAATAAAAGACTAATAAGATGAAAGAGAGTGATTGAATATGCGTGGCGGAATGGGAAACATGCAAAAAATGATGAAACAAATGCAAAAAATGCAAAAGGATATGGCGAAGGCTCAGGAGGAGCTTGCTGAAAAAGTGCTTGAAGGCACAGCGGGCGGCGGTATGGTGACTGTAAAAGTCAACGGCCAAAAAGAAGTTGTAGACGTTGCCATTAAAGAAGAAGTCGTTGATCCGGAAGATATCGAAATGCTTCAGGACCTGGTTCTTGCTGCGACAAACGACGCCCTCAAAAAAGTGGATGACATGACGAATGAGACAATGGGACAATTTACAAAAGGAATGAACATACCGGGTTTATTCTAGGGGGATAAATAAACATGCAGTATCCTGAACCAATATCAAAGCTGATTGACAGCTTTATGAAATTGCCAGGGATCGGACCGAAAACAGCGGTTCGTCTGGCTTTTTTTGTTCTAGGTATGAAAGAAGACACAGTATTGGATTTTGCTAAGGCGCTTGTCAATGCGAAGCGGAATCTGACATATTGCTCGATTTGCGGACATATAACAGATCAGGACCCTTGTTATATATGTGAGGACACAAGAAGGGATAAGTCTGTTATTTGTGTCGTGCAGGACCCTAAGGATGTGATCGCAATGGAGAAAATGAAGGAATATAACGGCCAGTATCATGTTCTTCACGGCGCGATTTCACCAATGGACGGCATCGGCCCGGAGGATATTAAGATTCCGGAGCTGCTGAAACGTCTTCAGGATGATCAAGTGACAGAAGTTATTCTCGCAACCAACCCTAATATTGAAGGGGAAGCAACAGCGATGTATATATCAAGGCTGTTAAAGCCCTCAGGCATCAAGCTCTCCCGTATTGCCCACGGTCTGCCCGTCGGCGGTGATTTGGAATATGCTGATGAGGTCACTCTTTCAAAAGCTCTTGAAGGAAGACGTGAATTGTAAGGGAGGAAAAGGCAAGGCATGGGTTTTCTTCGCAGAAATACATTAAGAAAAGAGTTTGATGAGAAGCTGATAGAACAGCTCTTTAAACAAAAAGAAGAATGGAACAGACAGAAGAGTCTGGTCGAGAAAAGTCTCGAGCCCTCCGCTGAGGTGTTGTTTGAGCTGAAAGTCGCTGAATCTAAGTACTTTTTTTATTTGAAAGAAGCGAAGCAGCGGAATTTGAAAATGAGCAGATGGAAGTAAGAGGTCTATTCTCCGGGATCTTCTCATAAGCTTGTACTAAACAAGCGAGGGGGAAGATTCATGGAGCCTTTTTTCATTATCGGTTTGATTGTCGGTCTGGTTGCTTTGCTTTTTTTATGGGGAGTATCTTCAAAACCGCTAAGATGGATTGGTGTGACTGCGATTAAGTTTATTGCCGGTGCGATTCTGCTGGTGGGTGTGAATTTGTTCGGGGGCAGTCTCGGTATTCATATCCCTGTTAACCTGATTACAACGGGCATCAGCGGGATTCTGGGGATTCCCGGCATCGCGGCTTTGATAGTCATTAAACGCTTCATCATTTAATTTGTCGATTATTGTTGACATATTGGATCAAGGGTGGTATTCTAATATACGTCGCTGATGACGAAATGAATTCTCATAAAAGAAATTTTAAAAAGTTATTGACGGCATTGAAGTTGATATGTTACAATAATTAAGTCGTTTCGAGAGGAGCAACAAAGTTCTTTGAAAACTAAACAAGACAAAACGTACCTGTTAATTCAAAGTTTTAAATAAATCGCACAGCGATGTGCGTAGTCAGTCAAACTACTTTATCGGAGAGTTTGATCCTGGCTCAGGACGAACGCTGGCGGCGTGCCTAATACATGCAAGTCGAGCGGACAGATGGGAGCTTGCTCCCTGATGTTAGCGGCGGACGGGTGAGTAACACGTGGGTAACCTGCCTGTAAGACTGGGATAACTCCGGGAAACCGGGGCTAATACCGGATGCTTGTTTGAACCGCATGGTTCAGACATAAAAGGTGGCTTCGGCTACCACTTACAGATGGACCCGCGGCGCATTAGCTAGTTGGTGAGGTAACGGCTCACCAAGGCAACGATGCGTAGCCGACCTGAGAGGGTGATCGGCCACACTGGGACTGAGACACGGCCCAGACTCCTACGGGAGGCACAGTAGGGAATCTTCCGCAATGGACGAAAGTCTGACGGAGCAACGCCGCGTGAGTGATGAAGGTTTTCGGATCGTAAAGCTCTGTTGTTAGGGAAGAACAAGTGCCGTTCAAATAGGGCGGCACCTTGACGGTACCTAACCAGAAAGCCACGGCTAACTACGTGCCAGCAGCCGCGGTAATACGTAGGTGGCAAGCGTTGTCCGGAATTATTGGGCGTAAAGGGCTCGCAGGCGGTTTCTTAAGTCTGATGTGAAAGCCCCGGCTCAACCGGGGAGGGTCATTGGAAACTGGGGAACTTGAGTGCAGAAGAGGAGAGTGGAATTCCACGTGTAGCGGTGAAATGCGTAGAGATGTGGAGGAACACCAGTGGCGAAGGCGACTCTCTGGTCTGTAACTGACGCTGAGGAGCGAAAGCGTGGGGAGCGAACAGGATTAGATACCCTGGTAGTCCACGCCGTAAACGATGAGTGCTAAGTGTTAGGGGTTTCCGCCCCTTAGTGTCGCGGCTAACGCATTAAGCACTCCGCCTGGGGAGTACGGTCGCAAGACTGAAACTCAAAGGAATTGACGGGGGCCCGCACAAGCGGTGGAGCATGTGGTTTAATTCGAAGCAACGCGAAGAACCTTACCAGGTCTTGACATCCTCTGACAATCCTAGAGATAGGACGTCCCCTTCGGGGGCAGAGTGACAGGTGGTGCATGGTTGTCGTCAGCTCGTGTCGTGAGATGTTGGGTTAAGTCCCGCAACGAGCGCAACCCTTGATCTTAGTTGCCAGCATTCAGTTGGGCACTCTAAGGTGACTGCCGGTGACAAACCGGAGGAAGGTGGGGATGACGTCAAATCATCATGCCCCTTATGACCTGGGCTACACACGTGCTACAATGGACAGAACAAAGGGCAGCGAAACCGCGAGGTTAAGCCAATCCCACAAATCTGTTCTCAGTTCGGATCGCAGTCTGCAACTCGACTGCGTGAAGCTGGAATCGCTAGTAATCGCGGATCAGCATGCCGCGGTGAATACGTTCCCGGGCCTTGTACACACCGCCCGTCACACCACGAGAGTTTGTAACACCCGAAGTCGGTGAGGTAACCTTTTAGGAGCCAGCCGCCGAAGGTGGGACAGATGATTGGGGTGAAGTCGTAACAAGGTAGCCGTATCGGAAGGTGCGGCTGGATCACCTCCTTTCTAAGGATTTTAACGGAATATAAGACCTTGGGTCTTATAAACAGAACGTTCCCTGTCTTGTTTAGTTTTGAAGGAACTTTGATTCTTTCATATGGTAGATGGGCCTGTAGCTCAGCTGGTTAGAGCGCACGCCTGATAAGCGTGAGGTCGGTGGTTCGAGTCCACTCAGGCCCACCATCTTTACCCAATATGGGGCCTTAGCTCAGCTGGGAGAGCGCCTGCTTTGCACGCAGGAGGTCAGCGGTTCGATCCCGCTAGGCTCCACCAACGTGTTCTTTGAAAACTAGATAACAGAAGTAATTCACATTCAATTAGTAATGCAAGATATCACGTAGTGATTCTTTTTAACGGTTAAGTTAGAAAGGGCGCACGGTGGATGCCTTGGCACTAGGAGCCGATGAAGGACGGGACGAACACCGATATGCTTCGGGGAGCTGTAAGCAAGCTTTGATCCGGAGATTTCCGAATGGGGAAACCCACCACTCGTAATGGAGTGGTATCCATATCTGAATACATAGGATATGAGAAGGCAGACCCGGGGAACTGAAACATCTAAGTACCCGGAGGAAGAGAAAGCAAATGCGATTCCCTGAGTAGCGGCGAGCGAAACGGGACCAGCCCAAACCAAGAGGCTTGCCTCTTGGGGTTGTAGGACACTCTGTACGGAGTTACAAAGGAACGAGGTAGATGAAGAGGTCTGGAAAGGCCCGCCATAGGAGGTAACAGCCCTGTAGTCAAAACTTCGTTCTCTCCTGAGTGGATCCTGAGTACGGCGGAACACGTGAAATTCCGTCGGAATCCGGGAGGACCATCTCCCAAGGCTAAATACTCCCTAGTGACCGATAGTGAACCAGTACCGTGAGGGAAAGGTGAAAAGCACCCCGGAAGGGGAGTGAAAGAGATCCTGAAACCGTGTGCCTACAAGTAGTCAGAGCCCGTTAACGGGTGATGGCGTGCCTTTTGTAGAATGAACCGGCGAGTTACGATCCCGTGCAAGGTTAAGCAGAAGATGCGGAGCCGCGCGAAAGCGAGTCTGAATAGGGCGAATTGAGTACGTGGTCGTAGACCCGAAACCAGGTGATCTACCCATGTCCAGGGTGAAGTTCAGGTAACACTGAATGGAGGCCCGAACCCACGCACGTTGAAAAGTGCGGGGATGAGGTGTGGGTAGGGGTGAAATGCCAATCGAACCTGGAGATAGCTGGTTCTCTCCGAAATAGCTTTAGGGCTAGCCTCAAGGTAAGAGTCTCGGAGGTAGAGCACTGATTGGACTAGGGGCCCCTACCGGGTTACCGAATTCAGTCAAACTCCGAATGCCGATGACTTATCCTTGGGAGTCAGACTGCGAGTGATAAGATCCGTAGTCGAAAGGGAAACAGCCCAGACCGCCAGCTAAGGTCCCAAAGTATACGTTAAGTGGAAAAGGATGTGGAGTTGCTTAGACAACCAGGATGTTGGCTTAGAAGCAGCCACCATTTAAAGAGTGCGTAATAGCTCACTGGTCGAGTGACTCTGCGCCGAAAATGTACCGGGGCTAAACGTATCACCGAAGCTGCGGACTGTTCTTCGAACAGTGGTAGGAGAGCGTTCTAAGGGCTGTGAAGCAAGACCGGAAGGACTTGTGGAGCGCTTAGAAGTGAGAATGCCGGTATGAGTAGCGAAAGAGGGGTGAGAATCCCCTCCACCGAATGCCTAAGGTTTCCTGAGGAAGGCTCGTCCGCTCAGGGTTAGTCGGGACCTAAGCCGAGGCCGAAAGGCGTAGGCGATGGATAACAGGTTGATATTCCTGTACCACCTCCTCACCATTTGAGCAATGGGGGGACGCAGGAGGATAGGGTAAGCGCGGTATTGGATATCCGCGTCCAAGCAGTTAGGCTGGGAAATAGGCAAATCCGTTTCCCGTGAAGGCTGAGCTGTGATGGCGAGCGAATTATAGTAGCGAAGTTCCTGATTCCACACTGCCAAGAAAAGCCTCTAGCGAGGTGAGAGGTGCCCGTACCGCAAACCGACACAGGTAGGCGAGGAGAGAATCCTAAGGTGATCGAGAGAACTCTCGTTAAGGAACTCGGCAAAATGACCCCGTAACTTCGGGAGAAGGGGTGCTCTGTTAGGGTGCAAGCCCGAGAGAGCCGCAGTGAATAGGCCCAGGCGACTGTTTAGCAAAAACACAGGTCTCTGCGAAGCCGTAAGGCGAAGTATAGGGGCTGACGCCTGCCCGGTGCTGGAAGGTTAAGAGGAGCGCTTAGCGTAAGCGAAGGTGCGAATTGAAGCCCCAGTAAACGGCGGCCGTAACTATAACGGTCCTAAGGTA
The DNA here is from genome assembly GCF_017797845.1 of Bacillus sp. LJBV19. Classification (NCBI taxonomy): domain Bacteria; kingdom Bacillati; phylum Bacillota; class Bacilli; order Caryophanales; family Bacillaceae; genus Bacillus; species Bacillus sp. LJBV19. The sequence goes on from NZ_CP072563.1 coordinate 34,938, forward strand.
GCGAAATTCCTTGTCGGGTAAGTTCCGACCCGCACGAAAGGCGCAACGATCTGGGCACTGTCTCAACGAGAGACTCGGTGAAATTATAGTACCTGTGAAGATGCAGGTTACCCGCGACAGGACGGAAAGACCCCGTGGAGCTTTACTGCAGCCTGATATTGAATGTTGGTACAGCTTGTACAGGATAGGTAGGAGCCTTGGAAACCGGAGCGCCAGCTTCGGTGGAGGCATCGGTGGGATACTACCCTGGCTGTATTGACCTTCTAACCCGCCGCCCTTATCGGGCGGGGAGACAGTGTCAGGTGGGCAGTTTGACTGGGGCGGTCGCCTCCTAAAAGGTAACGGAGGCGCCCAAAGGTTCCCTCAGAATGGTTGGAAATCATTCGCAGAGTGTAAAGGCACAAGGGAGCTTGACTGCGAGACCTACAAGTCGAGCAGGGACGAAAGTCGGGCTTAGTGATCCGGTGGTTCCGCATGGAAGGGCCATCGCTCAACGGATAAAAGCTACCCCGGGGATAACAGGCTTATCTCCCCAAGAGTCCACATCGACGGGGAGGTTTGGCACCTCGATGTCGGCTCATCGCATCCTGGGGCTGTAGTCGGTCCCAAGGGTTGGGCTGTTCGCCCATTAAAGCGGTACGCGAGCTGGGTTCAGAACGTCGTGAGACAGTTCGGTCCCTATCCGTCGCGGGCGCAGGAAATTTGAGAGGAGCTGTCCTTAGTACGAGAGGACCGGGATGGACGCACCGCTGGTGTACCAGTTGTTCTGCCAAGGGCATCGCTGGGTAGCTATGTGCGGACGGGATAAGTGCTGAAAGCATCTAAGCATGAAGCCCCCCTCAAGATGAGATTTCCCATTCCGCAAGGAAGTAAGATCCCTGAAAGATGATCAGGTTGATAGGTCTGAGGTGGAAGTGTGGCGACACATGGAGCTGACAGATACTAATCGATCGAGGACTTAACCAATTTGAATGTATGCTTACTGTTATCTAGTTTTGAGAGAACACTCTCAATGGTTTGGTGGCGATAGCGAAGAGGTCACACCCGTTCCCATGCCGAACACGGAAGTTAAGCTCTTCAGCGCCGATGGTAGTCGGGGGTTTCCCCCTGTGAGAGTAGGACGCCGCCAAGCTATCATTACGGTAAAGGCAGCTCATCATGAGCTGCCTTTTTTGTTTTTGAATAAAAACAAAACAAACACCGAAATACGGAAACGCCCATATACTAATTGCAAACTTCAAAAAGGTCCAAATTGTGTATACAATCAACAGCTTAAGGGAAGGCTATTCATACGGAGGTGGGCAAAATGAATGAAACGTCCGGCCATGAAGAAACATGTATTGTGTGTGAAACCAAAAAAAGCAGGGGAATCCATATTTATACGAAATTTATATGTTTAGAGTGTGAGAAGAAAGTAGTTTCCACTCCGACCTCTGATCCGAATTATGAATTTTTCGTTCGTAAACTGAAAAGCCTTCATACACCGACGTTATATTCTTAACCCTGAAAAGGGTCTTTTTTTTGCCTGAAATCAGAGGAGTTTTTACACTTTTTATAAAAGAACTGATACGATAAGAAGAGGAACTTGTTTAGACATGGAATGTAATAGATAATACTGATAAAAGTGAATAAATAGGAGTCGATCAAGTATGAAACCGTTTATTCAATATATGAAATGGACGCTTTGCGGCAGCACAGTTTTTGTATTAGCGGGGATAACCTTCTTTACGATAGGGCATCAGCCTTTTCTGTATTCGCTTTTATACGGGGCAGCCAGCGGAGCCGCAGTCAGTGCAGCCGGCCTGTGGAATGCGAAGCGTCTCTTTTTAAAAAAACACCGGCTGACAAGAAAAGAATATGCTTATATCAAGGAAAATCTTGAGGAAGCAAAGGGTAAAATCATCCGATTACGCAGGGCGCTTTTTCGCTCTAAAAGTATACAAATGCTGAAGCAGAATGCAGAGATACTGCGGATAACCCGACGAATATATCTGCTCACAAAGCAGGAGCCGAAGCGTTTTTATCAGGCAGAGCGTTTCTATTATCAAACGCTTGATTCTGTTGTGGAACTGACGGAAAAGTATGCTCTGCTCTCCTCACAGCCGCGGAAAAATAAAGATTTATCAATGTCCTTGAGTGAGACGAGGATGACTCTAGCAGAGCTTTCCAGAAGGCTGGAAGAGGATCTTCATGAACTGATGAAGGAGGACATCGACGACCTGCACTTTGAATTAGATATGGCAAAGCATTCACTGAGAAAATAAGAAAGGAAGAAGGAAATGGCCAAAGACCGTTCCGACGACAGCATGGGCGCCCAAAATGACCAGACTCATCTAAAGCTTGCAGATACGCTGCCGGAAGAAAAAAGAGAAGCGGCACTTCAGCTCGCTGAAAAACTGGACCCTGAGAACCTGCAAAGCATTGTTCTGTTTGGTTCACAGGCGCAGGCGAATCTTCTGGAATTTTCCCACACGATGATAGAGCAAGTGCAAAAAAAAGATGCAGGAGAGATGGGACAGATACTGACTGATTTGATGCTGAAGCTTGACCAGGTAAACCCTGATGATCTGCAGATGAAGAACAAAGGGTTTTTCGCCCGGCTGTTTAAAAGGGTATCCGGTTCTGTGCAGGAAGTGCTTTCGAAATATCAAAAGACAAGTGTGCAGATTGACCGTATCAGCAGAAGGCTGGATCATTCTAAAAATGTGCTGTTGAGTGACAATAAATTGTTAGATCAGCTGTACGCCCAAAATAAACAATACTTTTCTGATTTAAATATGTATATAGCAGCGGGGGAATTAAAATTAGATGAGCTGAAAACAAAGCTGATACCCGAAGCGGCAAGAAAAGCCGAATTACAAGAACACAATCAAATGGCCGCGCAGGAAGTGAATGATCTTCGCCAGTTTGCCGACCGTCTGGATAAGAGGGTGCATGATCTGCTGCTGAGCAGGCAGATTACGCTTCAGAGTGCGCCGCAAATCCGCCTGATTCAAAACACAAATCAGGCACTGGCAGAGAAAATTCAGTCCTCCATTGTTACGGCTATTCCTTTATGGAAGAATCAAGTCGCTATCGCGCTGACGCTTATGAGGCAGCGGAGTGCGGCAGATGTGCAGCAGAAGGCGGCGGATACGACAAATCAATTGCTGCTGAAAAACGCCGAACTTCTGAAAACAAGTACAGTCGAGACCGCCAAAGCTAATGAGCGCGGGCTTGTTGAGGCAGAGACCCTCAAAAAAGTGCAGGAAAGCTTAGTCAGCACACTTGAAGAAATCATGTCTATTCAAGAAGAAGGCAGGATGAAACGCAGGCGTGCCGAGGAGGAGCTTGTTATCATGGAAGGCGATTTAAAAAAGAAGCTGCGTGATATGGGGGCCGGCCGGGATAACGGCTAGATGGCAAAAAGTCTTAGCTTTAAGTTGGCTCGCAGGCACGATATAATAAGAAAGACAGGCAAAGGATTTGTTTAAAAATGGACACACCTTTATATACAGCGCTGATGAAGCATGCGCACCGAAATACGTATTCTTTTCATGTTCCGGGACATCACAATGGAGATGTCTTTTTTGATGAAGCCAAATCTGTATATCAATCTCTTTTATCTATTGATATGACTGAGATCACGGGTCTTGATGATTTGCATCACCCGACGGGGGTCATTAAGGAAGCGCAGGATTTGGTGAGCAGATTTTACGGCTCTCAGGAAAGCTTCTTTCTCGTCAATGGAACGACCGCCGGCAATCTGGCGATGATTTTAGCTGTTTGTGAACCGGGTGAACCCATTCTGATCCAGCGTAATTGTCACAAGTCTGTTTTCCATGCGGCGGCATTGGCCGGAGCCAAGCCGGTTTATTTGTCGCCGGAAATCGATGAAAACATGCATGTGCCGGCACATGTATCCCTTTCAGTCATCGAAAACGCGCTGGCGTCATATCCGAACGCGAAAGGACTTGTTCTGACCAATCCGACTTACTACGGACACGCCGCCGATTTGACTGCGGCAGTTAAAAAAGCCCATTCATACGGCGTTCCTGTACTGGTGGATGAGGCTCATGGGGCTCACTTTGTGTTAGGCCAGCCTTTCCCGCCTTCATCATTGGCTATGGGGGCGGATGCTGTTGTTCAATCGGCTCACAAAACGCTTCCGGCTATGACGATGGGGTCTTACTTTCATTTGAACAGCACCAGAATTGACAGAGATCGATTAACTTATTATGTAAGCAGTTTGCAAAGCAGCAGCCCGTCATACCCGATTATGGCATCTTTAGATACGGCGCGCGCTTATGTGCAGGATATTGCTGAAAAAGGGACACTTCCCGTTCATATGGAGCACATTGAGAAAATCAAAGGAAGGTTCGCATCAATTTCTTCTATTGAAATAATCGAGCCTTCCGGGTATGGGCTGCGGGCGGACCCGTTAAAATTAATTCTTCGGTCAAAACTCGGACATTCCGGCTATTCATTACAACGCATTTTGGAGAGTGAAGACATTGTTGCCGAGCTGGCTGACGAGTACCAAGTATTGCTCGTACTGCCGATAGGCGGCCGGCGGATGATAGAACAGGCAACCGTAAGAAACATACAGCAGAAACTGGAGAATACACCGCCCGATAAATTGCCGGATGCCGTGAAATGGACATTTCCGTCCATTTCGACACTTGAATATCCGCAAAATGAGATGCGGAAGTTTACAAAAGAGCCTGCAGATATAAATAAGGCGGCCGGGCGCTTGCATGCGGGGAACATTATTCCTTATCCGCCGGGAATTCCGCTGATCATGGACGGAGAACGGATAACAGAAGAGATCGTACAAAAGCTTTCCCGTTTAATCGGCATGGACGCGCATATTCAAGGCTTATTAAACGGGGAACAATTACTTGTCTATATAGAAGAGGAGAAATCATGAGCGGTTTATTTATAACATTTGAAGGTCCTGAAGGTGCAGGGAAAACGACTGTGCTTCAGGAAATGAAAGAGATTCTGTCGGCAGAGGGGCTCCCGGTGACAGCGACAAGAGAACCGGGCGGCATCGATATTGCGGAACAGATCAGAGAAGTGATCTTAAATAAAAACAATACACTGATGGATGCAAAAACGGAGGCACTGCTTTACGCTGCGGCGAGAAGACAGCATTTAGCCGAAAAGGTGCAGCCTGCATTGAAAGAAGGGCGCATTGTGCTGTGCGATCGTTTCATCGACAGTTCGCTGGCTTATCAAGGCTATGCGAGAGGGCTCGGCATTGATGAAGTTCTTTCTATCAACCAGTTTGCAATCGGCGATACGATGCCTGATGTCACCATCTATTTTTCTATTGAGCCGGAAGAAGGGTTGAAACGGATTACGTCGAATGATTCAAGAGAAAAGAATCGTCTCGATCTTGAGGCCCTGCACTTTCACACGAAAGTACGGGAAGGATACCAAAAGGTAATGCAGCGTTTTCCGGAAAGATTCCATACAATAGACGCATCGAAAAAGAAGGAACTCGTCATTCAGGACGCACTTCAAGTGATAAATGAAGCATTAAAAAAAATTCAGTTGTGACCTGTTTCTCATAAGTTGCTATAATGAATGTAACGACAATGTTCTTTCCAACCTAAAGGGGGCCTAGAGAATGAAACTAATAGTGGCAGTGGTGCAGGATCAGGACAGCAACAGGCTTTTGAAAGTATTAACCGACCACAACTTCAGGGTGACGAAACTTGCGACAACAGGCGGATTCCTTAAATCAGGCAATACGACGTTTATGATCGGGGTGGAAGATATCCGTGTCGATAAAGCGCTCAGCCTCATTAAAGAGAATGGCTGTAAACGTGATCAGATGATTGCCCCGGTATCCCCGATGGGCGGGAATGCGGATTCCTACGTTCCATATCCCGTCGAAGTGGAAGTCGGCGGAGCGACGGTCTTTGTCCTCCCGGTCGATGAATTTCATCAATTTTAAGGATTTGACGACGTGAAAATAAATTCTGACTTACGTACATTTATTGAGAAAAAGCAGCAGCCTGCTTATAAAGCAGCAGAGCTTTCCGGAACGTTTAAAAGTTCAATGGACAGCCAAAGCAGCAAGCTGAAATTTGATCAGCTGAGCAGGTTCTTAACGGATATAGAAACGTTCGGGAAAAGGCTGACGAAGTCGAGAAACTTCAAAGACTTAGCGAAATTCAAAGGATTGGTAAAACGTTTTGTAAAAGAGGCCGTAGACAGCGGATTATCGCATGAGACGGAGAAAAGCTTTGACCTGTACGGCAGCAGCCGGACTCTGGGGCTTGTGAAAGAAATAGATGAAAAACTGCTTCAGCTGACGGAAGAAATGTTAGATCAGGAAAAACCGGCAATTGATTTGCTGGATCGAATCGGAGAAATAAAAGGTTTATTGATTAACCTTTACACATAGAGAGTGATACAATGGCAATATCATGGAAGGAAATGACCGGGCAGCAGCCCAGAGTGATGAGGCTTTTGCATAACAGCATTGAAAAGAAAAGGCTTTCTCACGCATATCTGTTTGAAGGCAAAAAAGGTACGGGCAAATTGGATGCCGCACTGCTTCTCGCAAAAAGCTTTTTTTGCCTTGAAGACGGGACTGAGCCTTGCGGGGAATGCCGGAACTGTAAGCGTATCGAATCCGGAAACCATCCCGACCTGCATGTGGTTCAGCCCGACGGATTATCCATTAAAAAGGCTCAGATCCAATCTCTTCAGGAAGAGTTTTCTAAAACAGGACTGGAATCGCATAAAAAGCTGTACATTATATCCCATGCGGATCAAATGACGACAAATGCAGCAAACAGTCTGCTGAAATTTTTAGAGGAGCCGAGTCAAGACACCATCGCAATTCTTATTACTGAGCAGCTCCACCGAATACTGGATACCATCGTTTCGAGATGTCAGGTTCTTCCGTTCCAGCCGCTTCAGCCGAAAGCCATAGAAGAAAGACTGATTGAACAGGAAGTGAGCCCTCACATGGCCCGGCTCTTAGCAAATATGACAAATAATATTGCGGAAGCAGTCGAATTAAGTCGAAATGATGAGTTTGCAGAGTCCAGAGCGAAAGTGATAAAATTGTATGAAGTCTTACATCAGCGGAAAGGACATGCCTTTTTCTTCATTCAGGATCAGTGGGTGCCCTTTTTCAAAGAAAAAACCCATCAAGAAATGGGTCTTGATATGCTCTTATTGATATACCGTGATGTATTATCCATCCAAATTGGAAATGAAGATAAACTGATTTATCAAGACTTATTCCAATCAATAAAACAGCATGCGCTGCAATTTACACAACAAAGCGTTACGAACCAAATTCTCGCTGTTTTAGAAGCAAAAAAACGGCTTCATTCCAATGTGAATGTGCAGGGATTAATGGAGCACTTGGTGTTAACGTTGCAGGAGGGATAAGCTTGTACAACGTAATAGGCGTCCGCTTTAAAAAAGCGGGAAAAATTTATTATTTTGATCCGAATGGATTTGATATAGAACAAGACAGCTGCGTCATTGTTGAAACCGTAAGAGGTGTCGAATACGGGCAGGTTGTCATCGCAAATAAACAAGTGGACGAGCATGATGTTGTGCTTCCGCTTCGAAAGGTCATACGCGTTGCTGATGAACGCGATCTTCTCATTGTAGAAGAAAACAAACAGGAGGCCCTGTCCGCTTTTGAAGTCTGTCAGAAAAAAGTGGCTGACCACGGCTTAGATATGAAGCTGGTTGATGTTGAGTTTACATTTGACCGCAATAAAGTCATTTTTTACTTTACAGCAGACGGACGGGTTGATTTCAGGGAATTGGTCAAAGACTTGGCTTCTATCTTTAAAACGAGAATCGAATTGCGCCAAATCGGGGTGAGGGACGAGGCGAAAATGCTCGGCGGTATCGGACCATGCGGGAGAATGCTTTGCTGCTCCACGTTCCTCGGTGATTTTGAACCGGTGTCCATCAAAATGGCGAAGGATCAAAATTTATCGTTGAACCCAACGAAGATTTCCGGTCTGTGCGGCCGTTTGATGTGCTGTTTGAAGTACGAAAATGATGAGTATGAGACGGCGAAAGAACAGCTGCCGGATTTAGGCGAAATGATTACGACGGCAAACGGCCCCGCAAAGGTTGTCGGTCTTAATATTCTGGAACGGGTGCTTCAGGTGGAACTGAAGAATCGTGAAAAAGTGATAGAATATACTTGGGAAGAGCTCTTGGAAGAGGGCGTCGTATCCGCACAAACCACAGATTAACGAGGTGTGGAACCTTGGATAAAAAAGAGTTATTTGATACTGTCATAAACCTGGAGGAACAAATCGGTTCGCTGTACCGTCAGCTGGGTGACTTAAAGCAGCATATCGGCGAAATGATTGAAGAGAATCACCATCTTCAGCTTGAAAATAAGCATTTGCGTAAGCGGCTTGATGACACGACAGAGCAAATTGAGAAATTCAAAGCCGATCAGAAAGAAACAAAAACACAGAAGGCAGAGCAGAGTGATATAGGAGAAGGGTACGACAATCTGGCCCGGCTGTATCAAGAAGGCTTTCATATTTGCAACGTCCATTATGGGAGCGTCCGCAAGGGAGATTGCCTTTTTTGTCTGTCCTTCTTAAATAAAAAATAAGGAAAAGGCTTCCGCTGATGTCGGAAGCCTTTTTCAAAGAGTGCCGAAAGGAATAAGATTATGGTTTCATTACGTGATGATGAAAGATTGGATTACTTATTAGCAGAGGATATGAAAATAGTACAGAGTCCGACGGTTTTCGCTTTTTCATTAGATGCCGTGCTGCTGTCTAAGTTTGCATACGTTCCGATTCAAAAGGGGAACATCGTTGATTTATGCACGGGGAACGGCATTGTGCCGCTTTTGCTCAGCACAAGGTCAAAAGCCGATATCACCGGCGTTGAAATTCAGGAACGCTTGTATGATATGGCGCTCCGAAGCGTGGAATACAACGGGCTGGACGGTCAGATCAGTCTCATTCATGATGATCTGAAAAATATGCCGGAAAGACTCGGACATAATAAATATGATGTTGTCACCTGCAATCCGCCTTATTTTAAAACACCGAAAGAAGCGGAGCAGAACCTGAACGAGCATCTCAGAATCGCAAGGCACGAAATCCTTTGCACGCTTGAAGATGTGATTTCCGTCAGCAGCAAACTGCTGAAGCAAGGCGGAAAAGCGGCTCTCGTTCATCGGCCGGGGAGGCTTTTGGAAATCTTTGAATTAATGAAAGCGTACCGAATAGAACCGAAACGGGTTCAGTTTATTTATCCGAAACAAGGTAAAGAAGCGAATACCATTTTGGTTGAAGGAATTAAAGGCGGCCGCCCTGATCTCAAAATTCTTCCCCCGCTGTTCGTATACAATGAACAAAATGAATATACGAAAGAGATCCGAACGATTTTATATGGAGACAAATAGTCATTTCTTTTATGTGCTGCTGTGCAATGACAACAGTCTGTATGCCGGTTATACAAATGATCTGCAAAAACGGCTGAAAACCCACAATGAGGGAAAGGGCGCGAAGTACACAAGGGCGCGGAGGCCGGTTTCGTTATGCCATGCGGAATCATTTGAAACAAAACGGGAAGCGATGCAGGCGGAATACCGTTTTAAACAGCTGACCCGAAAGAAAAAAGAGCAATATATAGAAGAAAAACGACGCAGCAAGGAGGCTGTATATGTTAAGACGCCAGATGAGTTTTAACGGAAAATCTGAAATGGGAACTCTGTACCTTGTTCCTACACCGATCGGCAATTTGGAGGACATGACCTTTCGTGCAGTAGAGACGCTGAAATCGGCCGATGTCATAGCTGCCGAAGATACGAGACAGACGAAAAAGCTGTGCCATGTTTATGCCATAGAAACATCTCTCATCAGCTATCATGAACATAATAAAGAAAGCAGCGGCCATAAAATCATTGAATGGCTGAAAAGCGGAAAGAATGTGGCATTGGTCAGTGATGCCGGCATGCCGACAATTTCCGACCCGGGGGCTGAGATTGTGAGAGATTTCACCCAAATCGGCGGATATGTCGTTCCGCTTCCGGGTGCAAATGCGGCATTAACCGCGCTGACCGCATCAGGCATCACCCCGCAGCCGTTTTTCTTCTACGGATTTTTAAACAGACAGAAAAAAGAAAAGAAGAAAGAACTCGAAATCCTGAAAAAACGGCAGGAAACGATGATATTTTATGAAGCGCCGCACAGATTAAAAGAAACATTAACAGCAATGCATGACGTTTTGGGTAATCGAACCATCGCCGTCACGAGAGAATTAACGAAAAAGTACGAGGAATTCATCAGAGGAACCATCGCCGAGGTGATTGAATGGGCAAATGAAGATCAAATCCGCGGTGAGTTCTGTCTCGTTGTCGAAGGAAATCAAACCGCTGAACCGGATGAAGAGGAAAAGCCTTGGTGGACGGAGCTTTCTGAGAAAGAACATGTGGAGCATTACATAAATGAAGGATCTTCTTCCAAACAGGCCATAAAACAAACAGCGGTAGATCGGGACGTGCCGAAACGCGAGATTTATGACGCTTATCACATTCAATCATAAAAAAAACCGTTCTTGTGTCGTAACAAGAACGGTTTTTGTATGAAATAGCTTATTTTTGGTTTTGAAGCTGGTTTTGAATTTCAGAGATGATTTGCTCAGCACCTTCTTTGCTGAGTACCAATTTGCCGCCGGCAAGTTTAAGGTTATCATCAGAAACTTCACCAGTTACTTGGCAAGTCATGTTTGGTTTATATTTTTTAAGGATGATTTTTTCATCATCAACATAAATTTCAAGAGCGTCTTTTTCTGCGATGCCCAGTGTACGGCGAAGTTCGATAGGGATAACTACGCGTCCAAGTTCATCAACTTTACGTACGATACCAGTAGATTTCATTAACAGTCTCCTCCCGAGAGATAATTATTTGTAGTTTATATTTTTCTTCGTCATTATTCGACAAAATTCCTTACATTCCTAGCATAACAAGGTTTCCAATAATCGTCAATCTTTTTGTTTGCTATTGTTTGTAAGAATTAGTTCTTATAGTAAGTAAAGCCTTGGAAATCCTGAAATAACAGGCTTTTTGACTGCTTTTTCGAACCTATTATCCTACTGAAAATCCTTTTAAATCAAGACTTTCGAACCAAGATGTTTTATATTAGTAGATTATATACGACAAATTTCGACATGTTAAGACTTTTTTTAATTTCAATAAAAATTTTTAATTTTATTTACTCTTTTACGCGCAGTACGTATATATCCTTGATCTTAAAGGCTAAGATGGTATCATAGATAGAGGACAAATATCAATATTGTATATCAAATAAAACCGCTCTCGTCCTTTGGGCGTGAGCTTTTCGACATTCTGAATGGGAGGTTGCAACATGCCGCAAGACAATAATACTTTTTATATTACAACCCCGATATATTATCCGAGCGGAAAATTACATATCGGCCATGCTTATACTACCGTGGCCGGCGATGCGATGGCGCGTTACAAAAGATTAAAAGGATTTGACGTACGCTACTTAACCGGAACGGATGAGCACGGACAGAAAATCCAGCAGAAAGCGGAGGAAGAGAATATCACGCCTCAAGCTTATGTGGATCGTGCAGTTGCTGAAATCCAAAAACTATGGAAGCAGCTCGACATTTCTCACGATGATTTCATCCGGACGACGGAAAGCCGGCACAAAGAAATTATCGAGAAAGTGTTTCAAAAACTTCTTGATAATGGTGACATTTACCTGGATGAGTATGAGGGCTGGTACAGCATCCCTGATGAAACATTCTATACGGAAACACAGCTGGTGGATGTGGAACGAAATGAGAAGGGTGAGGTTGTCGGCGGAAAAAGCCCTGACAGCGGACACCCGGTCGAATTAATCAAAGAGGAGTCATACTTCTTCCGCATGAGCAAATACGCAGACCGCCTGCTGAAGTTTTATGAGGAAAATCCTTCTTTCATTCAGCCTGAATCACGCAAAAATGAAATGATTAACAACTTCATTAAACCGGGGCTTGAAGATTTGGCCGTTTCCAGAACGACGTTCGACTGGGGCGTAAAAGTACCGGGAAATCCGAAGCATGTCGTGTATGTATGGATTGACGCACTGTTCAACTATATTACAGCGCTCGGTTACGCTACGGAAAATGATGAGCTTTACAAAAAGTACTGGCCGGCGGACGTCCATCTTGTCGGTAAAGAAATTGTCCGTTTTCATACCATTTACTGGCCGATTATGCTGATGGCGCTTGATCTCCCGCTGCCTAAGCAAGTATTCGCGCATGGCTGGTTATTGATGAAAGACGGAAAAATGTCGAAATCAAAAGGAAATGTCGTTGATCCGGTAACGTTAATTGAACGCTACGGCTTGGATGAACTTCGCTATTACCTGCTTCGCGAAGTACCGTTCGGTTCAGACGGTGTCTTTACGCCGGAAGGTTTCGTAGAACGGATTAATTATGACTTGGCGAACGACTTAGGAAACCTTCTGAATCGTACAGTCGCAATGATCCAAAAATATTTTGACGGCGAGATTGGTTCATATGAAGGAAATGTGACCGATTTTGATTCAGAGCTTTCTTCTGTAGCCGGTGAAACGGTTAAAGCTTATGAAAAGGCAATGGAAAACATGGAGTTTTCAGTCGCTTTATCAACGCTATGGCAATTAATCAGCCGTACGAACAAATATATTGATGAAACTGCTCCGTGGGTGCTTGCTAAAGATCAGGAAAAAGAAAAAGAATTACGTTCTGTCATGTATCATTTAGCTGAATCATTACGTATCTCAGCCGTATTGCTCCAGCCTTTCTTGACACAAACGCCTGAAAAAATGTTTGCCCAGCTAGGAGTTGAGGATCAGTCTCTTAAAGCATGGGACAGCATTCAGACATTCGGCCAATTGAAGAACACGAAAGTGAAAAAAGGGGAACCGCTTTTCCCTCGTCTTGAAGCTGAAGAAGAAGTAGCTTACATCAAGCAAAAAATGCAAGGAACTGCTCCTGCTAAAGAAGAAAAGGCGGAAGAGCCGCAAGAAGCAGAGCGTCTTCCTGAAATTACGTTTGATCAATTTATGGATACAGAACTTCGCGTCGCAGAAGTCTTGTCCGCAGAGCCGGTGAAAAAAGCAGATCGGCTGCTGAAATTGCAAATTGATCTGGGCTTTGAACAGCGCCAAGTTGTATCAGGTATCGCGAAGCATTACACACCGGATCAGCTTGTAGGAATGAAGATCATTTGTGTAACGAATCTAAAACCGGTAAAACTGAGAGGCGAGCTTTCTCAAGGAATGATACTGGCAGGAGAATCGGACGGCGTTCTCAAAGTTGTAGCTGTCGACCAGTCATTACCGAAAGGCACTCGAATTAAATAAATAGATGCAAAAGGTGTTTCACGTGTAACATTCCGTCGAACACCTTTTGTTTTTCAACAAGAAAGGAGTTTTTATGATGCTTTTTGATACACATGCGCACTTAAATGCCGAGCAATTTGACACAGACTTAGAGGAAGTCATTGCGCGTGCAAAGGCTGAAAAAGTTGAACGAATCGTCGTTGTCGGATTCGATAAACCCACTATCACGCGTGCGATGGAGCTGATTGAGGAATATGACTTTATATACGCTGCGATCGGTTGGCATCCGGTAGATGCAATTGACATGACAGAGGAAGATTTATCATGGATTAAGGAACTGTCCTCTCACGAAAAAGTCGTGGCAATCGGAGAGATGGGCCTTGATTACCACTGGGATAAATCACCAAAAGACGTTCAGAAAGAAGTATTCCGGAAACAAATCGCTCTCGCCAAAGAAGTGAACCTTCCAATTATCATTCATAATCGTGATGCAACGGAAGATGTTGTCACGATTTTGAAAGAAGAGGGGGCGGAAGAAGTCGGCGGCATTATGCACTGCTTTACGGGGAGCGCGGAGGTTGCGCGGCAGTGTATGGATATGAATTTTTATATTTCATTCGGCGGACCGGTTACCTTCAAAAATGCGAAGAAACCAAAAGAAGTGGCAAAGGAAATTCCGAATGACCGTTTGCTGATTGAAACGGACTGTCCTTTCCTGACACCGCATCCTTTCCGCGGTAAACGAAATGAGCCAAGCTATGTAAAATATGTTGCTGAACAGCTCGCTGCATTAAAAGGGCTGACATATGAAGAAATTGCCTCAATTACAACCGAAAACGCAAAAAGACTTTTCCGCATGAACTGACAGAATGCGCTGTCGTAACGTGTAAAGGCTTGTCCGATTCAGTGGATATGTAAAACCGTTCTACAAGCTTCCTTCTCCTCATAAGATAGGTTGTCGATATGTCTCTCTTCCTTTTTTTGCTTTGTTTTTGCATAATGAGGGATACGCTGAAGGTTTTTCATCTTCGAGATGGGAGGGTTGACAGCATTTTAGATACTCTATATAATCTCTCCGAGGAGAAGGAGGCGTTTTTCATCACACAAAAAATGAAAAAACTGTTTTCCGTAAAGCTTGGTAAAAGCAAGGTTATTCTTATTGCAGCTATTATTCTGCTGGGCGGAACCGGGACTGCATACGGGGCACATGAGCTCTCAAAACAATCAGTTTCTGTTTCCATCAACGGCAAGAAAAAGCAAATACGCACTCATGCAAAAACGGTTGGGGAACTTCTGGAAGATTTACATATAGAGACGAGAAATGAAGACCGGATTACCCCGTCTAAGCAGACAGCATTGACAGACAACATGAATGTCGTGTATGAAGCTGCAAAGCAGATCCGTGTGACAAGAGGCGGAGAAGAAAAGACTTTATGGTCAACGGCAAAAACAGTCGGCGCATTTCTGAACGAACAGCAAACACCTGTGAATCAGCACGATAAAATAGATCCAGCAGCAGATACGAAAGTGACAAACGGCATGAAAGTCACGGTCGACCCGGCTTTTCAGGTCACTGTAAATGATGCGGGAAAGAAAAAGAAAATATGGACGACTTCGACTACGGTCGCTGACTTTTTAACGCAGCATAAGATGGACATGAAAGACGAAGATAAAGTAAAACCGGCATTACACGAAAAGCTCACAAAAAATCAGGCCGGTATACAAATCACTCGTATCGAAAAAGTCACCGATGTAGTTGAGGAAAAAATAGCGTATCAAGTGAAAGAAAAAGAAGATGCGTCTCTCGACAGCGGGAAAGAAAAGATCGTTCAAAAAGGAAAAGAAGGCAAACTTAAAAAGCATTTTCATGTTGTCAAAGAAAATGGAAAAGAAGTTTCAAGAAAGCTTGTTAAAGAAGAAACATCTGAAAAAAGCAAAGATCAGATCATTGCGGTCGGCACAAAGCGGCACAGTCCCAAGATTGAGCCGCTCAGTGCACCTGTGAAGGCATCTTCGGGCGAAACCGGATCTTCCGGTAAAGTGATTACCGTGTCTTCCACGGCTTATACCGCAAGCTGCAGCGGCTGTTCCGGCCATACGGCTACAGGCGTTAACCTGACAAGCAATCCGAATGCCAAAGTCATTGCGGTAGACCCAAGCGTCATCCCGCTCGGCACAAGAGTCCACGTAGACGGATACGGGGATGCCGTGGCCGCTGATACGGGCTCAGCCATTAAAGGAAGACGGATTGATGTCTTTTTCCCTGAAAAATCTTCAGCTTACCGCTGGGGAAAGAAACAGGTCAAAATAAAAATCTTAAATTAATTCCGATTCACTCAGAGGGTTTTGCGCCCTCTGTTTTTTTCGTTATAATAGGTAAAGTGTATTTTCAGTATATTAGACGTGACATGTAAGCAAAGGTTTCGTTTTGGATATAAAAAGTTTTTTTGGAGGAAGTAATGAAAATTAAAGAAATTATTGTAGTCGAGGGACGCGATGACACTGCGCGCATAAAACTTGCCGTTGATGCGGATACGATTGAGACAAACGGTTCCGCAATCGGAGACGAAGTCATCAGACAGATTCGGCTGGCGCAGGAAACGAGAGGGGTCATCGTGCTGACGGACCCGGATTTTCCGGGGGAAAAGATCCGGAAAACCATTTCTGAAGCAGTACCCGGCTGTAAACACGCATTTCTGCCCAAACATCTTGCCAAACCGAAAAACAAGCGCGGCATTGGCGTTGAGCACGCATCCATTGAAAGCATCAGAGCATGTCTGGAAAATGTGCATGAAGAGATGGAGGCAAAGCCGAGTGAGATTTCAGCTGAAGATGTCATACAGGCCGGTCTGATCGGCGGACCGGCTGCCAAAAGACGCCGCGAACGGTTGGGCGACCTGCTGAAGATCGGCTATACAAACGGCAAGCAGCTTCAAAAACGGCTGCAAATGTTTCAAATCAAAAGAAGTGATTTTATTGATGCGCTCGATGCTATGAGGCAGGAGGAACAGGATGAACAATAAAGATATCGCGACACCTATCAGAACGAAGGAAATTCTGAAAAAGTACGGTTTCTCTTTTAAAAAGAGTCTGGGACAGAATTTCTTAATTGATACAAATATATTGGACAGAATTGTGGACCATGCGGAAATTACGGATCGGACCGGAGTCATTGAAATCGGGCCCGGAATCGGCGCGCTGACAGAGCAGCTTGCCAAACGGGCGAAAAAGGTCGTCGCGTTTGAAATTGATCAGCGCCTGCTGCCCATTCTCAATGATACGCTGTCTCCGTATGACAATGTAACGATCATTCATCAAGATGTGCTGAAAGCAGACGTCAAATCCGTCATTGAAGAGCAGTTTCAGGATTGTGATGAAATTATGGTGACGGCGAATCTCCCATATTATGTGACGACGCCGATCATCATGAAGCTCTTGGAAGAACATCTTCCGTTAAAAGGGATTGTCGTGATGCTGCAAAAAGAGGTCGCTGAGCGGATGGCCGCTGATCCTTCCTCTAAGGAGTACGGATCGCTTTCCATTGCGGTTCAGTTCTATACGGAGGCCAAAACCGTCATGACCGTCCCGAAAACGGTGTTTGTGCCTCAGCCTAATGTCGATTCAGCCGTCATCCGTCTCTTGCTTCGTGACGGCCCGGCGGTTGACGTCGATAATGAACCGTTTTTCTTCCAGCTGATTAAAGCAAGCTTCGCACAGCGCCGGAAAACCTTGCTGAACAACCTTGTGAACAATCTTCCGGGCGGAAAAGAGAAAAAAGCTCAAATTGAAGAAGTTCTTCAAGAAACGAATATTGACGGAAAGCGGCGCGGTGAATCCCTGTCCATAGAAGAATTCGCGCTCCTGTCCAACGGATTGCATAAAGCCCTTTTCTAAGAGGGCTTTTTGTTTTGCGTCACCACTTGGACTGCCGCTACATAGGCTAGAGGAGAACCTTATTCATTCAACTGCAAGAAAAGCTTGAAACATCAAGCGCCGCAGCGGAAAGAGGTGTATTTGCCAAGACTTCTTTCATGATGAGGCTTAGTCTATTTGTGGAGTGGGTAACGTGCAATTTCAAATAGGAGATATGGTAGCCAGGAAATCCTATCAAATGGATGTTTTATTTCGCATTATCGGTATAGAGCAAACAAGCAATGGGAATTCAATTGCCATCCTGCATGGTGACGAAGTCAGATTGATTGCGGATGCTGATTTTTCTGATTTGGAGCCTGTCAGAAAAGACGAACAGGCCATGAGAAAGAAAAGAGATGAAAGCAGGATGAATGAATCTCTCGAGCTGCTCCGCCAGGATTATAAGCTGCTTCGGGAAAAACAGGAATATTATGCGACAAATCAATATCAGCATCAGGAGCACTACTTTCATATGCCCGGAAAGGTATTGCATCTGGACGGCGATGAGGCCTATTTGAAAAAGTGCCTGAACTTTTATGAAAAAATCGGTGTGCCGGTATACGGAATTCATTGCCATGAGAAAAAAATGCCGGCATCAATTGACGAGCTGCTTGATAAATACAGGCCGGATATTTTAGTCATCACCGGCCATGATGCATATTCCAAGCATAAGGGAGGCGTGAACGATTTAAGCGCCTACAGGCATTCCAAACACTTTGTCGAAACCGTTCAAAGAGCGAGGCGTAAAGTACCTCATTTGGATCAGCTGGTCATATTCGCGGGGGCGTGCCAATCTCATTTCGAGTCTTTAATCAGGGCAGGCGCGAATTTTGCAAGTTCGCCGTCACGCGTCAATATCCATGCGCTTGACCCGGTATATATTGTCGCGAAAATCAGCTTCACTCCGTTTATGGAGCGGATCAATGTATGGGATGTCCTGAGAAATACGCTGACGAGAGAGAAAGGGCTGGGAGGAATTGAAACGAAGGGTGTGCTGCGTGTCGGTATGCCGTATAAATCAAATGGATGAGTGATAAAACCCGCATATATTTCGCTATGCGGGTTAATTATTTTACATATTGATACATAAATTTCCGGAACTTGTGAAAAATAACGCAGAAATCAATAGAATTTTGTCAAAATAATTTTGTTGACAATGACTTATTAACGTTGATATAATTTAAATTTTATTTGACAAAATTGGGCTCTTGTTGTACAATAAATGTAGTGAGGTGGATGCAATGGCGAAGACGTTGTCCGATATAAAAAGATCGCTTGATGGGAATTTAGGTAAACGGCTTACGTTAAAAGCAAACGGAGGCCGCCGAAAAACGATTGAGCGTTCGGGCATTTTAGCTGAGACGTACCCTTCTGTTTTTGTGATACAACTAGATCAAGACGAGAATTCGTTTGAAAGAGTTTCATACAGTTATGCTGATATTCTTACTGAGACTGTTGAATTGACATTCAATGACGATGCGGCAAGCTCAGTAGCATTTTAATGGGCAGTGAACCTTTTGTTTACTGCTTTTTGTTTTGCCTTCTAAAGCTCTTCTAATTATTCCCTCGAAAGTTTCAGCCGATTAAACGGAAGCTATAGGTGTCACATGTTTTATCGTGGCGTGCACGAATGGTGATCAATTCTATAAAAGGGGTTGTTTCGTTTGGGCAGACGTCGTGGAGTTATGTCAGATGAGTTCAAATATGAGCTGGCGAAGGACCTTGGTTTTTACGATACGGTGAAAAACGAGGGCTGGGGAGGCATTCGGGCGCGTGATGCCGGGAATATGGTAAAGCGCGCGATTGAGATTGCCGAACAGCAGATGGCGGCTCAGAACCAAAATAACCGATAATGCAGTGGCCCGGGGGACAATCCGTTCCCCGGTTTTTTCTATCGGCTGTCAAAACCGGCGTCAATTTCGGATAAGTACCTCCGGGTCTCCAAATGTGATACAATGTTCATACTTATGTTTAGATGGAGAAGTAGGTGAAAGCTATGCGTATTTTAGAAAAAGCGCCGGCCAAAATCAATCTGTCCCTCGATGTGACGAGTAAACGCCCGGATGGTTATCACGAAGTGGAGATGATCATGACGACAATTGATTTGGCAGATCGGATTGAACTGACAGAACTGCCCGAAAACGTTATCAGAGTGGCGTCGCATAACCGCTTTGTTCCGGATGATCAAAGGAATCTGGCTTATCAGGCAGCCAAACTGCTTAAAGAACGGTTTCAAGTCAAAAAAGGCGTTTCCATTATGATTACAAAAGTGATCCCTGTTGCGGCAGGGCTTGCCGGCGGAAGCAGCGATGCGGCAGCCACGCTCAGAGGGCTGAACAGGCTTTGGGATTTAAAGCTTTCTGTCGAAGAGCTCGCGGAGCTTGGAGCTGAAATCGGTTCAGACGTGTCCTTCTGTGTATACGGAGGCACTGCTCTGGCAACCGGACGCGGTGAGAAGATCAGGCACATCAGTGCTCCGCCTCATTGCTGGGTCGTGCTCGCCAAACCGACGATCGGGGTATCGACTGCCGAAGTGTACCGCCGGCTGAACTTACAGCAGGTTCGGCATCCTGATGTGCAGGCGATGATTGACGCGATTGAAGAAAAAAGCTTCCAAAAGGTATGCGGACAATTAGGAAACGTATTGGAGTCGGTTACGCTCAGCCTCCATCCCGAGGTGGCGATGATTAAAAATCAAATGAAACGCTTCGGCGCTGATGCGGTGTTAATGAGCGGAAGCGGACCGACTGTATTCGGTTTGGTTCAATACGAATCGAAGGTGCAGCGGATTTATAACGGGTTAAGAGGTTTCTGTGATCAAGTGTACGCGGTGCGGATGATCGGCGAACAGAATGCTCTTGATTAAATCCGTATGTTAAGTTATATTATTTTTAAATTATTCGGATTTTGGGGGTAAGTTCATGAAGTTTCGTCGCAGCGGCAGATTGGTGGACTTAACAAATTATTTGTTAACCCATCCGCATGAATTAATACCGTTAACATTTTTCTCAGAACGGTATCAATCAGCAAAGTCATCAATCAGTGAAGATTTAACGATTATTAAACAGACCTTTGAACAGCAAGGCATTGGGACGCTGCTTACAGTGCCGGGAGCTGCCGGAGGCGTCAAATACATTCCGAAAGTGAAACAGGCTGAAGCAGAAGCGTTTATACAGGAGCTGGGACAGTCTTTAGTAAATCCTGAGCGTATCCTTCCGGGCGGTTATGTATATTTAACGGATATCTTAGGAAAACCATCTGTCCTCTCTCATGTAGGCAGGCTTTTTGCTTCCGTTTTTGCGGAGCGGGAGATTGATGTGGTGATGACCGTTGCGACAAAAGGAATCCCTCTTGCTTACGCAGCGGCCAGTTATCTGAACGTTCCGGTTGTCATCGTGCGAAAGGACAATAAAGTGACGGAAGGCTCCACGGTGAGCATCAATTATGTATCAGGGTCATCTAACCGCATTCAAACGATGTCGCTTGCGAAAAGAAGTTTGGCTACGGGTTCGAACGTTTTGATTATTGACGACTTTATGAAAGCCGGCGGCACCATTAACGGCATGATCAGCCTGCTTGATGAGTTTAATGCAAACGTCGCGGGAATAGGCGTCTTGGTTGAAGCCGAGGGAGTGAATGAACGGCTTGTCGATGAATACATGTCACTGCTCACGCTTTCAACCATCAATATGAAAGACAAAACGATTGAGATTCAAAACGGCAATTTTCTGCGATTTTTTAAAGAACAGCATTTAAAGAATGGGGAGACAGAAAAATGACAAAAGCAATCCATACAAAACACGCGCCGGCAGCGATCGGGCCATATTCACAGGGAATCATCGTAAACAACATGTTTTACAGCTCAGGCCAGATTCCTCTTACTGCTGAAGGAGAAATGGTAAACGGTGATATCACAGAACAAACGCATCAGGTGTTCAGCAATTTAAAAGCTGTGCTGAAAGAAGCGGGCGCTTCGCTCGAGACGGTTGTAAAAGCAACGGTGTTTATTGCTGATATGGAGCAGTTTGCGGAAGTGAATGAAGTGTACGGACAATACTTTGATGTACATAAGCCGGCAAGGTCTTGTGTGGAAGTGGCGAGACTGCCGAAAGACGCTCTCGTGGAAATTGAAGTCATTGCGCTGGTGAAATCTTAAATCTCAGAAAAGTGGTTCCGGTCTCCGGGATCACTTTTTTTATGCAGTATATGATCCCCAAATATGGTTTATCACCTAATTGTGTATGTATATCCTATATTTTCAAAAAAACTTTTTGAAACGTGCAGGAATTTAAAAAGAATCGTGGAATTGTTAGACTAATGCTTTTATATAGGGAAAAGGTGGTGAACTACTGTGGAAGTTACTGACGTAAGATTACGCCGCGTGAATACCGATGGTCGCATGAGAGCGATTGCATCCATCACGCTGGATCACGAATTTGTCGTACATGATATTCGTGTGATTGATGGAAACAATGGTCTTTTCGTTGCGATGCCGAGTAAACGCACCCCTGATGGAGAATTCCGCGATATTGCTCATCCTATTAATTCCAGCACGCGGGGCAAGATCCAGGATGCTGTTTTAAATGAGTATCATCGTTTGGGTGACTCTGAAGCATTAGAATATGAAGAAGCCGGGGCTTCTTAAACATAACAAAATGTAAGGACTGCTGATAAAGGCTGACACAAGGCCTTTTCCGGCAGTCCTTTTTTAAATCTGATTTTTCAGTAATAAAGCGATTACATAGAAAATTCTTGCACTTTTTGATGTCTTCTTGAAATCAACAGCTATTTAGGATATATTTTTCTATGGATAAAAGGGATATTGGAGGCCATTAAATGGATAAGCGGTTTGCAGTGATTTTAGCTGCCGGAAAAGGAACGAGAATGAAATCGAAGCTTTACAAGGTCCTTCATCCGGTATGCGGAAAGCCTATGGTAGAGCACGTCGCAGACGAAGCTCTGAAATTATCTTTAGCGAAGCTTGTCACCATCGTAGGACACGGCGCCGAAGATGTGAAGAAGCAGCTCGGACAGAAAAGCGATTACGCTCTCCAAGCAGAACAGCTCGGTACGGCTCATGCGGTCAAACAGGCAAAACCATTTCTTCACGGAGAAAAGGGTGTCACGATCGTTATTTGCGGCGATACACCGCTTCTGACGGCGGAGACGATGGAAGCCATGCTGAATGAACATACAGACAAAGGTGCAAAAGCCACGGTGTTAACGGCCGTTGCCGACGATCCCGCCGGATACGGAAGAATCATCCGCAGTGAAGACGGCGCCGTTCAAAAAATCGTGGAGCACAAGGATGCTTCGGAGCAAGAACGTCTTGTGAAAGAAATTAACACGGGAACGTACTGTTTTGATAACGAGGCTCTTTTTCGTGTCATCGAACAGGTTTCGAATGAAAATGCCCAAGGCGAGTATTATCTGCCGGATGTGATCGAAATCCTCAAAGACGAAGGCGAAACTGTTGCCGCTTACCAGACTGGTAACTTCCAAGAGACGCTCGGAGTGAATGATAGAGTCGCTCTTTCTCAGGCTGAAATGTATATGAAAGAGCGTATTAACAAACGGCATATGCAGAACGGAGTCACTTTAATCGATCCGATGAATACGTACATCTCACCTGACGCACGTATCGGACAAGATACAGTTATTTATCCCGGAACTGTGTTAAAGGGACAAGCTGAAATCGGCGATGAATGTGTCATCGGCCCTCACACTGAGATAGAGGACAGCTCAATCGGCAGCCGCACTGTGATTAAACAATCCGTTGTCAATCGCAGCAAAGTTGGGAATGATGTAAATATCGGTCCTTTTGCTCACATCAGACCCGATTCCGCAATCGGCAATGAAGTGAAGATCGGAAACTTTGTTGAAATCAAGAAAACACAATTCGGCGACCGAAGCAAAGCATCTCATTTAAGCTATATCGGTGATGCCGAAGTGGGCACGGATGTGAATCTGGGCTGCGGCTCCATCACGGTCAATTATGATGGGAAGAAAAAGTATTTAACCAAAATTGAAGACGGCGCCTTTATAGGCTGCAACTCCAATCTGGTCGCTCCTGTTACAGTGGGAGAAGGCGCGTACGTCGCTGCGGGTTCAACCGTAACTGAAGATGTGCCGGGCGAAGCGCTTGCCATTGCCAGAGCAAGACAAGTAAATAAAGAAGATTATGTGAAAAACATTCATAAAAAATAATCCTAAAATCGGAGGTTTACCATGTCTAACGAATACGGAGATAAGAATTTAAAGATTTTTTCTTTGAATTCAAATCCAGAACTTGCAAAAGAAATCGCGGATAATGTAGGGGTTCAATTAGGAAAGTGCTCTGTTACAAGATTCAGTGACGGAGAGGTCCAGATCAACATAGAAGAAAGTATTCGCGGCTGTGATTGCTATATCATTCAGTCTACAAGTGCGCCGGTTAATGAGCACATTATGGAATTGCTGATTATGGTTGACGCTTTAAAGCGCGCTTCCGCGAAAACAATCAACATTGTGATTCCGTACTACGGTTATGCGCGCCAGGACAGAAAAGCAAGATCACGCGAACCGATTACGGCAAAACTTTTTGCAAACCTGCTTGAAACAGCGGGTGCGACACGCGTGATCGCGCTTGATTTACACGCACCGCAAATTCAAGGTTTCTTTGATATTCCGATTGACCACTTAATGGGTGTTCCGATTTTAGGCCATTACTTTGAAGGTAAAGACTTGAAAGATATCGTCATTGTTTCTCCTGACCACGGCGGTGTGACGCGCGCCCGCAAACTTGCGGACCGTCTGAAAGCGCCGATCGCGATTATCGACAAACGCCGTCCTAGACCGAATGAGGTAGAAGTGATGAACATCGTCGGTAATGTGGAAGGAAAAACAGCGATTCTGATCGATGATATTATTGATACGGCCGGCACAATCACACTTGCCGCTAACGCGCTGGTTGAAAACGGAGCTGCAGAAGTGTATGCATGCTGTACGCACCCTGTACTGTCAGGCCCTGCCGTTGAGCGGATCAATAACTCTAAAATCAAGGAGCTTGTCGTAACGAACAGCATTAAGCTTCCTGATGAGAAAAAAATCGACCGCTTTAAGCAGCTTTCTGTCGGACCGCTTCTGGCTGAAGCGATTATCCGCGTTCACGAGAAACAATCTGTCAGCTATTTATTCAGCTAAACCGAAACTTTAAGGTTTAAATCCCAGTTATTGTGGGTATTGTTCTAATAGGACGATAAAACGATAATTAGGATGGTGCTGAATATGGCAACTTTAAAAGCAAATGAAAGAACAGATTTTAAACGTTCGACGCTTCGGAAAATCCGTCATTCAGGACATGTTCCAGGGATTATATACGGTAAAGAAACAACGAATACGCCTGTCTCTTTAGACAGTGTCGAATTGCTTAAAACATTGCGGGACGAAGGGAAAAACACGATTATCACAATTGATGTCAACGGAAATCAGCAATCGGTTATGGTGACTGATCTTCAGACAGACCCGCTCAAAAACGAATTGACGCACGCCGATTTTCAAGTCGTGAATATGAGTGAGGAGCTGGAGGCCGAGGTGCCGATTCAGCTGACGGGAGAGGCGAAGGGAGTCAAAGACGGAGGCGTCATCCAGCAGCCGCTGCATGAGCTTTCGATTAAGGCCAGACCGAAGGACATCCCTCAGACAATCAATGTTGATATTTCCGGGCTTGAAATGAATGATGTGCTGACCATCGCAGATCTGACTGCTGACGGCAATTATACATTTACAAACGACCCGGAAGAAGTCGTGGCTTCCATCCTTCCTCCTAAGCAGGAAGCATTCGAAGAAGATGCAGAACCGTCTCCTGGGGAAGAGCCCGAAGGAGAAAATCAATAAGCGCTTTAAGACGTAACCCGCCCGAGGTTACGTCTTTTGTGCTAGAATGAGAAGAATTACAGCGATGTTGAGGGAGGATTTACGATGCTTGTGATTGCCGGTCTCGGTAACCCCGGGAAAACCTACGAGAACACGAGACATAATGTCGGCTTTATGGCCATTGACGAGCTTTCTAAAGAATGGAATATTGAATTGAATAAAACGAAATTCAACGGACTTTACGGAATCGGTTTTGTTTCCGGAAAAAAAGTTCTACTTGTTAAACCGCTTACATATATGAATTTATCAGGGGAATGTTTGCGGCCGCTACTGGATTATTATGATGCCGATCATGAAGATCTGAAAGTCATATACGATGACCTTGATCTTCCGACGGGAAAAATCAGGCTCCGGACGAAGGGGAGCGCAGGCGGACATAACGGAATTAAATCGCTTATACAGCACCTCGGAACCCCTGAATTTGACCGGGTCAGAATCGGAATCGGCCGCCCCGTCAACGGAATGAAAGTCGTTGACTATGTACTGGGAGCTTTTACGAAGGAAGAAGCGCCGCATATCAATGATGCCGTCTCAAAAACCGTAAAAGCCTGCGAAGCTTCCTTAACGAAACCATTTTTAGAAGTCATGAACGAATTTAATGCAAATGTATAAGATAAATAATGGGAGACCATACTAGGGAAAAATGATTTTTTCACATCAGGAGGTCCAACGTATGGCTTTGCATTATTTCTGCCGCCACTGCGGCTTTAAGGTAGGGAGCCTGGAATATTCGACGGTGCCGACACAGTCACTTGGATTTCAGCACTTAACAAATGAGGAAAGAAACGATATGATTTCATATAAAGACAATGGAGATGTCCATGTTCTTACAATTTGTGAAGACTGCCAAGAGGCGCTGGAACGCAATCCGCACTACCATGAACACAACACATTTATTCAATAAGAAGCTTTGGTGTAGATTCTAGACCAAAGCGTTTTTCTGTTCTTGCAGAAAATAGAGAGGAGGGCCCATATGGACAACATTCAAACCTTTATTAAAGAAAGCGATGATTTTAAATCCATTGTCAACGGTTTACATGAGGGGCTGAAGGAACAGCTGCTTGCGGGTCTGTCAGGTTCCGCGCGTTCTGTTTTTACCTCCGCCCTTGCACAGGAAACGAAAAGGCCGATTTTCTTTATCACCCATAATTTATATCAGGCCCAAAAAGTGACGGAAGATCTGACGGCGCTTCTCGGGGATCAATCTGTTTTTTTATACCCCGTAAATGAATTGATTTCTTCAGAAATTGCGGTAGCGAGCCCTGAACTGCGCGCTCAGCGGCTTGATGTCATTAATAGATTAACAAACGGAGAAGCGCCGGTCGTTGTGGCGCCCGTTGCGGCAGTGAGAAGAATGCTTCCGCCGAAGGAGCTGTGGGAAAGCAGCCAGCTCGTCATTTCACTCGGAGACGAAATAGAACCGGATCAGCTGTCCGCGCGCCTTGTAGAGGTGGGGTATGAGCGTTCCGATATGGTTTCTGCACCCGGTGAATTCAGTATTCGCGGCGGAATTATCGACATTTATCCGCTGACGTCGGAGCATCCGGTGCGAATTGAACTGTTTGATACGGAGGTCGATTCCATCAGAAGCTTCAATTCTGATGACCAGAGATCAATTGAGACGCTCAAACATGTGGCGATAGGACCGGCGAAGGAATTGATCATCAGGGCGGAAGAAAAAGCCCGTGCGATGGAAAGGCTCGATAAAGGGCTTGCCGACAGTCTGAAAAAGCTGAAGCAGGACAAACAAAAGGAAATGCTTCATATCAATATCTCACATGATAAAGAACGGTTATCAACGGGACAGACTGATCAGGAACTTGTGAAGTATCTCTCGTACTTTTACGAAAAACCTGCTAGTTTGCTAGATTATACACCGGCAGACACGTTGTTACTGTTAGACGAGGTCAGCCGCATTCATGAAATGGAGGATCAGCTGCAAAAAGAAGAGGCCGAATTTACGACAAGTCTGCTCGAGGAAGGGAAAATTCTGCACGACATTCATTTATCCTTCAGCTTTCAGGAGCTTATGAGCGAAAAGCGGCGCCCGGCTATTTATTATTCATTATTTTTGCGTCATGTCCAGCATACAAGCCCTCAGAATATCGTGAATGTGACAAGCAGGCAGATGCAGAGTTTTCACGGGCAGATGAATGTGCTTGCAGGTGAAATGGAGCGCTTTAAGAAATCAAACTTCACCGTCGTCTTTTTAGGCGCGAATAAGGACAGAACCGACAGATTGGCATCCGTGCTGGCTGATTACGAAATTGAAGCCGCAAAAACGGACAGCTCCAAAGCGCTTGTGCAAGGACAGGTCTATGTCATGGAAGGCGAGCTGCAATCCGGTTTTGAACTGCCGCTGATGAAGCTGGCCGTCATTACGGAGGAAGAGCTGTTCAAAAACCGAATTAAGAAAAAGCCGAGAAAGCAGAAGCTGACAAATGCCGAACGGATCAAAAGCTATTCCGAGCTTCAGGTCGGTGACTATGTCGTCCACGTCAACCACGGGATCGGTAAGTATTTGGGGATCGAAACACTAGAAATCAAAGGCATTCATAAAGATTACCTCAACATTCATTATCAGGGCAGCGATAAGCTGTACGTCCCTGTAGAACAAATCGACCAGGTGCAGAAGTACGTCGGCTCTGAAGGAAAAGAACCGAAGCTTTATAAACTGGGCGGCAGTGAATGGAAACGGGTGAAGAAAAAAGTTGAAAACTCCGTTCAGGATATTGCCGATGATCTGATTAAGCTTTATGCGGAACGGGAAGCAAGCAAAGGCTATGCGTTCTCGCCGGATCATGAAATGCAGCGGCAGTTCGAATCTGCTTTCCCTTATCAGGAAACAGAGGACCAGCTCCGTTCCATTCAGGAGATTAAAAAGGACATGGAAAGAGAGCGCCCGATGGACCGTTTGCTTTGCGGTGATGTCGGTTACGGGAAGACGGAGGTAGCCATCCGAGCCGCTTTTAAAGCGATCGCAGACGGAAAGCAGGTCGCGCTTCTTGTGCCGACGACAATACTCGCGCAGCAGCATTATGAAACCATTATGGAGCGTTTTCAGGACTATCCGATTAACATCGGTCTTCTCAGCCGATTCAGAACGAGAAAAGAATCCAATGAAACCATTAAAGGCCTGAAAAACGGAACGGTAGACATCGTAATCGGAACCCACAGGCTCTTATCTAAAGACGTCGTCTATAAAGATCTCGGCTTGCTCATCATTGATGAAGAGCAGCGCTTTGGCGTAACGCATAAGGAAAAAATCAAACAGATCAAAGCCAATGTCGATGTGCTGACTCTTACAGCGACGCCGATACCGCGTACGCTTCATATGTCCATGCTCGGTGTGCGGGACTTATCTGTTATTGAAACGCCGCCGGAAAACCGTTTCCCTGTTCAGACATATGTCGTGGAATACAACGGCGCGCTTGTGCGGGAAGCCATCGAAAGAGAACTGGCGCGCGGAGGACAGGTATATTTCTTGTACAACCGCGTGGATGACATCGAGCGGAAGGCTGATGAAATTTCCATGCTTGTTCCCGATGCGAAAGTGGCATATGCCCACGGAAAAATGACTGAAAATGAATTGGAAAGCGTCATGCTCAATTTTCTGGAGGGGGAATCAGACGTCCTTGTCAGCACGACTATTATTGAGACAGGCGTAGATATACCAAATGTCAATACCTTGATTGTGTTCGACGGAGACAAAATGGGGCTGTCTCAGCTGTATCAGCTGAGAGGACGGGTCGGCCGTTCCAACCGCGTCGCTTACGCGTATTTTACGTACCGCAGAGACAAAGTGCTCACTGAGGTGGCGGAAAAACGGCTGCAGGCGATTAAAGAATTTACCGAGCTGGGATCTGGCTTTAAAATCGCCATGCGTGACTTGACGATCAGGGGAGCGGGGAACCTTCTCGGCGCCCAGCAGCACGGCTTTATCGACTCAGTCGGTTTTGACCTGTACTCGCAAATGCTCAAGGAAGCGATTGAAGAGCGGAAAGGCGATATTCCGAAAAGCGAACAGTTTGAGACAGAAATCGATATCGAGCTAGACGCGTATATTCCTGAAAACTATATACAAGACGGCAAGCAAAAAATCGACATGTACAAACGGTTCAGGTCGATCGCCACAATTGAGGAGAAAAATGAGCTTCAAGATGAAATCATCGACAGGTTCGGCAGCTACCCTAAAGAGGTTGAATGGCTGTTTACGGTTGCTGAGATGAAGGTATACGGAAAATATGAACGCGTCGAACTCATCAAGCAGGATAAAGACGCGATCAGATTTACCATTTCTGAAGAGGCCAGCGCACAGATTGACGGCCAGAAATTGTTCGAACTCGGCAATAAATACGGCCGGCAGATCGGACTGGGAATGGAAGGGAAAAAGCTGAAAATCTCAGTACAGACGAAAGGCCGCAAAACGGAAGAGTGGCTGGAGACCGTGCTCGGCATGCTGAAAGGCCTTCAGGATGTGAAGAAAGAAACAATCGCGTCTTCATAAAAATTGTTACTCTCTGGTGTATATTACATTTGATGTGACGGATACTAATTTCAAGCGAGTGGCGGAAGCTACATAAAGTAAAGAGCTTTAGTACTTTCCCTTAAATATCATCACATGAAAGAGAGGCACCAGAGAGATGAAAGCTACAGGTATCGTACGTCGTATTGATGATCTAGGACGGGTCGTCATTCCTAAAGAAATTCGGAGAACACTGCGAATCAGGGAAGGAGACCCGCTTGAAATATTCGTTGACCGCGACGGAGAAGTTATATTGAAAAAATATTCTCCTATCAGTGAGCTTGGCGATTTTGCGAAGGAATATGCAGATGCATTGTATGACAGTCTCGGCCATTCCGTCTTGATTTGCGACCGTGACGCGTATATTGCCGTTTCAGGCAGTTCGAAAAAAGAATTTCTGAACAAAGCCATCAGCGATTTGCTCGAAAAAACGATGGATCAGCGCAGCTCAGTGGTAGAAAACGACGTGAAGTCCGCGCAGCTTGTTAATGACATTGATGAAGATATGAGCTCCTATACAATAGCCCCGATCGTGGCAAATGGCGATCCTATCGGCGCCGTGGTCATCTTTTCCAAGGAACAGGCGCTTGGAGAAGTAGAACATAAAGCGGTAGAAACGGCAGCCAGTTTTTTGGCGAGACAGATGGAGCAGTAGGTCTTATTACCATTATTGAAATAAGAAAACGGAGAAAGAGCAGCTCTTATACAAGTGCTGTTCTTTTTCATATTCATATGTGCTCTCTATCGGTTCGGCCGTTAGGATTGTGATATAATAAGCTCGTTTTATAGACGTAATTTTCTAGCGGCTGGAAGGAGCTTTTGGATGAACGATTCAGTTGGCGCCAAGCGGCAATCGGCATGGAAAGGTGCTTTTGTGCTCGTCGTTGCGGGCATCGTGACGAAGATATTAAGCGCCGTGTACAGGGTTCCTTTTCAGAATATTGTCGGTGACGTCGGATTTTACATTTATCAGCAGGTGTACCCGTTTTTAGGGATCGCGGTCATGCTGTCAACATCCGGTTTTCCGGTAATCATCTCAAAATTAATGAACGATTATAGCGACCATAAACAAAAAATAATGAAAATTTCCGCCCTTTATGTCACGGCGGCCGGACTTGTTCTGTTTGCGCTCATGTATGCCGGTGCGGCGCCGTTGGCCGGTTTTATGGGTGACGCCCGCCTTGTGATGCTGATAAGGGTCGCGGCGTTCGCTTTCATACTGTTTCCGTTTACGGCGGTTTTCAGGGGGTATTTCCAAGGCGTGCATGATATGATGCCGTCAGCCTTATCCCAGATTACGGAACAGCTTCTTCGCGTGGCGGTGCTTCTCGGTTTATCCTTCTGGCTTTTGAAAAGCGGCCGCTCATTATACGCGGCAGGTGCGGGGGCGGCCTCGGGATCAATTGCCGGAAGCTTGGCGGCCCTTTGTGTATTGGCTGTTTTCTGGTATAAGCGGGAAGAAACAAAGAAAGACGGCGGACATATCGAAACGGCCGTCATTGTAAAAAAGCTGCTGCTTTATTCAGTCACCATCTGTATCAGCAGTGTACTCATGCTTTTGATTCAGCTTGTAGACGCCCTAAACTTATATTCACTGCTTTCAGACGGGACGGAGAGCCATGCCGCGAAACAGCTGAAAGGCATATATGACCGCGGACAGCCGCTTCTTCAGCTGGGAACCGTGTTTGCCGTCAGTATCGCCGCGTCATTGGTTCCTTCAATCTCAAAAGCGGTGCATGAGAATAAGCCGTTTATCATAAAAGAGAAAGCAACATCAGCCGTCAAGCTCTGCCTTGCGGTAGGGATCGGTGCATCAGCCGGGCTTTTTTGCATTTTAAAGCCGGTGAATATCATGCTTTTCCAAAACAGTGAGGGGACGCAGACCTTACAAATATTCAGCTTATCTATCTTTTTTGCCTCAATTGCGCTTACGGCAGCCGCGATTCTGCAAGGAGCGGGACATACCGTTTTCCCCGCCGTATCCGTTTTGGCGGGAGGGGCGCTGAAATGGGTGCTGAATGTTTGGCTGGTCCCCGGCTGGGGTATTACAGGAGCGGCACTGGCGACCGTCTTGGCATTTGCCGCAGTTGCGTGCCTGAATCTCCGGAGAATTTGGTCGAAGGGCTGGCTGACGAATATCGGAGGCGTGATTGCCCGTCTGTGCTGGTGCAGTCTGCTGATGGTCTTCTTTCTGCTCGTATATATGAAGCTTTGGCAGTTATTTGTTCCTGTCAGCAGGGCCGGAGCTGTATGTGAGAGTCTGTCTGCGTCAGTCATCGGAGGGCTATTGTTTATTTATTGTATGATAAGAATGAAGATTTTCACGGACGAAGAGCTGAGCGGCCTTCCTTTCGGCAGTGCTTTATGCAAATTGAAAAAGAGGAGAGAAAAACATGGCAGGTAACATTACGGTCGTCGGTCTCGGCGCCGGAGACATGGATCAGTTGACAGTGGGCGTACATAAGCTGCTGACTCAGGCGAAGCATTTATATATAAGAACGAAAGACCACCCTTTGATTCCGGAATTAGAGCAAGAGACGGAAGCGGACATCCGGTATTTTGATGATATTTATGAAAAACATGATCAGTTTGAAGCGGTCTATGAAGAGATCGCGGACATTCTGTTTGAAAAAGCGAAGCAAGAGGATGTCGTCTACGCTGTGCCCGGTCATCCGTTTGTCGCTGAGAAAACCGTTCAGCTGTTATTTGAACGCCGGGAAGAACAACAGGTAGCTGTTCATACTGCCGGAGGGCAAAGCTTTTTGGATGCCACTTTTAATGCATTGCGAATTGATCCGATTGAAGGGTTTCAATTTACGGATGCGCAAACAATGACGCCGGATGAGCTCGAACTCCGCCATCACCTGATCATTTGCCAGGTTTATGACCAAATGACGGCCTCTGAGGTAAAGCTGACGCTTATGGAGAAATTGCCTGACGACTATGAAGTGGTCATCGTCACGGCAGCCGGAAGCAAGGGAGAAAAGATGACCAAGGTGCCTTTGTTTGAACTTGACCGCAATGTAGAAATAAATAACTTAACAAGCGTGTATGTTCCGCCGATTAAAAAAGAAGAACTCCTTTACCAGGAATTTTCTGCATTCCGAAGTATTATTCGCGAGCTTCGCGGGCCGAACGGCTGTCCGTGGGATCAAAAGCAGACACACCAGTCATTAAAGAAATATATGATTGAGGAATGCTACGAACTGCTTGAGGCCATTGACGAAGAGGACACGGATCACATGATAGAAGAACTCGGGGACGTCATGCTTCAGGTTATGCTGCACGCCCAGATCGGAGAAGACGAGGGGTATTTCTCAATTGATGATGTCATCAGAGACATCAGTGCGAAGATGGTCAGACGGCACCCGCACGTGTTTAAGGATGTTAAGGTTCAGGATGAACATGATGTCGTCGCCAACTGGGAAGAAATCAAAAAAGCGGAAAAGCAAACAACATCCTCTTCATTGCTGGATGCCGTGCCGAAAACACTGCCTTCTCTTGCAAAAGCGGCCAAGCTTCAGAAAAAAGCCGCAAAAACCGGTTTTGACTGGGATGACGTTCAGGATATATGGGATAAAGTAAATGAAGAGCTGAAGGAATTTTCTGCTGAGGCTTCCGCCGAATCAGCAGATGAAATCAGCTTAAAAGCTGAATTCGGCGATGTTTTATTTGCATTGGTCAATATCGGCCGATACTATAAAATTGAGCCTGAGGAAGCGCTCGCCATGACAAATGACAAATTTCGCAGACGCTTTGCTTATATTGAGAAAGAAGCGGCAGCAAAGGGACTTGAATTGACCGCAATGTCACTTGAAGAAATGGACAAATTGTGGGATGAAGCAAAAGAAATGGAGAGGAGATTCTGATATGAGACTTGATAAGTTTTTAAAAGTATCCAGATTAATTAAACGCCGCACATTGGCGAAAGAGGTCGCCGATCAAGGGAGAATCACCGTTAACGGGAATCAGGCGAAAGCCAGCTCAGACGTAAAAGCCGGTGATGAACTGACGGTCCGCTTCGGCCAGAAGCTTGTCACCGTGAAGGTAAACGAATTGAAAGAAACAACGAAAAAAGAAGAAGCCGCGGGCATGTATACAATCGTCAAAGAAGAAAAACTCGGCGAATAGGCTTGTTCTAAACAAGGCTCCCGCCTCATACAATGCAGTAATAATGCTAAAAGTATCGAGGATATGGGGGCTGAATAGATGAATTCATATTATGAGCAAAAAGGTTCTTCTTCTGTTCCGGAACAGCATGATGTAACGATGAAAGGGAGAAAGCATTTAGACATTTCGGGCGTCAAGCATGTAGAAAGTTTTGACAACGAAGAGTTTTTGCTGGAAACAGTTATGGGAATGCTTTCCGTCAGAGGCGAGAACCTGCAGATGAAAAACCTTGATGTGGAAAAAGGGATTGTATCTATAAAAGGCAGGGTGTTTGACCTTGTATATTTAGACGAGCAGCAAGGGGATAAAGCTAAAGGGTTTTTTAGCAAGTTGTTTAAATGACACTGACGACCCAATTTTATACGATGCTGGCAATGACCGGTATGGGCGCCTGGCTCGGAGCGTCGCTTGATACATACAGGCTGTTTGTCAGCCGCGCCAAAACGGCCAGATGGCTGTTATTCATTCATGACATTCTCTTTTGGATTGTACAAGGTCTGATGTTTTTCTATGTGCTGCTCAACGTGAATGAAGGAGAACTCAGGGTATACATTTTCTTGGCTGTCTTACTGGGTATTGCGACGTACCAAAGCCTGTTTAAACGAATGTATATAAAAATACTGAAATTTGCCATTCATCTTGCGGTGTCTCTTTACCAATTCGCAAAAAAGCTCATTCAGCACGTGCTGTTCCGTCCGGTGCTTCTGCTCTTTAAGCTGCTCATCGGGCTGATCACGGTTATTTCTTTATACTCCTATCGGGTGAGTGCCTTTTTTGCGAAGTGTCTTTTTAAGATCGTAGCTTTTTTGCTGTATCCGCTGTTCTTCCTGTTGAAACAATTATTGAAACTTCTTCCTGAAAAATGGCGTCTTACTTTCAAACGATATTTTCAAAAAAGTGCAGGATTTTCACAAAAGAGCAAGAAACTAATCATAACAATCAGATCGACCATGATACGTATTTTGAAAAGGTGAAAGGAGGACCGTCTGGTTTGAATCTATCTAGAGAACGTACAATAACTGAAATTCAAAACGACTATAAAGAGCAGGTTGAACGGCAATCCCAGCTTATGAAAAGAAGGCGGAAAGGGCTTTTCAGACGGTTGATCGTATTCGGCGCCCTTGTGTTGTTGACGGCTATTGTCTTAGCGGGTTCTCTGTGGTCACAGACCTCTTCCCTTAGCGCAAACGAAGAAAAGAAAGCTCAGCTGGAAAAACAAGTGAAAAAATTGAACGCGAAACAGGCTGATTTAAAAGATGAAATTTCCAAATTAAAGGATGAGGATTACGTCACAGAGCTTGCCAGAAGAGACTTGTTTATGTCAGGAAATGGTGAGATTCTCTTTAATGTAGAGAAGAAGAGCAAGTAGCCTTGTTGACACTTAAATTTTTATTTAGGTATAATTAAACAAACGATCTTTTTATAAGCCTAAGGAGGAGCACTTTTTTTATGTCGATTGAAGTTGGCAGCAAGTTGCAAGGGAAAATAACAGGTATTACAAATTTCGGAGCATTTGTTGAATTGCCTGGAGGCTCAACCGGTCTCGTTCATATCAGTGAGGTAGCCGATAATTATGTAAAAGACATTAACGAGCATTTAAAAGTCGGCGATCAAGTTGAAGTGAAAGTCATCAACGTTGAAAAAGACGGGAAAATTGGTTTATCAATTAAAAAAGCTAAAGACCGTCCGCAAGCCAGACCTAGAAATGATTTCCGTCCGAAAGAATCTTTTGAACAGAAAATGAACAAGTTTCTTAAAGATAGCGAAGACCGCTTATCATCTTTAAAACGAAACACGGAATCAAAACGTGGAGGGCGCGGAGCAAGAAGAGGATAACTTGCTGCTTTCTATAAATACATGGAGCATCCGTCTATCCCAGC
Source organism: Bacillus sp. LJBV19 (assembly GCF_017797845.1). Taxonomy (NCBI): domain Bacteria; kingdom Bacillati; phylum Bacillota; class Bacilli; order Caryophanales; family Bacillaceae; genus Bacillus; species Bacillus sp. LJBV19. The sequence goes on from NZ_CP072563.1 coordinate 70,680, forward strand.
GGGTGCTTTTTTTGTATGCGCCATTATAGTCAGAAAATTAAAACTTTAAAGTTTTTATTGACGGAATGAAGAAACCTTTGTATTATATAACTTGTGCTTATAAGCACCTATATGGCGGTGTAGCTCAGCTGGCTAGAGCGTACGGTTCATACCCGTGAGGTCGGGGGTTCGATCCCCTCCGCCGCTACCATATATATCCGGCCCGTTGGTCAAGCGGTTAAGACACCGCCCTTTCACGGCGGTAACACGGGTTCGAATCCCGTACGGGTCATCAAGCGAATCGGCTTCTGTTGCAGAAGCCGATTTTTTCATATTTAGACAACTTTTTGAGAAATGTCGGAGGAAATACGAAAGGAAAGGGGAACAAGGGAGAAAGCGTCGAAGACTTCTCTGGAATTGTTACCTTCTTTTGACAAAATCCTATCTGGGCTTTCATTTATAATGACAAGCAACGAATAAAACAGGTGGGGGATGAGAGCAATGGAAAAAGCGGAAAGAAGAGTGAACGGGCCGATGGCGGGACAAGCTCTGGAAAAACTGCAATCGTTTTTTGAAAAGGCGGCAAAGCTTACAGTCCATCAAGCGCATTCACTTTTTTTCTATAAGGGGTTCATTTATGTCGTGATCGGTTTTTTACTTGGACGGGCTTTCATATTATCTGAGGTTCTTCCGTTTGCACTGCCGTTTTTCGGAGCGATGCTGTTGATCAGAAGAGATAAAGCCTTCTATGCTTGTCTGTCTTTACTTGCGGGCGCTTTAACCATTTCGCCGAAACACTCTTTATTGATTCTCACAGCTTTGGCCGTCTTCACTCTATTTTCGAAAATCGGTATATATATCGTGCAGGACCGGGTGAAGATGCTGCCGATCGTGGTGTTTTTCTCTATGGCTGCCGCGAGAATCGGATTTGTTTATTTTGAAAGCGGCGCTTTTACCACCTATGATTATGTGATGGCTGTTGTCGAGGCGGGCCTGGCCTTTATTTTGACGCTGATCTTTTTGCAAAGCCTGCCGATTTTCACGATTAAAAAAGTGAAGCAATCGTTAAAAATAGAAGAAATCATCTGTTTTATGATCTTGATCGCATCCGTATTAACCGGGCTTGCCGGTGTTTCATTTCAGGGAATGCAGGCTGAGCATATCCTGGCCCGCTATGTCGTGCTGAGTTTTTCCTTTGTCGGCGGGGCAAGCATCGGCTGTACGGTCGGTGTTGTGACCGGACTGATCCTCGGGCTTGCGAATATCGGGAATCTCTATCAAATGAGTCTGCTTGCGTTTTCCGGGCTTCTTGGCGGGCTGCTGAAAGAAGGAAAGAAAGCCGGCGCTGCAGTCGGATTAGTGATCGGCTCACTGCTGATTTCATTATATGGAGAAGGGTCTGCCGGATTAATGACCACTCTTTATGAATCTTTGATTGCCGTTGTTTTGTTTTTGATTACGCCCCAATCGATTACGAAAAAGGTGGCGAGATACATACCGGGCACTGCTGAGCACAGTCAGGAACAGCAGCAGTACGCGAGGAAAATCAGAGATGTCACCGCCCAGAAAGTAGACCAGTTCTCCAATGTGTTTCATGCCTTGTCGGAGAGCTTTGCCACCTTTCATCAAACGTCTTCCGATGAGCAGGCGGAAGAAGGGGAAGTGGATCTCTTTTTAAGCAAAATCACCGAGCATTCCTGTCAATCCTGCTATAAGAAAAGCAAATGCTGGGTTCAAAACTTTGATAAAACATATGACTTAATGAAACAAGTTATGCATGAAACAGAAGAAAAACAGTATGCCTCAAACCGCAGATTAAAAAAGGAGTTTCAACAGCACTGCTCCAAATCCAGACAGGTGGAAGAGCTGATTGAGGACGAACTTGCCCACCATCACGCCCATCTGACACTGAAGAGAAAAGTTCAGGACAGCAGAAGGCTTGTTGCCGAGCAGCTGTTGGGGGTTTCTGAGGTCATGGCGGACTTTTCTCGGGAAATAAAACGGGAGAGGGAGCAGCATTTTATTCAGGAAGAACAAATGATAGAGGCGCTTCAGCATTTCGGAATCGAGATTCAGCATGTCGAGATATACAGCTTGGAGCAGGGCAATATTGATATCGAAATGACAATCCCGTTCAGCGGAGGACACGGCGAGAGTGAGAAAATTATCGCCCCGATGCTGTCTGACATTCTTGAGGAGCAGATACTTGTCAAAAGCGAACAGCACTCGACTCATCCGAATGGCTACAGCCATGTCGCGTTCGGTTCGACCAAGTCGTACCGGGTATCGACAGGCGCTGCTCATGCGGCAAAAGGCGGCGGCCTTGTCTCCGGCGACAGCTACAGCATGATGGAACTGGGGGCGAGAAAGTATGCTGCCGCGATCAGTGACGGCATGGGCAATGGGGCGAGGGCCCATTATGAGAGCAATGAAACGATTAAGCTGCTCGAAAAAATTCTCGAATCAGGTATTGATGAAAAAATAGCGATCAAAACGATCAACAGTATTCTGTCTTTACGGACGACAGACGAAATCTACTCAACTCTCGATCTTTCTATCATTGATCTTCAGGATGCAAGCTGCAAATTCTTGAAGGTCGGTTCAACGCCGAGTTTTATCAAGCGGGGAGATCAAGTCATGAAAGTGCAGGCCAGCAATCTGCCGATCGGCATCATCAATGAATTTGATGTAGAGGTTGTAAGTGAACAGTTAAAAGCGGGAGATCTGCTCGTCATGATGAGTGACGGTATTTTTGAAGGGCCGAAGCACGTTGAAAACCACGATCTGTGGATGAAACGGAAAATGAAAGGGCTGAAAACCGAAGATCCGCAGGAAATCGCTGATATATTAATGGAAGAGGTCATCAGAACGCGTTCCGGCCAAATCGAAGACGATATGACGGTGGTTGTTGTCCGGATTGATCACAACACGCCGAAATGGGCTTCCATCCCGGTGCCGGCGGTTTTCCAAAATAAAAAGGAGATTTCTTAATCCTTTCGTATAAATCACTTTCCTTCTGGCGAAGATGGGACTAATCGTATCACCGGGAGGAATGTATGTGAATAAGGGACATTTAAATCAAGTTCTGCTGATTACAGATGGCTGCTCCAATCATGGTGAAGACCCGATCGCAATGGCGGCTTTCGCCAAGGAGCAGGGGATTACGGTGAATGTTATAGGAATTATGGAAGAAAACGCGATTGACCAAGAGGCAATGAAGGAAGTTGAAGGCATCGCCATGGCCGGAGGCGGCGTCCATCAAGTTGTGTACGCGTCACAATTGTCTCAGACGGTTCAAATGGTGACGAAAAAAGCAATGACCCAGACGCTGCAAGGTGTCGTCAATCAAGAGCTTAAACAAATTTTAGGGAAAAACGTTGAAATGGAAGAGCTTTCTCCTGAAAAACGCGGCGAAGTGATGGAAGTGGTTGATGAACTCGGCGAAACGGTTCATCTGCAAGTGCTTGTGCTGGTTGATACGAGTGCGAGTATGGCGCCGAAACTGCCGACGGTGAAAGAAGCGCTGATCGATCTTTCCATCAGTTTAAATTCCCGGGCCGGACAAAATGAATTTGCAATGTGTATATTTCCCGGGAAAAGCCAGGAAGTTGAGCTTGTACTGAATTGGACGCCGAAGCTTGAATCCCTTTCTGCACTCTTTGCGAAGCTGTCGACCGGCGGTATCACCCCTACGGGCCCCGCTATCCGGGAAGCGACGCAGCAGTTTGAGAGAATCCGCTCAAGAAGGAGCATGTTGGCAGATGATGAACGACGCTTTAACGAGTTTGGCATGTAGTCTGGCACCGGGGACGGCAATTCAGGGCAAATGGAACGGCAAATCCTACAGATTGCTCAAACAGCTTGGAAAAGGGGCTAACGGTATTGTATATCTGGCAGAAGCATCAGGCGGACAGGTCGCTTTGAAAATAAGCAGCGACAGCATGTCTGTTACCTCTGAAGTGAATGTCTTAAAATCCTTTTCAAAGGCCCGGTCGCAAACGATGGGGCCTTCTTTTTTTGATGCGGACGATGCGTTTATACCGCAGCTGAATAAAAATGTCTCTTTTTACGTGATGGAGTACATAGAAGGGCCGCTTCTTCCGCAATATATCAGCAGTAAGGGAGCGGAGTGGATTCCGGTGCTGATGGTTCAGCTTCTTTCCAGCCTGTCAGTCCTTCATCAGCAAGGATGGGTTTTTGGCGACCTCAAACCGGACAATCTCATTGTAACCGGACCACCGGCTGCCATTCGCTGCATTGATGTAGGGGGAACGACAAAACAGGGCCGCGCGATTAAAGAGTATACGGAGTTTTACGACAGGGGCTATTGGGGGTATGGAACAAGAAAAGCAGAACCATCCTATGACCTGTTTGCTGTCGCAATGATCATGATCCACTGTGTCCAGAAGAAAGAGTGCAAAAAGTCAGGACAGCCGAAAGAACAGCTTCGTTCTATCATTGAAGGCCACCCGTTTCTGAATAAGTATAAGAAGGTTCTGTTTTCTGCTTTAAACGGCCAATATCCGTCTGCGGAAGCCATGAAGCATGACATCCTGACGGCGGGGCAGAGCGCCGGGAGCAAAAGGAAAGCCGCCGCCAAGCCTAAGCCGCCGCATTCAAAACCGCGGCAGGGCACTGTATCTCAGACGCGGTATAAACCTAAACAAAAACCCGCAAAGCACAATGGTTTGTTTGAAACAACACTTATTTTAATCAGCGTTCTCGCCCTTTATTTCGCTTACATCGTCTTTTTTCTCATCTAGTGCCGGCCGGACGCCTGCGCTCATGCTTCTTCTTTGCTTGGAGGGAATGAAAGTGATAGGATATGTATATCTTTAAAAAACCTGCTCATTGTGAGGGGGACATTGTGAAAAGCGTGGAAGATTTTTTCAAAACATATCATCTTCAGGCGGAGGGGGAAACGATTATTGCCGGGGTCTCCGGAGGCCCTGATTCAATGGCGCTTCTCAGTATGCTGAATAAGCACTTCGGGCACTCTTCCGTTATCATAGCGGCGCATGTCGACCATCAGTTCAGGGGTCCTGAATCTGAAGAAGATATGAAGTTTGTGCAGTCATATTGCGAGGCTGAACACATCCTCTGCGAAACGGTACAGATTGATGTTTCTGCATACGCAAAGAAGAATAAGCTGAACAAGCAGGCTGCCGCGCGTGATTGCAGATATCAGTTTTTCGAAGATCTGATGACAAAACACCAAGCGAAGTTTTTGGCGCTGGCTCATCACGGCGATGACCAGGTTGAGACAATGCTCATGAGGCTTGCGAAAGGTACGCTCGGGGCAGGGCTTGCGGGAATGCAGCCCGTCCGCGAATTTGCATCCGGCTGGCTGATCAGGCCTTTCCTCTATACGGCAAAGGATGAAATCCTTGAATACTGCCGTCAAGAAGGGCTCAGCTACAGAACGGATGAGAGCAATGCAAAAGACGATTATACAAGAAACAGATTCAGAAAGACCGTGCTTCCTTTTTTAAAACAAGAATCACCTGACGTTCATAAAATGTTTCAAAAGGTGAGTGAAGCACTGACAGAAGACGAACAATACCTGCAGTCATTAACGAAAGAACGAATGAATAAGGTTATTACAAGCAAGTCTGACACATCGGTTGAAGTCGATTCCTCTCAATTGCTTGCCCTTCCGATACCTTTACAAAGAAGAGGAGTTCAACTAATATTAAACTATCTTTATGAAAACGTTCCATCGTCGTTTTCCGCCCGCCACATACAGCAGTTTCTCGAATGGGCGGAAAATGGAAGCGCCTCGGGAGTGCTTGATTTTCCGAAAGGGCTGAAGGTGGTCAAATCATATCAGACATGTTTGTTTACATTTGAACAATGGCAATGTGAAAAGGTTCCCTTTGAGCTGCAGCTGCAAGGAGCGGAAGGCGAGACTGCTGTTCTCCCCAACGGCTTTATGATAGAGGTGGCCGATCAGGCTGACCCTCATATCAAAAATGGGAATGCTGTTTTTATGACAAGCAGAAATAAGGTGCAATTTCCTTTAACAATCCGGACAAGAAAAATCGGCGATCGGATCAAACTTAAAGGGATGAATGGCTCGAAAAAGGTGAAAGATATATTTATTGATCATAAACTGCCTCTGCGGGATCGGGACGAATGGCCGATTGTAACGGATGCGAGCGGTGAAATTATCTGGCTGCCTGGCTTGAAAAAATCCATCTTTGACGATCTTGTGATTTCAAACAGTGACCGCATTGTATTACAATATAGACAGCATGAAAAGTGTAGGGGGCAAGCATTAACATGAAACAGGATATCGAAAAAGTGCTGATCTCAGAAGATGAGATCCAGCAGAAAGTAAAACAGCTTGGAGAACAATTAACAAGCGAGTACAGCGACACGTTTCCGTTGGCAATCGGTGTGTTAAAGGGAGCGCTTCCTTTTATGGCTGATCTTATAAAGCATATTGATACATATTTGGAAATGGACTTCATGGATGTATCAAGCTACGGAAATTCCACGGTTTCTTCCGGAGAAGTCAAAATCATCAAAGATTTGGATACATCTGTAGAAGGCCGGGACATCTTAATCATTGAAGATATTATCGACAGTGGGTTAACCTTGAGCTATCTCGTAGAACTCTTCCGATATCGTAAAGCGAAATCAATTAAGATTGTTACCCTGTTGGATAAACCAAGCGGAAGAAAAGCGGACATTAAAGCAGACTTCGTAGGCTTTGAAGTTCCTGACGCGTTTGTTGTGGGTTACGGACTTGATTATGCCGAACGCTATCGCAATCTGCCTTACATCGGAGTATTAAAACCGGCGATTTATGAAAGCTGATCGGCTGCCTGCTTCCGAGATGGTTATCGGTTGTATTGGAATGATTTTCTATGGTACTATTGAACATAGTTGTGCTTACTGTGGGAGGAGGTAAGGAATGAATCGGGTCTTCCGTAATACCATTTTTTATTTACTTATTTTATTAGTAGTAATCGGGGTTGTGAGTTACTTCCAGACTTCAAACCCGAAAACAGAAAATATGTCGTACAGTACGTTTATCAAGAACCTCGATGAGGGGAAAGTTGATAGCGTATCGGTTCAGCCTGTCAGAGGTGTTTATGAGGTAAAAGGACAGCTGAAAAAATACGACAAAGACCAGTACTTTTTAACACATGTTCCTGAGGGAAAAGGAGCAGACCAGATATTTGATGCAATTAAAAAGACGGACGTAAAAGTTGATCCCGCACAGGAAACAAGCGGGTGGGTGACGTTCTTAACGACGATCATTCCGTTTGTCATCATCTTTATTCTGTTTTTCTTCCTGCTCAATCAGGCTCAGGGCGGCGGCAGCCGTGTCATGAACTTCGGAAAGAGCAAAGCGAAGCTGTATACGGAAGAAAAGAAACGCGTGAAGTTTAAAGATGTAGCCGGCGCGGATGAGGAGAAGCAGGAGCTCGTTGAGGTTGTTGAGTTTCTGAAAGATCCTCGCAAATTCGCCGAGCTTGGCGCCAGAATCCCTAAAGGCGTGCTGTTGGTCGGACCTCCGGGAACCGGTAAGACGCTGCTTGCGAGAGCCTCAGCCGGTGAAGCGGGCGTTCCTTTCTTCAGCATCAGCGGATCTGACTTCGTTGAAATGTTTGTCGGTGTCGGTGCTTCCCGTGTGCGTGATTTATTCGAAAATGCGAAAAAGAATGCGCCTTGTCTGATCTTCATTGATGAGATCGACGCGGTGGGACGTCAGCGCGGCGCAGGTCTTGGCGGCGGGCATGATGAACGCGAACAGACGCTGAACCAGCTGCTTGTAGAGATGGACGGTTTCAGTGCGAATGAAGGAATCATTATTATCGCTGCGACAAACCGTGCGGACATTCTCGACCCTGCATTGCTTCGTCCGGGACGTTTTGACCGTCAGATTACGGTAGACCGTCCGGATGTCATCGGCCGTGAAGCCGTATTACAGGTCCATGCGAGAAACAAACCGCTTGATGAAACGGTGAACTTAAAAGCGATCGCTTCAAGAACACCCGGTTTCTCAGGCGCCGATTTAGAAAACCTTCTTAACGAAGCGGCACTCGTTGCTGCCCGTCAAAACAAGAAGAAAATTGATATGCGCGACATTGATGAAGCGACGGACCGTGTGATTGCGGGCCCTGCGAAGAAGAGCCGCGTCATATCGAAAAAAGAACGCAATATCGTGGCGTACCACGAGGGCGGTCACACCGTTATCGGTCTTGTGCTGGATGAAGCCGATATGGTTCATAAAGTAACGATCGTTCCGAGGGGGCAGGCGGGCGGATACGCGGTCATGCTTCCGAGAGAAGACCGTTACTTCCAGACAAAACCTGAACTTCTCGATAAAATTGTCGGTCTTCTGGGCGGACGCGTTGCCGAGGAAATTATCTTCGGCGAAGTCAGCACGGGCGCTCACAATGACTTCCAGCGGGCAACGAACATTGCCAGAAGAATGGTGACAGAGTTCGGCATGTCAGAAAAACTCGGACCGCTTCAGTTCGGTCAATCTCAAGGCGGTCAAGTATTCCTGGGCCGGGATTTCAACAACGAGCAAAACTACAGTGATCAGATCGCTTACGAAATCGATCAGGAAATTCAGCGCATCATTAAAGAATGTTATGAGCGTGCGAAAACCATCCTGACTGAAAATCGCGATAAGCTGGAATTGATTGCTCAGACATTGCTTGATGTGGAAACATTAGATGCGGAACAAATCAAGCATCTCGTGGATCACGGAAAACTCCCTGAGCGCAATTTCTCAGATGACCATCTTCAAAAAGACGATGTGAAAGTAAACATCCTGTCTAAAACAGAAGACGAAAAGAAAGACGAGCCGAAAGAATAGTTCGCTTTCTGATATGAAAACCGCCGGCGTATACCGGCGGTTTTTTTACTGGTTCCGTTTTGTTTACAAAAGAGCCGCAGATCGTGTATGGTATTGTAGAATGTTGAAAATGTTATGATTAGAAACTATTCAAAAGTGGTGATAGAGGTTGTTACTGGTTATAGATGTGGGGAACACCAACACCGTGATTGGTGTATATCATGATGGGGAATTAGAATATCATTGGCGCATAGAAACGAGCAGGCACAAAACAGAAGACGAATTCGGCATGCTGCTCCGTTCCTTATTTGAACATTCCGGACTCATGTTTGAACAGATTGAAGGGATTATCATCTCATCCGTGGTGCCGCCGATTATGTTCTCTTTAGAAAGAATGTGCACAAAATACTTTCACATCGAGCCGCAAGTTGTCGGCCCGGGAATGAAAACAGGTTTAAATATAAAGTATGACAATCCGAAAGAAGTGGGAGCTGACAGGATCGTCAATGCCGTTGCGGCGATCCAGCAGTATGGCGGCCCCTTAATTGTTGTTGATTTCGGAACGGCGACGACGTATTGCTACATTGATGAAAACAAACAATACATGGGCGGCGCGATTGCTCCCGGCATTACGATTTCGACGGAAGCGCTGTACTCACGTGCGGCGAAGCTTCCGAGAATTGAAATTGCCCGTCCGGACAATATCATCGGCAAAAACACGGTAAGCGCCATGCAGTCCGGCATCCTTTTCGGCTATGTCGGACAAGTTGAAGGTATAGTGAAGCGGATGAAATGGCAGGCAACACAGGAACCGAAAGTCATTGCGACAGGCGGGCTTGCGTCATTAATCGCAAACGAATCAGACTGTATTGATATTGTTGACCCGTTTCTCACTCTGAAAGGGCTGGAAATCATTTATGAGCGAAATCGCGTGGGTCACGTATAGGAGGTAAACGATGGATTATTTAATTAAAGCAATTGCATATGACGGTAAAGTGCGGGCTTATGCAGCCAGAACGACAGATATGGTAAATGAAGCGCAAAGAAGGCATGACACGTGGCCGACGGCATCAGCCGCAATCGGCCGAACGATGACAGCTTCTCTGATGCTCGGAGCGATGCTTAAGGGTGAAGATAAGCTGACAGTCAAAATAGAAGGCGGCGGCCCGATCGGAGCCATTGTCGCGGATGCGAACGCAAAGGGTGAGGTAAGAGCATACGTATCAAACCCGCACGTTCATTTTGACCTCAATGAACAAGGGAAACTGGATGTCAGACGGGCGGTCGGAACTGACGGAACACTCAGTGTCGTAAAAGATTTGGGCTTGCGTGATTATTTTACGGGACAAGTAGAGATTGTCTCGGGTGAACTCGGTGACGACTTCACGTATTACCTTGTTTCTTCTGAACAAGTCCCTTCATCTGTCGGCGTAGGTGTTCTAGTAAATCCTGATAACACCATTCTCGCTGCGGGCGGGTTCATCATTCAGCTTCTTCCGGGGACTGATGAAGAAACCATTTCAACAATTGAAAAACAATTATCTCAAATCGAACCGATTTCAAAATTGATTCAAAAAGGCCTGACACCGGAAGAAATCTTAGAAGAAGTTCTTGGTCAAAAACCGGACGTTCTCGAAACAATGCCGGTCAAATTTCACTGTTCTTGTTCAAAAGATCGATTCGAAACGGCCATTTTAGGACTAGGCAAAAAAGAAATACAAGATATGATAGAAGAAGACGGAAAAGCCGAAGCGGTTTGCCATTTTTGTAATGAGAAATATTTATTTACAAAAGAAGAACTGGAAGAGCTTCGTGACGAAACAACCCGCTAGCTCTTTAGCGGGTTGTTCTATTTTATAAAAGGGATGGGGTAGATTTTGAAATCGAGAACACTTTTGACGATTATTGTAGCGGCGCTGTTAGTATGCAGTGTGACAGTGGCGTATAAGTTAACAAAATCCCAAGCCGCGGGGTCATCTGAAGAATCCATCGCGACAATCGGTGATAAACATATCACACGGCAAGACTGGATGAAAAAGATGGAAGACGAGTACGGAAAATCAACGCTGGAAGACATGATTAATGCACAAGTAGTGGAAGAGCTTGCGAAAAAGAATAAACTCACAGTTTCAAACAGCGAATTGGAGCGGGAGTTTCTTTTAATCAAAGCGGTGAATAATTCATTTTATGAAGACAGCCATATTACCGAAAAAGAATGGAGAGACCAGATCCGCTACAACATTCTTCTTGAAGAACTGCTGACGAAGGACATCGATATATCGGATAAGGAAATGCAATCATTTTATAATAAAAATAAAGAATTGTACCATTTCGATGATTCCTACAGAATCCGGCACATCGTCGTCAAAAACAAAGATGAGGCGGACAGGGTGCTTGCTGATTTGAAAGGCGGTTCCAGCTTTGAAGCCGTCGCCGCTGAGCGTTCCACTGACAGATACACGTCACAGTATGGCGGAGACCTCGGCTTTGTGACAGAAAACCAGGAAAATATCCCGCAGGCATATATCACAGAAGCTAAAAATCTTAAAGAAGATGAATGGTCGGCTGAACCGATTAAAGTTTCTTCAGGATACGCCGTCATTCAGCTGAAAGAAAAGCTTAAAGCGAGAACTTTCTCATACAATGAAGTGAAGAGCCAAATCAGACGCCAGATCGCGATGGATCAATTAGGTGACAAGGCGACAGTTAAAACGCTGTGGAAAGAGGCGGGGGTCTCTTGGTTCTACGGGGAAAAAAGAACTAAATGATTGACAAAAAATTTTGAAATTGATAACTTATATTTATAATACCAATAAATTTAGTCGGAAATTGAGGTGTCCAACATGGTGCGTATTGCAAATTCTATTACTGAACTAATCGGAAATACTCCTATTGTGAAATTGAATCGCCTGACGGATGAAAACAGCGCAGATGTATATCTGAAGCTTGAATACATGAATCCGGGCAGCAGCGTAAAAGACCGGATCGGAGTGGCGATGATTGAAGCGGCTGAAAAAGAAGGAAAATTAAAAGCCGGCGACACAATCATTGAACCGACAAGCGGAAATACAGGGATCGGTCTTGCGATGGTGGCAGCGGCTAAAGGTCTCAGAGCCATTCTCGTTATGCCTGATACGATGAGTATGGAGCGACGCAACCTGCTGCGCGCATACGGAGCGGAGCTTGTGCTGACTCCCGGCGCAGAAGGAATGAAGGGCGCCATTAAAAAGGCGGAAGAACTTGCCGAGGAACACGGATACTTTGTGCCTCAGCAATTCAACAATGCGGCAAACCCGGAAATTCACCGCCAAACGACGGGGAAAGAAATCGTAGAACAGTTTGGTGACGACCAGCTTGATGCGTTCGTGGCCGGAATCGGTACCGGCGGAACCATCACGGGAGCGGGCGAAGTGCTGAAAGAAGCATATCCATCCATCAAAATCTATGCGGTAGAGCCGGCGGATTCTCCAGTTCTTTCCGGCGGAAAACCGGGCCCGCATAAAATTCAGGGTATCGGAGCGGGATTTGTCCCTGAAACATTGAATACGGACATCTATGATCAGATCATTCCCGTCAAAAACGAGGATGCATTTGAATATGCCCGTAAAACGGCAAAAGAAGAAGGGATTCTCGGCGGCATTTCTTCCGGAGCGGCCATTTACGCGGCACTGGAAATCGCGAAAAAACTGGGGAAAGGCAAGAAAGTGCTTGCGATCATCCCTAGTAACGGAGAACGTTACTTAAGCACACCGCTTTATCAGTTTGAATAGAGACATATACACGGCTCCCGGCTGTATCCGGGAGTTTTTTTGTGCTGAAGCATCGAAAATCCAAAAAACGTTTCGAATTTTATGGTTGGAAGTGAAATTCACTTTTTTCACCAGTGTGATTGCTTTAAAATAAAACTACAGTAAAACGAAGCAGAGGATTGATATGATGGCACAACGCAGACCGGCAGGAAGAAAAATACCTTTTACGAAACAAGCATTTTTACAGCGATATGAAAACCTTTCGAAATCGAGAAAACGGCATGTTCTGCTCGAAAGCGCGAGAGGGGGAAGATTCAGTATAGCCGGTCTAGATCCGATTGCGTCCGTCAGAGGGAAAGACGGAATTACAACGATCAAGCATGAGGGGGAAACACTGTTTAAAGAAGGTGACCCGCTGCGGGCCTTTCATGAATGGTTTGGAACGCTCGGAACGGAAACAAACGTTGAGTTTCCGGACTTTCAGGGCGGTGCGATTGGTTTTATCAGTTACGACTACGCCCGATATATTGAGAATTTTAAGATGCTGTCGTTAGATGATCTGGAAACACCTGATATTTACTTTCTTGTTTTTGATGATGTGGCCGTTTATGACCATGAGGAAGAGGCGTTATGGCTCATTACCCATACTGAAGCGGAAGAAGCGGATCTTGCGGAAGAAAAGCTGTCCGGCTTAGAGGACATGTGGTGTTCCCTCCAAACGGCGGACGAGCCTTTTTCACCGCTGGATCGGAATGGGGACGGATCGTACGCCGCTCCGTTCACTGAAGAAGGATTTTCGCAGGCTGTAGAACAAATTAAACAATATATCGCGAGCGGCGATGTGTTCCAGGTTAATTTGTCCATCAGGCAGTCTCAGTCCTTATCCGTTCATCCGTATGAGGTGTATAAACACTTGAGAAACGTCAATCCGTCTCCTTACATGGCCTATCTCGAGACACCGGGGTTTCAAGTGATATGCGGGTCGCCGGAGCTATTGGTGACAAAGAAGGGGAAGAAGCTTGAAACGAGACCGATCGCGGGTACGCGTTCAAGAGGAAAAGACGATGCTGAAGACAAGGCTTTGGCTGACGAATTAATTCACAATGAAAAAGAACGTGCGGAACACGTCATGCTTGTTGATCTTGAGCGCAATGACCTCGGGCGCGTATCGCGCTACGGCTCCGTGCGCGTTAACGAATTTATGGCGATCGAAAAGTATTCCCACGTCATGCATATCGTGTCAAACGTACAGGGAGAGCTGCAGGACGGATATGACGCGACAGACATTATTCATGCGGTGTTCCCGGGGGGCACCATCACTGGAGCGCCCAAAGTGAGAACGATGGAAATTATAGAAGAGCTTGAGCCGACAAGACGGGGGCTTTATACTGGATCTATAGGCTGGTTCGGATTCAACGGAGATTTGCAGTTTAACATTGTGATCCGGACGATCTATGCAGCCGGCGGACATGCTTTTATGCAGTCCGGAGCAGGAGTGGTCATTGATTCGGTTCCGAAGCATGAATACAAGGAATCGTTCAAAAAAGCTTTTGCGATGAAAAAGGCGTTAGAGCTGAGCGAAGAAGAGACAAAAAATCAGACGAGGTGAGCAGAGATGATTTTAATGATTGACAATTATGATTCATTTACGTACAACTTGGTTCAATATTTGGGTGAGCTCGGGGAGGAACTGATCGTCAGACGGAATGACGAGATTACGATTGAGCAGATTGAAGAGCTGGGTCCGGACTTCTTAATGATTTCACCCGGGCCGTGCAGTCCTGATGAAGCGGGGATCAGCCTCGAAGCCATCAAACATTTTGCCGGCAGTATTCCTATTTTCGGCGTATGTCTCGGGCATCAGTCGATTGCGCAAGTATTCGGCGGCGATGTCGTCAGAGCAGAGCGGCTCATGCACGGCAAAACGTCAGAAGTTATGCATGACGGACAGACGATTTTTAAAGGCCTGCAAAATCCGCTGGTCGCCACCCGGTACCATTCACTTATTGTCAAAGCGGACACGCTGCCGGATTGTTTTACGGTATCCGCTCAAACCAAAGAAGGAGAAATTATGGCAATCCGCCATAATGAGCTGCCTGTTGAAGGTGTTCAGTTCCATCCGGAATCCATCATGACCTCCTTCGGCAAAGAGATGCTCAGAAACTTTATAGAGACACACCGCAAAAAGGAAGTGACGGTGTGATTATATATTTGAATGGTCAATATATAGAGGAGAAAGAAGCGGCGCTTTCTCCTTTTGACCATGGTTATCTGTACGGGATCGGCGCGTTCGAGACGTTCAGGCTTTACAGCGGCCGGCCGTTTCTGCCGGATGCGCATGTCGCCAGGCTCAACAGGGCGCTTCGGGATCTGCAGATTGCATATGAGGTGAACAAACAGGAGCTGCTTGATATGCTTCTGAGACTGTTGCTCCTCAATGACATCAAGGACGGCAGCGCGCGTGTCCGGCTTAACATCTCGGCAGGCGTCAGCGATAAGGGATTTGCCGCGCAGACTTATGAAAAGCCGACCGTCCTTTGTTTCGTCAACCGGCTCAATCCGGAAACTCTGCCTGTTCAAAAAGAAGGCAGGCTTCTCTCTGTCCGGAGAAACACGCCTGAAGGATCTTTTCGGTTAAAATCCCATCACTATTTAAACAACATGTATGCTAAACGGGAGATCGGGAATGATCCCAATCTTGAAGGCATTTTCCTGACCGGTGAAGGAGATGTCGCGGAAGGCATTGTCTCCAACGTGTTTTGGCGAAAAGGAGACAAGGTCTTTACGCCATCTTTGGATACGGGAATTCTCGACGGCGTAACGAGACAGTTTGTCATTGATGAATTGAAACGGCAGGGGACAGAAGTCACCGAAGGCCGATTCCGTTTTCAATCAATGCTTGAAGCGGATGAAGCGTGGTTGACAAACTCCGTGCTTGAAATCATCCCGTTTTCTAAAATAGAGGAAGTTCCGCTGCCAGGAATGAGCGGAAAAACGGTGCAATTGCTCCGTAAGCAGTATCAGCAAGAAATAAACAAAATGAATGTACAGGAGGAGGAACAAAATGGCGCAGCAAACAATTGAACAGCCTAAACTGATTCATACAAAAAAAGGCGCTCTGTCCTATAAAGAGAAGACGCTCGTTATGGGGATATTAAATGTAACGCCAGACTCCTTCTCTGACGGCGGCAAATACGACAGTACGGAAAGGGCGCTTCTGCGTGCGGTGAAGATGGCTGAAGAAGGGGCGCATATCATAGATATCGGCGGTGAATCGACAAGACCCGGCGCATCACTCGTGTCG
The DNA here is from genome assembly GCF_017797845.1 of Bacillus sp. LJBV19. Lineage (NCBI taxonomy): Bacteria > Bacillati > Bacillota > Bacilli > Caryophanales > Bacillaceae > Bacillus > Bacillus sp. LJBV19. Next base: position 86,530 of record NZ_CP072563.1, read on the forward strand.
GCTGATGAGGAAATGTCACGAGTCATCCCCGTCATAGAACGGATTACAAGCGAGCTGGACATTCCGCTTTCAATTGATACGTACAAAGCGTCCGTGGCAGACGAAGCGGTCAAAGCGGGAGCCTCTATCCTTAATGACATCTGGGGGGCGAAAGGTGATCCTGACATGGCGTCAGTAGCCGCCGCACACGGGGTTCCGATTATCTTAATGCATAATCGCATGGAAAGAAACTACAACGATCTTATTCCTGATATGCTTGCAGACCTGATGGAAAGCGTGAAAATTGCCGCAGAAGCCGGCGTCACAGATGAAAACATGATTCTGGATCCGGGGATCGGCTTTGCGAAAAACTATGAGGACAATCTGGCTGTCATGAACAAGCTGGAGGTGTTCAGCGGGTTAGGTTATCCGCTGCTCCTGGCGACATCGAGAAAAAGGTTCATCGGCCGTGTACTTGACCTTCCCCCTGAAGAACGTGCCGAGGGAACGGGAGCGACAGTATGCCTTGGCGTCCAGAAAGGCTGCAACATTGTGAGGGTGCACGATGTCAAAGAGATCGCAAGAATGACTAAGATGATGGATGCTATGTTGAACAAAGGAGGCGCACATTATGGATAAAGTATATGTGGAAGGTATGGAGTTTTACGGATATCACGGCGTGTTCGAAGAAGAAAACAAACTTGGCCAGCGCTTCAAAGTAGACCTGACTGCCGAACTGGATTTGAGCAAAGCGGGGCAAACGGATGACCTTTCTTATACCATTAACTATGCGGAATTGTACAGTGTCTGCCGCGGCATCGTTGAGGGCGAGCCTGTTAATTTGGTCGAGACCCTTGCGGAACGGATCGCAGACACCGTCCTTGAGAAATTTGAGCCGGTGCAGCAATGTACGGTAAAGGTTGTTAAGCCTGATCCGCCGATTCCCGGCCATTATAAATCAGTAGCTATAGAAATGACGAGAAAGAAATCATGAACAATACGGCATATATCGGCCTCGGTTCCAATATGGGCGACCGTGAACATTATTTGCGTCAGGCAGTGGCCATGCTCAGCCGGCATCATGGCGTGACGGTGTCAAAGGTGTCCTCCATATATGAAACAGATCCCGTCGGCTATGAGGATCAAGATCAGTTTCTCAATATGGCGGTTGAAGTGAAAACGTCGTTATCTCCTTTTGAACTTCTTGATGTAACGCAGAGCATTGAAGCTGAATTAGGCAGAACGAGAGAGATTCGCTGGGGACCGCGGACGGCAGACCTTGACATTTTGCTGTATAATCGTGAAAATATTGAAACAGAGCGGCTGATTGTTCCGCATCCGAGAATGTATGAGCGCTTATTTGTCCTTGCGCCGTTAAAAGAAATATGTCCGCAGGCGGATCATATCACGATAAGCGCTGAAACAAACCAAGAAGGTGTAAGAGTATGGAAGCAGAAATCTGGGGTAGGCGAATTCGTGCATTCAGAAAGCTGAAAGGTTATACTCAAGAAGGATTTGCAAAAGCATTAGGTATATCAGTTTCTATTGTCGGTGAAATTGAACGCGGAAACCGATTGCCGTCAGATGCCATCATTCAAGATGCGGCAGATGTTTTAAATATAAGTGCGGACGAATTGGCCCCGCCTGAAAAATAGACAAATGAAAGGAGGGGAAAAATGTTTAAAATCGGTGATATTCAATTGAAAAACCGGGTTGTGCTTGCCCCTATGGCCGGTGTCTGCAACTCAGCGTTCAGATTGACTGTAAAGGAATTCGGAGCCGGGTTGGTATGCGCTGAAATGGTCAGTGACAAAGCGATTCTTTACAACAACGCCAGAACAATGGGGATGCTTTACATTGATGAACGTGAAAAACCGCTCAGCCTTCAGATTTTTGGAGGGAAAAAGGAAACTCTTGTGGAAGCGGCGAAGTTTGTAGATCAAAACACGACTGCTGATATTATTGATATAAACATGGGATGTCCCGTACCCAAGATTACAAAATGTGATGCGGGCGCCAAATGGCTTCTCGATCCTGATAAGATTTATGAAATGGTATCCGCAGTAGTAGATGCTGTTGATAAGCCGGTTACAGTGAAGATGAGAATGGGTTGGGATGAAGAGCACATCTATGCGGTGAAAAATGCCCAAGCCGTTGAACGTGCCGGCGGAAAAGCCGTTGCCCTGCACGGCCGCACAAGAGTGCAAATGTATGAAGGCACTGCGAACTGGGATATCATTAAAGAAGTGAAGCAATCCGTCTCCATTCCCGTCATCGGAAACGGTGATGTCAAAACGCCTCAGGACGCGAAACGTATGCTTGAGGAAACAGGAGTTGACGGCGTCATGATCGGCCGGGCCGCACTCGGCAACCCGTGGATGATTTACCGTACGGTGCACTACCTTGAAACCGGTGAGTTAAAAGACGAACCGAAAGTCCGTGAAAAAATGTCGGTATGCAAACTGCACTTAGACCGCCTGATTAAGTTAAAAGGCGAAAATGTGGCAGTCAGAGAAATGAGAAAACACGCTGCCTGGTACCTGAAAGGTGTCAGAGGCAATGCGAATGTACGCAACGAAATCAACCAATGTGAGACGCGTGAAGAAGTTGTGCAGCTTTTAGATGCATTTACCGCCGAAGCAGAGGCAAAAGAGCTTCGAGATGCAAAAGTAGGTTAATATACACCCTCTATTGCTGCTCACTGCCAGCTTACCGCTGGCAGTTTTTCTGCTTTTTCGTGAAATCAAAATGTAACGGAGTGATACCAATGAGTCAAGAAGAGCAAAATCATGAGGAATTGAACGACCAGCTGCAAGTCAGACGAGATAAAATGAACCAGCTGAGAGAAAACGGCATTGACCCTTTCGGCGAACGTTTCGAGAGAACGCATCAATCTCAACAGATCATTGACGCCTACCAGGAGCTTTCTAAAGAAGAACTGGAAGAAAAAGCGATCGAAGTGACCATTGCAGGCCGTATGATGACAAAGCGCGGAAAAGGGAAAGCCGGCTTTGCGCATCTGCAGGACTTAGAAGGTCAAATTCAAATTTACGTAAGAAAAGACAGTGTCGGCGAAGAACAATATGAAATCTTTAAATCTTCAGACCTCGGAGACGTTATCGGCATCACGGGGAAAGTTTTCAAAACAAACGTAGGCGAGCTTTCTGTCAAAGCGACATCTTTTGAACTGCTGACAAAAGCACTGCGTCCTCTTCCTGATAAATATCATGGGTTAAAAGATGTTGAACAGCGTTACCGCCAGCGCTATCTCGATCTCATCGTAAACCCTGACAGCAAACAAACGTTTATCACACGCAGCAAAATCATCCAAGCGATGAGAAGATACTTAGATGACCATGGATACTTAGAAGTTGAAACACCTACGATGCACAGCATACCGGGAGGAGCGTCTGCACGCCCGTTCATCACGCACCATAACGCGCTCGATATGCCTCTTTATATGCGTATTGCGATTGAACTGCACCTGAAACGCCTGATTGTCGGCGGATTGGAAAAAGTCTACGAAATCGGCCGTGTGTTCCGTAACGAAGGTGTTTCTACACGCCATAACCCTGAATTCACGATGATCGAGCTGTATGAAGCGTACGCCGATTATAAAGATATTATGAGCCTTACGGAAAACCTCGTTGCACATATTGCGCAGGAAGTGCTTGGAAGCACCACAATCCAGTACGGCGAAGAGCAGATTGATCTGAAACCTGAATGGAAACGACTCCACATGGTAGATGCGGTCAAAGAAGCGACAGGCGTAGATTTCTGGAATGAGATGACTGTTGAAGAAGCGCGCGGTCATGCAAAAGAGCATGGTATCGAGATCACAAACTCAATGACGGTGGGTCATATCATCAATGAATTCTTCGAACAAAAAATTGAAGAAACACTCATTCAGCCTACATTTATTTACGGCCACCCTGTAGAGATTTCTCCTCTTGCTAAGAAAAATCCGGAGGACCCTCGCTTTACAGACCGTTTTGAGCTGTTTATCGTCGGCCGTGAGCACGCTAATGCGTTTACGGAGCTGAATGACCCTATTGACCAGAGGGAACGCTTTGAAGCGCAATTAAAAGAAAGAGAAGAAGGTAACGATGAAGCGCATATGATGGATGAAGACTTCGTTGAAGCTCTTGAATACGGCATGCCGCCGACCGGGGGATTGGGTATCGGTATCGACCGCCTTGTCATGCTGTTAACAAATGCTCCGTCTATCAGAGACGTTTTATTATTCCCTCAAATGAGACAACGCTAATAAAAGGGAAGGCGCCGTTTCTGCTTATCGCAGTACGGCGCTTTTTTAGAAACAAGCCGCTCGTAAAACTTTTTTGATTTTCTTTTAAAAAACTATTGCACTATTATTTGTGAGGTGGTATATTATTATTCGTTGCCGCTAAACAAGGCGCTGACGAAAAAAAGAAATTTAAAAAGTTGTTGACTTCAAGAGATTGATAAGATATAATAATAAAGTCGCTTGAACGAAAGACAAAATGATCTTTGAAAACTAAACAAGACAAAACGTACCTGTTAATTCAAAGTTTTAAATAAATCGCACAGCGATGTGCGTAGTCAGTCAAACTACTTTATCGGAGAGTTTGATCCTGGCTCAGGACGAACGCTGGCGGCGTGCCTAATACATGCAAGTCGAGCGGACAGATGGGAGCTTGCTCCCTGATGTTAGCGGCGGACGGGTGAGTAACACGTGGGTAACCTGCCTGTAAGACTGGGATAACTCCGGGAAACCGGGGCTAATACCGGATGGTTGTTTGAACCGCATGGTTCAGACATAAAAGGTGGCTTCGGCTACCACTTACAGATGGACCCGCGGCGCATTAGCTAGTTGGTGAGGTAACGGCTCACCAAGGCAACGATGCGTAGCCGACCTGAGAGGGTGATCGGCCACACTGGGACTGAGACACGGCCCAGACTCCTACGGGAGGCAGCAGTAGGGAATCTTCCGCAATGGACGAAAGTCTGACGGAGCAACGCCGCGTGAGTGATGAAGGTTTTCGGATCGTAAAGCTCTGTTGTTAGGGAAGAACAAGTGCCGTTCAAATAGGGCGGCACCTTGACGGTACCTAACCAGAAAGCCACGGCTAACTACGTGCCAGCAGCCGCGGTAATACGTAGGTGGCAAGCGTTGTCCGGAATTATTGGGCGTAAAGGGCTCGCAGGCGGTTTCTTAAGTCTGATGTGAAAGCCCCCGGCTCAACCGGGGAGGGTCATTGGAAACTGGGGAACTTGAGTGCAGAAGAGGAGAGTGGAATTCCACGTGTAGCGGTGAAATGCGTAGAGATGTGGAGGAACACCAGTGGCGAAGGCGACTCTCTGGTCTGTAACTGACGCTGAGGAGCGAAAGCGTGGGGAGCGAACAGGATTAGATACCCTGGTAGTCCACGCCGTAAACGATGAGTGCTAAGTGTTAGGGGGTTTCCGCCCCTTAGTCTTGCGACTAACGCATTAAGCACTCCGCCTGGGGAGTACGGTCGCAAGACTGAAACTCAAAGGAATTGACGGGGGCCCGCACAAGCGGTGGAGCATGTGGTTTAATTCGAAGCAACGCGAAGAACCTTACCAGGTCTTGACATCCTCTGACAATCCTAGAGATAGGACGTCCCCTTCGGGGGCAGAGTGACAGGTGGTGCATGGTTGTCGTCAGCTCGTGTCGTGAGATGTTGGGTTAAGTCCCGCAACGAGCGCAACCCTTGATCTTAGTTGCCAGCATTCAGTTGGGCACTCTAAGGTGACTGCCGGTGACAAACCGGAGGAAGGTGGGGATGACGTCAAATCATCATGCCCCTTATGACCTGGGCTACACACGTGCTACAATGGACAGAACAAAGGGCGCGAAACCGCGAGGTTAAGCCAATCCCACAAATCTGTTCTCAGTTCGGATCGCAGTCTGCAACTCGACTGCGTGAAGCTGGAATCGCTAGTAATCGCGGATCAGCATGCCGCGGTGAATACGTTCCCGGGCCTTGTACACACCGCCCGTCACACCACGAGAGTTTGTAACACCCGAAGTCGGTGAGGTAACCTTTTAGGAGCCAGCCGCCGAAGGTGGGACAGATGATTGGGGTGAAGTCGTAACAAGGTAGCCGTATCGGAAGGTGCGGCTGGATCACCTCCTTTCTAAGGATTTTAACGGAATATAAGACCTTGGGTCTTATAAACAGAACGTTCCCTGTCTTGTTTAGTTTTGAAGGATCATTTGATTCTTCGAGATGTTGTTCTTTGAAAACTAGATAACAGAAGTAATTCACATTCAATTAGTAATGCAAGATATCACGTAGTGATTCTTTTTAACGGTTAAGTTAGAAAGGGCGCACGGTGGATGCCTTGGCACTAGGAGCCGATGAAGGACGGGACGAACACCGATATGCTTCGGGGAGCTGTAAGCAAGCTTTGATCCGGAGATTTCCGAATGGGGAAACCCACCACTCGTAATGGAGTGGTATCCATATCTGAATACATAGGATATGAGAAGGCAGACCCGGGGAACTGAAACATCTAAGTACCCGGAGGAAGAGAAAGCAAATGCGATTCCCTGAGTAGCGGCGAGCGAAACGGGACCAGCCCAAACCAAGAGGCTTGCCTCTTGGGGTTGTAGGACACTCTGTACGGAGTTACAAAGGAACGAGGTAGATGAAGAGGTCTGGAAAGGCCCGCCATAGGAGGTAACAGCCCTGTAGTCAAAACTTCGTTCTCTCCTGAGTGGATCCTGAGTACGGCGGAACACGTGAAATTCCGTCGGAATCCGGGAGGACCATCTCCCAAGGCTAAATACTCCCTAGTGACCGATAGTGAACCAGTACCGTGAGGGAAAGGTGAAAAGCACCCCGGAAGGGGAGTGAAAGAGATCCTGAAACCGTGTGCCTACAAGTAGTCAGAGCCCGTTAACGGGTGATGGCGTGCCTTTTGTAGAATGAACCGGCGAGTTACGATCCCGTGCAAGGTTAAGCAGAAGATGCGGAGCCGCGCGAAAGCGAGTCTGAATAGGGCGAATTGAGTACGTGGTCGTAGACCCGAAACCAGGTGATCTACCCATGTCCAGGGTGAAGTTCAGGTAACACTGAATGGAGGCCCGAACCCACGCACGTTGAAAAGTGCGGGGATGAGGTGTGGGTAGGGGTGAAATGCCAATCGAACCTGGAGATAGCTGGTTCTCTCCGAAATAGCTTTAGGGCTAGCCTCAAGGTAAGAGTCTCGGAGGTAGAGCACTGATTGGACTAGGGGCCCCTACCGGGTTACCGAATTCAGTCAAACTCCGAATGCCGATGACTTATCCTTGGGAGTCAGACTGCGAGTGATAAGATCCGTAGTCGAAAGGGAAACAGCCCAGACCGCCAGCTAAGGTCCCAAAGTATACGTTAAGTGGAAAAGGATGTGGAGTTGCTTAGACAACCAGGATGTTGGCTTAGAAGCAGCCACCATTTAAAGAGTGCGTAATAGCTCACTGGTCGAGTGACTCTGCGCCGAAAATGTACCGGGGCTAAACGTATCACCGAAGCTGCGGACTGTTCTTCGAACAGTGGTAGGAGAGCGTTCTAAGGGCTGTGAAGCAAGACCGGAAGGACTTGTGGAGCGCTTAGAAGTGAGAATGCCGGTATGAGTAGCGAAAGAGGGGTGAGAATCCCCTCCACCGAATGCCTAAGGTTTCCTGAGGAAGGCTCGTCCGCTCAGGGTTAGTCGGGACCTAAGCCGAGGCCGAAAGGCGTAGGCGATGGATAACAGGTTGATATTCCTGTACCACCTCCTCACCATTTGAGCAATGGGGGGACGCAGGAGGATAGGGTAAGCGCGGTATTGGATATCCGCGTCCAAGCAGTTAGGCTGGGAAATAGGCAAATCCGTTTCCCGTGAAGGCTGAGCTGTGATGGCGAGCGAATTATAGTAGCGAAGTTCCTGATTCCACACTGCCAAGAAAAGCCTCTAGCGAGGTGAGAGGTGCCCGTACCGCAAACCGACACAGGTAGGCGAGGAGAGAATCCTAAGGTGATCGAGAGAACTCTCGTTAAGGAACTCGGCAAAATGACCCCGTAACTTCGGGAGAAGGGGTGCTCTGTTAGGGTGCAAGCCCGAGAGAGCCGCAGTGAATAGGCCCAGGCGACTGTTTAGCAAAAACACAGGTCTCTGCGAAGCCGTAAGGCGAAGTATAGGGGCTGACGCCTGCCCGGTGCTGGAAGGTTAAGAGGAGCGCTTAGCGTAAGCGAAGGTGCGAATTGAAGCCCCAGTAAACGGCGGCCGTAACTATAACGGTCCTAAGGTAGCGAAATTCCTTGTCGGGTAAGTTCCGACCCGCACGAAAGGCGCAACGATCTGGGCACTGTCTCAACGAGAGACTCGGTGAAATTATAGTACCTGTGAAGATGCAGGTTACCCGCGACAGGACGGAAAGACCCCGTGGAGCTTTACTGCAGCCTGATATTGAATGTTGGTACAGCTTGTACAGGATAGGTAGGAGCCTTGGAAACCGGAGCGCCAGCTTCGGTGGAGGCATCGGTGGGATACTACCCTGGCTGTATTGACCTTCTAACCCGCCGCCCTTATCGGGCGGGGAGACAGTGTCAGGTGGGCAGTTTGACTGGGGCGGTCGCCTCCTAAAAGGTAACGGAGGCGCCCAAAGGTTCCCTCAGAATGGTTGGAAATCATTCGCAGAGTGTAAAGGCACAAGGGAGCTTGACTGCGAGACCTACAAGTCGAGCAGGGACGAAAGTCGGGCTTAGTGATCCGGTGGTTCCGCATGGAAGGGCCATCGCTCAACGGATAAAAGCTACCCCGGGGATAACAGGCTTATCTCCCCCAAGAGTCCACATCGACGGGGAGGTTTGGCACCTCGATGTCGGCTCATCGCATCCTGGGGCTGTAGTCGGTCCCAAGGGTTGGGCTGTTCGCCCATTAAAGCGGTACGCGAGCTGGGTTCAGAACGTCGTGAGACAGTTCGGTCCCTATCCGTCGCGGGCGCAGGAAATTTGAGAGGAGCTGTCCTTAGTACGAGAGGACCGGGATGGACGCACCGCTGGTGTACCAGTTGTTCTGCCAAGGGCATCGCTGGGTAGCTATGTGCGGACGGGATAAGTGCTGAAAGCATCTAAGCATGAAGCCCCCCTCAAGATGAGATTTCCCATTCCGCAAGGAAGTAAGATCCCTGAAAGATGATCAGGTTGATAGGTCTGAGGTGGAAGTGTGGCGACACATGGAGCTGACAGATACTAATCGATCGAGGACTTAACCAATTTGAATGTATGCTTACTGTTATCTAGTTTTGAGAGAACACTCTCAATGGTTTGGTGGCGATAGCGAAGAGGTCACACCCGTTCCCATGCCGAACACGGAAGTTAAGCTCTTCAGCGCCGATGGTAGTCGGGGGTTTCCCCCTGTGAGAGTAGGACGCCGCCAAGCCATTACACGTAAGTGTAATATATGGAGGATTAGCTCAGCTGGGAGAGCATCTGCCTTACAAGCAGAGGGTCGGCGGTTCGAGCCCGTCATCCTCCACCATATTTGCCGGCCTAGCTCAATTGGTAGAGCAACTGACTTGTAATCAGTAGGTTGGGGGTTCAAGTCCTCTGGCCGGCACCATTTTTGGACAAGATAATAACATAAGTCTTTTAAAAAGAGCCATTAGCTCAGTTGGTAGAGCATCTGACTTTTAATCAGAGGGTCGAAGGTTCGAGTCCTTCATGGCTCACCATGTTACGCGGGTGTGGCGGAATTGGCAGACGCGCTAGACTTAGGATCTAGTGTCTTATGACGTGGGGGTTCAAGTCCCTTCACCCGCATTATACAGGATAACTATCCTGTATGCGGAAGTAGTTCAGTGGTAGAACACCACCTTGCCAAGGTGGGGGTCGCGGGTTCGAATCCCGTCTTCCGCTCCAACTATACCATCCACGCCGGGGTGGTGGAATTGGCAGACACACAGGACTTAAAATCCTGCGGTAGGTGACTACCGTGCCGGTTCAAGTCCGGCCCTCGGCATTCATTATTATGCGCCCGTAGCTCAATTGGATAGAGCGTTTGACTACGGATCAAAAGGTTAGGGGTTCGACTCCTCTCGGGCGCGCCATAATATTTTTAAAAATCGGGAAGTAGCTCAGCTTGGTAGAGCACATGGTTTGGGACCATGGGGTCGCAGGTTCGAATCCTGTCTTCCCGACCACTTCGGGGCCTTAGCTCAGCTGGGAGAGCGCCTGCTTTGCACGCAGGAGGTCAGCGGTTCGATCCCGCTAGGCTCCACCATTTATAAAAAAACATGTTGACTTTAAGAGGAACTTATTATATACTTAAAAAGTTGCTTGAGAAAGTGAACAAAATGATCTTTGAAAACTAAACAAGACAAAACGTACCTGTTAATTCAAAGTTTTAAATAAATCGCACAGCGATGTGCGTAGTCAGTCAAACTACTTTATCGGAGAGTTTGATCCTGGCTCAGGACGAACGCTGGCGGCGTGCCTAATACATGCAAGTCGAGCGGACAGATGGGAGCTTGCTCCCTGATGTTAGCGGCGGACGGGTGAGTAACACGTGGGTAACCTGCCTGTAAGACTGGGATAACTCCGGGAAACCGGGGCTAATACCGGATGGTTGTTTGAACCGCATGGTTCAGACATAAAAGGTGGCTTCGGCTACCACTTACAGATGGACCCGCGGCGCATTAGCTAGTTGGTGAGGTAACGGCTCACCAAGGCAACGATGCGTAGCCGACCTGAGAGGGTGATCGGCCACACTGGGACTGAGACACGGCCCAGACTCCTACGGGAGGCAGCAGTAGGGAATCTTCCGCAATGGACGAAAGTCTGACGGAGCAACGCCGCGTGAGTGATGAAGGTTTTCGGATCGTAAAGCTCTGTTGTTAGGGAAGAACAAGTGCCGTTCAAATAGGGCGGCACCTTGACGGTACCTAACCAGAAAGCCACGGCTAACTACGTGCCAGCAGCCGCGGTAATACGTAGGTGGCAAGCGTTGTCCGGAATTATTGGGCGTAAAGGGCTCGCAGGCGGTTTCTTAAGTCTGATGTGAAAGCCCCCGGCTCAACCGGGGAGGGTCATTGGAAACTGGGGAACTTGAGTGCAGAAGAGGAGAGTGGAATTCCACGTGTAGCGGTGAAATGCGTAGAGATGTGGAGGAACACCAGTGGCGAAGGCGACTCTCTGGTCTGCAACTGACGCTGAGGAGCGAAAGCGTGGGGAGCGAACAGGATTAGATACCCTGGTAGTCCACGCCGTAAACGATGAGTGCTAAGTGTTAGGGGGTTTCCGCCCCTTAGTGCTGCGCTAACGCATTAAGCACTCCGCCTGGGGAGTACGGTCGCAAGACTGAAACTCAAAGGAATTGACGGGGGCCCGCACAAGCGGTGGAGCATGTGGTTTAATTCGAAGCAACGCGAAGAACCTTACCAGGTCTTGACATCCTCTGACAATCCTAGAGATAGGACGTCCCCTTCGGGGGCAGAGTGACAGGTGGTGCATGGTTGTCGTCAGCTCGTGTCGTGAGATGTTGGGTTAAGTCCCGCAACGAGCGCAACCCTTGATCTTAGTTGCCAGCATTCAGTTGGGCACTCTAAGGTGACTGCCGGTGACAAACCGGAGGAAGGTGGGGATGACGTCAAATCATCATGCCCCTTATGACCTGGGCTACACACGTGCTACAATGGACAGAACAAAGGGCGCGAAACCGCGAGGTTAAGCCAATCCCACAAATCTGTTCTCAGTTCGGATCGCAGTCTGCAACTCGACTGCGTGAAGCTGGAATCGCTAGTAATCGCGGATCAGCATGCCGCGGTGAATACGTTCCCGGGCCTTGTACACACCGCCCGTCACACCACGAGAGTTTGTAACACCCGAAGTCGGTGAGGTAACCTTTTAGGAGCCAGCCGCCGAAGGTGGGACAGATGATTGGGGTGAAGTCGTAACAAGGTAGCCGTATCGGAAGGTGCGGCTGGATCACCTCCTTTCTAAGGATTTTAACGGAATATAAGACCTTGGGTCTTATAAACAGAACGTTCCCTGTCTTGTTTAGTTTTGAAGGATCATTCCTTCGAAACATAGGAACACCTGCTAAATGCGCCACTTCCTGTGGCAACGCATGTGTTAGCATGTCCTATGCGTTGTTCTTTGAAAACTAGATAACAGAAGTAATTCACATTCAATTAGTAATACAAGATATCACGTAGTGATTCTTTTTAACGGTTAAGTTAGAAAGGGCGCACGGTGGATGCCTTGGCACTAGGAGCCGATGAAGGACGGGACGAACACCGATATGCTTCGGGGAGCTGTAAGCAAGCTTTGATCCGGAGATTTCCGAATGGGGAAACCCACCACTCGTAATGGAGTGGTATCCATATCTGAATACATAGGATATGAGAAGGCAGACCCGGGGAACTGAAACATCTAAGTACCCGGAGGAAGAGAAAGCAAATGCGATTCCCTGAGTAGCGGCGAGCGAAACGGGACCAGCCCAAACCAAGAGGCTTGCCTCTTGGGGTTGTAGGACACTCTGTACGGAGTTACAAAGGAACGAGGTAGATGAAGAGGTCTGGAAAGGCCCGCCATAGGAGGTAACAGCCCTGTAGTCAAAACTTCGTTCTCTCCTGAGTGGATCCTGAGTACGGCGGAACACGTGAAATTCCGTCGGAATCCGGGAGGACCATCTCCCAAGGCTAAATACTCCCTAGTGACCGATAGTGAACCAGTACCGTGAGGGAAAGGTGAAAAGCACCCCGGAAGGGGAGTGAAAGAGATCCTGAAACCGTGTGCCTACAAGTAGTCAGAGCCCGTTAACGGGTGATGGCGTGCCTTTTGTAGAATGAACCGGCGAGTTACGATCCCGTGCAAGGTTAAGCAGAAGATGCGGAGCCGCAGCGAAAGCGAGTCTGAATAGGGCGAATTGAGTACGTGGTCGTAGACCCGAAACCAGGTGATCTACCCATGTCCAGGGTGAAGTTCAGGTAACACTGAATGGAGGCCCGAACCCACGCACGTTGAAAAGTGCGGGGATGAGGTGTGGGTAGGGGTGAAATGCCAATCGAACCTGGAGATAGCTGGTTCTCTCCGAAATAGCTTTAGGGCTAGCCTCAAGGTAAGAGTCTCGGAGGTAGAGCACTGATTGGACTAGGGGCCCCTACCGGGTTACCGAATTCAGTCAAACTCCGAATGCCGATGACTTATCCTTGGGAGTCAGACTGCGAGTGATAAGATCCGTAGTCGAAAGGGAAACAGCCCAGACCGCCAGCTAAGGTCCCAAAGTATACGTTAAGTGGAAAAGGATGTGGAGTTGCTTAGACAACCAGGATGTTGGCTTAGAAGCAGCCACCATTTAAAGAGTGCGTAATAGCTCACTGGTCGAGTGACTCTGCGCCGAAAATGTACCGGGGCTAAACGTATCACCGAAGCTGCGGACTGTTCTTCGAACAGTGGTAGGAGAGCGTTCTAAGGGCTGTGAAGCAAGACCGGAAGGACTTGTGGAGCGCTTAGAAGTGAGAATGCCGGTATGAGTAGCGAAAGAGGGGTGAGAATCCCCTCCACCGAATGCCTAAGGTTTCCTGAGGAAGGCTCGTCCGCTCAGGGTTAGTCGGGACCTAAGCCGAGGCCGAAAGGCGTAGGCGATGGATAACAGGTTGATATTCCTGTACCACCTCCTCACCATTTGAGCAATGGGGGACGCAGGAGGATAGGGTAAGCGCGGTATTGGATATCCGCGTCCAAGCAGTTAGGCTGGGAAATAGGCAAATCCGTTTCCCGTGAAGGCTGAGCTGTGATGGCGAGCGAATTATAGTAGCGAAGTTCCTGATTCCACACTGCCAAGAAAAGCCTCTAGCGAGGTGAGAGGTGCCCGTACCGCAAACCGACACAGGTAGGCGAGGAGAGAATCCTAAGGTGATCGAGAGAACTCTCGTTAAGGAACTCGGCAAAATGACCCCGTAACTTCGGGAGAAGGGGTGCTCTGTTAGGGTGCAAGCCCGAGAGAGCCGCAGTGAATAGGCCCAGGCGACTGTTTAGCAAAAACACAGGTCTCTGCGAAGCCGTAAGGCGAAGTATAGGGGCTGACGCCTGCCCGGTGCTGGAAGGTTAAGAGGAGCGCTTAGCGTAAGCGAAGGTGCGAATTGAAGCCCCAGTAAACGGCGGCCGTAACTATAACGGTCCTAAGGTAGCGAAATTCCTTGTCGGGTAAGTTCCGACCCGCACGAAAGGCGCAACGATCTGGGCACTGTCTCAACGAGAGACTCGGTGAAATTATAGTACCTGTGAAGATGCAGGTTACCCGCGACAGGACGGAAAGACCCCGTGGAGCTTTACTGCAGCCTGATATTGAATGTTGGTACAGCTTGTACAGGATAGGTAGGAGCCTTGGAAACCGGAGCGCCAGCTTCGGTGGAGGCATCGGTGGGATACTACCCTGGCTGTATTGACCTTCTAACCCGCCGCCCTTATCGGGCGGGGAGACAGTGTCAGGTGGGCAGTTTGACTGGGGCGGTCGCCTCCTAAAAGGTAACGGAGGCGCCCAAAGGTTCCCTCAGAATGGTTGGAAATCATTCGCAGAGTGTAAAGGCACAAGGGAGCTTGACTGCGAGACCTACAAGTCGAGCAGGGACGAAAGTCGGGCTTAGTGATCCGGTGGTTCCGCATGGAAGGGCCATCGCTCAACGGATAAAAGCTACCCCGGGGATAACAGGCTTATCTCCCCAAGAGTCCACATCGACGGGGAGGTTTGGCACCTCGATGTCGGCTCATCGCATCCTGGGGCTGTAGTCGGTCCCAAGGGTTGGGCTGTTCGCCCATTAAAGCGGTACGCGAGCTGGGTTCAGAACGTCGTGAGACAGTTCGGTCCCTATCCGTCGCGGGCGCAGGAAATTTGAGAGGAGCTGTCCTTAGTACGAGAGGACCGGGATGGACGCACCGCTGGTGTACCAGTTGTTCTGCCAAGGGCATCGCTGGGTAGCTATGTGCGGACGGGATAAGTGCTGAAAGCATCTAAGCATGAAGCCCCCCTCAAGATGAGATTTCCCATTCCGCAAGGAAGTAAGATCCCTGAAAGATGATCAGGTTGATAGGTCTGAGGTGGAAGTGTGGCGACACATGGAGCTGACAGATACTAATCGATCGAGGACTTAACCAATTTGAATGTATGCTTACTGTTATCTAGTTTTGAGAGAACACTCTCAATGGTTTGGTGGCGATAGCGAAGAGGTCACACCCGTTCCCATGCCGAACACGGAAGTTAAGCTCTTCAGCGCCGATGGTAGTCGGGGGTTTCCCCCTGTGAGAGTAGGACGCCGCCAAGCTATCATTACGGTAAAGGCAGCTCATCATGAGCTGCCTTTTTTGTGTTTTTCTGCATACGTTATATAATATGAGAAACGTAACGATATGCCTTTTTGCAAAAGCAGGTTTTATGCCTGTGCAAAGTGGAAATAATAGAGATAGAGCGATACAGTTGAAAAATTTTGCGAAACACCTTATAGTAAGATTAAAGTCAAATATAGTCAAAGTCAATAAAGGAGGGGGTTGAGTGGGACATAATATTTCTGACATCATTGAACAGTACTTGAAACAAGTATTAGATCAAAATGGCAAAGAAATTTTAGAGATCAAACGCAGTGAAATCGCTGATAAATTTCAATGTGTTCCTTCCCAAATAAATTATGTCATCAACACCAGGTTTACAAGTGAAAGAGGATATATTGTTGAAAGTAAACGGGGAGGCGGCGGTTATATTCGTATTATCAAAATTAAAATGAATAACGAAGTCGTCCTCATCAACAATATTATTTCGCAGATTCATACCCACTTGTCCCAGGCAGCCTCTGATGACATTATTCTCAGACTGTTAGAGGACGGAGTTATTTCGGAAAGAGAAGCTAAAATGATGGTGAGTGTAATGGATCGTTCAGTTCTATATATTGATTTGCCCGAACGGGATGAACTAAGAGCCAGAATGATGAAAGCAATGCTCACATCTTTAAAACTAAAGTAAGCGGGTGAAAAGATTGATTTGTCAAGAATGCAATGAGAGACCGGCCACTTTTCACTTTACGAAAGTTGTTAATGGAGAAAAACAAGAAGTTCATATTTGTGAACAATGTGCAAAAGAAAATAGCGATTCATACAGTATAAGTGGAAACCAAGGGTTCTCGATTCATAATTTATTATCAGGGCTGCTGAATATGGAGTCTTCATTTCAAAACACCGGTTCTCAAATGTTCGGCTACTCAGAGCAAGGGACAGCTTGTAAGAAATGCGGTATGACGTTTCAGCAGCTGAGAAAAACAGGGCGTTTCGGCTGTGCGGAATGTTACGATACGTTCTACAGCCAAATTACGCCGATCTTGCGAAAAGTTCACAGCGGGAATACGGTGCATGCCGGGAAAATTCCAAAACGAATAGGCGGAAACCTGCATGTAAGACGGCAAATGGAAATGTTAAAAAAAGAACTTGAATCTTTAATACACCACGAAGAGTTTGAAAGGGCAGCGGAGGTCAGGGATCAGATCCGATCGTTAGAGCAGGAATTAAAAAGTACAGACAGTGAGGGGGAACAAGGGTAATGTCGCTCAAGCATTTTATTCAGGACGCACTAAGCAATTGGATGAAGCAAAAGGGACCTGAAAGTGACATTGTACTCAGCAGCCGTATACGGTTGGCCCGAAACTTTGAAAATATAAAGTTTCCTGCTAGGTATACGAATGAAGAAGCCTCATCCATCATTCAGCAATTCGAAGATCATTTTTCAGGAAAAGAACTGCCTGATATCGGTCAATTTCATTTAATCAGAATGAGTGAAGCTCAGCCTTTGGAAAAACGGGTGCTGATGGAGAAACATCTCATCAGCCCGAATTTAACGGAATCTCCTTTTGGCGGCTGTCTGCTTTCTGAAAATGAAGAAGTCAGCATTATGTTAAATGAAGAAGATCATATCAGAATTCAATGCCTCTTCCCCGGCTTCCAGCTTCTCAACGCCATAAAAGCGGCAAACCAGGTTGATGACTGGATTGAGGAGAAAGTGGATTACGCCTTTGGAGAGAAGAGAGGGTACTTAACAAGCTGTCCTACAAATGTAGGGACGGGACTAAGGGCTTCAGTCATGATGCATTTGCCGGGCCTTGTATTAACTAGGCAAATGAATCGAATTATACCGGCAATTAACCAATTAGGCTTAGTTGTTAGAGGAATTTACGGTGAAGGCAGCGAAGCATTAGGAAATATCTTTCAAATTTCAAATCAAATCACACTCGGAAAATCAGAACAGGACATTGTAGATGATTTAAACAGTGTGGCTGCCCAGCTGATTGAGCAGGAACGTTCAGCCCGAGAAGCGCTTTACCAAACCTCGAAAATTGAATTGGAGGACCGGGTATTCAGATCTTACGGCGTTTTATCCAACTGCCGTATGATTGAATCAAAGGAAACGGCGAAATGCCTTTCTGACGTTCGGCTGGGGATAGACCTGGGAATCATCAAAGGGCTATCAAGCAATATACTTAATGAACTGATGATTTTGACACAGCCGGGTTTTCTCCAGCAATATTCGGGCGGTGCATTACGGCCGAACGAAAGAGACGCGAGAAGAGCGGCTCTTATCAGGGAAAGGCTGCATTTAGAAATGAGTGCAAATAGACAGGAGGATGATTCGATATGATGTTTGGAAGGTTTACAGAGCGAGCTCAAAAGGTATTGGCACTGGCACAGGAAGAAGCACTGCGCTTAGGCCATAACAATATTGGAACTGAACATATCTTATTAGGTCTGGTTCGTGAAGGAGAAGGGATTGCGGCTAAAGCACTCCAAGCACTCGGACTCGGTTCGGATAAAATTCAGAAAGAAGTGGAGAGCTTAATCGGACGGGGACAGGAAATGTCTCAAACGATTCATTATACGCCAAGAGCAAAAAAAGTCATTGAGCTCAGCATGGATGAAGCCAGAAAGCTAGGACATTCTTATGTGGGAACAGAACACATACTTCTCGGACTGATTCGTGAAGGAGAAGGCGTGGCCGCGAGAGTTCTGAATAATCTCGGTGTCAGCTTGAATAAGGCGAGACAGCAAGTGCTGCAGCTTCTGGGAAGCAATGAGACGGGATCTTCTGCATCCGGTACGAACAGCAATGCAAACACGCCGACGCTGGACAGTCTGGCGCGTGATTTAACTGCGATTGCGAAGGAAGACAGTCTTGATCCGGTTATCGGCCGAAGCAAAGAAATTCAGCGTGTTATTGAGGTATTAAGCCGCAGAACGAAGAATAATCCCGTTCTTATCGGAGAACCGGGTGTAGGTAAAACTGCGATTGCTGAAGGCCTCGCACAGCAGATCATCAATAATGAAGTGCCGGAAATTTTACGTGATAAACGCGTAATGACATTAGACATGGGTACGGTTGTAGCCGGTACGAAATACCGCGGAGAATTTGAAGACCGCTTGAAAAAAGTAATGGATGAAATACGTCAGGCCGGCAATATTATTTTATTCATTGACGAACTGCATACACTGATCGGAGCGGGGGGAGCAGAAGGTGCGATTGACGCATCGAATATCTTAAAACCTTCACTGGCCCGCGGAGAGCTTCAATGCATCGGTGCGACAACGCTTGATGAATACCGTAAATATATCGAAAAAGACGCGGCTCTGGAGCGCCGTTTCCAGCCGATTCAGGTGGATCAGCCGTCAGCCGATGAAAGCATTCAAATTTTAAAAGGGCTCCGTGACCGCTATGAAGCGCATCACCGCGTATCAATTACCGATGAAGCGATTGAAGCGGCGGTAAAATTGTCCGACCGTTATATTTCTGACCGCTTCCTTCCGGATAAAGCGATCGATTTAATTGATGAAGCCGGTTCAAAAGTGCGTCTCCGTTCTTTCACAACGCCTCCGAACTTAAAAGAGCTTGAGCAGAAACTCGATGAAGTTCGCAAGGAAAAAGACGCTGCCGTTCAGAGCCAGGAGTTTGAAAAAGCGGCTTCCCTTCGTGATACGGAGCAGCGTCTGAGAGAACAGGTGGAAGACACGAAAAAAACGTGGAAAGAAAAACAAGGCCAGGAGAACTCCGAAGTTTCTGTAGAGGATATCGCGATGGTTGTATCCAGCTGGACCGGGGTGCCCGTATCTAAAATTGCCCAAACGGAGACAGATAAGCTTCTCAATATGGAAAGCATTCTGCACTCCCGCGTCATCGGCCAGGATGAAGCTGTTGTAGCCGTTGCAAAGGCTGTCAGACGTGCAAGAGCCGGTCTGAAGGACCCGAAACGCCCGATTGGTTCATTCATCTTCTTAGGCCCTACAGGCGTTGGGAAGACAGAGCTGGCACGAGCGCTGGCGGAATCCATTTTCGGTGATGAGGAAGCGATGATCAGAGTGGATATGTCCGAATACATGGAGAAACACTCGACTTCACGTCTTGTCGGTTCTCCTCCGGGATATGTCGGCTATGATGAAGGCGGCCAGCTGACAGAAAAAGTAAGAAGAAAACCATACTCTGTCGTATTGCTTGATGAAATTGAAAAAGCGCACCCTGATGTGTTTAACATTCTCCTGCAAGTGCTTGAAGACGGACGCTTGACTGATTCAAAAGGACGCACTGTGGATTTCCGCAACACGATCCTGATTATGACGTCAAACGTCGGAGCGAGCGAGCTGAAACGCAACAAATATGTGGGCTTCAATGTGCAGGATGAATCACAAAACCATAAAGACATGAAAGACAAAGTCATGGGAGAGCTGAAGCGTGCCTTCAGACCTGAGTTTATCAACCGGATTGACGAAATTATCGTCTTCCACTCCCTTGAGAAAAAACATCTTACAGACATCGTGTCGCTTATGTCTGATCAGTTAACAAAACGTCTGAAAGAACAAGATCTCTCTATCGAGCTGACGGATGCTGCAAAAGCAAAAGTGGCAGAAGAGGGCGTCGATTTGGAATACGGCGCACGTCCGTTAAGAAGAGCGATTCAAAAGCATGTGGAGGACCGGTTATCAGAAGAACTCCTCAGAGGCAATATTGATAAAGGCCAGCACATTGTTCTTGATGTTGAGGACGGCGAATTTGTCGTAAAAACAACTGCTAAAACGAACTAATATAGTGACAAACATGAGGCATACGTAAGCGAGTGTATGCCTCACTTTGTTATATAGAGAAATATTCGATAAGGAAGAGGTCTTACAACATATATGGCTAAATCAAAAACAAAATTCATCTGCCACTCATGCGGTTATGAATCCGCAAAGTGGATGGGAAAGTGCCCGGGCTGCGGGGCTTGGAATACAATGGTGGAAGAAACCATAAAAAAAGCGCCGGCGAATCGGCGGGCGGCTTTCTCCCACTCCGTTCAAACCGTCCAGAAACCATCACCCATTACATCAATTGAAACATCGGAAGAACCCCGCGTTCACACAAAGCTCGAAGAATTCAACAGAGTGCTTGGCGGCGGCGTTGTGAAGGGCTCGTTAGTATTAATCGGCGGCGATCCCGGCATCGGAAAATCAACGCTCCTTCTCCAAGTATCCGCACAATTAGCAGATACGGCCGGCAGCGTGCTTTACATTTCAGGGGAAGAATCCGTGAAGCAAACGAAGCTGCGTGCCGACAGACTTGGAATCAACAGCCAAATGTTACATGTTTTATCTGAAACCGATATGGAGTATATTTCGTCTGCTATACAAGAGATGAAACCCGCATTTGTTGTCGTAGACTCCATTCAGACCGTGTACCAAAGTGATATCACCTCAGCTCCCGGCAGTGTATCACAAGTAAGAGAGTGTACGGCCGAATTGATGAAAATCGCGAAAACAAACGGCATACCTATTTTTATCGTCGGACACGTCACAAAAGAAGGATCGATCGCAGGGCCGAGATTGCTTGAGCACATGGTCGATACCGTTCTATACTTTGAAGGAGAGCGGCACCATACATTCCGTATTTTGCGGGCCGTAAAAAACCGTTTCGGCTCCACAAATGAAATGGGCATCTTTGAAATGCGGGAAGAGGGGCTTACGGAGGTGCTGAACCCTTCTGAAATATTCTTGGAAGAGCGTTCTGCCGGGGCATCAGGTTCGAGTATCGTTGCGTCAATGGAAGGAACGAGACCGATCCTGGTTGAAATTCAGGCGCTCATATCACCGACCAGTTTTGGAAACCCGCGCCGCATGGCTACAGGCATTGACCACAACAGGGTGTCGTTAATTATGGCTGTGCTTGAGAAGCGGGTGGGTCTTTTGCTTCAAAATCAAGATGCGTATTTAAAGGTCGCCGGCGGGGTCAAACTGGATGAACCGGCGATTGATTTGGCAGTAGCCGTCAGCATTGCCTCAAGCTTCAGAGATACACCGCCGAATCCCGCAGATTGCTTTATCGGTGAAGTGGGTCTGACAGGAGAAGTCCGCAGGGTGTCAAGAATCGAACAGCGCGTAAAAGAAGCGGCGAAACTCGGCTTCAAGCGCATGATCATACCTGAGGCGAATGCAGACGGGTGGACAATACCAAAAGGGATTGAGGTTGTCGGAGTAGCAAATGTTGCAGAAGCGCTTCGTACTTCATTAGGAGGATCATAATAGATGGAAAAAGAGAAAAAAGGGGCGAAACAAGAGCTTGACCTGTCTGCAATTCTGCAGTTCGTTGCACCGGGCACCCCGCTCAGAGCCGGGATAGAGAATGTACTTCGGGCAAATACAGGCGGCCTGATTGTTGTCGGATACAATGATAAGGTAAAGCAAGTCGTCGATGGCGGTTTTCATATTAATACATCATTTGCGCCCGCTCACTTATACGAGCTGGCCAAAATGGACGGTGCCATTATTTTAAGTGATTCCGGCCAGAAAATTCTTTATGCGAATACGCAGCTTATGCCGGAAGCGACCATTTCTTCTTCAGAAACGGGAATGAGGCACCGTACGGCGGAACGGGTGGCGAAGCAGACAGGCTGTCTCGTCATTGCCATTTCTGAGCGCAGAAATGTCATTACGTTATATCAGGACAGCATGAAGT
Source organism: Bacillus sp. LJBV19 (assembly GCF_017797845.1). Classification (NCBI taxonomy): domain Bacteria; kingdom Bacillati; phylum Bacillota; class Bacilli; order Caryophanales; family Bacillaceae; genus Bacillus; species Bacillus sp. LJBV19. The sequence goes on from NZ_CP072563.1 coordinate 108,493, forward strand.
ACACACTAAAGGACATAGGTTTTATTTTAACAAAGGCAAATCAGGCCATTCAAACGCTTGAGAAGTATAAAACCATTTTAGACAAAACGATTACGGCTTTAAACGCATTAGAGTTTGAGGAGCTTGTGACATTCAGTGACGTGCTGTCCGTCATGCATCGGTATGAAATGGTGCTCCGAATAAAAAATGAAATCAATATGTATATTAAAGAACTCGGAACGGAAGGCCACTTAATCCGTCTGCAGGTGATTGAACTGATTACGGACATGGAAGAAGAGGCGGCACTTTTCATCAAAGACTATGTCAAAGAAAAAATCAAAGATCCGTTCGTGCTGTTAAAAGAGCTTCAGGATATGTCCAGCTATGATCTGCTTGATGATTCCATCCTGTTTAAGCTGCTTGGATATCCGGCTTCTACGAATCTTGATGATTATGTGCTCCCGAGAGGATACAGGCTGCTGAACAAAATCCCGCGTCTGCCGATGCCGATTGTTGAAAATGTGGTTGAGGCGTTCGGATTTTTGCCAAGCATAACGGAAGCCACAGTTGAAGAGCTTGATGATGTCGAAGGTATCGGCGAAGTGCGCGCCCAAAAAATCAAAAAAGGCTTAAAACGCCTTCAGGAAAAACACTATATAGATAGACAGCTTTAAGAATCGCTTAAACCTGTCGGAATCCGGGTATATTATTGTTAGTTTTTGTTTATTCTGAATTTGTAGGCTCTGACAGTCTGCTGAAAAAATGCTACTTAAAAGGAGGTGGAGGTATGTTAAAACGAATAGTTCAGGCGTTCTTCATTATTGTGGGCGGCGTTGTCGGTATCTTTTTAATACCTGAATTGTTTGTGCTGTCAAATATACAGGACATACCTTTAATAACAAACGCATATACGTCTGCTGCAATTGGTGCTATTATCTTTTTTCTCATCAGTATATGGACGACAGAATATGTGATTAATTGGGTAAAATGGATTGAAGATTCTTTGCTGAGAGCTCCGGTGCCGGATCTGTTATTCGGGAGTCTCGGATTGGTTTTTGGACTTATCATCGCATATCTCATTGTAAACGTGATTCCGCTGGACAATATTCCGTACCGTATATTCAGCACCATCATTCCGGTCTTTCTGGCTTTCTTTCTCGGTTACCTGGGCTTCCAAGTCGGATTTAAGAAAAAGGATGAACTGATCAGTCTTTTCTCCATTTCTGCAAGAATGCAGAAGAAAAAGGGAAGTGCTGATGAGGAGCAGGAGGAACAGGATAAAAGGCTGAAAATCTTGGATACAAGTGTTATTATTGATGGGAGAATTGCAGATATTTGTCAGACGGGCTTTTTAGAAGGCGTCATTGTCATTCCTCAATTTGTGCTGGAGGAATTACAGCATATCGCTGATTCTTCAGATGTTTTAAAACGTAACAGAGGACGCCGCGGACTGGATATCTTGAATCGCATTCAAAAGGAACTGGATATTACGGTTGAAATTTATGAAGGCGACTTCGAAGACATTCAGGAGGTTGACAGCAAGCTTGTCAAACTTGCGAAGCTGACATCCGGCGTCGTTGTGACGAATGATTTTAATTTAAATAAAGTATGTGAGCTTCAGAAGGTTGCGGTACTGAATATTAATGACCTTGCAAACGCGGTGAAGCCGGTTGTGCTTCCGGGCGAAGAGATGAATGTGCAGGTGATTAAGGACGGGAAAGAGCATAATCAAGGTGTGGCTTACTTGGATGACGGGACGATGATTGTTGTGGAAGAAGGCCGCAATTATATAGGGAAACATATTGATGTGCTCGTAACCAGCGTACTGCAGACAGCGGCGGGACGAATGATTTTTGCCAAGCCCAAGCTGCTTGAGAAAGCTCTTTAAGAGGGAGTTAATATGGAGTATGTTGTCGTTATTCCGGCTGCCGGACAAGGAAAACGGATGAAGGCCGGGAAAAATAAGCTGTTCATCAGCTTAAAAGGTGCGCCTGTAATTATACACACACTGCGGGTTTTTGAAAGCCACGCACCCTGTCAGAAAATAATCCTGGTGATAAACGAGAGTGAACGGGAAGATTTTCGCCAGCTGCTGGCCCAATTTCCGATTCAGACGGAAATTGAGCTTGTTACCGGAGGTGCGGAGCGTCAGCACAGTGTATACGAAGGACTGAAAGTGATTGATAAGGAATCGGTCGTCCTTGTTCATGACGGAGCGCGCCCGTTTGTCACACATCAGCATATCGATAAGCTCGTTGAAACAGCAGAGGAGGCGGGAGCGGCTGTCCTGGCTGTTCCTGTGAAAGACACGATAAAACGGGCGGAAGGCTCCCGGGTTGCGGAGACCTTTGATCGTTCAAGCTTGTGGGCCGTTCAAACGCCGCAGGCTTTTCGTCTTTCTTTATTGAAGACGGCGCATATGGAAGCGGAAAACAAAGGCTTCTTAGGGACGGATGACGCCAGCCTCGTCGAGCGTCTTGATGGATATCAGGTGAGTATCGTTGAAGGCAGCTATACCAATATTAAGCTGACAACGCCGGATGATCTGATATCCGCGGAAGCAATCATGAAAGCGGAAAGTGGGAATCATAATGTTTAGAATCGGACAAGGATTTGATGTGCATCAATTAACGGAAGGCCGTCCTCTCATCATCGGCGGAATTGAAATTCCTTATGAAAAAGGGCTGCTCGGACATTCAGATGCTGATGTATTGCTGCATACAGTCGCAGACGCGTGTCTCGGAGCGGCAGGTGAAGGAGATATCGGCAAGCATTTCCCGGATACTGATCCGGAATTCAAAGATGCGGATTCTTTTAAGCTGCTTCAGCATGTCTGGAACATTGTTAAAGAAAAAGGATACGTACTCGGAAATATAGACTGCACGATTATTGCGCAAAAGCCGAAAATGGCGCCGCATATTGATGCTATGAGAAAACGGATAGCGGAAGGCCTTGAGGCGGACGTTTCTCAAGTAAACGTAAAAGCGACGACGACAGAAAAGCTCGGGTTTACCGGAAGAGCCGAAGGAATTGCCGCTCAGGCAACCGTTCTGATCCAAAAAGCCTGATCATTGTTTTGATGCCCGGTCTATTTGGTGGTAGAATAGATACATATATTCGGCTAGAGGCTACAGACGAGATGAAAGGAAGTATTTGAACATGGGAAATGAAGTACGCGTTCGTTATGCACCGAGTCCGACCGGACATTTGCATATCGGTAACGCCAGAACGGCGCTTTTTAACTATTTATTTGCCCGCAGCCAAGGCGGAAAGTTTATTATCCGGATTGAGGATACGGACAAAAAGCGAAATATTGAAGGCGGAGAGCAAAGCCAGCTCAACTATTTGAAATGGCTCGGCATGGACTGGGATGAAAGTGTGGATGTCGGCGGAGAATACGGCCCGTACCGCCAGTCTGAGCGTAACGACATTTACAAAGAGTACTATGAAGAGCTTCTTGAAAAAGGGCTAGCTTATAAATGTTTCTGTACGGAAGAAGAACTTGAGAAAGAACGTGAAGAGCAAATCGCCCGCGGGGAAATGCCGCGCTATTCCGGCAAACACAGAAACCTGACTCAAAAAGAGCAGGAGCAGTTTTTAGCCGAAGGCAGACAGCCGAGCATCCGTTTCCGCGTGCCGGAAGGGAAAATCATCGCATTTAACGATATCGTAAAAGGCGAGATTTCTTTTGAATCAGACGGCATCGGCGACTTTGTCATCGTCAAAAAAGACGGAACACCGACGTATAACTTTGCTGTCGCGATTGACGATTACTTAATGAAAATGACGCACGTGCTCCGCGGTGAGGATCACATTTCAAATACACCGAAACAGATCATGATTTTCCAGGCATTCGGCTGGGATGTTCCTGTCTTCGGACATATGACGCTTATCGTAAACGAAAGCCGCAAAAAATTAAGTAAACGTGATGAATCAATTATCCAGTTTATTGAGCAGTATGATGAGCTGGGTTACCTGCCTGAAGCGCTGTTTAACTTTATCGGACTTCTCGGCTGGTCTCCCGTCGGTGAAGATGAGCTTTTCACAAGAGAACAATTTATTGAAATTTTTGATGTAAATCGTTTGTCTAAGTCACCGGCTCTGTTTGATATGCATAAACTGAAATGGGTCAACAACCAATACGTCAAAGCGCTGGATCTTGATCAAGTTGTTGAGCTGACCCTGCCGCACCTGCAAAAAGCAGGAAAAGTCGGCACTGAGCTTTCTGCCGAAGAGCAGGAATGGGTTCGTAAATTAATCTCTCTTTACCATGAGCAATTGAGCTACGGCGCTGAAATTGTCGAGCTGACTGATTTGTTCTTTAAAGATGAGATCGAGTATAATCAAGAGGCAAAAGCCGTTCTGGAAGAAGAACAGGTGCCTGAAGTGCTCAGCGTATTTGCTGCGAAGCTTGAAGAGCTTGAAGAATTTACGCCTGAGCTGATCAAAGCCTCAATCAAGGCTGTTCAGAAAGAAACAGGCCATAAAGGCAAAAAGCTGTTCATGCCGATTCGTGTAGCGGTTACCGGTCAGACACACGGTCCGGAGCTTCCGCAGGCCATTGAGCTGATCGGCAGAGAAACAGCCGTAAGACGCCTGAAAAGCATTTAAATATACGATTGTTGACAGGGAAGAGTATAAAACAATGACCATTACAGAAAGAATCTTCATCGGCTGAGAGAGATTCATGCGTCATGTTTTAGAAGTGCGCCCTTAAGACCTTTGAAGAACATTTCTGCGGAAATCAGTATTTAAAGGCGGCCGCCGCCGTTACCGGCTTTTAAGTTGGGAAAACAGTGACTTGTTTTTCAAACAGAGTGGAACCGCGCGGTAAAAGCGTCTCTGTCATGTTTACATGCAGAGGCGCTTTTTTTATAGGCGGAAAAACAGACTGGAGCGGGGAGAGAATGGGGGGAAGCATGTGTTTTTTAAAATGCTAAAAGAAGACATAGATACAGTGTTCGATCAAGATCCGGCAGCAAGAAGCTATTTCGAAGTTGTTTTAACTTATTCTGGTTTACATGCTATATGGGCGCATCGGATTGCACATGCTTTATATAAACGGAGATTTTTCTTCCTGGCGCGCCTGATATCACAGATTGCCCGTTTCTTTACCGGAATTGAAATCCATCCCGGCGCGACCATCGGGAGAAGGTTTTTCATTGACCACGGTATGGGGGTCGTCATAGGGGAAACATGTGAAATCGGCAATAACGTGACGGTATTCCAAGGCGTCACTCTCGGGGGAACGGGAAAAGAAAAGGGGAAGCGGCATCCGACCATAAAAGATGATGCTTTAATTGCAACCGGAGCGAAGGTGCTCGGCTCTATTACGGTCGGGCAGGGTTCTAAAGTAGGGGCCGGCTCCGTTGTGCTTCGTGATGTTCCCGACTTTTCGACCGTTGTCGGCATACCGGGGAAAGTCGTCATTCAGAACGGAAGAAAAATCAAACGCGATCTCAATCACCAAGACTTGCCCGATCCGGTTGCTGACCGGTTTAGAGCATTGGAGCAGCAGATTTTTGAACTGCAGGCTGAACTGGAAGATAAAAAAGAAAGGATCAACCAAAAATGACCATTACACTTTATAATACATTGACACGGAAAAAGGAAACATTCGTTCCTCTTGAGGAAGGCAAAGTAAAAATGTACGTGTGCGGACCGACTGTATACAACTATATTCATATCGGAAACGCACGTCCGGCGATTGTGTATGATACCGTACGCAACTATTTGGAGTATAAAGGATACGATGTTCAATACGTATCGAATTTCACCGATGTTGACGACAAACTGATTAAGGCGGCCAACGAGCTCGGCGAGGACGTCCCGACCGTTTCTGAGCGGTTCATTAAAGCGTATTTTGAAGACGTGGGCGCCCTCGGATGTCGGAAAGCGGATCTTCACCCCCGGGTCATGGAAAACATGGACGCCATTATTGAATTTGTCAGCGAGCTGATTAAAAAAGGCTACGCTTATGAATCAGAAGGCGACGTCTATTTCAAAACAAGGGCCTTCGAAGGCTACGGCAAGCTATCTCAGCAATCAATTGATGAACTCAGATCAGGCGCGCGTATCCGTGTCGGCGAGAAGAAAGATGATGCGCTGGACTTTGCTCTTTGGAAAGCTGCTAAGGACGGAGAAATTTCATGGGATAGCCCTTGGGGAAAAGGCCGCCCGGGCTGGCATATTGAATGCTCCGCAATGGTGAAAAAGTATTTGGGTGACGAAATCGATATTCATGCCGGCGGTCAGGACCTGACATTCCCGCACCATGAAAACGAAATCGCCCAATCTGAAGCATTAACAGGCAAGACATTCGCAAAATACTGGCTTCACAACGGATATATCAATATCGATAATGAGAAAATGTCAAAATCTCTCGGCAACTTTGTTTTGGTGCACGATATCATTAAGCAATATGACCCGCAGCTTTTGAGATTTTTCATGCTGTCCGTTCATTACCGCCACCCGATCAACTATTCGGAAGAGCTGCTTGAGAAAACAAAAAACGCGTTTAACCGCCTGAAGACGGCCTACAGTAATTTAAACCATCGTTTGATTAGCAGCACGAATCTGACTGACAATGATGAGGAATGGCTCGCTAAAATCGAAGAGCACCGCACTGCGTTTGAAGAAGCAATGGATGATGATTTTAATACGGCGAATGCGATTTCCGTTTGGTTTGATCTGGCGAAGCTCGCCAATTACTACATGCAGGAAGACAATACGGCGGATCACGTCATTAAAGCCTTTATCAGCATGTTTGACAGAATCGGATCTGTTCTCGGACTTACGCTCGGCGAAGAAGAGCTTGTCGACGAAGAGATTGAAGAGTTGATTGAGAAGAGAAATGAAGCCCGCCGCAATCGCGATTTTGCTTTGTCAGACCAGATTCGCGATCAGCTGAAAAGCATGAATATCATTCTTGAAGATACGGCCCAGGGAACTCGCTGGAAGCGGGGAGAGTAAGCGGATGCTTCAATTTGAACAAATCAAAGATTCAAAGCAGTTAAACGGTCTTGCGCTTGCTTATATGGGTGATGCCATTTTTGAAATATACGTCCGGCATCACCTGCTTAAGCAGGGCTTTACGAAACCGAATGACCTTCATAAGAAGGCGAGCCGGATTGTATCGGCAAAATCACAGGCAGACATATTGTTCCGCCTTCAGGACGAATCCTTTTTCACGGAGGAAGAGGAAGCCGTGCTGAGAAGAGGCAGAAACGCGAAATCAGGGACGACGCCTAAAAACACAGATGTACAGACGTACCGCCATAGTACAGCTTTTGAGGCTTTACTCGGATACCTTTTTCTTGAGAAAAGAGAAGAAAGACTGAATCAGCTGATTGCTGAGGCTATACAAGTCGGGACGTCAGGGAGGAAAACAAATGAGTCAGCAACATGATTACGTCATAGGAAAAAACGCTGTGATTGAGACGTTAAAGTCAGATCGCAAGCTGTATAAGTTATGGATGGCGGAAAACACAGTAAAAGGACAGGCGCAGCAAGTTATGGAGCTTGCTAAAAAGCGCGGCGTCACCATTCAATTTGTACCGAGGAAAAAACTCGATCAGATGGTTGAGGGGCAGCATCAGGGTGTTGTCGCCCAGGTGGCGGCATATGAATATGCACAATTAGACGAATTATATAAAAGAGCGGAAGAGAGAAACGAACAGCCTTTCTTTCTCATATTGGACGAGCTGGAAGACCCTCATAATCTCGGTTCCATCATGAGAACGGCTGACGCTGTCGGTGCACACGGCATCGTGATTCCGAAACGCAGAGCGGTCGGACTGACTTCGACGGTCGCAAAAGCTTCGACCGGTGCGATTGAACACATTCCCGTCGTGAAGGTGACCAACCTTGCCCGGACACTTGATGAAATGAAGGAGCGGGGGATTTGGGTCGTCGGAACGGATGCATCCGCCCGGGAAGACTACCGCTCTATGGACGGCAAGATGCCTTTGGCGCTCGTTATCGGAAGCGAAGGCAGAGGAATGGGCCGGCTTGTGAAAGAGAAATGTGATTTTCTCATTAAGCTTCCGATGGCCGGAAAAGTCACGTCTCTGAATGCGTCGGTAGCGGCCGGCCTTCTCATGTATGAAGTCTACCGGAAGCGCAATCCTTTAGGGGAATGAAGACAGATGGACATCCTGTTAGTAGACGGATACAACATGATTGGAGCTTGGCCGCAGCTAAAGGATTTAAAAGCGAACAGTTTTGAAGAAGCGAGAGATGTACTGATCCAGAAGATGGCGGAATATCAGTCCTACACGGGAATCAGAGTCATTGTGGTGTTTGACGCACATCTGGTAAAAGGCATAGAGAAAAAACAAACGAATCACAGAGTCGAAGTGATTTTCACACGGGAGAATGAGACGGCGGATGAGCGGATCGAGAAGCTTGCCCAGGCGCTGAATAATATTGCGACACAGATTCATGTCGCAACCTCCGATTATACGGAGCAGTGGGCGATTTTCGGACAAGGGGCTCTCCGTAAATCCGCCCGGGAGCTCCTGAGGGAAGTGGATACGATAGAACGCCGGATTCAAAGGCGGGTTTCAAAGATCACTTCTGAAAAACCACCGGGTAAAATCGAGCTGTCCGAAGAGGTTTTGAAAACGTTTGAAAAGTGGCGCCGAGGCGGTCTGGATTAGGTTGACGCTTTTTCGCCCATTAATGTATAATATTTCTATCTACGTGCGCCGGGGGGATCGCAGTGAATCTACAGAACAGCAAGGGAAAGTTCAACAAAGTGCAATTTTGCCAGTTGGAGGACGAGCAGGTCATTGAAAAGGTTCATGTTGGGGATAGTGATGCGTTAGATTACTTGATTACGAAGTACCGTAATTTTGTACGGGCGAAAGCAAGGTCTTATTTTTTAATAGGGGCCGACAGAGAAGATATTGTACAGGAAGGGATGATAGGCTTATATAAGTCTATCCGAGACTTTAGAGAGGACAAGCTCACTTCATTTAAAGCTTTTGCAGAATTATGCATTACCCGCCAGATTATTACCGCAATAAAGACAGCTACCCGTCAGAAACACATTCCTTTAAATTCCTATGTTTCTTTAGACAAACCTATTTTTGATGAAGAATCTGACAGAACACTGCTTGATGTCATTTCAGGCGCTAAAACGTTAAATCCTGAAGAGATGATTATTAATCAGGAAGAATTTGATGATATCGAAATGAAAATGGGAGAACTGCTGAGCGATCTGGAGAGAAAGGTGCTTGTTCTGTACTTGGACGGAAGAAGTTACCAAGAGATTTCAGATGACTTAAACCGACACGTAAAATCAATCGATAATGCCCTGCAGCGCGTGAAGCGCAAGCTTGAAAAGTATTTAGAAATAAGAGAGATCAGCCTGTAGCAGGTTTCTGTGTCATATTGACAGAATTTTTCTGACTGTGCTATTTTATTAAGATAAATGAATGTTTAGGAAAAGGTGTAACGACATGAGAAAAAAGATTACGCTGGCATGCAAAACATGCGGAAATCGTAATTATACGACAATGAAAAGCTCTGCATCAGCGGCTGAGCGGTTAGAAGTTAAGAAGTACTGCAGCACTTGCAATTCACATACAGCTCATTTAGAAACAAAATAGTGTTCGCTTTTTAAATTGTGGAGGTCTTTTACATGCGCATGATGAGTTTCTTTAAAGATGTTGGGAAAGAAATGAAAAAGGTTAGCTGGCCTAAAGGCAAAGAGTTAACGCGCTATACGATCACGGTGATTTCAACGGTTATCTTTTTTGTTATCTTTTTTGCCCTCCTTGATACAGGAATTTCTCAATTAATTCGTTTAATAGTTGAATAATGATCAGCAATACGTGCTATAATAGATCATAATATCGTTTGCCAAAACCCGTTCAGCGGGTTTTTTATTGTGTTGTTGAAAAAAGGATTCATAGGCCCTGAGCCTATTTTTTGTTTTACACTTCATTTTTAAATGCGGGGAGGGAAGGACTGCAGAGTCCTGATAGAATGGAAAAGAATTGGTATGTTGTTCATACGTATTCCGGTTATGAAAACAAAGTAAAAGCGAACCTTGAAAAACGTGTGGAATCAATGGGAATGCAGGATAAAATTTTCCGCGTTGTCGTCCCTGAAGAAGAAGAGACTGATATTAAGAACGGCAAGAAAAAAGTAGTCAAAAAGAAAGTGTTCCCGGGTTATGTGCTTGTTGAAATCGTCATGACTGATGATTCCTGGTATGTGGTCCGCAACACGCCGGGCGTTACCGGATTCGTCGGATCAGCCGGTTCAGGCTCAAAGCCGACTCCGCTTCTTCCTGGCGAAGCAGAAACCATCTTAAAGCGGATGGGCATGGATGAGCGGAAAACCGACATTGATTTTGAATTGAATGAGACAGTCAAAGTCATAGACGGACCTTTCGCCAACTTTACAGGATCAATTGAAGAGATTGATTATGATAAGAGCAAAGTGAAAGTATTCGTTAACATGTTCGGCCGTGAAACGCCGGTTGAACTGGAATTTACCCAGATCGACAAATTGTAATGTGAAAAAACTTGAAATTGCTATATATTAATGATAATATAGCAAAGGTACGTCTTGGACTAATCCAAGGCAGCTAGCTTGATATTTCGTCATTCATATAAAGAATGAAACCTTGAGTGGGAGGGTTTACCCTATTACCACATCACGGACTTAAGGAGGTGTGTCTCGTGGCTAAAAAAGTAGTAAAAGTTGTAAAATTGCAAATTCCTGCTGGAAAAGCTAACCCAGCGCCGCCAGTTGGACCTGCACTAGGTCAAGCCGGTGTAAATATCATGGGATTCTGTAAGGAGTTTAACGCTCGTACAGCTGACCAAGCTGGTTTAATCATTCCTGTTGAAATTTCGGTTTACGAAGACCGTTCATTTACATTTATTACAAAAACTCCGCCTGCTGCAGTATTGCTTAAAAAAGCAGCTGGAATTGAGTCTGGTTCTGGTGAACCAAACCGTAATAAAGTGGCAACCGTTAAGCGCGATAAGGTTCGCGAAATCGCTGAAACGAAAATGCCTGACTTAAACGCAGCAGACGTTGAAGCGGCAATGCGCATGGTTGAAGGTACTGCCCGCAGTATGGGTATCGTTATCGAGGATTAATTTGTTTCTTGTCGGGTTGCGAGTTTTCACAAGTTCGCAACCCTTATTCGTGGGAGGTTATTCCGCTATAACCACATAAGGAGGAAATTTTAAAATGGCTAAAAAAGGTAAAAAGTACGTTGAAGCTGCGAAGCTTGTAGACCGTGCGAAAGCTTACGACGTCGCTGAAGCAGTGGCGCTTACTAAAAAAACAAACACAGCTAAATTCGACGCTACAGTTGAAGTTGCTTTTCGTTTAGGGGTTGACCCTCGTAAAAACGATCAGCAAATCCGCGGTGCAGTTGTACTTCCTAACGGAACTGGTAAAACTCAGCGCGTGCTTGTATTCGCTAAAGGCGAAAAAGCAAAAGAAGCTGAAGCTGCCGGTGCAGACTACGTAGGCGATTCTGATTACATCGCGAAAATCCAGCAAGGCTGGTTCGAATTCGATGTAATCGTTGCGACTCCTGACATGATGGGTGAAGTCGGTAAAATCGGCCGTGTGCTTGGACCAAAAGGTCTTATGCCAAACCCTAAAACAGGAACTGTTACATTCGAAGTGGAAAAAGCAATCGGCGAAATCAAAGCTGGTAAAGTAGAATACCGCGTTGACAAAGCTGGTAACATCCATGTTCCGATCGGAAAAGTTTCTTTCGAGGATGAAAAACTTGTTGAGAACTTCACAACAATGTATGATACAATCCTGAAAGCAAAACCGGCTGCGGCTAAAGGTGTTTACGTGAAAAACGTTGCCGTTACTTCTACTATGGGCCCTGGTGTCAAAGTAGACGCTTCTACTTTCAACGTAAAATAATATTTGACTTTAGATCAGCATTCTGATATGATTCAAAATGTTGTAAAATATAATATGTCATTTATACCGTAGACAGCAGGGGCCGTTGAGGCTTAATATCCTGCCGAGGTGTATATATATCACAGCTATTACGTTACGTATGCTTGTATATACAGCCTCCATGTCCACATGGAGGCTTTTTATATGAAATCGTCGTCACAGTCGTGATCACCTAGCGGTATAAGTGTTACACAAAATCTACAGGAGGTGTAACCATGAGCAGCGCAATTGATACAAAAAAAGTTGTTGTTGAAGAGATTGCTTCTAAACTGAAAGAAAGCAAATCAACGATCATCGTTGACTACCGCGGACTTAACGTTTCTGAAGTAACTGAACTCCGTAAACAGCTTCGCGAAGCTAACGTAGAGTTCAAAGTGTACAAAAACACAATGACTCGCCGTGCGGTTGAACAAGCTGAACTTGATGGTTTGAATGATGTCTTAACTGGACCGAATGCGATCGCATTCAGTACTGAAGATGTTGTCGCTCCGGCAAAAGTTCTTAACGAGTTCGCGAAGAATCACGAAGCTCTGGAAATCAAAGCGGGCGTTATCGAAGGAAAAGTATCTTCTGTTGAAGAAGTGAAAGCTCTTGCTGAACTTCCTTCACGCGATGGCTTACTTTCTATGTTGCTTAGCGTACTTCAAGCTCCAGTTCGCAACCTTGCACTTGCAGCTAAAGCAGTTGCAGAACAAAAGGAAGAACAAGGCGCTTAATCTAATTTTACCCTAAAATAAAACAAATGGAGGAATTTCAAATGGCTTTAAATATCGAAGAAATCATTGCTTCCGTTAAAGAAGCAACTGTACTTGAATTGAACGACCTAGTAAAAGCAATCGAAGAAGAATTTGGCGTAACTGCTGCTGCTCCTGTAGCTGTAGCTGGCGGAGCTGCTGCTGGCGGAGCTGCTGAAGAGCAAAGCGAATTCGACCTTATCCTTGCTGGTGCAGGTTCTCAGAAAATCAAAGTTATCAAAGTTGTTCGTGAAATCACTGGTCTTGGCTTGAAAGAAGCTAAAGAACTTGTTGACAACACTCCAAAACCACTTAAAGAAGGTATTGCGAAAGAAGAAGCTGAAGAGCTTAAAGCTAAACTTGAAGAAGTTGGCGCTTCTGTAGAAGTTAAGTAATCTTCACTTGCCTGTAGGGGAAGCTCGCTTTTATGAGGCGGGCTTTTTCTTTGCTTTTCTTTAAGTGCCATTAAAAAAGGAGGTTCTAATAATGAGTGAACACTATTATTCAGAAAAACCTTCAGTTAAAAGCGATAAACAGACATGGTCATTTACACTGCGGAACAGATCTTATACATTCACAAGTGACAGCGGCGTTTTCTCGAAAAAGGAAGTTGATTTCGGTTCGCGTGTCTTAATTGAAGCGTTTGAAGAGCCGGAGATCGATGGTGACTTCCTGGATGCAGGCTGCGGTTACGGCCCGATCGGTTTGTCACTCGCCGGTGCATTTACAGACCGCACCGTGCACATGATTGACGTGAATGAAAGAGCCGTAGAGCTGTCAAATGAAAATGCAGAAAAAAACGGAATAAAAAACGTTCGGATTTATCAGAGTGATTTATTTTCAAATATTGATTCTGCTCAAACATTTGCTTCTATTATTACAAACCCCCCAATCCGCGCCGGAAAAAAAGTTGTCCATGCCATTTTTGAAAAAAGCGCTGAGCATTTAAGGGCTTCAGGTGAATTGTGGATCGTTATACAGAAAAAACAGGGCGGGCCTTCTGCCATTGAAAAACTGAAGGAGCTTTTTGACGAAGTTTCTGTGGTTCAAAAAAAGAAAGGCTATTATATCATAAAAGCAAAAAAAGTTTGACTTGAATTTTCAGCTATGTTAATATTGTAAAATGCCAATGTATATATTTTGCATGATATGCTGAAATAATCATAGTGCATGTATAAATTATACAAACATGGAAATGCTAATAAAATCGGTATTTGTTTTTGGATGTGGTTTTCTTAATTAGAAACCCTTTTTTCTTTTGTCTTGTAAAAGTATTTCTTTATCGTAAGAGATGCTTATTACACATATAATACGCATGATTTGAGGGGTGAATCAGTTGACAGGTCAACTAGTTCAGTATGGACGACACCGCCAGCGCAGAAGCTATGCTCGCATTAGCGAAGTGTTAGAATTACCAAATCTCATTGAAATTCAAACCTCTTCTTATCAGTGGTTTCTTGATGAGGGTCTTAGAGAGATGTTTCAAGACATATCACCAATTGAGGATTTCACTGGTAACCTCTCTCTTGAGTTCATTGACTACAGTTTAGGAGATCCTAAGTATCCCGTTGAAGAGTCAAAAGAACGTGATGTGACTTACTCAGCTCCGCTGAGAGTGAAGGTTCGTTTAATTAACAAAGAAACTGGAGAGGTAAAAGACCAGGATGTCTTCATGGGTGATTTCCCTATTATGACAGATACCGGTACTTTTATCATCAACGGTGCAGAACGTGTTATCGTATCTCAGCTTGTTCGGTCTCCAAGTGTATATTTCAGTGGTAAAGTAGACAAAAACGGTAAAAAAGGTTTTACCGCGACTGTCATTCCAAACCGTGGCGCATGGTTAGAATACGAAACTGATGCGAAAGATGTTGTGTATGTCCGCATTGATCGCACACGTAAGTTGCCGGTTACGGTTCTTTTGCGTGCTCTCGGCTTCGGTTCCGACCAAGAGATTCTCGATCTCATTGGTGAGAACGAATATCTCCGCAATACACTGGATAAGGACAACACTGAAAACAGTGACAAAGCGCTTCTTGAAATCTATGAGCGCCTTCGTCCCGGAGAGCCGCCTACAGTAGAAAACGCAAAAAGCTTGCTGGATTCCCGTTTCTTCGATCCGAAGCGATACGACCTTGCGAATGTAGGACGCTATAAAATTAATAAAAAGCTTCATATCAAGAACCGCCTGTTTAACCAGCGACTTGCAGAAACACTGGTGGATCCGGAAACCGGTGAAATTCTCGCTGAAAAAGGGCAGATTCTTGACAGAAGAACACTTGATAAAGTACTGCCATACTTAGAAAATGGAATCGGCTTCAGAAAACTTTATCCTAACGGCGGCGTCGTCGAGGATGAAGTGATGCTTCAATCCATTAAAATCTATGCTCCTACCGATGCAGAAGGAGAGCAGACGATCAATGTGATCGGCAATGCTTACATCGAAGAGGCGATTAAAAACATTACGCCTGCTGATATTATTTCTTCTATCAGCTACTTCTTCAACCTCCTGCACGGAGTGGGCGACACTGATGATATCGACCATCTCGGAAACCGCCGTCTGCGTTCTGTAGGTGAGCTCCTGCAAAACCAATTCCGTATCGGTTTAAGCCGGATGGAACGTGTCGTACGTGAAAGAATGTCTATTCAAGACACAAATACAATCACGCCGCAGCAGCTGATTAACATCAGACCTGTTATTGCGTCTATTAAAGAGTTCTTCGGAAGCTCACAGCTTTCTCAATTCATGGATCAGACGAACCCGCTTGCTGAATTGACGCACAAACGCCGTCTGTCAGCTCTCGGACCGGGCGGTTTGACACGTGAGCGCGCAGGTATGGAAGTACGTGACGTTCACTACTCTCACTATGGCCGTATGTGTCCGATTGAAACGCCTGAGGGCCCGAACATCGGTTTGATCAACTCATTGTCATCATTTGCGAAAGTAAACCGCTTTGGTTTCATTGAGACGCCATACCGCCGCGTTGATCCTGAAACAGGAAAAGTAACGCCTAGAATCGACTACCTGACTGCTGATGAAGAGGATAACTATGTCGTAGCCCAAGCGAATGCTAAGCTGAGCGATGACGGTTCTTTCTTGGATGACAGCATCGTAGCGCGTTTCAGAGGGGAAAACACCGTTGTAGCCCGCAACCGCGTGGATTACATGGACGTATCTCCTAAACAGGTTGTTTCTGCTGCGACAGCATGTATTCCGTTCTTGGAAAACGATGACTCGAACCGCGCCCTCATGGGAGCGAACATGCAGCGTCAGGCTGTGCCTTTGATGCAGCCGGAAGCTCCGATCGTCGGAACGGGTATGGAATACGTATCCGGTAAAGACTCCGGTGCAGCCGTTATTTGTAAACACCCTGGTATCGTTGAACGGGTGGAAGCGAAAAACGTATGGGTGCGCCGCTATGAAGAAATTGACGGCCAAAAAGTAAAAGGCAACCTGGATAAGTACAGCTTGCTGAAATTTGTCCGCTCCAACCAAGGTACGTGCTACAACCAGCGTCCGATCGTCAGTGTCGGCGATGAAGTAGTCAAAGGAGAAATCCTTGCTGACGGACCTTCAATGGAGCTTGGTGAACTTGCTCTCGGCCGCAACGTAATGGTCGGCTTCATGACATGGGATGGTTACAACTATGAGGATGCCATCATCATGAGTGAACGCCTTGTGAAAGATGATGTATACACATCTATTCACATTGAAGAATATGAATCAGAAGCACGTGATACAAAGCTTGGGCCGGAAGAGATCACCCGCGATATTCCAAACGTAGGGGAAGACGCGCTCCGCAATCTTGATGACCGCGGAATTATCCGTATCGGTGCGGAAGTCAACGACGGAGACCTTCTCGTAGGTAAAGTAACGCCTAAAGGTGTAACTGAGCTTACGGCTGAAGAACGCCTTCTGCATGCGATCTTTGGAGAAAAAGCGCGTGAAGTCCGTGATACTTCTCTCCGTGTGCCTCACGGCGGCGGCGGAATTATCCACGACGTAAAAGTCTTCAACCGTGAAGACGGCGACGAACTTCCTCCGGGAGTGAACCAGCTTGTACGCGTATATATCGTTCAGAAACGTAAGATTTCTGAAGGTGATAAAATGGCCGGACGTCACGGAAACAAAGGGGTTATCTCGAAGATTCTTCCTGAAGAAGATATGCCTTACCTTCCTGACGGCACGCCGATCGATATCATGCTTAACCCGCTGGGTGTACCATCACGTATGAATATCGGTCAGGTATTAGAACTTCACATGGGTATGGCTGCCCGCTACCTCGGCATTCACATCGCGTCACCTGTATTTGACGGCGCGCGTGAAGAAGATGTGTGGGAAACACTTGAAGAAGCAGGCATGTCAAGAGACGCTAAAACAGTTCTTTATGACGGCCGTACGGGAGAACCGTTCGACAACCGTGTATCAGTCGGAATCATGTACATGATCAAACTGGCGCACATGGTTGATGATAAACTTCATGCCCGTTCTACAGGTCCTTACTCACTTGTTACGCAGCAGCCTCTCGGCGGTAAAGCCCAATTCGGCGGACAGCGTTTCGGTGAGATGGAGGTTTGGGCGCTTGAAGCTTACGGCGCAGCTTACACGCTTCAAGAAATCCTGACTGTGAAGTCCGATGACGTGGTCGGACGTGTGAAAACATATGAAGCCATCGTCAAAGGCGACAATGTTCCAGAGCCTGGTGTTCCGGAATCATTCAAAGTATTGATCAAAGAGCTTCAAAGCTTAGGTATGGACGTGAAAATCCTTTCAGGCGATGAAGAAGAAATAGAAATGAGAGATCTAGAAGACGAGGAAGATGCGAAACAGGCTGACGGCCTTGCATTATCAGGTGATGAAGCGCCGGAAGAAACAGCATCTTCAGACGTTGAACGTGACGCAGTAACGAAAGAATAGTCTCTGATTGATAAAGGCAAGTGACATCGGTTAATCCGAAGATAAAAAGGGAGGTAGGCCCCTTGCTAGATGTGAACAATTTTGAGTATATGAACATCGGTCTTGCTTCACCGGATAAAATCCGTTCATGGTCTTTTGGTGAAGTGAAAAAGCCTGAAACGATAAACTATCGTACATTGAAACCTGAAAAGGACGGCCTGTTCTGCGAACGCATTTTCGGACCGACTAAGGACTGGGAATGTCATTGCGGCAAGTACAAGCGGGTTCGTTATAAAGGCGTAGTTTGTGACCGTTGCGGAGTTGAAGTAACGCGGGCTAAAGTCCGTCGTGAGAGAATGGGGCATATTGAACTGGCTGCCCCGGTTTCTCACATTTGGTATTTCAAAGGTATTCCGAGCCGTATGGGTCTTGTATTGGATATGTCACCGCGTGCGCTGGAAGAAGTTATTTACTTTGCTTCTTACGTCGTAACTGACCCGGCCAATACACCGCTCGAAAAGAAACAGCTTTTATCTGAAAAGGAATACCGTGCGTATCTGGATAAGTACGGAAATAAATTCCAAGCCTCTATGGGTGCGGAAGCCATTAATAAACTTCTGCAGGACATCGACCTTGTCAAAGAAGTTGATATGTTAAAAGAAGAGCTGAAGACTTCTCAAGGACAGCGCCGTACACGTGCGATCAAACGCCTTGAAGTGCTTGAAGCCTTCCGTAATTCAGGAAACAAGCCGTCTTGGATGATCCTCGACGTGCTTCCGGTTATTCCGCCTGAATTAAGACCGATGGTTCAGCTTGACGGCGGACGTTTCGCAACGTCTGACCTGAACGACCTTTACCGTCGTGTCATCAACCGTAATAACCGTTTAAAACGTCTGTTAGACCTCGGCGCGCCAAGCATCATCGTTCAGAACGAAAAACGTATGCTTCAGGAAGCAGTCGATGCTCTGATTGACAACGGACGACGCGGCCGTCCGGTTACCGGACCGGGTAACCGTCCGCTTAAATCTCTTTCTCACATGCTGAAAGGGAAACAAGGGCGTTTCCGTCAGAACCTTCTCGGTAAACGTGTAGACTACTCAGGACGTTCCGTTATCGTCGTAGGTCCGCATCTGAAAATGTATCAGTGCGGTTTGCCGAAGGAAATGGCGCTTGAGCTCTTCAAGCCTTTCGTCATGAAAGAGCTTGTTGAAAAAGGCCTTGCTCACAATATCAAGAGCGCAAAACGCAAAATCGAACGCGTGCAGCCTGAAGTATGGGACGTACTTGAATCTGTCATTAAGGAGCATCCGGTCTTACTGAACCGTGCCCCTACTCTTCACAGATTAGGTATCCAGGCTTTCGAACCGACGCTTGTTGAAGGACGCGCCATCCGTCTTCACCCGTTAGTATGTACAGCTTATAACGCTGACTTTGACGGTGACCAAATGGCGGTTCACGTACCTTTATCAGCTGAGGCTCAAGCTGAAGCACGTATTCTGATGCTTGCAGCCCAAAACATCTTGAACCCTAAAGATGGTAAACCGGTTGTTACGCCGTCTCAGGATATGGTATTAGGAAACTACTACCTGACGCTTGAGCGCGCCGGAGCAGTCGGCGAGGGTATGGTCTTCAAGAATACAGACGAAGCGCTTCTTGCTTATCAAAACGGTTATGTTCACCTTCATACGAGAGTAGCTGTTGCAGCGAACTCCCTTAAGAATGTGACATTTACTGAAGAACAGCGTTCAAAATTGTTAATTACAACTGTCGGTAAGCTCGTCTTCAATGAAATTCTTCCGGAATCATTCCCTTACATGAATGAACCAACGAAGAGCAACATTGAAGAGAAGACACCTGACCGTTTCTTCTTAGATAAAGGTGCTGACGTAAAAGCTGTGATTGCTGAGCAGCCGATCAACGCACCGTTTAAAAAAGGCATTCTCGGTAAAATCATCGCGGAAATCTTTAAACGATTCCATATCACGGAAACGTCTAAAATGCTTGACCGCATGAAAAACCTCGGTTTCAGATATTCAACGAAAGCCGGCATCACAGTAGGGGTTTCTGATATCGTCGTTCTCGATGACAAACAGGAAATCCTTGAAGAAGCACAAAGCAAAGTTGATAATGTCCTGAAACAGTTCAGACGCGGTTTAATCACCGAAGAAGAACGTTATGAAAGAGTCATTTCAATTTGGAGTTCAGCGAAAGATGTTATCCAAGGCAAACTGATGAAATCATTAGACGAAGTCAACCCGATCTACATGATGAGTGACTCAGGAGCCCGTGGTAATGCATCTAACTTTACACAGCTTGCGGGTATGCGCGGTCTGATGGCCAACCCGGCTGGACGAATCATTGAATTGCCGATTAAATCAAGTTTCCGTGAAGGTCTGACAGTATTGGAGTACTTTATCTCCACTCACGGTGCGCGTAAAGGTCTTGCCGATACCGCCCTGAAAACAGCTGACTCAGGTTACCTTACACGCCGTCTTGTTGATGTTGCGCAGGATGTTATCATTCGTGAAACAGATTGCGGAACAGACCGCGGTATTCTTGCAAAACCGCTCAAAGAAGGCACGGAAATCATCGAGCGTCTGGAAGAGCGTCTGATCGGACGTTTCGCCAGAAAACAGATCAAACATCCTGAAACGGGTGCTGTGCTCATTAACGAAAATGAATTGATCGATGAAGATAAAGCGCTGGAAATCGTTGAAGCCGGAATCGAAGAAGTGTGGATCCGTTCCGCGTTCACATGTAACACTCCTCATGGTGTATGTAAACGATGCTACGGACGTAACCTTGCAACCGGAACTGATGTTGAAGTCGGTGAAGCAGTAGGTATTATCGCCGCTCAATCTATCGGTGAGCCTGGAACACAGTTAACGATGCGTACGTTCCACACAGGCGGGGTTGCCGGAGACGATATCACACAAGGTCTTCCGCGTATCCAGGAGCTTTTCGAAGCGCGTAATCCGAAAGGTCAAGCGACGATTTCTGAAATTGACGGTACAATTGCCGAAATCAATGAAGTACGCGACAAACAGCAGGAGATTGTTGTTCAGGGCGCTGTTGAGACACGTTCATACACGGCACCTTACAACTCACGCCTGAAAGTGGCTGAGGGTGATCAGATTACCCGCGGTCAAGTGCTGACAGAAGGTTCTATCGATCCGAAAGAACTTCTTAAAGTCACTGACCTGACAACGGTTCAGGAATATCTTCTGCATGAGGTTCAGAAGGTTTACCGTATGCAGGGGGTTGAAATCGGCGATAAACACGTAGAAGTAATGGTTCGCCAGATGCTTCGCAAAGTCCGTGTGATCGATGCCGGAGATACTGATGTTCTCCCTGGCACATTGCTTGATATTCACCAATTCACAGAAGCGAACAAAAAAGTGCTGCTTGAAGGCAATCGACCTGCTACAGGACGTCCTGTCCTTCTCGGTATCACGAAAGCTTCACTCGAGACGGATTCATTCTTGTCTGCCGCATCATTCCAAGAAACAACACGCGTTCTTACTGATGCTGCGATTAAAGGCAAGCGCGATGAACTTCTCGGCCTGAAAGAGAATGTTATCATCGGTAAACTGGTTCCGGCCGGTACCGGTATGATGAATTACAGAAAAGTAAAACCTGTTTCAAACGTTCAGCCTTCGGAAGATATGGTTCCGGCTGAATAACAGAAACTGCTGCAGGAAAGGCTGTTTCGACAGCTTTTCCTCAGTATTACAATTATTCTGGCGGGGGACTGCACTAAAAAATGTCATACGTTGTTGACATCCGTCCCGCAGAGTGATAATATAACCAAGGTGCTCGAAATAAAACCTGTTACTTTGGAGGATATGTTTATGTCTTATGATAAAGTATCACAGGCCAAATCAATTATTATTGGTACGAAGCAAACAGTGAAAGCTCTAAAACGAGGTTCAGTGAAGGAAGTCGTCGTGGCAAAAGACGCGGATTCAGTTCTTACGGCTGGCGTTATCCAGCTTGCAAAGAACCAAAATACCGCTGTCTGTATGGTGGATTCCATGAAAAAGCTCGGCAAAGCCTGCGGAATTGAAGTGGGAGCAGCAGCTGTTGCCATTATGTTATAGCGTACTTTTTGTT
Source organism: Bacillus sp. LJBV19 (assembly GCF_017797845.1). Taxonomy (NCBI): domain Bacteria; kingdom Bacillati; phylum Bacillota; class Bacilli; order Caryophanales; family Bacillaceae; genus Bacillus; species Bacillus sp. LJBV19. The sequence goes on from NZ_CP072563.1 coordinate 130,168, forward strand.
TTTATATAAGATATCAATCTTGTGTAAAGACATTGTTTTTTGCCTAATGATGAACCACCTGGGTATGTGGGTTATAAAACGTAATGAAGGGAGGAACACAACATGCCTACAATTAATCAGCTAATTCGCAAGGGACGCGTGAGCAAAGTTGAAAACTCTAAGTCACCTGCACTAAACAAAGGATACAACAGCTTTAAAAAAGAGCACACTAACGTATCTTCTCCACAAAAACGCGGGGTATGTACTCGTGTGGGTACAATGACACCGAAAAAACCGAACTCAGCACTTCGTAAATACGCTCGTGTTCGTTTGACTAACGGAATCGAGGTTACTGCCTACATTCCTGGTATCGGTCACAACCTGCAAGAGCACAGCGTTGTACTGATCCGCGGCGGACGTGTAAAAGACTTACCGGGGGTACGCTACCACATCGTTCGTGGCGCGCTTGATACTGCCGGAGTTGAAAACCGTGCGCAAGGCCGTTCTAAATACGGTACGAAACGTCCTAAAGCAAAGTAATCAAATAAATCATTAAAACTATGAAGGGAGGATATTCAGATGCCACGTAAAGGTCCTGTAGCAAAAAGAGATGTTTTACCTGATCCGCTTTACAACTCTAAGCTGGTATCCCGCCTGATCAACAAAATGATGATCGACGGTAAAAAAGGTAAATCTCAAACAATCCTATACAAGTCATTCGATATCATTAAAGAACGCACTGGCAATGATGCAATGGAGGTTTTCGAACAAGCATTGAAAAACATCATGCCTGTACTTGAAGTAAAAGCACGCCGTGTAGGTGGAGCTAACTACCAAGTGCCTGTAGAAGTTCGTCCTGAACGCCGTACAACTCTTGGTCTTCGCTGGTTGGTTAACTATGCGCGTCTTCGCGGAGAAAAAACAATGGAAGAGCGCCTGGCTAACGAAATTCTTGATGCAGCTAACAACACTGGTGCTGCCGTTAAGAAACGTGAAGACACTCACAAGATGGCAGAAGCGAACAAAGCATTTGCTCACTACCGCTGGTAGGATTCATATAATCAAAATAATAATTCCCTAATAAGGAAGGAGAAATTACCCAATGGCAAGAGAGTTCTCCTTAGAAAAAACTCGTAATATCGGGATCATGGCTCACATCGATGCCGGTAAAACGACTACTACAGAACGGATCTTGTTCTACACAGGCCGTATCCACAAAATTGGCGAAACTCACGAAGGTGCTTCGCAAATGGACTGGATGGAGCAGGAACAAGAACGCGGTATCACAATCACTTCTGCAGCAACGACTGCACAGTGGAAAGGTTACCGTGTAAACATCATCGATACACCGGGACACGTAGACTTCACAGTTGAAGTTGAACGTTCACTCCGTGTACTTGATGGTGCGGTTGCCGTACTTGATGCTCAATCAGGTGTTGAGCCTCAGACAGAAACAGTATGGCGCCAAGCAACAACTTACGGAGTACCGCGTGTTGTATTTGTCAACAAAATGGACAAAATCGGCGCAGACTTCCTTTACTCTGTAGGCACTTTAAGAGACCGTCTTCAAGCTAACGCTCACGCAATTCAATTGCCGATCGGCGCTGAAGACAACTTCGAAGGTATCATCGACTTAGTAGAAAACGTTGCGTATTTCTACGAAGATGACCTTGGAACTCGTTCAGATGCGAAAGAAATCCCTGAAGAGTACAAAGAGCAAGCTGAAGAGCTTCGCAGCAGCCTGATTGAAGCTGTAGCTGAGCTTGATGAAGAGCTTATGGAAAAGTACCTTGAAGGTGAAGAAATCACTATCCCTGAACTGAAAGCTGCTATCCGTAAAGGTACACTGAATGTTGAATTCTACCCTGTACTTGTTGGTTCTGCTTTCAAAAACAAAGGTGTTCAGCTTGTACTTGATGCTGTTCTTGACTACCTTCCTGCGCCAACTGATGTTGCTGCAATCAAAGGTGTACGTCCTGATACAGATGAAGAGATCGTTCGTCATTCTTCTGATGAAGAGCCGTTCTCTGCACTTGCATTTAAAGTTATGACTGACCCTTATGTCGGTAAGCTGACATTCTTCCGCGTATATTCCGGTACACTTGATTCCGGTTCATATGTAAAGAACTCTACAAAAGGCAAGCGTGAGCGCGTAGGACGTATCCTTCAAATGCACGCTAACAGCCGTGAAGAGATCTCTACTGTTTACGCTGGAGACATCGCAGCTGCTGTAGGTCTAAAAGATACTTCTACTGGAGATACTCTATGTGATGAGAAGGATCTTGTAATCCTTGAATCAATGGAATTCCCAGAGCCTGTTATCGACGTAGCGATTGAGCCTAAATCAAAAGCTGACCAAGATAAAATGGGTATCGCTTTAGCGAAACTTGCTGAAGAAGATCCTACATTCCGTACACAAACAAACCCTGAAACGGGTCAAACAATCATCTCTGGTATGGGTGAGCTTCACCTTGATATCATTGTTGATCGTATGAAGCGTGAGTTCAAAGTTGAAGCTAACGTTGGTGCTCCTCAAGTTGCGTACCGTGAGACATTCCGTACCGGTGCAAAAGTTGAAGGTAAATTCGTACGTCAATCAGGCGGACGCGGTCAGTTCGGTCACGTTTGGATCGAATTTGAACCGAACGAAGAAGGCGCTGGCTTTGAATTCGAAAACGCAATCGTCGGTGGTGTTGTTCCTCGTGAATACATCCCAGCCGTACAAGCAGGTCTTGAAGACTCTCTTGAAAATGGTGTCCTAGCCGGATTCCCGCTAATCGACATCAAGGCGAAACTTTTTGATGGATCTTACCATGATGTTGACTCAAATGAAATGGCGTTTAAAGTCGCTGCTTCTATGGCATTGAAAAATGCAGTCAGCAAATGTAACCCAGTTCTTCTTGAACCAATCATGAAAGTTGAAGTTGTTATTCCTGAAGAATACATGGGAGACATCATGGGTGATGTTACTTCTCGTCGCGGACGCGTAGAAGGTATGGAAGCTCGCGGTAACGCTCAAGTTGTGCGTGCGATGGTACCTCTTGCTGAAATGTTCGGTTACGCTACTGCCCTTCGTTCTAACACGCAAGGACGCGGTACGTTCACAATGTTCATGGATCACTACGAAGAAGTGCCGAAGAGCATCGCTGAAGAAATTATCAAAAAAAATAAAGGCGAATAATTGATTTTGCCACTTAACTCAAGTATAACTACTATTGTAAGATGAGGGAGTGAAAGCTTGCTTTCACTTTCTATCACTCTATACATTACTAATTAAAAGCTCTTAAGGAGGATTTTAGAATGGCTAAAGAAAAATTCGACCGTTCCAAATCACATGCCAATATCGGTACAATTGGACACGTTGACCATGGTAAAACAACATTAACTGCTGCTATCTCAACAGTACTTCATAAGAAATCTGGTAAAGGTACAGCTATGGCGTACGATCAAATTGATGGTGCTCCAGAAGAACGTGAGCGCGGTATCACAATCTCTACTGCACACGTTGAGTACGAAACTGACACTCGTCACTATGCACACGTTGACTGCCCAGGACACGCTGACTATGTTAAAAACATGATCACTGGTGCTGCGCAAATGGACGGAGCTATCCTTGTAGTATCTGCTGCTGATGGCCCAATGCCACAAACTCGTGAGCACATCCTTCTTTCTAAAAACGTTGGTGTACCATACATCGTAGTATTCCTTAACAAATGCGACATGGTAGACGACGAAGAGCTTCTTGAGCTTGTTGAAATGGAAGTTCGCGATCTTCTTAGCGAATACGACTTCCCTGGTGATGATGTACCAGTTGTTAAAGGTTCTGCTCTTAAAGCTCTTGAAGGCGATGCTGAGTACGAAGAAAAAATTCTTGAACTTATGGCTGCAGTTGATGAGTACATCCCAACTCCAGAACGTGACACTGACAAACCATTCATGATGCCAGTTGAGGACGTATTCTCAATCACTGGTCGTGGTACAGTTGCTACTGGCCGTGTAGAACGCGGACAAGTTAAAGTCGGTGACGAAGTTGAAATCATCGGTCTTCAAGAAGAAAACAGCAAAACAACTGTTACAGGTGTTGAAATGTTCCGTAAGCTTCTTGACTACGCTGAAGCTGGAGACAACATCGGTGCACTTCTTCGCGGTGTAGCTCGTGAAGACATCCAACGTGGACAAGTACTTGCTAAACCAGGTACAATCACTCCACACAGCAAATTCAAAGCTGAAGTTTACGTTCTTTCTAAAGAAGAGGGTGGACGTCATACTCCATTCTTCTCTAACTACCGTCCTCAGTTCTACTTCCGTACAACTGACGTAACTGGTATCATCAATCTTCCAGAAGGCGTAGAAATGGTTATGCCTGGAGATAACACTGAAATGATCGTTGAACTTATCTCTACAATCGCTATCGAAGAAGGAACTCGTTTCTCTATTCGTGAAGGCGGACGTACAGTTGGTTCAGGCGTTGTTTCTACAATCACTGAGTAATCGACTCGTTCATTAATGCGGGGTCCCTTATGGGGCCTCGTTTTTTTGTTTCCCCGCTGATTCCATGTATAATAGAACGTATACAAATTTTAGGAGCAGAGTGATGAACGATAACTTCAAGAAAACCAATCGTATTTCAATGCTTCAGCAATTGCTGATTAATGGCAGTGAACAAACCACTATGATTAATGGTGATGACAGGAGTAATCCGCTGCTTTTATTTTTGCACGGCGGTCCCGGCACGCCTCAAATCGGCTATGCGAGAAAATACCAGAATAAGCTGGAAAAGCATTTCACCGTTGTGAACTGGGATCAGAGAGGGGCGGGTCTCTCTTATTCAAAGGAAATTCCGGGTTCATCTATGACTTTGGATCAGCTGACAGCCGATACCATTCATTTGACCGAACGCTTATGCAAGCAATTCAGCAGGCAAAAAATATATATCGCCGGCTATTCGTGGGGGTCAGTTCTGGCGCTTCATGTTCTTCGAGAAAGACCTGATTTGTATTATGGGTATATCGGTATCAGTCAGGTGGTTAATATCCAAAAGGAAGAAACGGAAGCTTACCGGCTGATGATGGAATGGAGCAGGCAACGCAAACATTTCCTGCTGGAAAAGACGCTGAGCTTTATCGGAGCGCCTCCATGGGAGAAACAGCTGCAGCGAACGTTGTTTCTGCTTTGTATCGAGATGAGGGGAGGGGGCTTTACCCATCATCCGATCGGCGCTCTTAAAGCAGGGGGGCGAATGCTGTTTGGTGAACCGTACGGTGTGAGAGGGAGCTTCTTAGCCGCGAAGGGACAAATGTTCAGCCTGAAACATCTGTGGGAGGATCTCATTTTCTTTGATGCCGGAGAATCAGTTTCTTCTATTATAATACCGTGCTGTTTTATGTCAGGGAGATACGATTTGACGGTCCCGGGGACGACGTCTTATGAATATTATCAGAAGGTTGATGCGCCGTATAAAGAATGGCATTGGTTTGAGAACTCAGCCCATTCGCCTCACTTGGAGGAACCGGATCGCTTTGCCGAAGTTGTCAGCCGGTTCGCATCGTTCCATCTCTGAAAGAAAACAGGCATATCCTTGATTAATCATGGTATCACCTGTATAATAATCAAAGTGTGAAAACCACAAGGTTCTTTAAATAAACCTTGCAACATACGTCTATTTTCTGTATAATAGTGTATGTTGGTCTTTGACTGCGATGAAGTGAGAGGTTGCTGACACACCCGGCCGCTTTGCCATGGCAAGGTGATCAGGTTTTTCTCACGGAGAACTGTCTAACGTGATGTAGGCGAAAAGGAGGGAAAATAATGGCAAAACAAAAAATTCGTATTCGTTTAAAAGCATATGATCATAGAATCCTTGATCAATCTGCAGAGAAGATTGTTGAAACGGCAAAACGTTCTGGTGCCAGCGTATCTGGTCCGATTCCGTTGCCAACTGAAAAATCAGTTTACACAATCCTTCGTGCGGTGCACAAATACAAAGATTCTCGTGAGCAATTTGAAATGCGTACACATAAACGTTTAATCGACATTGTGAACCCAACACCACAAACTGTTGATGCTCTCATGCGATTAGACTTACCATCTGGTGTCGATATCGAAATCAAACTTTAATTCTAAAATATAGAATGATCTTAATAGGAGGTGTGACGAATGACCAAAGGAATCTTAGGAAGAAAAATTGGTATGACGCAAGTATTCGCAGAGAACGGTGATCTTATCCCGGTAACTGTTATTGAAGCAGCTCCAAACGTTGTTCTTCAAAAGAAAACAGCTGAAAATGATGGCTATGAAGCGATCCAGCTTGGTTTTGACGATAAGCGTGAAAAGCTTTCAAACAAACCGGAAAAAGGACACGTTGCAAAAGCGGAAACTGCTCCTAAGCGCTTCGTTAAAGAATTACGCGGCGTGGATATGGATGCGTATGAAATTGGTCAGGAAGTCAAGGTTGAAATTTTCTCTGCAGGAGAAATCGTAGATGTAACAGGAGTATCTAAAGGTAAAGGTTTCCAAGGTGCAATCAAGCGCCACGGACAATCTCGCGGACCTATGTCTCACGGTTCACGCTACCACCGTCGTCCTGGTTCAATGGGACCTGTAGATCCTAACCGTGTATTCAAAGGTAAACTATTACCTGGACGCATGGGCGGAGATCAAATCACTGTCCAAAACCTTGAAATCGTAAAAGTAGATGCTGAGCGCAATCTTCTTTTGATTAAAGGTAACGTACCTGGTGCGAGAAAAACTTTAATCACTGTTAAAAGTGCTGTTAAATCTAAATAAGTCTCTTAGGAAAGGAGGAAATTGATCATGCCAAAAGTAGCATTATACAACCAAAACGGTTCTACTGCTGGTGATATCGAATTAAACGCTTCTGTATTTGGAATTGAGCCAAATGAGAGCGTAGTATTCGACGCTATTCTTATGCAAAGAGCTTCCTTACGTCAAGGATCTCACAAAGTAAAAAATCGTTCTGAAGTACGCGGCGGAGGTCGCAAACCATGGCGTCAAAAAGGTACAGGTCGTGCCCGTCAAGGTTCAATCCGTTCACCGCAATGGCGCGGAGGTGGTGTCGTATTCGGCCCAACACCACGCAGCTATTCTTACAAATTACCTAAAAAAGTTCGCCGCTTGGCAATCAAATCAGTATTGTCTTCTAAAGTGAACGACAACAACATTATTGTTCTTGAAGATCTTACTCTTGATACGGTTAAAACAAAAGAAATGGCAGCTATCCTTAAAGGATTATCTGTTGAGAAAAAAGCTTTAATCGTAACTGCGGATGCAAACGAAGCAGTATCTCTTTCTGCACGCAACATCCCTGGAGTTACAGTTGTTCAAGCTAACGGAATCAACGTGTTAGACGTTGTCAACCACGAGAAGCTTCTGATTACAAAAGCTGCGGTTGAAAAAGTAGAGGAGGTGCTTGCATAATGAAAGATCCTCGTGATGTTCTTAAGCGCCCCGTCATTACTGAACGTTCTGCTGATTTAATGACTGAAAAAAAATATACTTTTGAAGTTGATGTAAGAGCTAATAAAACAGAAGTGAAAGATGCAGTTGAAAGTATCTTTGGAGTGAAAGTTGACAAAGTCAACATCATGAACTACAAAGGGAAATCAAAACGTGTCGGCCGCTACACTGGTATGACTAGCCGTCGCAGAAAAGCGATCGTAAAACTTACTGCAGACAGCAAAGAAATCGAAATTTTTGAAGCTTAATTATCTGTAAAAAGAAGGAGGGAAATTCAAAATGGCGATTAAAAAGTATAAACCGACCTCTAACGGACGTCGTGGCATGACAACTTCAGATTTTGCTGAAATCACGACTGACCAGCCGGAAAAATCCTTGCTTGCGCCCCTTCACAAAAAAGGCGGACGTAACAACCAAGGTAAATTGACTGTACGTCACCAAGGTGGCGGACACAAACGCCAATACCGTGTTATCGACTTCAAACGCGATAAAGATGGTATACCTGGACGCGTTGCTACAGTTGAGTACGATCCAAACCGTTCAGCTAACATTGCACTAATCAACTATGTAGACGGAGAAAAACGTTACATTCTTGCACCAAAAGGAATTCAAGTAGGTACTGAAATCATGTCCGGCCCTGAAGCTGACATCAAAGTAGGTAACGCACTTCCGCTTATCAACATCCCTGTTGGTACAGTTGTGCATAACATTGAATTAAAACCTGGTAAAGGCGGACAGCTTGTACGTTCAGCTGGTACATCTGCTCAGGTTCTTGGTAAAGAAGGCAAATACGTTCTTGTACGTCTTAACTCTGGTGAAGTTCGCATGATCCTTTCTGCTTGCCGCGCTTCTATCGGTCAAGTAGGTAACGAGCAGCACGAACTGATCAACGTTGGTAAAGCAGGACGCTCTCGCTGGAAAGGCATCCGCCCTACAGTCCGCGGTTCTGTAATGAACCCTAACGATCACCCGCACGGTGGTGGTGAAGGTCGCGCGCCAATCGGACGTAAATCACCAATGTCTCCTTGGGGCAAACCGACTCTTGGATTCAAGACACGTAAGAAAAAGAACAAATCTGATAAATTTATCGTACGTCGTCGTAAAAATAAATAACGGGGTTGTCTACGGTTCATTTCGGACCGTAGTGCAATCACGAAGGGAGGTTCCAAAATGGCTCGCAGCTTGAAAAAAGGACCATTTGTCGATGGACACTTGATGACAAAAATCGAGAAATTAAATGAAACGGACAAGAAACAAGTTGTAAAAACTTGGTCTCGCCGTTCAACTATTTTCCCACAATTTATCGGTCACACTATCGCAGTATATGACGGACGTAAACACGTGCCTGTATTCATTTCTGAAGACATGGTAGGCCACAAGTTGGGCGAATTCGCACCGACTCGTACTTACAAAGGCCACGCCAGTGACGATAAAAAAACAAGACGCTAAGAGAGGAGGCTTTTAAATGCAAGCTAAAGCTGTTGCAAGAACAGTCCGTATTGCTCCTCGTAAAGCACGTCTAGTAATGGACCTGATTCGAGGTAAGCAAGTAGGCGAAGCAGTATCTATCCTGAATTTAACTCCGAGAGCTGCTTCTCCGATCATCGAAAAAGTTTTAAAATCTGCTATCGCAAATGCTGAGCACAACTACGAGATGGACGCTAACAATCTGGTTATTTCTCAGGCATTTGTTGACGAAGGCCCAACGTTAAAAAGATTCCGCCCGCGTGCTATGGGACGTGCGAGCCAAATCAACAAACGTACGAGCCACATTACAATCGTTGTATCAGAAAAGAAGGAGGGATAAGTAGTGGGTCAAAAGGTAAATCCAGTCGGTCTTCGTATCGGAGTCATTCGTGATTGGGAATCTAAGTGGTACGCTGGTAAAGATTACGCTGACTTCCTGCACGAAGATTTAAAAATTCGTGAATTCATTAGCAAACGCCTTTCTGACGCTTCTGTTTCTAAAGTAGAAATCGAGCGCGCAGCAAACCGCGTTAACATTACGATCCACACTGCTAAGCCTGGTATGGTAATCGGTAAAGGCGGATCTGAAGTTGAAGCACTTCGTAAAGCCCTTAACAGCCTTACTGGCAAGCGTGTACACATTAACATTCTTGAAATCAAAAGAGCAGATCTTGATGCTCAGCTTGTAGCTGACAACATCGCTCGTCAACTAGAAAACCGTATTTCTTTCCGCCGTGCGCAGAAACAACAAATCCAACGCACTATGCGTGCTGGAGCACAAGGTGTGAAAACAATGGTTTCTGGCCGTCTTGGCGGAGCTGACATTGCTCGTTCTGAATACTACAGTGAAGGAACTGTTCCATTGCACACTTTACGTGCTGACATCGACTATGCAACATCTGAAGCTGACACAACTTACGGTAAGCTTGGTGTAAAAGTCTGGATCTATCGTGGAGAGGTTCTTCCTACTAAGAAGAAAACTGAGGAAGGAGGAAAATAATATGTTATTACCAAAACGCGTTAAATATCGCAGAGAGCACCGCGGAAAAATGCGCGGTCGCGCTAAAGGCGGTACTGAAGTACATTTTGGTGAGTACGGTATCCAGGCTCTTGAAGCTTCTTGGATCACGAACCGCCAAATCGAAGCTGCACGTATTGCGATGACTCGTTACATGAAACGTGGCGGTAAAGTTTGGATTAAAATTTTCCCTTCAAAACCTTACACTGCTAAACCGCTTGAGGTACGGATGGGTTCCGGTAAAGGGGCTCCTGAAGGCTGGGTAGCTGTTGTAAAACCGGGCAAAGTTTTATTTGAAATTTCTGGTGTGTCTGAAGAGGTAGCTCGTGAAGCTCTTCGTCTTGCATCTCACAAATTGCCAATTAAAACGAAGTTCGTAAAACGTGAAGAAATTGGTGGTGAATCAAATGAAAGCTAATGAAATTCGTGACCTTACCACTGCTGAAATTGAACAAAAAGTAAAGTCTCTTAAAGAAGAACTTTTCAATCTTCGCTTTCAATTAGCGACAGGACAACTTGAAAATACTGCTCGCATTCGTGAAGTGCGCAAAGCTATCGCGCGCATGAAAACTGTGATTCGTGAAAGAGAAATTGCTGCCAACAAATAATCACTGAGGGGAGGTCGTGAGCATGAGCGAACGTAACCAACGCAAAGTTTACCAAGGCCGTGTTGTTTCTGACAAAATGGATAAAACCATCACTGTTGTTGTTGAAACATACAAAAAGGATCCTATTTACGGTAAACGCGTAAAATACTCAAAGAAATTCAAAGCACATGATGAAAATAACCAAGCTAAAATCGGAGACATCGTAAAGATCATGGAAACTCGTCCATTATCTGCAACTAAGCGTTTTCGTCTAGTAGAAGTTGTCGAAGAAGCTGTTATTATCTAATAAAGTTCGGAATTCTTTTTCCGAAGGGAGGTAACAAATAATGATTCAACAAGAGACTCGTTTAAAAGTTGCTGACAACTCCGGTGCGCGTGAGGTACTTACTATTAAAGTTCTTGGCGGTTCTGGACGTAAAACGGCTAACATTGGTGATGTAATTGTTTGCACGGTTAAACAAGCAACACCAGGAGGCGTTGTCAAAAAAGGTGAAGTCGTAAGAGCTGTTATCGTTCGCACAAAAAGCGGAGCACGCAGAACTGACGGATCATACATCAGCTTCGATGAGAATGCATGTGTTATCATCCGTGACGACAAGAGCCCGCGTGGAACTCGTATCTTCGGACCGGTTGCCCGTGAATTACGTGAAAACAACTTCATGAAAATTGTTTCTCTGGCTCCAGAAGTTATCTAATGAAATAAATGCCTTACTCAAGGAGGTGCGATCAGGATGCATGTGAAAAAAGGCGATAAAGTAATGGTTATCTCTGGTAAAGATAAAGGCAAACAAGGTACGATCCTTGCTGCTTTCCCTAAAAAGGACCGCGTTCTAGTTGAGGGCGTAAACATGGTGAAGAAGCACTCTAAACCAACTCAAGCAAACCCTCAAGGCGGTATTTCTAATCAAGAGGCGCCAATTCATGTATCAAACGTTATGCCGCTCGATCCTAAAACAGGTGAAGTGACTCGCGTAGGATACAAAGTGGAAGATGGCAAAAAAGTTCGTGTTGCAAAAAAATCTGGGCAAGTCTTAGATAAATAGTATTTAAAGGAAGGGAGGTCTATCTCATGAACCGCCTTAAAGAAAAGTACAATAAAGAAATTTCACCTGCTTTAATGACGAAGTTCAACTACGACTCTGTTATGCAGGTGCCAAAAATCGAAAAAATCGTAATCAACATGGGTGTTGGTGATGCTGTTCAAAACGCGAAAGCAATCGACAGTGCTGTTGAAGAATTAACGTTTATCGCAGGTCAAAAACCTGTCGTTACTCGTGCGAAGAAATCAATTGCTGGATTCCGTCTTCGTGAGGGAATGCCTATCGGTGCGAAAGTAACTCTTCGCGGAGAGCGCATGTATGATTTCCTTGATAAACTTATTTCTGTATCTTTACCGCGTGTACGTGACTTCCGCGGGATTTCTAAGAAATCTTTCGACGGTCGCGGAAACTACACTCTTGGTATTAAAGAACAGTTAATCTTCCCTGAAATTGACTACGATAAAGTAACAAAGGTTCGCGGAATGGACATCGTTATCGTAACGACTGCTAACTCTGACGAAGAGGCTCGTGAGCTATTAACTCAAGTAGGTATGCCGTTCCAGAAATAATCAATGAAAGGGAGGCGAAATCGTGGCTAAAAAGTCAATGATTGCGAAACAACAACGTACACCAAAGTTTAAAGTGCAAGAGTACACTCGCTGTGAACGCTGCGGACGTCCGCACTCAGTCATTCGTAAATTTAAACTTTGCCGTATTTGTTTCCGTGAGCTTGCATATAAAGGACAAATTCCTGGCGTGAAAAAAGCCAGCTGGTAATCCCCAAGAATGGGAAGGAGGTAATTATATAATGGTTATGACAGATCCAATTGCAGATATGCTGACTCGTATTCGCAATGCAAACATGGTACGTCATGAGAAGCTTGAAATTCCTGCTTCTAAATTGAAAAGAGAAATTGCTGACATTTTAAAGCGTGAAGGTTTCATTCGTGACGTTGAGTTCGTAGAAGACAGCAAACAAGGTATCATCCGCGTTTTCTTGAAATACGGACAAAACAACGAGCGCGTTATCACTGGTCTTAAAAGAATCAGCAAACCAGGTTTGCGTGTATACGCTAAATCAAATGAAGTACCTCGCGTACTTAACGGTCTTGGAATCGCGATTATTTCTACATCACAAGGTGTTTTAACGGACAAAGAAGCCCGTGCAAAACAAGCTGGTGGAGAAGTTCTAGCATACGTTTGGTAAGAAGTTTAACAAGAATGGAGGTGTTTTAGTATGTCTCGTGTAGGAAAAAAACTGCTTGAGATCCCTTCTGGAGTTACAGTAACGCTGAACGAAGGCAACACTGTAGCTGTAAAAGGACCAAAAGGAGAATTAACTCGTACTTTCCATCCTGAAATGGAAATCAAAATTGAGGACAACGTGCTTACAGTTACTCGTCCTTCTGATCACAAAGAGCACCGTGCGCTGCATGGTACGACTCGCAGTCTGCTTGGAAACATGGTTGAAGGCGTATCTAAAGGATTTGAAAGAGGTTTGGAATTAGTCGGTGTCGGTTATCGTGCGGCTAAATCCGGAAACAAACTTGTTTTAAACGTTGGATACTCTCACCCTGTTGAGATCGTTCCTGAAGAGGGCATCGAAATCGAAGTTCCTTCTCAAACTAAAGTAGTTGTAAAAGGTACAGACAAAGAGCGTGTAGGAGCTATCGCTGCTAACATCCGCGCTGTACGTTCTCCAGAGCCTTACAAAGGTAAAGGAATCCGCTACGAAGGTGAAGTTGTTCGCCGTAAAGAAGGTAAATCTGCTAAGTAAGACCGCTTAAAGTGAAGAAAGGAGTGACCTAAGGATGATTACGAAAACTAGCAAAAATGCTGCTCGTCAAAAAAGACATGCCCGTGTTCGTGCTAAACTTTCAGGCACAGCTGAAAGACCTCGTCTGAATGTGTTCCGTTCAAACAAACACATTTATGCTCAAATCATCGATGATGTAAATGGCGTTACACTTGCTAGTGCCTCTACTCTCGATAAAGATTTGAACGTGGAAAGCACTGGTGACAGCGCTGCTGCTGCTAAAGTCGGTGAACTCGTTGCGAAACGCGCTTCTGAGAAAGGTGTTTCTGACGTAGTATTTGACCGCGGCGGATACTTATACCATGGACGTGTAAAAGCTCTGGCCGATGCAGCTCGTGAAGCCGGACTGAAATTTTAATAAAAAAAGGAGGGACACATGATTATGCGTCGTATTGACCCAAGCAAATTAGAGTTAGAAGAACGCTTAGTTACGGTTAACCGCGTAGCGAAAGTTGTTAAAGGTGGTCGTCGTTTCCGTTTCGCAGCTCTAGTCGTTGTCGGTGACAAAAACGGTCACGTAGGTTTCGGTACTGGTAAAGCACAAGAAGTACCTGAAGCAATCCGCAAAGCTGTTGAAGATGCGAAAAAGAATTTGATTGAAGTACCAATGGTTGGAACTACGATTCCACACGAAATCATCGGACGTTTCGGTGCAGGCAATATCTTGTTGAAACCTGCTTCTGAAGGTACTGGAGTTATCGCTGGAGGCCCTGTACGTGCGGTACTTGAGCTTGCTGGCGTTGCTGATATCCTTTCTAAGTCTTTAGGTTCTAACACACCGATCAACATGATCCGTGCAACACTTCAAGGTTTAAGTGAGCTTAAACGTGCCGAAGAGGTTGCGAAGCTTCGTGGAAAATCTGTAGAAGAACTGTTAGGATAAGGAGGGAACATTAATGGCTAAATTAGAAATCACCCTCAAACGCAGTGTAATCGGTCGCCCGGAAGATCAGCGCGTTACTGTAAGAACACTTGGTTTAAAGAAAACAAACCAAACTGTTGTTCATGAAGATAACGCTGCGATCCGCGGTATGATTAATAAAGTATCTCATCTAGTTTCTGTTAAAGAACAATAAAAATAAATTATAGGCTAAGGAGGTGTCCTAATGAAACTTCATGAATTAAAGCCTTCAGAAGGTTCACGTAAAGTACGCAATCGCGTAGGTCGTGGTATTGGTTCTGGTAACGGTAAAACAGCTGGTAAAGGTCACAAAGGTCAAAACGCTCGTTCTGGCGGCGGTGTACGCCCTGGATTCGAGGGGGGACAAATGCCTTTATTCCAACGTCTTCCTAAACGCGGTTTTACAAACATCAACCGTAAGGAATACGCTATTGTGAACGTAGACAAATTGAACGGTTTTGCGGAAGGAACGGAAGTCACTCCTGAACTTCTTCTTGAGACTGGTGTTATTAGCAAACTTAATGCAGGAGTAAAGATTCTTGGCAACGGTAAATTAGAGAAAAAATTAACTGTAAAAGCCAATAAATTCTCTGCTTCTGCGAAAGAAGCTGTTGAAGCTGCTGGCGGTACAGCTGAGGTGATCTAACTTGTTTAAGACAATCTCCAACTTTATGCGTGTGAGTGATATTCGGAATAAAATCATTTTTACATTACTCATGCTAATCGTCTTTCGCATAGGTGCGTTTATCCCTGTGCCATATGTAAATGCTCAGGCGTTGCAGACACAAAGTTCGATGGGGGTTTTTGATCTCCTTAATACATTTGGCGGCGGTGCGCTTTATCAGTTCTCCATTTTTGCGATGGGAATTACGCCTTACATCACTGCTTCAATCATCATCCAGCTGCTTCAGATGGATGTTGTGCCGAAGTTTACCGAGTGGTCTAAGCAAGGTGAAGTCGGCCGCCGTAAATTAGCTCAGTTCACGAGATATTTTACGATTGTGCTTGGTTTTATCCAGGCATTAGGTATGTCTTACGGGTTTAACAACCTTGCAAACGGTATGCTGATTGAAAAATCCGGCATATCGACATATCTGATTATTGCTTTAGTACTCACTGGAGGAACTGCTTTTTTAATGTGGCTGGGAGAACAAATTACTTCCAATGGAGTAGGTAACGGAATTTCGATCATCATCTTCGCGGGGATTGTGGCTAGTATTCCGAAAACTGTTGGGCAGATTTATGAGACTCAATTTGTCGGCAGCAGCGATCAGCTGTTTATTCATATTGTAAAAATCGCTTTACTGGTGATTGCGATTTTGGCCGTTATTGTTGGTGTTATTTTCATTCAGCAGGCCGTACGCAAAATCGCGATTCAATATGCAAAAGGGCAAGGTCGTTCACCTGTTGGCGGAGGCCAGTCAACTCACCTTCCGCTTAAAGTGAATCCGGCAGGGGTTATTCCGGTAATCTTTGCGGTTGCGTTTCTTATTACGCCGCGTACTATCGCGTCATTTTTCGGAGAAAACGATGTGACAAAGTGGATTCAAGCCAACTTTGACAATACACATCCGGTGGGCATGGCGGTTTATGTCGCATTAATTATCGCCTTTACGTACTTCTATGCTTTTGTGCAGGTAAACCCTGAACAAATGGCTGATAACCTTAAAAAACAGGGTGGCTATATCCCGGGGGTTCGTCCAGGGAAAATGACTCAAGATAGAATTACGAGCATTTTGTATCGACTTACGTTTGTGGGTTCTATATTCTTAGCCGTGATTTCCATTCTTCCTATCTTTTTCATTCAATTCGCTGGATTGCCTCAAAGTGCACAGATTGGCGGAACATCATTGTTAATTGTCGTCGGGGTAGCCTTGGAGACAATGAAGCAGCTGGAGAGCCAGTTAGTGAAACGTAATTACCGAGGATTTATGAAAAATTAGAGGACTGGTTTTAACCATTCCTCTAAATAAGAGAGGACGGGGGAAATCCGAATGAACTTAGTCTTAATGGGACTTCCTGGAGCCGGTAAAGGCACACAGGGAGAACGAATTGTTGAGGATTATGGGATACCTCATATCTCAACGGGAGATATGTTCCGTGCTGCTATGAAAGAAGAAACACCACTCGGACTCGAAGCAAAGTCTTATATTGATAAAGGCGAGCTCGTACCGGACGAAGTCACAATCGGCATTGTCAAAGAAAGACTCGGCAAAGATGATTGTGAAAGAGGTTTTCTTCTGGACGGATTTCCGCGAACAGTCGCTCAGGCTGAAGCTCTTGAAAACATTCTTGAGGAATACGGCAAGCCGATTGATTATGTCATTAACATTAAAGTAGACAAAGACTCTTTAATGGAACGTTTGACTGGACGCAGAATTTGCAGTGTTTGCGGCACAACCTATCATTTGGTTTTCAATCCGCCGAAAACGCCGGGTGTTTGTGATAAAGACGGAGGAGACCTTTATCAACGGGCAGATGATAATGAGGAAACCGTCTCAAAACGGCTTGAGGTCAACATGAAGCAGACTCAGCCTTTACTCGATTTTTATTCTGAGAAAGGGTATCTTGTCAACGTCAATGGCCAGCAGGACATTAACGACGTGTACAAAGATGTGAAAGAGCTTCTTGGAGGATTGAGCAAATGATTATCTGTAAGACCCCTCGTGAGCTTGGCATCATGCGGGAAGCAGGGCGAATCGTGGCTTTGACTCATGAAGAGATGAAAAAGCACATTAAACCAGGGATCTCGACAAAAGAATTGGATCAAATTGCCGAACGTTTTATTGAGAAGCAGGGTGCAATCCCATCTTTTAAGGGGTATAATGGGTTTCGCGGGAGCATTTGTGTATCAGTTAATGAAGAACTCGTTCACGGAATTCCCGGTAAAAGGGTTTTGCGTGACGGTGACATTATCAGCATTGATATCGGTGCTAAATTAAATGGTTATCATGGTGACTCTGCTTGGACATATCCGGTAGGAAACATCAGTGATGATGATAAACGACTGCTGGAAGTGACAGAGGAGTCTTTATATAAAGGCTTGAAGGAAGCAAAACCAGGTGAACGTTTGTCGAATATTTCCCACGCAATACAAACGTATGTCGAAAATGAGCAGTTTTCAGTTGTTAGGGAGTATGTCGGACATGGTGTTGGTCAAGACTTGCATGAGGATCCGCAAATTCCTCATTACGGTCCGCCAAACAAAGGACCTAGGCTGAAGCCTGGTATGGTTCTCGCTATAGAACCGATGGTTAACGCTGGCAGCCGATATGTGAAAACATTGGCTGATAACTGGACGGTTGTAACGGTAGATGGGAAAAAGTGTGCTCATTTTGAACATACGATTGCGATTACGGAAACGGGTTTTGATATACTGACAAAAGTCTAGATGATGAAATGAATTCCATGACATATGTTTTTCATTCCGCACCTGGGCAGATTGTAGGTTTACAATTGGTCGGAAGAAAAAACGGCTAGCTGCTGTCATCGGAATGAAGATTCATCATCGTGTACTAAAGCAGACGGAGAAAAGCGTACATTTCATTCTCCTTAGAAAAAGAATATCAATCATTCACCCTTTATGATTGCGTATCTCCGGAAGTTCAGAACAGTATAAACGAAACAGGGCGTGTGACAAACGGATAACTGAGATTTTCTCTTTTGAAATTTGTCAGAGAGCAAGTTACTGATTTGAAGAAGGGAGAACACTTGAATGGCGAAAGACGATGTAATTGAAGTGGAAGGTACGATTGTCGAAACACTGCCAAACGCGATGTTCAAAGTTGAACTCGAAAATGGCCATACGGTTTTGGCTCACGTATCTGGTAAAATCCGCATGCACTTCATTCGCATTTTACCTGGAGACAAAGTTACGGTAGAATTATCTCCATATGACTTAACTCGTGGCAGGATTACGTACCGTTACAAATAAAGCACTCCGGAAACTGAAGGAGGTTGGAAACACATGAAAGTGAGACCATCAGTTAAACCAATCTGCGAGAAATGTAAAGTTATTCGCAGAAAAGGAAAAGTAATGGTGATCTGTGAAAATCCAAAGCATAAACAAAAACAAGGATAATTAATAAGGAGGTGCCCAGAGAATGGCTCGTATTGCTGGTGTAGATATCCCACGTGACAAACGTGTTGTTATTTCTTTAACATATGTCTTCGGAATTGGCCGCACAACGGCTCAGCAAGTCTTGAAAGAGGCTGGTGTTTCTGAAGATACTCGTGTGCGTGATCTTACTGAAGAAGAACTTGGTAAAATCCGTGATGTTATTGACAAACTGAAAGTAGAAGGTGACCTTCGCCGTGAAGTTTCTCTTAACATCAAGCGTCTGATCGAAATCGGAAGCTACCGCGGAATCCGCCATCGCAGAGGTTTGCCTGTTCGCGGACAAAACTCTAAAAACAATGCGCGTACTCGTAAAGGTCCGCGTCGTACTGTAGCTAACAAGAAAAAATAAGTAAGGGAGGTACCTAAACAATGGCTGCTGCTCGTAAACAAAACACGCGTAAACGTCGCGTGAAAAAGAATATTGAGTCAGGAATCGCTCATATTCGTTCAACTTTCAACAACACGATCGTTACGATCACTGATACTCATGGTAATGCTCTTTCTTGGTCTAGTGCCGGAGCTCTAGGATTCAGAGGTTCTCGTAAATCTACTCCTTTTGCTGCGCAAATGGCTGCTGAAACAGCTGCTAAAGGTTCAATCGAACACGGACTTAAAACTCTTGAAGTAACTGTTAAAGGACCAGGTTCTGGCCGTGAAGCTGCAATCCGTGCTTTACAAGCTGCCGGACTTGAAGTTACAGCTATCAGAGACGTAACTCCTGTTCCTCATAATGGATGCCGTCCACCAAAACGTCGCCGCGTGTAATTTGTTTGTATAGATTTTGTGTCCCTGTCAATAATGGGTTATGATACAGTTATTTATGAAACGAATGCACCGACTCGTTGCCTGAGCACATACGGGACTAAACAATGGGGAATTTCGGATGGAATCTCATATGATTCTATTCGAGGTTTCGACGTTTTGAAGGAGGGTTTTAAGTAATGATCGAGATTGAAAAACCAAAAATCGAAACGGTTGAAATCAGCGACGATGCCAAATTTGGTAAGTTTGTCGTAGAGCCGCTTGAGCGTGGATATGGTACAACTCTGGGTAACTCCTTACGTCGTATCCTCTTATCCTCACTCCCTGGTGCCGCTGTAACATCGATCCAGATAGATGGTGTACTGCACGAATTCTCGACAATCGAAGGCGTTGTGGAAGATGTTACAACGATAATCTTGCACATTAAAAAGCTTGCATTGAAAATCTACTCTGATGAAGAGAAGACGCTTGAAATTGATGTACAGGGCGAAGGAACTGTCACAGCAGCTGATATTACACACGACAGCGATGTTGAAATCCTTAATCCGGATCTTCATATCGCGACTCTTGGTGAGAATGCGAGTTTCCGAGTTCGCCTTACTGCACAAAGAGGACGTGGGTATACACCTGCTGATTCGAACAAAAGAGACGATCAGCCTATCGGCGTGATTCCGATCGATTCAATCTTTACGCCAGTTTCTCGTTTATCTTATCAGGTAGAAAACACTCGTGTAGGCCAGGTTGCAAACTATGACAAACTTACACTTGATGTTTGGACTGACGGAAGCACTGGACCGAAGGAAGCAATTGCTCTCGGTTCAAAGATTTTAACTGAACACCTTAATATATTCGTCGGTTTAACTGACGAAGCTCAGCATGCTGAAATCATGGTTGAAAAAGAAGAGGACCAAAAAGAAAAAGTTCTTGAAATGACGATTGAGGAACTTGACCTTTCTGTCCGTTCTTACAACTGCTTGAAGCGTGCGGGCATTAACACGGTTCAAGAACTTGCGAACAAGACGGAAGAAGATATGATGAAAGTTCGCAACCTGGGACGCAAATCACTTGAAGAAGTGAAAGCGAAACTAGAAGAACTTGGACTCGGCCTTCGCAAAGACGATTGATCTAGTTTCCATGTGAACTAGGATTTTCGTGTGTTTTTTATTTAGAAACAGCATTCCATTAAAGGAGGGGACATCACATGTCATACAGAAAACTAGGACGTACGAGTTCACAGCGTAAAGCTATGCTTCGTGATCTTACAACAGATTTGATCATCAACGAAAGAATTGAAACAACTGAAACACGTGCGAAAGAACTTCGCTCTGTTGTTGAAAAGATGATCACTCTTGGTAAGCGCGGTGACTTGCATGCTCGTCGTCAAGCTGCTGCATACATTCGCAACGAGGTTGCTAATGAAGAAAATAACCAAGATGCACTTCAAAAATTATTCTCTGACATTGCAACTCGTTACGAGGAGCGCCAAGGCGGATACACACGTATTATGAAGCTTGGTCCTCGCCGTGGTGACGGTGCACCAATGGCAATCATCGAATTGGTTTAATCACATATTTTTGTGTATCTAAAGAAGGGCGGGACAGTTTCTAACTGGATCTATGCCCTTTTTTTAGATATCAGAACTTTTTATCATGAGACAGAAAAGCAGAGCTATAGCTGAGAGGAGGTCAGGCGCCCGTGGATCAAAAACAGCTTATATCCGTAAAAGACATTCTATTCCGTTACCGCAAAGATGCAGAAAGACCGGCGCTGGACGGTGTGAGTCTGGAGGTATACGAAGGAGAATGGCTTGCTATCGTAGGCCACAACGGTTCAGGGAAGTCGACTTTGGCCAGAGCGTTGAACGGGCTGATTTTGCCTGAGGCCGGAGAAATTGAAGTCGGCGGCATCAAGCTGACTGAGGATACCGTGTGGGATGTGCGAAAAAAAATAGGGATGGTCTTTCAGAATCCCGATAACCAATTTGTCGGAACGACTGTTCGCGATGATGTGGCTTTTGGTTTAGAAAACAATGGTGTTCCGCGCGAAGAAATGATTGAGAGAGTAGATTGGGCTGTCACACAAGTCAATATGCAGGATTTTCTTGATCAAGAGCCGCACCATCTCTCCGGAGGTCAAAAACAAAGAGTGGCGATCTCGGGAATTATTGCCGCGCGTCCTGATATTATGATTTTGGATGAAGCGACATCCATGCTTGACCCGATTGGGAGAGAAGAAGTCCTTGATACTGTCAGACGCTTAAAAGATCAGGGCATGGCCACCGTCATTTCGATAACACATGACCTGGAAGAAGCCGCAAGGGCGGACAGGATCATTGTGATGAACGGCGGCAGGAAATATGCAGAGGGCACGCCTGAAGAGATTTTTAAATTAAACGAAGACTTGGTTCGCATCGGTCTTGATTTGCCTTTCTCATTCCAGCTCAGCCTGCTTTTGAAAGAAAGCGGACTGGCGTTAACGAAAAACCATCTGACTCAGGAAGGGCTGGTGAATGAGCTGTGGACATTAAAATCAAAGATGTAGAACACCGCTATCAAATGAAAACACCGTTTGAACGGTTGGCTCTGTATGATATCAATGCCGTGATAAAAGAGGGCAGCTACGTTGCCGTCATCGGGCATACAGGGTCGGGCAAATCGACGCTCCTGCAGCATTTAAACGGTTTGCTGAAACCGACTAAAGGACAGCTTGAACTCGGGAGCACGATTCTGGCAGCCGGTAAAAAGAATAAAGACCTTAAGACTTTGCGAAAAAAAGTCGGAATCGTTTTCCAATTTCCCGAACATCAGCTGTTTGAAGAGACTGTGCTGAAGGACATCGCATTCGGACCGATGAATTTCGGTGTAAAAAAAGAAGACGCTGAACGGAAAGCAAAAGAAATGCTGGGACTTGTGGGCCTTCCGGAAGACATTTTGGATCGTTCACCATTTGAGCTCAGCGGCGGCCAGATGCGCAGAGTGGCGATTGCCGGCGTTCTCGCGATGGAGCCGGAAGTGCTGGTTTTGGATGAACCGACGGCCGGTCTTGATCCGAGAGGGCGCCAGGACATTATGGACATGTTCTATGCGCTTCATCAGCGGGGAAACCTGACTACCATTCTCGTCACCCACAGCATGGAGGACGCCGCCCGCTATGCTGACGAAATGATCGTCATGCACAAAGGAACCATTAAAGCGACGGGGAGTCCGCGTGACTTGTTTGTAAAAGGTGAAGAGATGGCCGAAATGGGACTGGATCTTCCTGAATCGGTAAAGTTTCAGAGACGGCTTGAGAAGGCTCTCGGAGTCAAGTATGAGAAACCCATGCTGACCCTGCAGGATGCCGCCAGTGAAATTAAGGCTTTCTTTCAGGAGGAAAAGGACCAATGATGGACAGCATGATTATCGGAAAGTATGTTCCCGGATCATCGCTTATTCACCGATTGGACCCGCGAACAAAACTTGTCAGCATCTTTCTTTTTGTATGTATCGTTTTTTTAGCAAACAACGTACAGACGTACGCTTTGCTCGGTTTGTTTACATTCGGGGTGATTGCCTTAACACGCGTGCCGTTCAGCTTTTTGCTGAAGGGGCTTAAGCCGATTATCTGGATTGTGGCGTTTACCTTTTTATTACACATTTTCATGACCCATGAAGGATCAGTCATTTTTCAGCTTGGCTGGTTTAAAGTGTATGAGGGCGGACTTATACAGGGGATTTTTATCTCCCTCCGTTTCGTTTACCTTATCTTTATGACGACGCTGCTGACGCTGACAACAACGCCGATTGAAATAACGGATGGAATGGAGCAGCTCCTGAATCCTTTTAAAAAGGTGAAGCTGCCCGTACACGAACTCGCATTGATGATGTCGATATCATTGCGATTTATCCCGACATTGATGGAAGAGACAGATAAAATCATGAAGGCGCAAATGGCGAGGGGTGCGGACTTTACAAGCGGCCCGGTGAAAGACAGAATCAAAGCGGTTGTTCCGCTGCTTGTCCCGCTGTTTGTCAGCGCCTTTAAACGCGCGGAAGAGCTCGCGGTCGCTATGGAGGCGAGAGGCTACCAGGGCGGTGAGGGGAGAACGAAATACAGAAAGCTCGTCTGGACCGGAAAGGATACCGGAGCTATTCTGCTCATCATCGTATTAGCCGTGTTATTGTTTTTCTTAAGAAGTTAGAGGTGCTGCTGAATGAGAGTGAAATGTACCATTGCTTATGACGGGCATTTATTTAACGGATATCAGGTTCAGCCTGGAAAACGGACCGTTCAAAGTGAATTGGAAAAAGCGCTGGCCGTCATCCATAAAACGGACGGCAGAGTGCCTGTGTACTCATCCGGCCGCACGGACAGCGATGTTCATGCTGCCGGGCAGGTCATTCATTTTGATACGCCGCTGTCCATTCCGGCTGAGAAATGGCCGTTTGCGCTCAATGCCCTGCTGCCTGATGATATTGCCGTCAAAACAGCAGAGATTGCGGATGATGGGTTCCATGCACGATTTAGCGCGGTCCAAAAGGAATATCGCTACATTGTATATACGGAGAAACACCCGGACGTATTTAAACGACATTACGCTTACCATTTTGCATATCCGCTTAATGTGCAGAAAATGAGGGAAGCTTCAAGGCACCTCATCGGGACACATGATTTCACAAGCTTTTGCGCGGCTGATACCGCGGTTCAGGATAAGGTCAGAACGATTTACGAGCTGGATTGGACTGAGACCGGGGACGGCCTGCAGATGCGGATCACCGGAAACGGTTTTCTCTATAATATGGTCAGAATCATTGCCGGAACGTTATTGGATACAGGAGCTGGAAAATTTTCTCCCGATGATGTAAAAGCAATGCTCGAAGCGAAAGATCGCGAAGCCGCGGGGCGCACCGCACCGGGGCACGGGCTGTATTTATGGAGCGTTTGCTATGACAACTAAACCAGGTGTAACATTTTCTTGACAGAGTCTGCATAAAGTTATAAGATATCATATGGTATGTATTTCAACCCCACGATAAGCCCCGGAACTTATTGTGTTGTGAAATAGAACGTAATCGAAGATTATTGAAAATGACAGATCATTTAGGAGGGAAATTCAATGCGTACAACACCTATGGCTAACGCAAGTACTATTGAACGCAAGTGGTTAGTTGTTGATGCAGCAGGCAAGACTTTAGGACGTCTTTCTACAGAAGTTGCATCTATCCTTCGCGGAAAACACAAACCGACTTACACACCGCACGTTGATACTGGAGATCATGTGATCATCATCAACGCTGAAAAAATCGAGTTAACTGGTAAAAAGTTAACTGACAAAATCTACTACCGTCACACTCAACATCCAGGCGGATTAAAATCAAGAACTGCTCTTGAAATGCGTACAAACTACCCTGAGAAAATGCTTGAGCTTGCTATCAAAGGCATGCTTCCAAAAGGTTCTCTAGGTCGTCAAATGTTCAAAAAATTGAACGTATACCGTGGTTCTGAGCATCCACATGAAGCACAAAAACCTGAAGTTTACGAACTTCGCGGTTAATTAAAAAGGAGGTTACCAATTTGGCACAGGTTCAATATTACGGTACTGGCCGTCGTAAAAGTTCTGTAGCGCGTGTGCGCTTAGTTCCAGGAGAAGGTCGTATCGTCGTTAATAATCGTGAAATCAGCGAGCACATTCCATCTCCGGCTCTAATCGAAGATATCAAACAACCATTAACTTTAACTGAAACAGCTGGTACTTATGATGTTTTAGTAAACGTACATGGAGGCGGCTTATCTGGTCAAGCTGGAGCAATCCGTCATGGTATCGCTCGTGCTTTGCTTGAAGCAGATCCAGAATACCGTGCAACACTTAAACGTGCTGGTCTTCTGACTCGTGACGCTCGTATGAAAGAACGTAAAAAATACGGTCTTAAAGGCGCTCGTCGTGCACCTCAGTTCTCAAAACGTTAATCGTTTTGGATTGCAAAAACCACAACTTCTTGGTTGTGGTTTTTTTGTATTTTTTTCTCATATTCAAGAGGTTATCCGATGTTTTTCTAGAATTGTTTGTTATACTCTATTCATTACCAATAAGGAGCGCAGTTATAATGAATAAGTTAGTCATACATAACAGCAAGGCATGGGATAAAAAAGTCGAAACAGGCAATGAATGGACGGTTGCGGTTGATTCTCATACGATTGGTGAAGCGAAAAAAGGCAATTGGAGCATCAGGATGACCCCCGGAAAAGATGTGCCGGCAGATTGGTTTCCGCCCATAGACGGTCTGAAGGTTCTTTGTCTCGCTTCAGGAGGAGGACAGCAAGGCCCGGTCCTGGCTGCTGCAGGAGCGGACGTCACCATCTTTGACAATTCGGAAAAACAGCTTGCGCAAGACAGAATGGTTGCCGAGCGGGACGATCTTACGCTTCGGACTGTCAAAGGCAGCATGAATGATCTGAGCTGTTTTGATGATGAGTCATTTGATTTTATCGTGCACCCGGTATCGAATTGCTTTGTTGATACGGTTCTTCCGGTATGGAAAGAAGCTTATCGCGTATTGAAAAAAGGCGGGTCTTTAGTCTCCGGTTTTGTAAATCCCGTCGTGTTCTTATTTGATATGGATTTAGAGCAGGAAGGCGTACTAAAAGTAAAGTATTCCATTCCGTTTTCGGATGAAAAAGATCTGAGTAAGAAAAAGGTAAAGGAACTTATTGATAATCATGAAGCGCTTGAATTCGGCCATACGCTGGAGGATCAAATTAAAGGTCAGATTGACGCAGGCTTTATGGTTGCCGGTTTTTACGAGGACAAAGGCGGCCTCGTGCTGGATGAATACATTAATACATACTCCGTAACAAGAAGCATTAAAATATAAAAACGGCATCCCGTCAGAGGTGCTGTTTTTTTGCGGCTTTTTCCTGCGGATGGCTGATCACATTAGCCGAAACCGGTTCTATCCCAATTTCTCTGGCCCAAACCGACAGTTGTCCCATATGGTGAATCTCATGCGCAAGGATGTGGCGGAGAATATCTTCTTTAGGAAAGGTTTGGTCCATCCAGTCCGGCTTAACAAGATCCGGTCCTTTGCGGGAGACCGCATGAATGACATCCTCCCGATACTGTTCAGACAGCTTTCTAAGATCCTGAATGCTCGTATAGTCAGACTCAGCAGGTAAAACATCATCTTTACCTAAAATGGCACGAGCCCAGCTGATCTCGGCATCAATGATATGAAATAAAGTCCGCAAGATGCTCTCCATTCCGCCCGTCCGGGTTTTCGTCAGTTCCTCCCGGCTCAGCTTTTCACATAGCATAAACCACTCGTCACGCACCATCCAATTGTATTGAAACAGCTTTTTCATAACGTCACCTCAGCTCTTTCTTCTTCCAGTTAACATAAAACTCCTTCATTTGGGAGGATTTCCACTATCAACAAAGCATGCTTTTTCCCTTTTCCTTTCAAAATAACAGTAAAAAGGAGCGTGGCTGGCAATGGCAGAAGTATTATCTTTTTCAGACGTGAAACGGCAGAAGGATTTTGAGCTTGAGAAGAGTTTACTAAAGGAGCTGTCACTGACGCAGATCATTCAGTCCGTAAAAGCATGTCTTACCCCTTTGTTTCCCTTTCTTCAAGACGAAAACGGCATTCTGAGTGAAGGGTGCATAGATTTTGCAATTGAAGCGTATTTATTAGGCGGCCGGTTCGGCGTCTTTGGCTATTATGGTGAGTCTTTGCAGAGGGCAAACGCCCGTTCGGCTGAAGAAGAGGAAGAACTGACGGTCGATTTTTTTGAATATCTTTGCAATTGGACGCATGAGCAATATTCTTCCGTTGAACAAAAAGAAATCTATGAAGCGTCCTGCCGGTTTATCAACAGCTGGTGGACGGAAGGATTTCTGCAAAGAGAAAAACAATGTAAGCTCCGTATGAGGTAATCATAATTTCTTCCCTTGTCCCATACTTATTAATAACGGGGACAAGCGGGAGGGAAAGGTATGACAAAAAAGCTGAAATGGCTCGGTTTTTTACTTGGCTTTATCATATTATTGTGTTTATTCCGGTTTCAATTCCATAATGATGATTCCTGGCGGCCGTGGAGTCTGCCGCTGAGCGGAAAAATCATCTATCTCGATCCGGGACACGGCGGGCCGGACGGAGGCGCCACGGGAGGCAGTCACCTTGAAAAGGACATTACTCTCGAAGTGGCCTCCAGGGTAAGAGACTATTTGCAGGAGCAGGGAGCTTTGGTCATTATGACGCGGGAGACGGATACTGATTTAGCTCCTGAAGGGACGAAAGGCTACAGCAGACGCAAAGCGGAAGATCTGAGAAAGCGCGTGGAAATCATCAACCGTTCAGAGGCGGAGCTTTATATCAGCATTCATCTGAACGCCATACCGTCACCAAGATGGAGCGGCGCCCAAAGCTTCTACTATGGAAAATACGAAGAAAATGAAAAAGTGGCAAAATATATACAGGACGAATTGAGAATCAATTTGGAGAATACAACGAGAAAGGCGAAACGGATACACGGCATTTACTTAATGCAGAATGTAACCAAACCGGGCGCGCTGGTGGAAATCGGATTTCTGTCCAATCCCGCGGAAGCGAAAAGGCTCGGACAGCCCAAATATCAGGACAAAATCGCTTCTTCCGTGTATAAGGGCGTATTGAGATACTTCACAGAGAAAGGAGACCCTCCCGAGTAAGGAGGGTTTTTCGCCGATTCTATGTTTAATATATGGTATAATACCATTTGTAAACGAATACACAAAGGGTGAGGGTTCGATGATAAGAGAAGATGAAGTAAGAAATATAGTCGGAAACATGCGCGAACCTTTTCTTCATAGACCGCTGGGAGAATTGGATGCCATTAAAGAAGTAAAGATCAAGCCGGAAAAACGGCATGTCAGTGTAAAAATTGCATTGGCAAAAACGGGGACGGCTGAACAGATGGGTATTCAGCAGGAAATCGTATCCGTTTTGAAAGAAGCGGGTGCGGAAACTGTCGGACTGCGGTTTGAAGAGCTGCCGGAAGAAACATTGGCGAAATTCAGCCGGCCGGCAGCTGAAAGCGAAACCCTGCTGAATAGGAAACACCCGCCGGTCTTTCTTGCGGTGGCAAGCGGAAAAGGCGGTGTCGGCAAATCAACGGTTTCCGTCAACCTGGCCATTTCTCTTGCGCGGCTCGGAAAAAAAGTCGGCTTGATCGACGCGGATATATACGGATTCAGCGTGCCCGACATGATGGGTATTACAGTTCGCCCGACAGTAGAAGGAGAAAAACTGCTTCCTGTCGAAAGATTTGGAGTAAAGGTTATGTCGATGGGTTTTTTCGTCGAAGAAAACGCTCCGGTTGTGTGGAGAGGGCCGATGCTGGGCAAGATGCTGAATAACTTCTTCCATGAAGTTGACTGGGGAGAGGTTGACTATATCGTTCTTGATCTGCCGCCCGGCACGGGTGATGTGGCGCTCGATGTACACACGATGCTTCCGAGCTGCAAAGAGATCATCGTATCAACGCCGCACCCTACAGCCGCATTTGTAGCGGCGAGAGCGGGATCTATGGCGATTAAGACCGATCATGAAGTTGTAGGGGTCATTGAAAATATGGCTTACTATCAAAGTGCAAAAACCGGCGAGAGAGAATATGTGTTCGGTCAAGGCGGGGGAGATAAGCTTGCAGAGGAATTGCAAGTGCCGCTGCTTGGCAGAATTCCTTTAAAACAGCCTGATTGGGACAAGGACCAGTTTGCGCCTTCTGTCTATGACAGAAGTCATCCGATCGGGGAAATTTATATGGGGATCGCCCAGAAAGTCATTGAAAAAACAGCTGAATAAAAAAGGGGCCGGGATCAACACGGCCCGGCCTTTTATTGGCTTTCTTTTTCAGAGCTTGAAGCCGCTTTTTTCAATTCATCCTCGAATTGCTTTTTGAAAAGCGGGCTGGAAAGTGTCTCTGTAATTACATCTTCTAAGTAACTGCGGAACTTTTGGCTTTTCACCAGCTCATAGTATTTTTTATCCATGCCGGGGTCCTGCATGATCTGCATAAAACTTTTCTGATAATCAGGGTCTTTCATCAGTTTTTTTATGATTTTTTCATGCTCGGGCTGAAGAGTTTTTGCAAAGCTCTCGGCGAACTTTGAGTCTTCAAAGATGGTTTTCCAGAACTCCGCCCCTTTTTTAGAGGTGAGGGTTTTCTCTATTGTGCCTTTAATGGCATTTTGATCAATCACCAATGCCTCATTCATCGCATCATCATTTAATATTTCCTTAATTGCTTTTTTTCCATCATCTGTCTTTAATATATCAACAACCATTTTTTTAGTCTGGTCATAATCCATATCCGCTGCTTGGTCTTTTGGAGCACAAGCTGTTACAGATAATACAACAAAACAGCTTATCAATAGCGTTTTGGCTTTTGACATGCATAAGCTCCTTCCTTACTTGTACTTATTTTTAATATGATTCATCGGAATGGATTTATACATAACAAAATATCGCTGAACGCGATTGTCAGGGGGATGAATAAGAGATGAAAAGCCGCGGGCTTGTTCGATTTTTCTTTTCGATTTTAGCTGTGGGCGCTCTTATTACAAGCGTCGTGGGATTTGCTCTGAAGTGGGGGGAGTACAAGGGGTTCTTCCTGAATTTTGATGCCGGTCAGATTTTCTCCGTTCTGATCTGGTTTATCGGGGTAGGCATGATTTTCAGTGTGATCAGCCAGATGGGATTCTTCGTTTTTTTGACGGTGCACCGGTTTGCCCTTGAAATTCTCAGATCAAGCTCGCTTTGGAATCTGCTTCAGCTGTTTATCATTCTGTTTGTCGCTTTTGATTTAATGTACGTCAGATTTTTGTTTTTCGGAGAGCGGGATGACTCGATTGCGGGGTTTATCTGGCTGCCGCTGGCTCTGCTTGCCGTCGGCCTGTTGACGGCATATATAAAACAAAAGCAGTCCTCAAAAAATACGTTCGTTTCATCATTATTTTTAATGGTCGTTATTACAGCGCTTGAATGGGTTCCTGCGCTACGAGTGAATAATGAGGACTGGCTTTATTTGATGCTGATTCCGCTGATGGGCTGCAATGCGTTTCAGCTGCTAATGCTGCCGAAGTTTGCCCAGAGGTAGTTATTTCACTTCTGATGACTTGACGTCAGTATTTGCGATCAGGTCGCCGACAGTCACGTTTTTCAGTCCTTTTTGCTTTAAATTGTGAATAATGGCGGGGAGCGCTTCTTCAGTCTGTGTTGCTGAATCAGAGGCGTGCAGCAGGACAATGTCGCCGCCTTTTATATGACTGTTTACATTTTCAATGATTTTATCAGGGCCGGGATTTGTCCAATCCTGCGAGTTAACGCTGTAATGAACCACTGAATAGTGGTACTTCTGTGCAATGGTAAGAACCTTTTTATTAAATTGTCCGGTCGGCGGGCGGAGTAAATGAACATTCTTTACACCCAGCTTTTTAAATGCGGTCTGGGCCCGGAGGATATCTTTTTTTATTTCATTGTCCTCTAGGTTCGTATAATTTTTATACGCATATCCCATGCTGCCGATTTGATGTCCGTCTTTTATCATACGTTCAACTGTGTCCGGGTGCCGTTCCGCCCAAGAAGCTGACAGAAAAAAAGTGGCGTTTTTAATACCGTTTGCTTTTAGCGCGTTCAGAATAGGAACCGCTTTTTCGTCGCCCCAGCTGATATCGAATGTTAATGCGACTTCGCCCGCTTTCGTCTCCCCTTTTGAAATAGCCTTCGGGCCGCTATCAGTTAAAAATACAGGAAGGGGGACGGCTCTCTGTATATAAAAAAAGCTGGCTGCTGCAAATGCGGCAATGATAATAATAAGCAGCTGTTTTATCCTTCTGATGTGCCACACGTAGAAGTGATTCACTGATGACGCCTCCTTATCTTGTCCATGCTTGATTACATCGTATGCCGCGGCGGAGATGAATATAACGAAATACGTTTTAAAAAAAATGAAAAAAACACTTGCTAAATTTAAAGAATGCATGGTATATTATTAAACGTCGCTGATGAACAGCAGACAACAACAAAAAGCTTCGGAAACAGCTTAAAAAAAGTTGTTGACATAAAAGAAGCTGAGTGGTAAGATAATAAAGCTGCTTCAACAAGCGGTAATGATCTTTGAAAACTAAACAAGACAAAACGTACCTGTTAATTCAAAGTTTTAAATAAATCGCACAGCGATGTGCGTAGTCAGTCAAACTACTTTATCGGAGAGTTTGATCCTGGCTCAGGACGAACGCTGGCGGCGTGCCTAATACATGCAAGTCGAGCGGACAGATGGGAGCTTGCTCCCTGATGTTAGCGGCGGACGGGTGAGTAACACGTGGGTAACCTGCCTGTAAGACTGGGATAACTCCGGGAAACCGGGGCTAATACCGGATGGTTGTTTGAACCGCATGGTTCAGACATAAAGGTGGCTTCGGCTACCACTTACAGATGGACCCGCGGCGCATTAGCTAGTTGGTGAGGTAACGGCTCACCAAGGCAACGATGCGTAGCCGACCTGAGAGGGTGATCGGCCACACTGGGACTGAGACACGGCCCAGACTCCTACGGGAGGCAGCAGTAGGGAATCTTCCGCAATGGACGAAAGTCTGACGGAGCAACGCCGCGTGAGTGATGAAGGTTTTCGGATCGTAAAGCTCTGTTGTTAGGGAAGAACAAGTGCCGTTCAAATAGGGCGGCACCTTGACGGTACCTAACCAGAAAGCCACGGCTAACTACGTGCCAGCAGCCGCGGTAATACGTAGGTGGCAAGCGTTGTCCGGAATTATTGGGCGTAAAGGGCTCGCAGGCGGTTTCTTAAGTCTGATGTGAAAGCCCCGGCTCAACCGGGGAGGGTCATTGGAAACTGGGGAACTTGAGTGCAGAAGAGGAGAGTGGAATTCCACGTGTAGCGGTGAAATGCGTAGAGATGTGGAGGAACACCAGTGGCGAAGGCGACTCTCTGGTCTGCAACTGACGCTGAGGAGCGAAAGCGTGGGGAGCGAACAGGATTAGATACCCTGGTAGTCCACGCCGTAAACGATGAGTGCTAAGTGTTAGGGGGTTTCCGCCCCTTAGTGCTGCAGACTAACGCATTAAGCACTCCGCCTGGGGAGTACGGTCGCAAGACTGAAACTCAAAGGAATTGACGGGGGCCCGCACAAGCGGTGGAGCATGTGGTTTAATTCGAAGCAACGCGAAGAACCTTACCAGGTCTTGACATCCTCTGACAATCCTAGAGATAGGACGTCCCCTTCGGGGGCAGAGTGACAGGTGGTGCATGGTTGTCGTCAGCTCGTGTCGTGAGATGTTGGGTTAAGTCCCGCAACGAGCGCAACCCTTGATCTTAGTTGCCAGCATTCAGTTGGGCACTCTAAGGTGACTGCCGGTGACAAACCGGAGGAAGGTGGGGATGACGTCAAATCATCATGCCCCTTATGACCTGGGCTACACACGTGCTACAATGGACAGAACAAAGGCGCGAAACCGCGAGGTTAAGCCAATCCCACAAATCTGTTCTCAGTTCGGATCGCAGTCTGCAACTCGACTGCGTGAAGCTGGAATCGCTAGTAATCGCGGATCAGCATGCCGCGGTGAATACGTTCCCGGGCCTTGTACACACCGCCCGTCACACCACGAGAGTTTGTAACACCCGAAGTCGGTGAGGTAACCTTTTAGGAGCCAGCCGCCGAAGGTGGGACAGATGATTGGGGTGAAGTCGTAACAAGGTAGCCGTATCGGAAGGTGCGGCTGGATCACCTCCTTTCTAAGGATTTTAACGGAATATAAGACCTTGGGTCTTATAAACAGAACGTTCCCTGTCTTGTTTAGTTTTGAAGGATCATTCGATTCTTCGAGATGTTGTTCTTTGAAAACTAGATAACAGAAGTAATTCACATTCAATTAGTAATGCAAGATATCACGTAGTGATTCTTTTTAACGGTTAAGTTAGAAAGGGCGCACGGTGGATGCCTTGGCACTAGGAGCCGATGAAGGACGGGACGAACACCGATATGCTTCGGGGAGCTGTAAGCAAGCTTTGATCCGGAGATTTCCGAATGGGGAAACCCACCACTCGTAATGGAGTGGTATCCATATCTGAATACATAGGATATGAGAAGGCAGACCCGGGGAACTGAAACATCTAAGTACCCGGAGGAAGAGAAAGCAAATGCGATTCCCTGAGTAGCGGCGAGCGAAACGGGACCAGCCCAAACCAAGAGGCTTGCCTCTTGGGGTTGTAGGACACTCTGTACGGAGTTACAAAGGAACGAGGTAGATGAAGAGGTCTGGAAAGGCCCGCCATAGGAGGTAACAGCCCTGTAGTCAAAACTTCGTTCTCTCCTGAGTGGATCCTGAGTACGGCGGAACACGTGAAATTCCGTCGGAATCCGGGAGGACCATCTCCCAAGGCTAAATACTCCCTAGTGACCGATAGTGAACCAGTACCGTGAGGGAAAGGTGAAAAGCACCCCGGAAGGGGAGTGAAAGAGATCCTGAAACCGTGTGCCTACAAGTAGTCAGAGCCCGTTAACGGGTGATGGCGTGCCTTTTGTAGAATGAACCGGCGAGTTACGATCCCGTGCAAGGTTAAGCAGAAGATGCGGAGCCGCGCGAAAGCGAGTCTGAATAGGGCGAATTGAGTACGTGGTCGTAGACCCGAAACCAGGTGATCTACCCATGTCCAGGGTGAAGTTCAGGTAACACTGAATGGAGGCCCGAACCCACGCACGTTGAAAAGTGCGGGGATGAGGTGTGGGTAGGGGTGAAATGCCAATCGAACCTGGAGATAGCTGGTTCTCTCCGAAATAGCTTTAGGGCTAGCCTCAAGGTAAAAGTCTCGGAGGTAGAGCACTGATTGGACTAGGGGCCCCTACCGGGTTACCGAATTCAGTCAAACTCCGAATGCCGATGACTTATCCTTGGGAGTCAGACTGCGAGTGATAAGATCCGTAGTCGAAAGGGAAACAGCCCAGACCGCCAGCTAAGGTCCCAAAGTATACGTTAAGTGGAAAAGGATGTGGAGTTGCTTAGACAACCAGGATGTTGGCTTAGAAGCAGCCATCATTTAAAGAGTGCGTAATAGCTCACTGGTCGAGTGACTCTGCGCCGAAAATGTACCGGGGCTAAACGTATCACCGAAGCTGCGGACTGTTCTTCGAACAGTGGTAGGAGAGCGTTCTAAGGGCTGTGAAGCAAGACCGGAAGGACTTGTGGAGCGCTTAGAAGTGAGAATGCCGGTATGAGTAGCGAAAGAGGGGTGAGAATCCCCTCCACCGAATGCCTAAGGTTTCCTGAGGAAGGCTCGTCCGCTCAGGGTTAGTCGGGACCTAAGCCGAGGCCGAAAGGCGTAGGCGATGGATAACAGGTTGATATTCCTGTACCACCTCCTCACCATTTGAGCAATGGGGGGACGCAGGAGGATAGGGTAAGCGCGGTATTGGATATCCGCGTCCAAGCAGTTAGGCTGGGAAATAGGCAAATCCGTTTCCCGTGAAGGCTGAGCTGTGATGGCGAGCGAATTATAGTAGCGAAGTTCCTGATTCCACACTGCCAAGAAAAGCCTCTAGCGAGGTGAGAGGTGCCCGTACCGCAAACCGACACAGGTAGGCGAGGAGAGAATCCTAAGGTGATCGAGAGAACTCTCGTTAAGGAACTCGGCAAAATGACCCCGTAACTTCGGGAGAAGGGGTGCTCTGTTAGGGTGCAAGCCCGAGAGAGCCGCAGTGAATAGGCCCAGGCGACTGTTTAGCAAAAACACAGGTCTCTGCGAAGCCGTAAGGCGAAGTATAGGGGCTGACGCCTGCCCGGTGCTGGAAGGTTAAGAGGAGCGCTTAGCGTAAGCGAAGGTGCGAATTGAAGCCCCAGTAAACGGCGGCCGTAACTATAACGGTCCTAAGGTAGCGAAATTCCTTGTCGGGTAAGTTCCGACCCGCACGAAAGGCGCAACGATCTGGGCACTGTCTCAACGAGAGACTCGGTGAAATTATAGTACCTGTGAAGATGCAGGTTACCCGCGACAGGACGGAAAGACCCCGTGGAGCTTTACTGCAGCCTGATATTGAATGTTGGTACAGCTTGTACAGGATAGGTAGGAGCCTTGGAAACCGGAGCGCCAGCTTCGGTGGAGGCATCGGTGGGATACTACCCTGGCTGTATTGACCTTCTAACCCGCCGCCCTTATCGGGCGGGGAGACAGTGTCAGGTGGGCAGTTTGACTGGGGCGGTCGCCTCCTAAAAGGTAACGGAGGCGCCCAAAGGTTCCCTCAGAATGGTTGGAAATCATTCGCAGAGTGTAAAGGCACAAGGGAGCTTGACTGCGAGACCTACAAGTCGAGCAGGGACGAAAGTCGGGCTTAGTGATCCGGTGGTTCCGCATGGAAGGGCCATCGCTCAACGGATAAAAGCTACCCCGGGGATAACAGGCTTATCTCCCCAAGAGTCCACATCGACGGGGAGGTTTGGCACCTCGATGTCGGCTCATCGCATCCTGGGGCTGTAGTCGGTCCCAAGGGTTGGGCTGTTCGCCCATTAAAGCGGTACGCGAGCTGGGTTCAGAACGTCGTGAGACAGTTCGGTCCCTATCCGTCGCGGGCGCAGGAAATTTGAGAGGAGCTGTCCTTAGTACGAGAGGACCGGGATGGACGCACCGCTGGTGTACCAGTTGTTCTGCCAAGGGCATCGCTGGGTAGCTATGTGCGGACGGGATAAGTGCTGAAAGCATCTAAGCATGAAGCCCCCCTCAAGATGAGATTTCCCATTCCGCAAGGAAGTAAGATCCCTGAAAGATGATCAGGTTGATAGGTCTGAGGTGGAAGTGTGGCGACACATGGAGCTGACAGATACTAATCGATCGAGGACTTAACCAATTTGAATGTATGCTTACTGTTATCTAGTTTTGAGAGAACACTCTCAATGGTTTGGTGGCGATAGCGAAGAGGTCACACCCGTTCCCATGCCGAACACGGAAGTTAAGCTCTTCAGCGCCGATGGTAGTCGGGGGTTTCCCCCTGTGAGAGTAGGACGCCGCCAAGCTTTTTTATTTTATCTACCATGTTTTTGTTTATGAAGCTTATAATATTCCGCAGTAGCTCAGTGGTAGAGCTATCGGCTGTTAACCGATCGGTCGTAGGTTCGAGTCCTACCTGCGGAGCCATTGCTTCCATAGCTCAGCAGGTAGAGCACTTCCATGGTAAGGAAGAGGTCAGCGGTTCGAGCCCGCTTGGAAGCTTATCTAAATACGTTGATCTGAAGCAGTTTCCGCGCGTTATGGAACTGTTATTTTTTTGTTTGGATCAGTAAAAACTGTTACTGATTGCAGCAGTTAAGGTATAGGTGTTTAAAGCGCGCTTTCTGATGAGGTTAGCCTTGCTTCAATGATTCAAAGAGATTAACATAATTAATTGTTAAACGGTATTGACTTTTATCAAAACCTTGATATAATTACTTTTGTCATAATGAACAGTATGCTTTAGATTAAACTGCGGGTTATACTGTTTGGAGTTTTACTGAATAAATAACAATACAGTTTTTGGGTTATCTGATGCTGTATTCTGGCTGTACATTACATTTTTACTTGCGGAAGTAGTTCAGTGGTAGAACATCACCTTGCCAAGGTGGGGGTCGCGGGTTCGAATCCCGTCTTCCGCTCCATTTTATCCCAACGGGATATTGTGATATTAATTGCGCCCGTAGCTCAATTGGATAGAGCGTTTGACTACGGATCAAAAGGTTAGGGGTTCGACTCCTCTCGGGCGCGCCATAATATTTTTAAAAATCGGGAAGTAGCTCAGCTTGGTAGAGCACATGGTTTGGGACCATGGGGTCGCAGGTTCGAATCCTGTCTTCCCGACCATTCTCAAACTTTAAAGATAATATACTGGTTTTCTTTTTCTCTCTTTTTTTTAAAAAAATGCTTGATTTATAGAGAGACACCGTGGTATATTATTAAACGTCGCTGATGAACAGCAGACAACAACAAAAAGCTTCGGAAACAGCTTAAAAAAAGTTGTTGACATAAAAGAAGCTGAGTGGTAAGATAATAAAGCTGCTTCAACAAGCGGTAATGATCTTTGAAAACTAAACAAGACAAAACGTACCTGTTAATTCAAAGTTTTAAATAAATCGCACAGCGATGTGCGTAGTCAGTCAAACTACTTTATCGGAGAGTTTGATCCTGGCTCAGGACGAACGCTGGCGGCGTGCCTAATACATGCAAGTCGAGCGGACAGATGGGAGCTTGCTCCCTGATGTTAGCGGCGGACGGGTGAGTAACACGTGGGTAACCTGCCTGTAAGACTGGGATAACTCCGGGAAACCGGGGCTAATACCGGATGGTTGTTTGAACCGCATGGTTCAGACATAAAAGGTGGCTTCGGCTACCACTTACAGATGGACCCGCGGCGCATTAGCTAGTTGGTGAGGTAACGGCTCACCAAGGCAACGATGCGTAGCCGACCTGAGAGGGTGATCGGCCACACTGGGACTGAGACACGGCCCAGACTCCTACGGGAGGCGCAGTAGGGAATCTTCCGCAATGGACGAAAGTCTGACGGAGCAACGCCGCGTGAGTGATGAAGGTTTTCGGATCGTAAAGCTCTGTTGTTAGGGAAGAACAAGTGCCGTTCAAATAGGGCGGCACCTTGACGGTACCTAACCAGAAAGCCACGGCTAACTACGTGCCAGCAGCCGCGGTAATACGTAGGTGGCAAGCGTTGTCCGGAATTATTGGGCGTAAAGGGCTCGCAGGCGGTTTCTTAAGTCTGATGTGAAAGCCCCCGGCTCAACCGGGGAGGGTCATTGGAAACTGGGGAACTTGAGTGCAGAAGAGGAGAGTGGAATTCCACGTGTAGCGGTGAAATGCGTAGAGATGTGGAGGAACACCAGTGGCGAAGGCGACTCTCTGGTCTGTAACTGACGCTGAGGAGCGAAAGCGTGGGGAGCGAACAGGATTAGATACCCTGGTAGTCCACGCCGTAAACGATGAGTGCTAAGTGTTAGGGGGTTTCCGCCCCTTAGTGCTCGCACTAACGCATTAAGCACTCCGCCTGGGGAGTACGGTCGCAAGACTGAAACTCAAAGGAATTGACGGGGGCCCGCACAAGCGGTGGAGCATGTGGTTTAATTCGAAGCAACGCGAAGAACCTTACCAGGTCTTGACATCCTCTGACAATCCTAGAGATAGGACGTCCCCTTCGGGGGCAGAGTGACAGGTGGTGCATGGTTGTCGTCAGCTCGTGTCGTGAGATGTTGGGTTAAGTCCCGCAACGAGCGCAACCCTTGATCTTAGTTGCCAGCATTCAGTTGGGCACTCTAAGGTGACTGCCGGTGACAAACCGGAGGAAGGTGGGGATGACGTCAAATCATCATGCCCCTTATGACCTGGGCTACACACGTGCTACAATGGACAGAACAAAGGGCGCGAAACCGCGAGGTTAAGCCAATCCCACAAATCTGTTCTCAGTTCGGATCGCAGTCTGCAACTCGACTGCGTGAAGCTGGAATCGCTAGTAATCGCGGATCAGCATGCCGCGGTGAATACGTTCCCGGGCCTTGTACACACCGCCCGTCACACCACGAGAGTTTGTAACACCCGAAGTCGGTGAGGTAACCTTTTAGGAGCCAGCCGCCGAAGGTGGGACAGATGATTGGGGTGAAGTCGTAACAAGGTAGCCGTATCGGAAGGTGCGGCTGGATCACCTCCTTTCTAAGGATTTTAACGGAATATAAGACCTTGGGTCTTATAAACAGAACGTTCCCTGTCTTGTTTAGTTTTGAAGGATCATTCGATTCTTCGAGATGTTGTTCTTTGAAAACTAGATAACAGAAGTAATTCACATTCAATTAGTAATGCAAGATATCACGTAGTGATTCTTTTTAACGGTTAAGTTAGAAAGGGCGCACGGTGGATGCCTTGGCACTAGGAGCCGATGAAGGACGGGACGAACACCGATATGCTTCGGGGAGCTGTAAGCAAGCTTTGATCCGGAGATTTCCGAATGGGGAAACCCACCACTCGTAATGGAGTGGTATCCATATCTGAATACATAGGATATGAGAAGGCAGACCCGGGGAACTGAAACATCTAAGTACCCGGAGGAAGAGAAAGCAAATGCGATTCCCTGAGTAGCGGCGAGCGAAACGGGACCAGCCCAAACCAAGAGGCTTGCCTCTTGGGGTTGTAGGACACTCTGTACGGAGTTACAAAGGAACGAGGTAGATGAAGAGGTCTGGAAAGGCCCGCCATAGGAGGTAACAGCCCTGTAGTCAAAACTTCGTTCTCTCCTGAGTGGATCCTGAGTACGGCGGAACACGTGAAATTCCGTCGGAATCCGGGAGGACCATCTCCCAAGGCTAAATACTCCCTAGTGACCGATAGTGAACCAGTACCGTGAGGGAAAGGTGAAAAGC
Organism: Bacillus sp. LJBV19; assembly: GCF_017797845.1. Taxonomy (NCBI): domain Bacteria; kingdom Bacillati; phylum Bacillota; class Bacilli; order Caryophanales; family Bacillaceae; genus Bacillus; species Bacillus sp. LJBV19. The sequence continues at coordinate 169,763 of NZ_CP072563.1, forward strand.
ACCCCGGAAGGGGAGTGAAAGAGATCCTGAAACCGTGTGCCTACAAGTAGTCAGAGCCCGTTAACGGGTGATGGCGTGCCTTTTGTAGAATGAACCGGCGAGTTACGATCCCGTGCAAGGTTAAGCAGAAGATGCGGAGCCGCGCGAAAGCGAGTCTGAATAGGGCGAATTGAGTACGTGGTCGTAGACCCGAAACCAGGTGATCTACCCATGTCCAGGGTGAAGTTCAGGTAACACTGAATGGAGGCCCGAACCCACGCACGTTGAAAAGTGCGGGGATGAGGTGTGGGTAGGGGTGAAATGCCAATCGAACCTGGAGATAGCTGGTTCTCTCCGAAATAGCTTTAGGGCTAGCCTCAAGGTAAAAGTCTCGGAGGTAGAGCACTGATTGGACTAGGGGCCCCTACCGGGTTACCGAATTCAGTCAAACTCCGAATGCCGATGACTTATCCTTGGGAGTCAGACTGCGAGTGATAAGATCCGTAGTCGAAAGGGAAACAGCCCAGACCGCCAGCTAAGGTCCCAAAGTATACGTTAAGTGGAAAAGGATGTGGAGTTGCTTAGACAACCAGGATGTTGGCTTAGAAGCAGCCATCATTTAAAGAGTGCGTAATAGCTCACTGGTCGAGTGACTCTGCGCCGAAAATGTACCGGGGCTAAACGTATCACCGAAGCTGCGGACTGTTCTTCGAACAGTGGTAGGAGAGCGTTCTAAGGGCTGTGAAGCAAGACCGGAAGGACTTGTGGAGCGCTTAGAAGTGAGAATGCCGGTATGAGTAGCGAAAGAGGGGTGAGAATCCCCTCCACCGAATGCCTAAGGTTTCCTGAGGAAGGCTCGTCCGCTCAGGGTTAGTCGGGACCTAAGCCGAGGCCGAAAGGCGTAGGCGATGGATAACAGGTTGATATTCCTGTACCACCTCCTCACCATTTGAGCAATGGGGGACGCAGGAGGATAGGGTAAGCGCGGTATTGGATATCCGCGTCCAAGCAGTTAGGCTGGGAAATAGGCAAATCCGTTTCCCGTGAAGGCTGAGCTGTGATGGCGAGCGAATTATAGTAGCGAAGTTCCTGATTCCACACTGCCAAGAAAAGCCTCTAGCGAGGTGAGAGGTGCCCGTACCGCAAACCGACACAGGTAGGCGAGGAGAGAATCCTAAGGTGATCGAGAGAACTCTCGTTAAGGAACTCGGCAAAATGACCCCGTAACTTCGGGAGAAGGGGTGCTCTGTTAGGGTGCAAGCCCGAGAGAGCCGCAGTGAATAGGCCCAGGCGACTGTTTAGCAAAAACACAGGTCTCTGCGAAGCCGTAAGGCGAAGTATAGGGGCTGACGCCTGCCCGGTGCTGGAAGGTTAAGAGGAGCGCTTAGCGTAAGCGAAGGTGCGAATTGAAGCCCCAGTAAACGGCGGCCGTAACTATAACGGTCCTAAGGTAGCGAAATTCCTTGTCGGGTAAGTTCCGACCCGCACGAAAGGCGCAACGATCTGGGCACTGTCTCAACGAGAGACTCGGTGAAATTATAGTACCTGTGAAGATGCAGGTTACCCGCGACAGGACGGAAAGACCCCGTGGAGCTTTACTGCAGCCTGATATTGAATGTTGGTACAGCTTGTACAGGATAGGTAGGAGCCTTGGAAACCGGAGCGCCAGCTTCGGTGGAGGCATCGGTGGGATACTACCCTGGCTGTATTGACCTTCTAACCCGCCGCCCTTATCGGGCGGGGAGACAGTGTCAGGTGGGCAGTTTGACTGGGGCGGTCGCCTCCTAAAAGGTAACGGAGGCGCCCAAAGGTTCCCTCAGAATGGTTGGAAATCATTCGCAGAGTGTAAAGGCACAAGGGAGCTTGACTGCGAGACCTACAAGTCGAGCAGGGACGAAAGTCGGGCTTAGTGATCCGGTGGTTCCGCATGGAAGGGCCATCGCTCAACGGATAAAAGCTACCCCGGGGATAACAGGCTTATCTCCCCAAGAGTCCACATCGACGGGGAGGTTTGGCACCTCGATGTCGGCTCATCGCATCCTGGGGCTGTAGTCGGTCCCAAGGGTTGGGCTGTTCGCCCATTAAAGCGGTACGCGAGCTGGGTTCAGAACGTCGTGAGACAGTTCGGTCCCTATCCGTCGCGGGCGCAGGAAATTTGAGAGGAGCTGTCCTTAGTACGAGAGGACCGGGATGGACGCACCGCTGGTGTACCAGTTGTTCTGCCAAGGGCATCGCTGGGTAGCTATGTGCGGACGGGATAAGTGCTGAAAGCATCTAAGCATGAAGCCCCCCTCAAGATGAGATTTCCCATTCCGCAAGGAAGTAAGATCCCTGAAAGATGATCAGGTTGATAGGTCTGAGGTGGAAGTGTGGCGACACATGGAGCTGACAGATACTAATCGATCGAGGACTTAACCAATTTGAATGTATGCTTACTGTTATCTAGTTTTGAGAGAACACTCTCAATGGTTTGGTGGCGATAGCGAAGAGGTCACACCCGTTCCCATGCCGAACACGGAAGTTAAGCTCTTCAGCGCCGATGGTAGTCGGGGGTTTCCCCCTGTGAGAGTAGGACGCCGCCAAGCTATCTTAACCCAGTTCATGATGAACTGGGTTTTTTATATGGAAGATCACATAGATATATAAAGCTAATGCCTTTCAAGGGCATTAGCTTTTTTGTTTACATTGATTTTGCTTTGCTGTTGTGATGTTGAAGATTGTTTGATTTTATTGTCTCGAGCATTCTTAAACTGAACACAATCAGCAGCATAAGGAGCATCAGTGCAGTAAACAGCCAGAATGCAGTTTGTGCGGGATATTCATCTAAGCTCCAGCCGACGGCGATCGGAAGGAGTGAACCTCCTAATCCGTTTGAAGCGAGCAGAATACTGGTAGTTGTTTCTGTCTTTCCGGGATAAAAATGATTCGTGATGATTAGGGCTATTGCAAACATGCCTGCCATGAACAGTCCTAAAAAGAAGCAAAGGGCAAAACCGAACCATACGTTTTTACTTAATGCTAATACGGTAAGTGCTGCCAGACCGCCAATGCTTATGAGACGAAGATAACGGTGATATGTCAGCTTTTCTGATACCGGGCCTGTTAATAACCTTCCGATGATCATACCCGTCCAATACACTGTAACTGTTATCGTTGCCAAAGAGTTGGGGATATCCCATTTCTCAGCGAAAATGGAGGGGATAAAATGGACAATTGAAACTTCACTGCCGCCGTAAAAGAAGAAATAAGCACCCGCCAAGGCAATAAACAGCAATCCGTGTGACCGATAACCGGTGCTTTCTTTTTGAGTGTCAGCAGAAGAGACCTCTTTGCGGATGAGAAGCTGATCAATACTGCCGAAACTCATCTGCTTCCATGCAATTAAGAGTGCAAAACTGGATAACCCTAATACTAAAAAAGCAATTGTCCACATGTGGTTGTTGATAAGAAAGCCTGAGAGCAGAGGCATGAAAAGCGCACCTAATCCGTAGGCCACTTCCATCTTGCTCATGGCCACAGCCTGTCTTTCTTTAATAGCGGTGAGGATGATCGTGCCTACGCAGGATTCCACCAGTCCGGCGCCAAGCCCTGCGATGCTGACGAGAAGAAAGAGCAGCGGCCAGGGCGGCAGGAAGGTGATGAACATTTCACAGCTGATGAGTGCCAGGCCAAAGATAACGACGTTTTTGCGCCCAAGCTTTTTCACCATGTATGGCATTCCGATGACACCGATGAGAAAGCCCATGAACTGAGAGAATACCAATACTCCGCCATTACTGTAGCTTTGTGAATAATGTGTGAGTAACTCAGGCAGTACGGCTCCCAGAATAACAAGTGTAAAAGCAATCGATCCATAAGAAAAACAGCTTATCCACAGCAGACGAGTTTTCATCATTTTATCTCCTTATTGGTAAAATAATATTTCTCTCTACTCGTATGACATGATGATTTTACAAAAAATCCAAGTATTGTTACTATATCACATAACTTTTTCTCGTACATCCCTTATGGTAACGTTAACAAATTGTTAACATTTTTTACAAGAAAGAACGTTGACATTATTTTCAATAATTTATACGATAAAAAGCGAAATTCTAATAATTTCATAGGGGTGGTATTTGTGGGAACGAAGGAAATCACGAATCCAGACAGCTTGTATTACAGTGTTGACGATGTAGTAATGGAGCGCGGAGAAGGGATTTACCTGTACGATCAAGAGGGAAATGAGTACATTGATTGCGCTTCTGCCACATTTAACTTGAATTTAGGATACGGTAACAAAGAAGTCATTGATACGGTTAAAGAACAAGCCGATAAGCTGATCCATGTGACATCATCTTTTCAAACAGACGCCGTAAATAAACTGGCAGAAAAACTAGTAGAAATCGCCCCCGATAATCTCACAAAAGTACACCCTAAAGTCAGCAGCGGTTCCGGTGCAAATGAAGGAGCTATTAAAATGGCTCAGTATTACTCCGGAAAAACCGATGTCATCTCCTTATTTCGAAGCCACCTCGGACAAACGTATATGACTTCAGCTTTGTCCGGCAACTCATTCAGAAAAGAACCTTTCCCGCCGCAAATTTCTTTTGGCCTGCAAGTCCCCGATCCGTATTGCAGCCGCTGTTTTTATAATCAGAAACCTGATTCATGCGGTATGCTGTGCGTAGAAAGAATTAATGATTTTATTGAGTATGCGAGCAATGGAAAAATTGCCGCCATGATTATTGAACCGATATCCGGAAACGGTGGAAACGTCGTTCCGCCTAAAGAGTATTTTAAACAGCTGAGAAAGCTTTGTGATGAACATGATATCGCCCTGATTTTTGATGAAATTCAGACCGGGTTCGGACGGACGGGTAAAATGTTTGCCGCGGACCACTTCGATGTGAAACCTAATATGATGACGGTAGCAAAAGGGCTCGGGGGCACAGGCTTCCAAGTCGCCGCCACTCTGACGGAGGACAAGTATACCGGGCTTCCGGGGTATACGCACTCCTTCACGTACGGCTCAAATGTGATGGCCGCCGCTGCCGCGTGTAAAACCATAGATATTATGCAGCGCCCGGGATTTTTGGAAAATGTAACGACGGTCGGTCATTATATTATGGATCGCTTAGAAACGATGAAAGAGGATTTCGCTTTTATTTCTGAGGTAAGAGGCGTCGGTCTTATGATCGGTGTGGAGATTGTTAAAGAGAACAATGAACCGGATGTGGAGCTGACCAATTATATTGCTAAACGGGCAATGGATTACGGGCTGATTCTCCGGACATCCCGTTACGGATTCGGAAATGTATTTAAAATCCGTCCGCCTTTAACCATTACACTTAGTGAAGCCGAAGTGCTCTGCTACAGACTTCGCAAGCTATTGGAGGAAATCAAGTGAGAGATTATATCATTGGGCTTGGACAATTTGTTTATCAAAAGGTGAAAAATCAAAAAGGCACGCTGAAAAACCGGCTTGTAAACGGCTATTCTCCGGGAGGCGACGCCCAATTTAACATAGACGCCGCTGCTGAGGAGGCGGTGCTGGATTATATTCAAGAAAAGGGCCATCCGGTTGCTTTTTACACGGAGGATGGCGGCCTGAAGCTGATTGGAGAAGATCCGCAATATATTTTAATTGTAGATCCGATAGACGGAACGCGCCCGGCCGCCGCGGGACTTGAAATGTCGTGTATTTCGATTGCGCTTGCTTCGTATAAGCCAAACGCAAAGATTAAGGATATCGAATTTGCTTTTTTACTTGAATTGAAATCAGGCGCTTATATGTACGGTGATATATACAGCGATGCGATTCATTTTGAAGGGTATCATGGAGAATTGCCGAATTTGAGCGGAGTGCGGGATATTAAAAATATGTTTTGGAGCCTTGAATTTAACGGGCATCCGGCGCAGCTGATGACGGACGCATACGGCCATCTGATTGACCAGTCGGCCAATAATGGCGGGGTTTTTGTTTTCAACAGCGCTTCTTATTCGATTTCACGAATTATCACGGGGCAGATGGATGCTTATGTGGATATCGGTAATCGTCTGCTGAAAGATGATCCGAAGCTGCTTTCAGATTTTCAGCAGGTCGGGAACGGGCAGGTGCTGCATTTGTTTCCTTATGATATTGCCGCAAGCGTCTTTTTGGCGAAGAAGGCGGGAGTGGTCATTACGGATGCATACGGCCGGTCTTTGGACGAAACACTTCTGACAGATTTAAGTTATCAGAATCAGCAATCATGTATTGCGGCATCAACGAAAGAGCTTCATCAAACATTGTTAGACCAAATCCGCTGGGGCAGAAAGGAAGAGAAATATGAAGGCGTTGGTCTGGACTCCTAATGATAAGCTTGAATATCAAGAGGTGGACGAGCCTCAAATTCGGAAATCCAATGATGTGAAAGTGAAAATTTTCGGCACCGGTATCTGCGGAACGGACTTAAATGTGCTGAAAGGAAAAATGAATGCAACCCATCATATGATTATGGGGCATGAATCGGTGGGAGCGGTCGTAGAAATCGGACCGGACGTGACAAATGTAAAAGTCGGAGACCGCGTCGTGATAGATCCTACGCAGTTTTGCGGGAAATGTCATTATTGCCGGAGAGGGCTGACGTGTTATTGCGAAACCTTCGAGGATTGGCAGCTCGGAATCGGGGCGCACGGAACGTTTGCGGAATATTACGTGGGGGAAGACAGGTTCATGTACAGAATTCCGGATTCAATGGAATGGGAGCGGGCCACATTGGTTGAGCCTCTCTCTTGTGTGCTGAATGTTGTGGACAAGGCTTCGATTCAGCCGGAGGACTCGGTCTTGGTTTTGGGGTCGGGACCGATCGGACTGCTTGTGCAAATGATGGTGAAAAAACTGGCGCGATTGACGGTTGCGACTGAAATAGGCAGTTTCCGAAGCGAGGCGGCGAGCCGGATATCGGATTATGTCTACCACCCTGAAGCATTAACCGTGGATGAAGTGAAACGGATTAATCAAGGAAGAAAATTTGATGTGATTTTTGACGCGATCGGCAATCAGCTTGATTGGGCTTATCCTTTTATTGAAAAGGGAGGCAGAATCGTGCCGATGGGCTTTGATGATACGTATGAGATGACGGTCAGGCCGTACCAGCTGCTGTCAAACGGCGTGACGATTGTAGGCACAGGTGAAGCCCGCCAGATCATGGAGGCCGCGTTAGCATGCGCGTCCGACCTTCCGCAGCTCTATGATTTTATTACGGAAAAGACGGAACTGAAGAATTATGAAGAAGCCATTGATCATCTCATGGGCATCGACCCGGTGACAAAAGAAAGAAAAGATATCAGCGCAATAAAAACGATTCTTGTGTCTGATCCGGAACTTTTATAAAAGCGGAAACGGCTCCAGTGAGAGCCGTTTTCTTATTTATACGGTCTTGCACATTTCTTTAAAGTTTAATATGATACTCTTTGTTAACAATTCCTTTCCTCAATGACATTATACTCTGAGCGTGTCCTCTTTTTCCCCGTAAGCTTGCCTCATATTCCCCAGATGAAAATCAATGTTTCCAACTGATAAGGTGCGGATTTTTATAGTGAAAAGGAGTCGTTATCATTTGAAAGATTATACGTTACAGCAGCAATGGTTCGGGAATGTCCGTAAAGACATTCTGGCCGGTATTCTGGTTGCTCTCGCTCTGATCCCTGAGGCGATCGGATTTTCAATTATTGCAGGTGTCGATCCGATGGTCGGCCTTTATGCATCATTTTGTATCGCGATTATTATTTCTATCTTCGGCGGCAGACCGGGAATGATTTCAGCCGCTACGGGTTCGATGGCGGTTGTCATGGTGACATTGGTGGCTGATTACGGGCTGCAGTATTTGTTTGCGGCAACCATCTTGACAGGTATTATTCAATTTATTCTAGGTGTCAGTAAGATAGCGAAATTGATGAAATTTATTCCGCGTTCGGTCATGATCGGATTTGTGAATGCTTTGGCGATCTTGATTTTTTCTGCGCAGCTGCCGCAGTTCAAAGGAGCTTCATGGGTCATGTACGCCATGCTTGCCGGATCACTGGCTATCATATATCTATTGCCGAAGGTTACGACGGCTGTGCCGTCTCCGCTGGTGGCGATTATTGTCATGACGATCATTGCGGTGGTCTTCCATGCGGATGTCCGCACGGTCGGTGATATGGGCGGGATTACAAGTTCACTTCCGCATTTCTTGATACCGGATGTTCCGTGGACGTTTGAGACATTGCGGATTATTTTCCCGTATTCACTGGCGCTTGCATTCGTCGGATTGCTTGAGTCGTTGCTGACAGCCCAGATCATTGATGAAATGACGGATACGAATAGTGATAAGAACAAAGAAAGCCGCGGACAAGGCATCGCCAATATTGTGAACGGATTTTTCGGAGGCATGGCCGGATGCGCCATGATCGGCCAGTCTGTCATTAATACGAAAGCCGGCGGACGCGGCCGGTTATCGGCTTTTACGGCCGGAGCGTTTTTAATGTTTTTAATTGCCGTATTAAGCGGTATCGTCGTGAAAATTCCGATGGCTGCGCTGGTGGCCGTGATGGTTATGGTGTCCATCGGCACGTTCGACTGGTCATCGATTAAAGGTTTGCGGAAAGCGCCCCTTACTGATTCGATCGTTATGGTTATTACCGTCGTGACGGTCGTCCTGACAAATGATTTATCAAAGGGTGTCTTCGCGGGTGTGCTGCTAAGCGCGATCTTTTTCACGGCTAAAATTTCTAAGCTGAAGATTGTGTCACATTCCGAACAGAAAGATGTCAGAACATATAAGGTAACGGGACAGATCTTTTTTGCTTCCGTGTCTGAACTGATGAATGCCATCGTTTATGATGAAGACGTGAAACGAATTGTCATTGATTTGACCGATGCCCACGTGTGGGATGATTCGGGAGCGGCGGCTCTTGAGAAAATTGTCGCCAAATGTAAAGAATACGGAATTGAGGCTGAATTAAAGGGATTAAATCAGAAAAGCCGAGATTTAATGAAACAAATGGCATAGAATTTGTGAAGTCCGGATGAATATATCCGGGCTTTTTTTCGGTTAAATTTGTGGGTTTGCATTGTTATAATGAATGAGATTTGAAAACCGTATATAGGAGACTTGCATATGATGTGGCTACAGAAGTTGAACCAAGTGTTGGGGAGAATCATGCCGCTTTTGACTCCGTCAAGTGTGGCGGCGGGTGTGCTGTTATCTCAGCATATCAGCTGGATGGCCGGCGCTGTGCCGTGGATATTTGCATTTATTACATTTACGGGCAGTCTGAGTGCCAATTTTCAATCGCTGAAGCGCAGTATCGAGAAGCCGCTCCCGATGATCATGGCATTGTTTGTTTTGCATATTTTCATGCCTGTTTTTGCATGGGGAAGCGGCCATCTGATTTTCAGCGGTGACCCTTTAACTGTGACGGGGCTGATTATGGGTGTGGTGATTCCGACCGGAATTACGAGTTTGATTTGGGCTGCGATGTATAAGGGAAATGTCGGATTGACGCTGTCTATTATCCTGGTTGATACCGTGCTTTCTCCTTTTATCGTACCGTTAAGCCTGTCTGTCCTGGCCGGGGCGAATGTTCAGATGGATGTGTGGGGAATGATGAAAGGGCTGGCGGAGATGGTGGTGATTCCGTCCATCGCAGGGATGATGGTCAACCAGTTTTCCCCGCCGGTAAGGACTCAGGCGATAAGCCGGTCGCTGTCTCCTTTTTCAAAAATCTGTCTGATGATTGTCATTGCCATTAACAGTTCGGAAATCGCGCCGTATGTCACGCACGTGGATATCAAATTTGCGGGCATCGCAGGTATGGTATTTTTTATTGCCATGACGGGTTATGCCGTGGCTTGGCTGATCGGAAGACTGATGAAGCGGAGCCAGGATGAAATCGTGTCTCTGATTTATACAGGGGGCATGCGCAATATCAGCGCCGGAGCCGTTCTCGCCGTGTCTTTCTTTCCGTCTCAAGTGGCGGTTCCGGTCGTCATCGGGATGCTCTTTCAGCAAATCCTTGCCGCTTTGTTCGGCTATTTGCTGAGACGCTTTGAACTTAAGCCGGTCGTGATGAAGTATGAAAAAAACCGCTCAGCTACGTGAGCGGTTTTTTCCGTACAGCCAGCTTAGTGCTGCATTGAATTGTCGTTTGAATGCTTCTTGATGGTGCACGGCGCCCTCTTCAACAGTGAAAGAGAGCTGAGATGGAGAAAAGCCCTTTTGCCTCAGGCTTTCATGCATGTCTTTATTTTGTCGGATCATGGTGTTTTGGATGTTGCTTTTTTGCTCAGCTTCGCGGCTGCCGACAGACATATAGATACGCCGCCGTGCCGGCCGCAACGGTGCGGAGCGGACATAATCTGCTGATTTTTCATACCAGAAGGAACCGGAAATACAGCCGATTCTGCCGAATATTTCAGGCTTTTGTAGCATCGCGTATATCGAAAACAGTCCGCCTAATGACGCGCCGATCAGGCCTCTTGTTTCCGGATGTGCAGAAATGTGATGCATATCTTCTACAGTTGGAATGATGGCATCTGTCAGCTCCTCGAGAAAGAGCCTCCCTTTGCCGCCGAAATCATGAAACGCAGGGCTCAGGGAAGGCGCGGGCCACGGTGTGTACTCATCGAGCCTGTCAGCCGGTTTGATGCCGGCAAAAATCAATTCGGGAAGTGTTCCGTTCGCAAATTGGGATTCAAGCTTATCCATCTGTTCTAAAAACAAAGAACCCCCGTCCAGTACGTACACACAGGGTAAAGCCCCTGTTTGAACCGAATAGGAGGGAGGAAGATACACAGTGCATTCCTTTCCGTTTATCCGGTGTTCTGTAAGGGTGCCTCTCATGCATCCAGCCCCTTCTTCTGCTTAAACAGAAGAAAAAAGAAATAAGGAACGCCGAGAATCGCAAGAATAATTCCCGCCGGCACTTCTGAAGGCTGAAAGAACAATTTGCCCGCAAAGTCGGCGGATATGACGAGGAGCATACCGACCAATCCGCTGACCGGTAAAGAGTATCTGTGCTCAATCCCGGCGAGCCTGCGGGAAATATGAGGCGCGATCAGCCCGACAAATGCCATGCTGCCCGCTGCGGTTACACATGCGCTGATCAAAGCGATGCAGGCAATGAGTAAAATCGTTTTTTCTTTATTGGTTGAAACACCGAGGCTTTTCACCGTGTCCTCATCGAAACGAATGGTATCCAGCAATGACGTTTTCGCCATAAGAAGAGGAATGAACAAGATCAGCCACGGAAGGATCGCCGTAATGGTCATCCAGTTTGCCGACCAGATGCTGCCGTTTTTCCAAACCATCGCCATCTCATAATCCTGCGGGTCCATTTTTAATGAAAGAAATAAAGACAGCGCGCTGAATCCGGAATTCATGGCGATCCCGACGAGAATAATTCTGCCCGATTCCAGATGCCCCCGGTGCCAGGCGAAAATATAGATCAGCACGGCCGCCATCAATCCTCCGATGAGGCCGAAGACAGGCATACCCATCGCAGAGGCAAGTGCCGTCGCTTCAGATTGTCCCTGAAACAGAAGCATAAACGCGACGATTCCCGCTCCGGCTCCTGCATTAATGCCCAAAATACCGGGATCGGCAAGCCCGTTTTTGGTAATGGCCTGAATAACGGCTCCGGCTATCCCCAATCCGAGCCCGATGGCAGCAGCCATGACAATGCGCGGCAGCCTCAGCTGAAACAGCAAAATGTCATATTGCGGATTCGGATGGATGCGGAAAAGCGTACTGAGCAGTTCACCCGGCTTTGCGGAAAAAGAACCGCTTGTCATGCTGAAATAGCTTACGAGCAATATGAGAGCAATCAGAATGATATAAATTCCGGCCATTTTACGCACCACGCTGATCCCCTCCTTTTCTTTTAATCAAATAAAGAAAGAAAGGAACACCGATGATAGAAGTGACAACTTCAATAGGCGTCTCAAACGGATAATTGATGAATCGGCTGGCAAGGTCGCAAAGGGTCAGGAAGACGCCGCCGATGATGCACGCGCATGGGATCAGCCTGCTGTAGTCCGATCCGACGAGAAAACGTGTGATGTGCGGAACGACCAAACCGACAAAGGCAATTTTTCCGGCGAGTGCTACCGAGCTTCCGGTCAATATGACAACGGCCGCCATCGCCATGAGTTTGATGGTTCTTTTCTGCTGTCCCAGACTTTTTGAAATGTCGTCTCCTAATGATACGGCAGTGACCTTTTTGCTGAGAATCATGGCCGTGATGATTCCGATCGCAAAAAACGGGACGGCCAGTTTCAAAAAATCAGGGTTCATTTGATGCAGTCTCGCACTGTACCAAAAACTGAGATCCTGCGAAATTTGAAAATAAATCGAAAGCGCAGCCGACAGACTGCTGAGAAGCATACTGGTCACCGTTCCGATAATGGCAAGCTGCACCGGGGTAAAACCGCCGGGAAGAATGGAGGCCAGCCCGAAAACAAGAGCGGCGCCGAATGCGGAACCGATAAACGAGTATATGATCATTTCAATGGATGTCGATTGAGGGAGCAATACCATGCAAAGGGTGATGATAAAAGCGGAGCCGTCCGACACACCCATGATCGAAGGCGAGGCCAGATAGTTCCGTGTGATTCCCTGCATGAGCGCTCCGGAAACAGCAAGGGCGGCGCCGATAAACATAGCGCCGGCAGCCCTCGGGATTCTTGAATGCCATATGATCTGATGGTCGGTATTCTCCGGATTAAAGTGCAGCAATGCGGAGAACACGGTATGGAAGTCAAGCTGCTTTGCGCCGTATAAAACGGAAAGCAGCAGTGACAGAACAATGGCAATCGGTGAAGCAATGATAATAATGTGTGTCCGCCGTTTTGCATACATGTGAAAAACCTACTCTTTATTAGTCTTGAGTCAATTTGTCAGCCGCAACCTGTAAGAAGCTGATTTTACTCCATGCGGTTCCGCCTTGGGCTAATGGATCAATCGTATTGACGTATACATGGTCTTTTTTGACTGCCTTCAGGCTCTTCCAGATCGGATTTTTCTCTAAGTCTTTCAAAGCGTCCGGCTTATCTGCGTTTTCGTCATCAGAGAATTGTACGAAGATATGGTCAGGGTTCATTTCGCTTAATTTTTCAAGAGAAATCAGTTCCTGCGCTTTCGCCGCTTTGACTTCGTCCGGCGCCTTCAGGCCTAAATCACCGTAAAGCGTGGAGTTGAAATATACTTGTTCAGGATAAATATAAATATTGCCTTGTCTGATTCTGATGACCAGCGCGTTTGACTGTTTCGCTTTGCTGTTGATCTTTGTTTTTGTCTTTTTCAGGTCCTGTTCGTAATCTGCGATGATTTTTTTCGCTTTTTTCTCTTTATCTGTAAGCTGGGCGAGCAGCATCATGTTTTCTTTCCAGTTTGATGAGATATGAGAGACAGGGATCGTTTCAGCGGTGCCGCTCAATTTTTTCAACGTTTTTTCCGGGAATTTGGTTGATGCCAGAATGACGTCCGGCTGCAGCTCAAGAATTTTTTCCATATTCGGCTGCATTTTTTCTCCCGTTGATACGGATTTATCTGTAATATCTTTAAACAGTTCCGGGAATTTGCCGGAGAAAGAAATTGCTCCTGCCGGATGAACGTCAAGCAATTTGGCGTCTTCCATTGATTCTACGCTGCCTGTAATGGCGATTTTGTCAGTCGGCGCTTTGACTTCATATGTTTTTCCTAGATATTCGATTTTCTTTTTATCTGAAGAAGCGTCCTTTCCTTTACTTGCTGTATCAGATGTTTCTGAGCTTCCGCAAGCCGCGGCCGTGAAAGCCAAAAGCAAAATCATGAAAACGAATGCCAATTTCTTCATCTATTGTTCCTCCTGTTCAATTGATAACTATTATCAATTGGAATTATAGAGAAGGAACAGGGATAAGACCATGGATAATTTCCGGTATTATCATGGACGATCTTCGGAAAAAATGGAAACGCTTTGTTCGATCATCCGCTGATGTCCGCTTGGAGAATATTCAATCCACGGGTCAGATGAAATGGGAAACACGCGTTTATTGCTGACGGCTCTAAGGTTCTGCCATATCCCGGTCTGCTGAATCCGCTGAAAATAACGAAGCGTTTCCGGTTCTTTACAAGTGAAAAGCATGATGCAGTCAGCTTGGCAATCCGCCAGCATTTCCAAGGAAATCTTTTCGTCAGGAGCAAAAGATTCCGGTTTTGCGGAGGCAAAGCCTAAATCACCGAAGAAGACATCCTCAATACTGTTGTTATGGGCGATGTACATATTTTCTTTATATACACGGACAAATAAGAACCGCTGATGCCGCACGTGTTTAAGAGCATCTTTCGCTGAATGGGCGAGACTTTGATAAGCTTTAAGCCAGTGCCGCGCTTCCTGCTCTTCATTCAAATATGCGGCTGTGCGAAGAAACTGGTCTCTCCAATTCTCTTGAGCCGGAAGGTAAAAAACGTCAGTGATGTCATTCAGGCGCTGTTTTTCTTCTTCACTGACAGAATCAAGACTGAAAATGATGTCCGGAGCAGCTTGGGACAGCGTGTGCAGGTTCTCTTCCCAATTTGCATTATAACGGTAAGCACTCAGGTGAACCGGAATATCGGAAGAGAATTGTTTGTAATAATAGGCCGTCCATTTCGGGTGCAGCGCCGCAGCGTAAGGCACGTGATGCAGAGGAATCAGATGCCCCATCGTTTCTTTTCCGTACGCGGCCATTTTTATGCGCCTTTTTTTCATATAGCTTGTAGGTGAGCTGCCGGTATGTTTTTTAAAGATGCGGCTGAAATAAAATTCGTCCTGGTAGCCGATTTGATGAGCGATATCCCGCAGTTTGCAGTTTGCCTTGGCCATCAGTTTTTTCGCATTGGTTATGCGGATGTCTGTGATATATTCAGTTACGCTCTGCCCGTATAGTTTTTTAAAGGTTTCACTGTAGTGCTTGGGACTGATTCCCGCCATATGAGCGAGCTGGGTGAGCGTGATTTTTGTGTCGGACTGAGCATGTATGAATTGTTTTGTCTGTTCGATCGCCGCTTTCGTATTATTTTGATGGCATACTTTTGCGGCATAAAGGTCGTACATCAGCTGCTGAAAGTCGGCTGTATATTTCATTTTCTGCAATGCATCCGCCGATCGCACGTTTTCAGAAAGTGACTGAAGCCGGCTTGTCAAATGATCAACCGTTTGTATATTCATTTGCTGAAGTCCGTGGAAGATGTCTTCCCCGTTATCCGGAAGCATCGCTTCATCATCTGATGAATAGGAGAAAACACGGAGTGTGACGATATACAAATGGATGCCGCCTGACGATATAGGGGCAATATTGAATGTCTCATCACAAGGACAGATGTAGAGCGTTTCCTTCTGCAGCGGAAAGCTGTCTGTTCCGATATCAATTTGTCCCTCGCCTTTCACATGAAAGATCAATACGGGGGAATCAGTGAGCTGATGCTCTGACAGAAGGTCGGCTGTTTTTTTTACGGAGATGATATCAATGGGCTGAAAGAATAATGTGTTTTTCATGAGAAACCACCTTTTAGGAAACATTCATTTAAATGATAACTGTTATCAATGAAATTGTACCAAATAAATGAATGTTTTCCTATAAAAAGCGGAAATGTGAAATGCGTCAAAATGTTACACGTGTAACACGAATTTTGTCAGTATATGAGGTATTGTTTTCTTAGAGTTTTGAATTGGTCCAGCCGGCGTTGATATGTGCCGGTGATGTCTTCAATGGAAGCGCCTTTTTCTATTTTTTTGCGTACCCAGCCGTTACCGATCAGCTTGTCAAAAGAGCCTGTCGGCAAGAACGAAAAGTCATTCGGATATAAGTCATGCATGGTTTTCAGAATGGAAAGCCCTGTTTTTGCCGCTTCAAATGTGTTTCTGTTTGTTACGTAGACTTGTACGCCGTGGCACAGCTTGCCCTGGTGCTTGGAGAAGCTGGGGATAAATGATGCGGCTCTGAAGGTGACGCCCGGAAGCTTGAGACTGTTCAGGCGTTCTTCGAGCTCGGTGCTTTTCATATAAGGCGCGCCGATCAGTTCAAACGGCTTTGTCGTGCCCCTTCCTTCGGATACGTTTGTGCCTTCGATTAGTCCTGTCGCCGAATATGCGAATATGCTGTCCGGGGTCGGGATATTAGGTGAAGGGAGGACGAACGGCAGGCCGGTATCTTCAATCGTCATCGTCCGCTTCCAGCGCTTCATTTTTACGACGGTGAGGTCGGCGCCAATATGAAACTCTTTATTGAATAAAAGAGCAAGCTCACCGATCGTCATGCCGTGCTTCAGCGGGATCGGATACAGTCCGACAAATGAAGCGTAATCCGGTTCAAGAACCGGGCCGTCCGGATTTCGTCCGCCTTGCGGATTCGGCCGGTCCAAGACATAAAAAGGAATGCCTTTTTCTTTGGCCGCTTCCATGGCATAGGCCATTGTATAAATATAGGTGTAGTATCGCGTTCCGACATCCTGAATATCGAAAATCAGCACATCTGTATCTTTCAGCATGTCAGGCGTCGGTTTCCTCGTTTCCCCGTACAGGCTGTAGACGGGAAGCCCTGTTTTTTCGTCTATATAGGATGTGACTTTGTCTCCGGCCTGAGCATCGCCGCGGACACCGTGCTCCGGTCCGAATAATGCCGTTAAATGGATGTCTGGTGCCTCATACAGCACGTCAACGCTGCTTTTCAATGAATTGTTCACACCGGTCGGGTTGGTGATCAGCCCGACCCTTTTTCCCTTCAGTTCCTGTTTATAATCTTTCAGCAGGCGGTCGATGCCTGTTTGGATGCTTGGTTTCTTGGCGGTATGAAGGTTTCTGTCAGAAGCCGCCGAGACTGCCGTCATGGCACTGATGACGACTAATCCGGCAAGAAGCGCAGCCGTTTGTTTTTTCATGATCAGTCCTCCTGTTTAAAGCGGTTTTCCGGTCTTCAGATTGATACCGAAACCATAAGGATAGAGTGTCGTTCCCGGATGAGTGACGGAAGGAATGTCAGCGGGCAGCCTGCCTTGCGGTTTTGTCTGTCCGAATATCGCTTCAATGCCTGCCGGAATGTTTGGCTGGAGAAATTGTCCGTCTGTATATCCTTTAAAGCCGTAGACTGCGATAAGGGCTTCAGCTTCTTCAAAGTTCGCAGCGTCATATGGATTACGCAGGCTCATCAGCACAAAGGGTTTTTGGTTCGATTGTGCGGCTTTCATGACGGCCCGCGGAAATGCAGTCGTCCACTTGCCGGGATCTGTGACGGAATCATCAATCACGCCGTCGTTTACGACAGGGTCATTTTTCACGACATAGGAGCCTGTAATCACGTAATCCGCGTCGGATACCAGCTTTTTGTGCTCATCATGAAAAGTGCGCTCGGCGAAGTTCATTTTACTGATGGTTACCGGCCGGATTTTTTTCTTCTTGATGAGCTGCCGAAGGGTTTGTTCCATTGACGCTGTTTGATCTTCATAAGGAGCGGCAATGAGAACGCGGCTGTTCTTTTTCGGTTTGAATGGGAGCGTGCGGTTTTTGTTTTGTAAGACGGTGACGGACCTTTCCGCGATTTGTTTTTCAGCTTTCAGGTGATTTTTGCTGCCGACGGTTTTCTTTGCTTTTGCAATCTTCTTTTTCAGATTTGTCTCTTTCGGTGCGGGATATATCCCTCTTTTTATTTTCAGGGAAATGATGCGTTTCACCGATTTGTTAATTTGCTGAAGCGGAATTTCCCCTTTTTGTACCGCCTTTTTTAAAGCGGAATGAACCCGGGCAAAGCGGTTTTCCGTTTGCAGCGAAGTCACTTGGGCCGGCATCAGGGCAATATCGACTCCTGCTTTTACTGCCATGACGACCGCCTCTTCTTGGCCGAAATGATCGGCAATGGCTTTCATATTTAATGCATCCGTAACGATGACGCCGTTAAATCCCATTTCCTCACGGAGAAGATGAGTCATCACTTTTTTCGAGAGTGTGGCGGGTACGAGGATGTCTGAACCGTCCAGCTTGCTTTTATAGGTTGTATCGTCAAAAGCGGGAAATTGCACATGGGCTGTCATGATCATATCAGCTCCGGCCTGAATGGCCTTCCGGAACGGATAAAGTTCAATTTGACGCAGCCTTTCTTGATTGTGGGTGACAAGCGGAAGGCCGTAGTGGCTGTCGACATCCGTGTCGCCGTGTCCCGGGAAATGTTTGACGGCGGCAGCGACATCCTGCTTTTGCTGAGCCTTCATTGAGGCAAGGCCGAGTGAAGCTGTCAGATCTCGGTCTGAACTGAACGACCTGACGCCGATGACAGGGTTTCCGGGATTATTATTGATATCGAGAACGGGCGCGAAATTCGTATTAATGCCCAGTGCTTTCAGTTCTTTCCCGATAATGGCGCCGGTCTGGGACGCGTAGGCTGTTTTTCTAGCGGCTCCGAGCGCCATATTGCCTGGGAAATGAGTGCCTTCACCAAGTCTAGTTACGATGCCGCCCTCCTGATCAATGCTTAATAATAGCGGAATGTCAGGGCTCGCCTTTTGAAAGGCATCTGTCAGGCGTACCGTTTGCTCAGTGTTTTTTACATTTTCTGCAAATAAGATAACACCGCCGAACCGGTACTTTTGAATAAGCCCTGCGACTTCGTCATTCATTTGGGTAAGAGCCTCAGGTGATGACTGCCCCTTTTTTTGCCAATTGCGAAAATCAGGCATGAGCATCTGCCCTAATTTTTCATCTAATGTCATACGGGATACCGCTTGTTCCGCCTGTGACGGAATGTCCGGTTTTGTCGATGCATGATGCGTGCCGAAAACAATGAACAACAGTAATACAGCTGAGATGACAAGTTTCATGATGGTGCCCTCCTGCCGTCATAGTTTGGACAAAAGACATGGGTTGTCATTCAATGGCTTCATAAATCGTTTTTATGACGCTGCCGTAGCTTCCGGTCGGGAAATGATCCCCTTCAAAAACATTCGGGTTTTCACCGGGGCTGACGACGGGGGAATGCTTTTTATTGGTCAAAAGTGCGATCCCCAGCTTATAAGCGGGATCAATAATCGTGACGGTGCCGGTCCATCCTGTATGGCCGTATGCCTGCCTGCTTGCATAAGGGCCGAACATCCACTCCATATCCGGGCTGCCGTTTTTCCGCCAGCCGAGAGCGAAAGTCGGATCAGAGGATGCCGCCGTTGTGAACAAATCGGCCGTTCTTTTATTGAAGAGAGAAACGTGTTTATAACTGCCGCCGTTCAGCATGACTTGAAGAAGGACGGCCATATCATCAGCTCTGGAAAACAGCCCGGCGTGACCGGACACCCCTCCCATGGAGTAAAATGCTTTTTCATCGTGAACTTCCCCCTGCAGCGTATACGTCCTGATGTGAGGGAAATGGATGACTCCGTCACGTGTGTTGCCTAAACGTTCAGTAGCTGCGAATGCTTTTTCTTTAAAGCCTTTTTGCAGCGGATTGAACAGTGTGTGCGTCAGTTTCAGCGGTTTGTACAGTTCTTGTTCCGCATAGGCATCAAGGGTTTTTCCGGTTATGTTTTCAATGATGCAGCCGAGAAGCATGTAACCGATATCGCTGTATACGTGTTTTGTTCCCGGTTTATATTCAAGCGGGATTTGGGTGAGAAAACGGATCGTTTTATCCCGTTCTTGTGAATACAAAGGGCCTGCGGTGTCCGGCTGATAGAAATAAAAGCTTGCCGGCAGACCGGATTGGTGCTGGAGCACATCGATGACGCGAATGCGGTCTTTTTCTTGAATCGGATCGCCTTTTCTGTCTTTGAAATCAGGAAGGTAAGCCGAGACTTTTTGATACACATCAAGCTTTCCCTGGCTGACGAGTCGCTGTAATGCAAAATTGGCCGCGTACATTTTTGTATTGGAAGCTAGATCAAACATGGTTGATGTTTTCATTTTTTTCGGACGGGACAAAAGGGTGTTCCCGTCATATTTTTTGCTGTAGCCGTATGCTTTCTTTTTGATCACCCGTCCGTCCTTTACGACGACGAGGACGGCTCCGGGGAATCCAGCTGCGATGTCTTTTTCAATCATTTGATCAACCTTTCTGAGCTTTGCTGCGTCGTATAATTTGGATTGGGCTTCGGCTTTGTGCTGCGGCAGAAAAGAGAGGCTGATGACCATTGTGAGTATGGCGGCTGTCAGTGTTTTCATATTCTGATCCCTCCCGGTTTATTCAAATTCAGCAGCCATGTCATCCTTAAATCCGAACGCATAAGTGAAGACAAAGCCCGCCGCGTAAGAGATGAAGAGACCGATGATATACAAAACGATTTGAGCCGGCTGTACGAGAAACGAGAGCGGAAGGCCGGAGACACCGATTGAAAAAGTAGCCACCTGAAAATGGGCTTGAAAGGCGCCGCCGATTCCCGCCCCTAAACACGCCGTCAAAAACGGCCGGCCGAGCGGGAGCGTGACGCCGAAGATGAGCGGCTCTCCGATTCCGAGCAGACCGGATGGAAGTCCGCCGCCGATCGCTCTTTTCAATGAGGCTTTTTTTGTTTTCATAAAGATGGCGAAGGCTGCCCCTACTTGACCCGCGCCTCCCATCGCGAGAATCGGAAGAAGCGGGTCATCTCCGATTGATCGGATTAATTCCAAATGTACGGGAGTCAAGCCCTGATGCAGGCCGGTGACGACAAGCGGCAGGAAGGCGGCTCCCAGTACAAACCCTGAGAGCACTCCCCCGACATTCAGCAGCGACAATAAACCAGATGTAATGAGATCAGAAATAAAACCGCCTGCAGGGATAAACACGACATATGTCACCAGCCCGGTGATAAGTAAAGACAATGTAGGCGTGACGATAATGTCGATGGATTGATGGACGTACTTTCTGATAAACCGTTCGGTATAAGCGATAAAAACCGCAGCGAAAAGAACGCCGATTAATCCTCCCCTGCCAGGGAGCAGATTCTCTCCGAACAAACTGATATTGGCGATCTCAGGGTTAAGGATCAATATGCCCGCAAGGCCGCCCATCGCGGGTGTCCCGCCGAATTCCTTCGCCGCATTGATGCCGACAAGGACGCCGAGGTAAGTGAACAAGCCTGAACCGATAACCGTTAAAATAAGTGCGATTTGGGATTCTTTCGGGAGCCAGCCGGCCTGAATGACGGCTTTCGTAATACCGGTGATTAAACCTGATGCAATGAGTGCGGGAATAAGGGGAATGAAGATGCTTGATATTTTTCTCAGAAACCGTGTGATGGGTGTGGTGTTTTTTCTGTTGAGATCGGCTTTTTTCCGTGAGGCGGCTTCTTTTAAATCAATGTTTTTTCCGGATGACATAAGTTTTGCGAAAGCGTCGGCGACATGATTGACGACACCCGTGCCAAGGATGATCTGCAGTGTTTCGGCTTCGACGACGCCTATTACCCCGTCAAGCTGTTTCAGCGCTTCAATATCCGTTTTGTCCTGATCTAAAGGTGTAATCCTCAGGCGTGTCATACAGTGGGTAAAGCCTGAAATATTCGATGAACCGCCGCAATTGTCCAGGATATCTTTGGCCAGTGACTGATAAAATGCCTCTTTGCTCATGGAGATCCTCCTTTGTCCGTACGATTTTTCCCGGGGAGCTTTGCCTGAAACGCGTCCTAAAAGCGCCTGCGCCGATTATGAAAACGGCGCGGGCTCGTAAAAGCACATTATTTTTCACCAAAGAACGATCAGCGTTCTTTTTCTTTTGAAACGTGCTGTTCAATGGCTTTGTCAATGAAGCCGTCTGATTCTTTGAGCAGTGCCTTCGCGTGTGTTTCGTCCGAACTCGTCTTCAGCATGACGATTGCCGTTTTGACATGGCTGCCTGCGGCCTCAAGCGTTTCTTTTGCCTTGTCGTACGGAACGCCCGTGATGCTTTGGATAATGCCGATTGCGCGTTCTTTCAATTTTTCGTTGCTGACATGAACGTCCACCATTAAATTTTCGTACACTTTGCCGATTTTGATCATCACGGCCGTGGAAATCATGTTCAGAATCATTTTATGTGCCGTCGCCGCTTTCATTCGTGTTGACCCTGTAATCACTTCGGGGCCGACGACGACTTCAATGCTGTGATCGGCATAAGTGCTGATCAATGAGTGTTTATTGCATGTGAGCGCGACAGTTTTGGCGCCGATTGTTTTTGCGTATTTCAGCGCACCGGCCGCATACGGCGTGCGCCCGCTTGCCGCGATGGCGATCACGGTGTCTTCTGAGGCAAGCCCGATCGTTTTGAGATCGAGAGCGCCGGTTTCCTCGCTGTCTTCTATACCTTCAGCCGCTTGCAAAAAGGCGTCTGCCCCTCCGGCCATCAGACCGATGACGGTGTCGGGACTTACGCTGTATGTAGGCGGGCATTCAACCGCATCCAGTACACCGAGTCTGCCGCTTGTGCCCGCTCCCGC
Source organism: Bacillus sp. LJBV19 (assembly GCF_017797845.1). Classification (NCBI taxonomy): domain Bacteria; kingdom Bacillati; phylum Bacillota; class Bacilli; order Caryophanales; family Bacillaceae; genus Bacillus; species Bacillus sp. LJBV19. The sequence continues at coordinate 192,139 of NZ_CP072563.1, forward strand.
ATAAATCAGCCTGCCGTTTCGCCGTAAGGACTGATGGGCGAATTGAACGGCAATCTGAATATCGGGCAGCACCTGCTGAACGGCTTCAGCCACTTTGAAATCCTCTTCGTTAATGATGCGGAGAATTTCCATCGTGTCTGCTTGATGGATTGAAGCGGTCTGCGGATTTCTGGTTTCTGTGGTCAATCTGTGAATGTTAAGCCGGTCTGTCATGATTGTACCCTCCCAAGTCGTTAATACTTGAAGTATATGGGCTTCTGAATAGATGTTTCAAGAAAAATCGGCAGGGATGAGATGAATAATCAAGCGCTTTCACAAAAAATGATGCAGAATATGCTGTTCACCGATCGGGCCGATCCTGCGCCGCCCTTTATCAATAAAACCGGAAGACCGGTACAGGTTCTTTGCGCGATGATTGCGATGGTTTACAGCAAGCACGATTTCATCACACCAAGGAAAGTAATTTGCGACAAAAGCGGGGAGCTGCAGCATCGCTTGTTTGGCATAACCTTTTCCCTGATGCGGTGCATGTAAGGACAGCGCACTCAGCAAAATGGCAGACACATTGTTCGAATACGGGGCAATGGTTTCTTTTGAGGTATGTAAAATAAAAAAACCGACGGGGCGGTCTTCTTTTAAAATGACTGTCGGGTAGCGATCCCGGATGACAAGAGCCTGCGGCAGGACATCTATCGGCAGAGCTGTGAACTTTTTATCTTCTTCACTCAGCACAAACCCGTTAAGCCCGTCTGCATGCTCCGGTTTATAAAAGGACAGGGCTACATCCATGATATCTACTCTCCTTTTTTATAATTGATCCAATTCATCTTCTGATAGAACACGGCAGCCTGCCCGTTTTAAAAGAGCGGAAGTGATGCCGTCTCCGAGTATTTTTTTTCCTGAGAAAGTGCCGTCATAGATAAAGCTGCTGCCGCAGGACGGACTGTTTTCTTTAAGGATGACCGTGGCGGCGCCTATTTCTTTTGCGTATGCTAACGTTTTTTCCGCGCCGTCCATATATAAAGCCGTAACGTCTTCGCCTGATGCTGTTACGATTTTTGCCGTTCCGTTCAGCACGTCTTCGCCCGTGCCGCCGATGATTTCCGCCGGTTCGCGGGGAGTGGTGAAGCCGCCCAAAAGTTCGGGGCAGACCATAACAGCTTTCTTTTCTTCTACGAGTCTGCGGATTTTTTCCGAAGCGGCGTGAGAGCCGTTATACCTGCATTCGATACCGCCGAGACAAGAGCTGACTAAGATCATCTGTGTCCATTCCCTTCAATATTTTGATACTTTCATCATAAATGAAATAAGAGAGGAGGGATGAGTTTTTCAGTTAAAAAACGGGTAAAAAAGTTTGAAAATAAAAAAAATAATTTTTCTCTTTACAAATGGGGTACAACCTGTATATAATAACTTTTGTCAGCTCGACGCGGACACAACGGCCCGTTGGTCAAGCGGTTAAGACACCGCCCTTTCACGGCGGTAACACGGGTTCGAATCCCGTACGGGTCATATGGAGGATTAGCTCAGCTGGGAGAGCATCTGCCTTACAAGCAGAGGGTCGGCGGTTCGAGCCCGTCATCCTCCACCATATTTGCCGGCCTAGCTCAATTGGTAGAGCAACTGACTTGTAATCAGTAGGTTGGGGGTTCAAGTCCTCTGGCCGGCACTGTTTTTCAAAAAAATACGGAGGGGTAGCGAAGTGGCTAAACGCGGCGGACTGTAAATCCGCTCCCTCAGGGTTCGGCAGTTCGAATCTGCCCCCCTCCACCATTTTTGGGCTATAGCCAAGCGGTAAGGCAACGGACTTTGACTCCGTCATGCGTTGGTTCGAATCCAGCTAGCCCAGTATCAGACACCTTTTGCATAAAGGTGTCTTTTTTTATCAGCATTTTGTTTCGATTTCTGATTGTTCATCAGATATACTATTTTTAAGCTGCTGTTAAGGCAGTATATTCTGTATTTTCCATCTACACCCTGCCTGAAATTTGGTAAAATAAATGTAATAAAAAAATGAAACCTTTTAAAACAATCAACGTATAGATACAGACCGGTGAAGGGCAGAGGTAAGATAAAACATGGAAAACCTGATTAAAAAAAGAATCAAGCAAGTCAAAAAAGGCGATCAAAATGCGTTTGCAGAAATCGTTGACCTTTATAAAGATAAGATTTACCAGCTTTGCTACCGCATGCTCGGCAATGTTCACGAAGCGGAAGATATTGCGCAGGAAGCTTTTATCAGAGCGTATGTCAATATCGACAGTTTCGATATCAACAGAAAGTTTTCAACGTGGCTTTACAGAATTGCGACCAACCTGACCATTGACCGCATCCGCAAGAAAAAGCCTGATTACTATCTGGACGCAGAAGTAGCGGGAGCAGAAGGGCTGACGATGTATTCGCAGATCGCCGCGGACGGGGTTCTCCCTGAAGACGCCGTATTGTCATTGGAGCTGTCGGACACAATTCAGAAAAAGATTTTAAAGCTGCCTGACAAGTACAGAACGGTTATTGTATTAAAGTATATTGACGAACTCTCTTTAATTGAAATCGGGGAGATTCTGAATATCCCTGTCGGCACCGTCAAGACAAGGATACACAGAGGCAGAGAGGCTCTTAGAAAACAATTGAGGGATCTTTAAGTGGGGTGATGAAATGAGCTGTCCTGAACAGATCGTGCAGCTTATGCATAAGCATCTTGATGGAGATATCCTTCCTGAAGATGAAAACGTATTAAAACAACATTTGCAGTCATGCGGGAATTGCAAACGGCATTTTCATGAAATGGAGAAATCCGTAGCACTCGTCCGAAGCACATCGCATGTCACGGCCCCTGCTGATTTTACTGCCAAAGTTATGGCGAATCTTCCAAAAGAGAAAAAACGCGCTTCTGTAAAACGATGGATCAAAACTCATCCGATGATTGCAGCCGCAGCGGTTTTTGTGATTTTAATGGGCGGCGGTTTTTTCAACAGCTGGCATAATGACCACAATTTCAGTGTGTCCAAACAGCCGAACCTTGTCGTGCAGAATCACACGGTCACCGTCCCTGAAGGCGAGACCGTAAAAGGCGATGTCACAGTAAAAAACGGCAAGCTGTTCATTGAAGGAAAAGTCGACGGCAATGTGACCGTCGTCAACGGAGAAAAATACATGGCCTCAGCCGGACAAGTCACCGGGCAGATTGAAGAGATTAACCAATTGTTTGACTGGGTCTGGTACGAACTGAAATCGGCGGGCCAGGGCGTCGTGAGCGCTTTGGACCCGAATGAAGATGAGTAAAGCGTATAATCGCTTTACTCTTTTTTTTGTGCATCGCCGCGCTGGCTCATTTCACTTGAGAAATCAAAATGTGGTATAATGAGCACGCTATATGATGTACATATTGCTCATGCAGCACAATTCATAACAGAAAAACGAAATGACTGAATTCTTGGAGGACGAGGAAATGGCTTTTGAGGACATCCCATTTTTGCAATACCTCGGCAATGCCGTTGATATTCTCCTTGTTTGGTATGTGATATATAAATTAATCATGGTCATACGCGGGACGAAGGCGGTTCAGCTTTTAAAAGGAATCGTCGTCATCGTATTGGTCCGGATGGCCAGTTCATATTTGGGACTCAGCACGCTTCAGTGGCTGATGGACCAAGCGATAACATGGGGATTTTTAGCGATCATCATTATATTCCAGCCTGAGCTGAGACGGGCGCTTGAACAGCTCGGACGGGGCCGGTTCTTTTCCAGGAGCGGAACCCCCGTGGAGGAAGCGCAGCATAAGACAATTGAAGCGATTACAAAATCGATCAGCTACATGGCGAAACGCCGCATCGGCGCACTCATCGCGATTGAGCGCGATACGGGAATGGGCGATTATATTGAGACGGGCATCCCGCTTAATGCGCAGGTCAGCTCGGAGCTTTTGATTAATATCTTCATCCCGAATACACCGCTGCATGATGGAGCGGTCATTATGAAAAATAACGAGATTGCGGCGGCTGCCTGTTATCTGCCGCTTTCTGAAAGCCCGTTTATTTCAAAGGAGCTGGGGACGCGTCACAGAGCGGCTGTCGGCATCAGTGAAGTGACGGACAGCTTAACCATTATTGTATCTGAAGAGACGGGCGCCATCAGTGTGGCCAAAAACGGAGACCTTCACAGAGAATTGACGGAAGAAGCACTGAAAGAAATGCTTGAAGCCGAGTTTAAGAAGAACGCCAGAGATACTTCTTCTAACCGCTGGTACTGGAGGGGCAAGAAAAATGGATAAATTCTTAAACAACCGCTGGGCTGTAAAGATCATTGCATTGCTCTTTGCGCTGCTGCTTTACGTTGCGGTTAACAACAACCAGGCGCCGACTCCGAAAAAGCCGGGTGAATCCTTTTTTCCGACATCAACGACTGACGAGGCTACGCTTACTGATATTCCTGTAAAAGCGTACTATGATGAAGCGAACTATGTCGTCACCGGCGTGCCCCAGACCGTAAATGTCACGATTAAAGGCTCGACAAGCGCGGTGAAAAAGGCGAGACAGACGAAGAATTTTGAGATATACGCCGATATGAATAAGCTGAAGACCGGGACTCATAAGGTCGAATTGAAGGCGAAAAATGTATCGGACGGACTGACGATCTCCATTAACCCGTCAGTCACGACGGTTACGATTCAGGAAAAAACGGCTGAGAGTTTTCCCGTGGAAGTTGAATACTACAATAAAAGCAAAATGAAAAAGGGATACACCCCTCAGCAGCCGATTATCAGCCCGAAAAACGTGCAGATTACAGGTTCGAAAAATGTGATTGATAACATTTCACTTGTCAAAGCATCCGTGAACCTTGAAAATGCAAATGAGACCATTGAAAAGGAAGTGAAGGTGACCGTCTATGACAAAGACGGCAACGCACTTCCTGTTGATGTTGAACCGTCAGTCATTAAAGTGACAGTTCCCGTAGCCAGTCCGAGCAAAAAGCTTCCTTTCAAAATCGAAAGGAAGGGAAGTCTTCCGGACGGGGTGAGCGTTGCGAGCATTGACTCGAATCCGAGTGAGGTGACGGTTTACGGCCCGCAGGATGTGCTGGATTCACTTGAATTTATTGACGGCGTATCTCTTGATTTAGGCAAAATTGATAAAGATACCGATATCAATGCCGATATCCCGCTTCCTAAGGGTGTCACCAAGGTATCACCGGAAAAAATCACGCTTCATGTTAAAGTGGACAGTGAAGACAAAAAGGATTTTGACAATGTCGGAATCAAGACGGTCGGACTGGGAGGCTCACAGCAGATTGAGTTTCTCGATCCTGAATCGCAGGCGATAAATATTACGGCCAAAGGCTCTCCCGCCAACATTAAGGCGCTGAAAAAGTCGGACATTGAACTGTATGCCAATGTCTCGGACTTGGATGACGGAGAGCACTCTGTAAAGCTTGAAGTAAACGGCCCGCAAAACGTCACATGGTCCCTGTCAAAAGACACGGTTAAGATCAAGCTGACTTCTAAGAAAAACACAAGTTCAAATAAAAATAACGGCGGTTCCGCTGATTCCGGCAATAAGAACGGCACAAGCGGAGACGCAGACAAAGACAAGAACAAGAACCGGGAAGACGACACTGACAGCGATCAGAATAAAAGTCAAAACCAGGATCAAAATCAAGACCAGGATGAAGACGGATCAAGCGCTGATTCTTCTTCAACAGAATGAAAAAGGAGCGATACAAAATGGGCAAGTATTTTGGAACAGATGGTGTAAGAGGTGTTGCCAACAGCGAGCTTACGCCAGAGCTGGCCTTTAAAGTTGGGCGTTTTGGCGGTTATGTCCTGACCAAAGATAAGCAGCGCCCGAAAGTGCTGATCGGCCGTGATACACGTATCTCCGGACATATGCTGGAGGGAGCCCTTGTCGCCGGACTTTTATCGATCGGAGCTGAAGTGATGCGCCTCGGCGTTATTTCTACGCCGGGGGTATCTTATTTAACGAAAGCCATGGATGCTGAGGCGGGCGTCATGATCTCCGCTTCTCACAACCCCGTACAGGATAACGGAATTAAATTTTTCGGAGGGGACGGCTTTAAGCTTTCTGATGAGCAGGAGGCCGAGATTGAACGTCTCATGGATGAACCGGAAGATAAGCTGCCGAGACCGACAGGCGCGGACCTCGGGCTTGTGAACGATTATTTTGAAGGCGTTCAAAAGTATCTGCAATTTTTAAAGCAGACGGCGGACGAAGATTTCACAGGCATTCATGTAGCGCTTGACTGCGCCCATGGTGCGACATCTTCCATTGCGACGCACCTTTTTGCCGATCTCGATGCTGACGTATCTACAATGGGGACGTCTCCGAACGGATTAAACATTAATGATGGCGTCGGTTCTACACACCCGGAAGCGCTGAGTGCTTTCGTCAAAGAAAAAAACGCCGATATCGGCCTTGCGTTTGACGGAGACGGCGACCGCCTCATTGCCGTTGATGAAAAAGGAAACATCGTCGACGGTGATCAAATCATGTACATATGCGCGAAGTATTTGAAATCAGAGGGCCGTCTGAAGGATGATACCGTCGTATCGACCGTGATGAGCAACCTCGGTTTCTACAAAGCGCTTGAAAAAGAAGAAATCAAAAGCGTTCAAACGGCAGTCGGCGACCGCTATGTCGTAGAAGCGATGAAAAAAGACGGCTATAATGTCGGCGGCGAGCAGTCAGGGCACCTTATTTTCCTTGATTACAACACTACCGGCGACGGTCTCTTGTCCGCGATCATGCTTGTGAATACGCTGAAGGCGTCCGGCAAAACCCTTTCAGAACTTGCGGATGAAATGAAAAAATTCCCGCAGCTCTTAGTGAATGTGAAAGTGACGGATAAATATAAGGTAGAAGAAAACGCTAAAGTGAAGGCCGTTATTTCTGAAGTGGAAAAAGAAATGAACGGAGACGGCCGGATTTTAGTGCGCCCGTCAGGCACCGAACCGCTCGTCCGCGTGATGGCCGAAGCGAGAACAAAAGAGCTTTGTGACGAATATGTCACAAAAATCGTGGATGTCGTGCGGACAGAAATGGGAGCGGAGTAGCGAAGTTTATAAGCAGAGAGCGAACAAGACAAGTGCGATCAGCATAATATGGTAGTAAACATGATGCCGGGGCGGCAAAAAATAATTGACCGTCCTTGGCACATGCTGTAAAATCAAGCTTGTTCAGCCTTTGTTTTTCACTTGCAGGAAAGGCGGGATTGTTTGCATCTTTTATAATTACAGCGCCCGAACTAAGCGCCCGAAAAACGGCTTAGTTGACGAGGATGGAGGTTATCGAATTTTCGGCGGATGCCTCCCGGCTGATTCATTTAGATCACAGCCGTAAGGATTTCTTCAAACCGGAGGGGCGACTCTCCGAACAAAGGGAAATCACATGATCTTCCAAAAAAACATGTGGGAGGGGACGATTGAAAGTCCCCTTGTAATTTGACTTTCTTCGTCTCCTTTTGCACCTTTAGGAGGAAGAAAATATGTGTGGAATTGTAGGTTACATCGGTCAGCTTGATGCGAAAGAGATTTTGTTAAAAGGATTAGAGAAGCTTGAGTACCGCGGCTATGACTCTGCCGGTATCGCTGTGGCGAATGAGCAGGGCGTGCATGTGTACAAAGAAAAAGGCCGCATCGCCGACCTTCGTGAAGTGGTGGATCACACGGTTGAATCTCAAGCGGGAATCGGCCATACACGCTGGGCGACTCACGGCGAACCAAGCTTCCTGAACGCTCACCCGCATCAAAGCGCACTCGGCCGCTTTACACTTGTTCACAACGGTGTGATCGAGAACTATGTTCAGCTGAAGCGCGAATATCTTGAAAACGTTGAACTGAAAAGCGACACGGACACTGAAGTAGTCGTTCAAATGATCGAGCAATTTGTGGCGGGAGGACTTAGTACAGAAGAAGCGTTCCGCAAAACACTGACTCTGTTAAAAGGCTCTTACGCAATTGCATTATTTGACGGTGAAAACACAGACACCATTTACGTTGCAAAAAACAAAAGCCCTCTGTTAATCGGCCTTGGAGATACGTTTAACGTCGTGGCATCTGACGCGATGGCTATGCTTCAAGTAACGAATGAATACGTTGAGCTTTTGGACAAAGAAATGGTGATCGTGACAAAAGACGAAGCCGTGATTAAAAACCTTGACGGTGAAGTCATGACACGTGCGTCTTATATCGCTGAGCTTGACGCCAGTGATATCGAAAAAGGCACATACCCTCACTACATGTTAAAAGAAACGGATGAGCAGCCGCTTGTCATGCGCAAAATCATCCAAACGTATCAGGACGAAAACGGCAGACTGGCCGTGGCCGGCGATGTCGCTGACGCCGTGGCGGAAGCGGACCGCATTTATATCGTGGCTTGCGGAACGAGCTACCATGCCGGTCTTGTCGGGAAACAATATATTGAAATGTGGGCAAACGTACCGGTTGAAGTGCATGTAGCGAGTGAATTCTCTTACAACATGCCGCTTCTGTCTAAGAAGCCGCTCTTTATCTTCCTTTCTCAAAGCGGAGAAACAGCGGACAGCCGCGCCGTGCTTGTTCAAGTCAAAGCGTTGGGTCACAAAGCGCTGACGATTACAAACGTTCCGGGATCAACGCTTTCCCGTGAAGCGGATTACACATTGCTTCTGCACGCAGGCCCTGAGATCGCGGTTGCATCAACAAAAGCGTATACGGCTCAGATTGCCGTCCTCGCGATCCTTGCATCCGTTGCAGCAGAACGCAACGGCGTTGATATCGGTTTTGATTTGGTCAAAGAATTAGGTATCGCGGCAAACGCCATGGAAGCCCTCTGCGACCAGAAGGACGAAATGGAAATGATTGCGCGTGAGTACCTGACTGTTTCAAGAAACGCTTTCTTCATCGGCCGCGGCCTTGACTACTTCGTATGTGTCGAAGGCGCCCTGAAGCTGAAAGAGATTTCTTACATCCAGGCGGAAGGCTTTGCCGGCGGCGAGCTGAAGCACGGAACAATCGCTCTGATTGAAGAAGGAACACCGGTCTTTGCGCTTGCGACACAAGAACACGTCAACCTGAGCATCCGCGGAAATGTGAAGGAAGTCGCAGCCCGCGGCGCCAACACTTGTATCATCTCGCTGAAAGGCTTAGAAGACGCAGACGACAGATTCATCCTGCCGGAAGTCAACCCTGCGCTTGCTCCGTTGGTATCTGTTGTGCCATTGCAGCTGATCGCTTACTACGCTGCACTGCACCGCGGCTGTGACGTTGATAAACCGCGCAACCTTGCGAAGAGTGTGACTGTGGAATAATATATTTAACCCCTTTGGTTATTAGCCAGAGGGGTTTTTTAATGCGGAAATGAGAAATACATACTCATTGCAATTTGTAAAGAAATCCCCTTTTATATATTGAAAAGGATTAACACCTGCTTTATAATACGAGTTGCATTCCTGTTAACATCCATAAATGTAATCATTAGTAAATCGTTTTTGTGCATGCCTCATCAGAAAGTAATCACCTCCAGCAATTTTCATCATGAATATTCCATTATATAAACGTACTCAATCCATTGCAATTTCACATTATGCTTAAGACCTTAAAATCCCTGTTGTATTTGCCGACTCCTGCCTCTTTATGAATACCTCGACTAGATATAAAAATCATAATATTTTTGCAATAATCCGGTTCAATTCTTAAAAAAGTCCTGACAACAATGATAGGAGTGGAATGATGTCAAACCTTTTAGAAATCAGAAACATCAGCAAATCTTTTGGCCATAAAGCTGTTTTAAAGGATGTTACATTCAATGTGCCTGCCGGATCAATTGTCGGTTTTATCGGTGATAACGGCGCAGGCAAATCAACAACATTTAAAACGATATTAGGGTTAATCTCTCAGGATAGAGGTAAAGTGAAAATCTTTGGTAAAGAGAATCTGGATAAACATATAAAGTTCAAAGAAGATATTGGGGTCGTATTTGATGCGATGAATCTGCCCGCGCATCTTACGATAAAACAGCTGAATCATGTATTTAAAAAACTATTCGGTGCTTGGGACCAAGACAATTTTTATCGGTTGGTTCAATCTTTCTCTTTACCTATGGACAAAAAAGTAAATACATTCTCGCGCGGCATGTCAATGAAGTTATCAGTAGCTGTTGCTTTGTCGCATAATGCAAAATTATTACTCCTGGATGAAGCAACGGGAGGGCTTGATCCCTCTTCAAGAGATGCTCTGTTAAATGAATTAAAAAGCTTTGTGAGTAAAAGCAACGGCGGTATTTTACTTTCATCGCACATTATGACTGATGTCGAGAAGATAGCCAGCCATATCATTATGATGAAAGATGGCGAAATTTTATTAAATGAAGAGAAAGACAAGGTTCTTGAAAGCTATACTGTTATAGACGTTGATGAAGGCCAATTGGCTGAGCTTGACGAAGATATCGTTCTAGCAAAAAGGAATCATGGATCTTATTGGAGTGTGCTTGTATCGGATCAACAGAAATTGCCGAATGGCGTAACGGCCAACACCATTTCCATAGAAGAAATCAGCGTCTTTTTAACGAGGAGTGAAAACATTGAGAGGTCTGTTACTGACTAACTATTACTTGGTTTATCGAAGTTTCTTTGCATACACGGGGTTGGCCATATTGGTATCAGCAGTCATTTTTTATTTTGGGGATGCTTCAATGCATCGTTTTGTTGCTATGCTGATTATTTTGTTTGTCGTTATGCCCGCACTTGAGATTATAAAGTATGAGAGCAAGTCTGGCTATGACAGGTATGTCCTGACTTTACCGGTCAGCAGAACAAATATTGTTCAAAGTCACTATGTCTTTTATCTTTTGATTGTTGTGATCGGAGCTGTAATATCTTATGGTATTTTCCTTGTATACAGCTTGGGTTCTGATGAACCAATTGACGGCATATTAAATATTGTCTCTTTTGGAACGTTCATCGTTCTCTTTGCCGGTGCAATCGTTTATCCTCTTCTCTACATGATAGGCCCGGAAAAATCCGATGCTATCGTGATTGGAGGTGCAATGGGGGGACTTTTTGCTACCTTTGGATTGCAAAGTGTCGTTGGGTATGCAGCAGAACAAGTACCGCTGTCATTTTTGCACATAAATCCTTCTTTATATGTCCCGATTATATATCTCATGATCGGCGTTATCTTATATATCATTTCATTTTTCATTGCTGCGGCTATCTATCATAAAAAAGAATTTACAACAGGATAAGGCAAGGAACGGGCTCATAAATTCACTTAAACTTCAAGCAGACAGCCGCCCGCCCAATGGGCGGCTGTTCTTCTAATTAAAACTGCGTTGTCACATCGTACTCATAATCAATCTTCAATTTCACATTTTTCATAGTCGATTTTGCTGTTGCGAGTGTGTTGTATTTAAAATTCCAGATGCTTGAGACTGAGAGGTTATCATCCAGTGTGATATCGTAATTTCCTTGAGTGGAGCTGTTTGCGAGTGCGCGGTGCCACACTTTATTTTCTTCAGACATTATGCAGTGTCTTGTGTTTCCTTGGCTTGGTGTTTGAGTCGCGGCGGTACTGATTCTTTTCACTATGGCGTCTTTTGGAATGCTTGTTTGTTTGGTTAAGTCGAGCCTGAGAACAGTTGAATCTGATCCATTCGAACTGAGGCTTGTATTTCCTTTATTTTCAGCCGTGCCGCTGAATGAGAAGGTCTCGCTTCCGGTTTTGATTCGATCGTAAATGGAGAGTGTAAAGTATATATCGTCAGTGTATGAGCCGCGGGACACTTTCACGTAGAACGTCTCGTTGTTTTCTTTCGCATCTGTAATGGCATAGATAAAAGGAAGCGGCGTATCAGGGTTTATCACTTCTGTGCCTTTACTGATCAGCACTTTATTTTTATTATAAATTTCAATGCTCATTCCCTTGTATTCACTTCTTGTTGAGCTCCTGACATAGAGTCTTTCTCCCTTATTTGCCGTGAAAGTGAAGTACGATTCTTTTTCCCCTTCCGGCAATATGGCAGTATCAATATTTTTATATTTCCAGTAGCCTACTGGATTGGCAGTTTCAAATGAGTGATTTCCTGTAATAGCGCTTATTTGTGATGAGTTCTTTTGAGACGCAGAGGCTGAGGCTGAAGCTGAAGGTGCAATCAATACGCCTGATAATACGATTGCACTGACAAATAGCATAGATACATACTTTTTCATGGAAAAATCCCCCTTTTTGACTACATCATACATAAAAACCCTCATGATGTAAACATTTGTTATTTTAGGTTAAAATCAACTGGGAAACAGCCGATACAAACACTAGAACATCATCTCAAGCGGAGGTTAAAAACATGCGCCTAAACGCTCGTTATATAAAAAATCAAGTAATGGCTCAGCAAGTGCTTCAGCGGTATTCTTCCAAAACAAATGGGAAAGATGCGGCAAAAGGGCCGGACAGCTTATTGATTCAGGCAAGCGGGACCCGCGATCTGAGCCAGATGAATTATTCAAGGAGCGGTGTCACTGAGAAAGGGAGCAGCCTGTCCCGTTTATATCAATCTGCAAATCAGAAAACGATTACGGATAATGGGAATGAGACGGTAATAGACGCTGATAATCCGTATGAGTCTGAGAGTGATATTGCGAGCAAGATTCTTGATGAGAAATACAGCCGTATCAATGAAATCAATAAACGAAAATCAGATCCTTTGCGTTATATTAAGGACAAATACCAGCGTGCCGATTCACCTTATTTCAGGAGTGATTTATCAGAATCAGAGCGTCAGGCCGCTTATCATAACGAAACGGAATGGCTGTTTAAGGGAAAAGCCCAGAGCTATGATTTCCGTGATGCGGCGTTTCGGGGTGAAACGCTCAACGGAGAGATTCAAGTCGAAAATGAAAGGGTGTTTCAGCGGGCGCAGGTGAATCAGCAGATAGATATGCTTTTTCATCGGAATCATATTCAGATTCCGGAGGGTGCGAATCTTACATTTACGATATCACCGATTGATTATCTGTTAAAAGTGAGCGGGACTGACGATAAAGAGCTCACTCAGCAGATTGAAGCCGTCTTAAACTCCGGGGAAAACAGCAAAGAGCTGTTTGCGCACATCATTCGCAGCCGGAGTGATGACTCCTCGCAGTTTACGCCGGAAACATATGAGAAATATCAAGTCGTTCGGGAAATGTATGAGGTGACCGGCTATCATCTGAAAGACTTGCAGATCGTGGACGGAAAGTACGTCACAGAAGACGGCCGTGACCTTTTAGACGTCTATAAGGAAGCGCTGCAGCTCGATCCTTTGTTGAAGCATACGGCGGCAGAAGCGGCCGCCCATTACGGACAGGGGCTCACGAAGCTTGCGAGAACGGGTTATGATACCATTCCTGATTTGGTGCTGTCCATTGAGTATAAAAACGGATCTCTGCGTGATGTCGGCCAAAGCAGGCAATACGGATCTGGAGATACAGATTGGCTTTCTGAATGGAAACGGGAGCTGGGTGTGCGTATATAAAATGAGAAAAAAGCTGACAAATGATGCCGTCAGCTTTTCCTTATGTCTTTTCTTAAAACTCCTCATACTCCGCCGGGTCTTGGCCGTTTATGCGTCCGTCGGGGCGGGTAAGCGAGTCGATGATGTTCATGTCGTTTTCATCAAGAGAGAAATCAAAAACGGAGATGTTTTCAAGCTGGCGCTCGGGCGATGCTGATTTTGGAATCGGGATGGCGCCCAGCTGGATATGCCAGCGTAAAATGACTTGAGAAATGGTTTTGCCGTATTTGTCCGCAATCTGTCCGAGTTTTTGATCGTTCAATACTTCACCGGCGCGGGATAACGGACTCCATGATTCTGTCACGATGCCCTGTTCTTCGTGCCATTGGCGCTGCTGCTGCTGATTAAAAGCGGGATGCAGTTCAATTTGGTTGATGCCTGGCTTTACGCCGGTTTCACGTTCGAGCCGTTCGATATGCTCAGGCAGGAAATTGCAGACGCCGATGGATCGGATCAGGCCCCATTTTTTCGCATCAATCAGTGCCTGCCATGCTTCCGTGTAGCGGTCTTGTTTCGGATTCGGCCAATGGACGAGATACAGGTCATAGTAGTCCAGACCGGCGCGGTATAAAGATTCTTGGATGGTTTGTACAGCTTTGTCATAGTCATGGTAGCGTCCGGGCAGCTTGGACGTCACGTATAGCTGTTCTCTCGGAACAGAGCTTCTGCTGATGGCTTCTCCGACCGTCCCTTCATTTTCATAGTTATAAGCGGTGTCAATCAGACGGTAGCCGATATCAATGGCGCTGGTAATGGCATGAACGCCGTTGTTTCCATTAAGAGCGTATGTACCGAAGCCGATCGCGGGAATGCTTGTCCCATCCAGCAGTTTCTTTTTCGGAATTGTCCCGGTCATCATTAAATCCCTCCTTGTTTTCTACTTTACCATTATTCTTACAAATGAAACATAATAATGGAAGGAAATGAGATGATCCGCACATGAAAAAAGCTGACGGAGAACCGTCAGCTTTAAATTTGAAACATCCATGCTACGACGGGGCCGAAGACCGACCCTAACACGGCGCAGAGCGTCATGGAAACAGAACTCATGGAGACCGTTAATTCTCCGTACTCCATTGCTTTTGAGGTGCCGAGCGCATGGGAAGCGCTCCCGAATGCAATTCCTTTCCCGAGTGAGCTGCGGATGCGGATCCACTTGAGAAGCAGCGGTCCTAAGATAACGCCGGAAAACCCTGCGATCATCACGAACACGACTGTCATGGAAGGGACACCGCCGATACCGGACGCAATCTGTATGGCGACAGGCGTCGTAATTGATTTTGGGATAATTGACAAAATCAAACTCCGGCTGATGCCGAACAGCTCTGCAAATAGCAGGCCGCTGACCATTCCGGAGAATAAACCGGCCAACACGCCGCCGATGATCGGAAACATATACTTGATTAACACCCGGCGCTGCTTATAAAGCGGGTATGCCAAAGCCACCACGGCGGGGCCGAGCAGTGAATTGATCCATTGTCCGCCGATCATATAGTCTTTATACGAAATATGAAAAACAAGCAGCACGGCGATAATGAAAATCGTAGTCGTCAAAACCGGTATGAGAAAGGGATATGGAAAGCGCACATATAATTTCACCATAGCCAGATAGGCGGCGGCCGTGAACAAAATTATAAGGATTGCGATACATGCTTGCTGCACTTCTTTTTCTCCTTTCTCTGATTGGCTTTGTGCTCTAACAGCTGGCTGGCGTACCCTGCGGCGATCATTGTGACGATGGTGCTCAGCACGATGATCAGAAACAGAGCAGCCCCGCTGGCGGAAAACAGTGACGGGTAATTGATGACGCCCGTCATGGCCGGAATGAATAATAGCGGAAGAAAAGACAGCAAAAATCCGGCTCCGTCTTCAATCATTTTGACGGGAATGATCTTAACCGATAAACATATGATCAGCAGGATCAAACCGATGATACTTCCGGGAATGGGCAGGTGAAAGAACTGCTGAACGGCTCCCCCGATAAAGGAAAATGCGAATAAAATAATGATTTGCAAGATGATGCGTATGACTTTCACGACAATGCTGTTCTTTGGAGAAGAGCAGCTTCCCCCTTTCTT
Source organism: Bacillus sp. LJBV19 (assembly GCF_017797845.1). Classification (NCBI taxonomy): domain Bacteria; kingdom Bacillati; phylum Bacillota; class Bacilli; order Caryophanales; family Bacillaceae; genus Bacillus; species Bacillus sp. LJBV19. Next base: position 207,755 of record NZ_CP072563.1, read on the forward strand.
GATGCTTCGATATGTTTCTTTACTTTTTGCGCATATATTTGTACTATACAAATATATGTATGCAAAATCTTTCTATATGTTTTCTGAGTAAATGTGCATATGTTTGTATTATACAACTAATATTGCTGTTGTCAATTGTAAGGAGTGAGGCTGTTGTCAAAACAAGATCCGATTGAATTAATTGAATATGAGCTCACCACTTTTATCAGGAGAGCTGTTTATCTTGATAACTCCGACCGTAAAATCGGACATCTGGAAAGGGCTGCGTATTTGTTATTACGGCAGCTGGATGAATTCGGACCGGCGCGTGTAAAGGAATTAGCCGAATCTTTTAAGCTGGATATTTCCACATTGTCACGCCAGGCCGCGGCCTTGGAGTCGAAAGAGCTGATCCAGCGTTTTTCCGATCCTTCTGACGGGCGGGTCAGTCTGTTTGCGATTACGAAGCTTGGCAAACAGAGGTTAAAAGCTGATAAAAAGATGCGTCTTGATCGATACCGACATATGCTTGACGATTGGTCAGGCGATGAAAAAGAAATGTTCGGCCGGCTTTTGCTGCGGCTGAATGAGGCATTTATCGATTAATGTATGATTTTTGCCGGTTAAGCAGGATTATGGCGTATACAAGGGAGAATGGAAGAGAGTAAGACTTTACGCCATTCTGCTTAGCAAAAATAATATTGAATAGGGGGCGGAACATGTTTCTCCAGGGACATCCTGTTTCTCGGAGGCTGCGGCATTTATTATCTCAATATTCATAATTCAATAAAAATGAAAGCGCTTTATTTTTAGTCTGTTGGTTTAGGGTGCAAGGTGTTTACCTGAAAAAAACAATTGTATTTTCCACGAAAATTTATTATGATGGAATAAGGAAATTGGAGATTATATAACAATAGAAAGATAGAATATTTCTAATATTGCGGGAAATGAAGAGTGAGTTAGGTTCAACAGGTGCACCTTCTGCTTCATTATTTCACATATATCAGAGCTGTTAAGAGGAGGAAGCGAAGTGGCAAACAAAGAATTAAAGAGAGGCTTAGGCGCGCGTCATATACAGATGATTGCGCTGGGCGGCACGATCGGTGTCGGTTTATTCATGGGGTCATCCAGCACGATCGGATGGACCGGGCCGTCTGTCCTGCTGGCTTATGCGATCTCAGGTATCTTTATCTTTTTTATCATGCGTGCGATGGGCGAAATGCTCTATGTAGAGCCGAGTACAGGGTCGTTTGCGACGTTCGGCCATAAGTATATACATCCGTTAGCCGGCTATATGACGGCGTGGAGCAACTGGTTTCAATGGGTGATCGTCGGGATGTCTGAAATTATCGCCGTCGGTTCGTATATGAAATATTGGTTTCCTGATCTGCCGGCATGGATTCCCGGCATTATCGCCATGGCCATTCTCGGTGCGGCGAATTTAATTTCGGTAAAATCTTTCGGTGAGTTTGAATTTTGGTTTGCTATGATCAAAATCGTCACCATTATTCTGATGATCGTGGCCGGAATCGGGATTATTTTCTTCGGTTTCGGTAACGGAGGGCATGCGATCGGATTATCTAATTTATGGTCGCACGGCGGTTTCTTCACAAATGGTTTTTCAGGATTTTTCTTTGCCTTGTCTTTGGTTGTTGCGGCCTATCAAGGGGTCGAGCTGATAGGGATTACGGCAGGGGAAGCGAAGGACCCGCAAAAAACGCTGCGAAGCGCGATTCAGAGTATTATTTGGCGGATTTTAATTTTCTACATCGGTGCGATTTTCGTCATCGTTACCGTATATCCGTGGAATGAGCTTCACTCACTCGGCAGTCCGTTTGTTTCGACATTTGCGAAAGTCGGGATTACGGCGGCGGCCGGTTTGATTAACTTTGTTGTGATTACCGCTGCGATGTCCGGATGCAACAGCGGGATTTTCAGTGCGGGACGCATGCTTTATACATTGGGCGTGAACGGACAGGCCCCGAAATTCTTTAAGAAAGTTTCTTCGAGCGGTGTGCCGATATTCGGTACGCTTGCGGTATTAATCGGACTTGTGATCGGTGTCGTGCTGAACTACATCGCGCCTCCGAAAGTTTTTGTCTATGTGTACAGCGCGAGTGTGCTGCCGGGAATGATTCCGTGGTTCGTCATTTTAATCAGCCATCTCGGTTTCAGAAGAGCGAAGGGCGCTGAGCTTGATAAGCATCCGTTTAAGATGCCTTTTGCGCCGTTTACAAACTATTTGACGATCGCTTTCTTACTCATGGTATTGATCGGCATGTGGTTTAACAAAGATACGCGGATTTCTTTGGTTGTCGGGGTGATTTTCCTGGCGATTGTGACGGTCAGCTATTATGCGTTCGGTATCGGCAAGCGCATGCCTGGTGAAAAATCGAAAATAGAAGACGCTGTATAATTCAAAAAGACACCTCTCTTACAGGGGTGTCTTTTTCGGCTTGTCCGCGAGTGGTATACTGGTTAAAAAAAGCAGAACCGGGGGAAACATCGATGAGTCATTACCGTACGTTATTATTTGATATAGACAATACGCTGCTGGATTTTACCGCTTCAGAAACCGATGCTCTTCAAAAATTGTTTCAAGGTTCAAAGCTGGAGCTGACGGCAGAGGTGGAAGCCCGTTATAAAGCGTTAAATCAAGGGCTGTGGAAGGCGTTTGAAGAGGGGGAAATGACCCGCGATGAAGTGGTGAATACACGGTTTGCCCTTTTGTTTAAAGAATACGGCCTCGAAGCCGACGGCGTGCTGATGAATCAGGCGTACCGCCAATACTTAGAAGAAGGGCACCAGATGATCGACGGAGCTTATGAGCTGATTGAACGGCTGAGTCCTTTATTTGATTTATACATCGTGACGAACGGCGTCTCAAGATCACAATATAAGCGGCTGGGCGACTCCGGTCTGTATCCGTTCTTTAAAGATGTGTTTGTATCTGAGGACACGGGTTTTCAAAAGCCGATGAAGGAATACTTTGATTACGTGTTTGCGAGAATTCCCGGTTTTTCTGCCGAGGGCGGACTTATTATCGGCGATTCACTGAGCGCGGACATAAAAGGCGGTCAGATGGCGGGAATTGATACGTGCTGGTTTAATCCCGGAAAGAAAGCAAATGAGTCCGGAATCATCCCGACGTATGAAATTCATTCGCTTGATGAGCTGTATGATGTGCTGAACGTGGAGCGGAAAGCCGCCGCTCATTTGTAAGGAGAATACGATGAAGATTGCACATACGAAGTTACTGATCAGGGGTTTTGCATTACTATCAATCTTTCATGCGATTCTTCAGCTTCCTCCCGGCCGGGGGGAGCTGAAGGTTTTTTTGTCTGTGCTCGTGATGATGCTGACGGCTAATGACTGCCTGCGGCCGCTGTATATGAAGAGAAGACCGGCTATATATCAAGGCTCTTTTCTCCTGAGCAGCGTTATCGCGGGAGTTCTTTTGTACAATGTCTATAGTGTGGGGACACAGGCCGTAATGGTGCTTTTATTGGCGGAGGTGCTTATTACTGATAAGCAGATTTCGGCTGTTTTGTTAACGATGAATGCCGCCGCATTTGCCGCAGCTTTATACGCCGGCGGAGCGGGTGTCAGTGATATCGTGCCGCCATACTTCATCATGTTTGCGGTGATTTATTTATATCGGAAAAACCTGCAGGAGAAGTCGAAGGTTGAATTGCTGAACCGAGAGCTGAAGATCGCTAATGATACACTGAAGGAATATTCAGACCGGATTGAGGAACTGGCCGTTACGAAAGAAAGAACAAGAATTGCGCAGGAGCTGCATGATTCTCTCGGTCATTATCTGGCTGCTCTGAAAATGAATTTGGAATTTGCCGGGAAGACAGCCGGGCATCAGCCGGACAAAGTGAAGCAGATCATTCATAAGGCGCATGATCTTACGAAAGAATCCATTTTAAAGCTTCGCCAGGCCGTTATGCTGCTGCAGGGCTCTTTGCCGGGGCGGGGATTTGAGCAAGAGCTTCGTGACATTTTCAGCCATTTTCAAGAGGCGGGAGGCATACGCTTCGAGCTGGAGATGGATGCGGCCATAGAAGCGGAACAGCCGGATGTGAAGCATTGTCTTTATCAATCCGTTCAGGAAACGATTACGAATGCGATAAAGCATGGACATGCTTCATATGTTTCTGTCCGGATTCAAAAAAACCGAAACATGATATTGGCGCATATTCATAATAACGGCTCAGCCTGCGGAACGATCATAAAATCAAATGGTCTGAAAGGAATTGAGAAAAGAGCAGCCGCACTTGGCGGAGAGGCTGTTTTCTCGTCTGGGAAGGAAACAGGTTTTGACGTGAAAATAAGGATTCCATGCAAGGAGGAATAATCAAGTGAATGTCATGATCGCAGACGACCAGTCCATTGTGAGAGAGGGGCTGAAAATGATTCTGAGTCTTCACGAAGGAATTCAAATATCGGGAGAGGCTTCTTGCGGCGAAGAGGTTCTCCGGCTGCTTTCTCAAACCGAAACTGATGTGATTTTGATGGATATCAGAATGCCCGGTATGGACGGAATCGAAACGACAAAAGCGGTAAAAGCGCGATATCCGTCCGTAAAAGTCATCATTCTGACAACGTTTGAAGATGATCACTATATTTTTGCCGGGCTGAAAAGCGGAGCCGACGGCTATCTCTTGAAGGATGCTGATTCAGATGAAATTATCGCCTCTCTTCAAGCCGTTTATGAAGGGAAGATGATGCTGAATCCCAAAATCACGGTTTCCGTCGTAAAAGCGCTGAACAATATGGAGATCCCTGCGGTGCAGGAAGAGCCGCAGTCAAAGCTGACGGAGATTCTCACGCCGAGAGAGCTTGATGTGGCGAAACACATTATGGAAGGCAAAAGCAATAAACGCATTGCCGCAGACTTATTTCTGACTGAAGGCACTGTGAAAAACTATGTATCCAGAATCCTCGATAAACTTGAAGTGTCAAACAGAACCGAGCTTACTTTATATTTACAAAAATTGGTATAACCCCGCTTCACCCTCCTCTCTTCCTTTTTATCACTAAACATATGACGAAAGTAATATCCATATCGAGTACGAAAGTGAATAGAAAACAAGGATTGCCGAGAGTAGAATAAGTGCAGACATGACACAAGGAGTGCTGCATGAATGCTCGAATTAACGGATTTGACAAAGAAGTACGGCGATTTTACCGCTGTCAATCATATATCACTGCGCGTCGAAAAAGGCGAGATATTCGGTCTGCTGGGACCAAACGGCGCCGGTAAATCAACAACGGTGTCGATGATCAGCACCGTGCTCCCGCCGACGGGCGGAACAATCTGCATTGACGGAACTTCATTACACGAACAGCCTGCGGCCATAAAAAAAGTGATGGGAGTCGTCCCGCAGGAAATCGCTTTATATCAAGCGTTAAGCGCAAAGGATAATCTGGCTTTTTTCGGGAGTCTGTACGGACTGTCCGGTAAGGAACTTTGTAAACGGGTTGATGAAGTGCTGGACATCATCGAATTAAAGGAACAGCGAAATCAAAGGATATCTGAATTTTCAGGCGGTATGAAAAGACGGGTGAATATCGGGGCCGCGCTAATGAATGAACCGAAACTATTCATTTTAGATGAACCGACCGTCGGAATTGATCCGCAATCCAGACATCATATTCTTGAAACCGTGAAGACGTTAAATCAAGAAAAAGGGATGACCGTCATCTACACGAGTCATTACATGGAAGAGGTCGAATACCTCTGTGAAAAAGCGGCGATCATGGATCACGGCTCAATCATTGCCTGCGGGACGAAAGACGAATTGAAGCAGTCAGCCAAAGCCTCTGATACCCTGATCGTGAATGCAGAGGGGCTGAATGATGATGCCGTTAAAAAAATCCGCCGCATTCCAGGTGTTGCCGAGGCTGCTGTCAGCCAGCAGACCATTACGATGCTCGTCTCTGCGGCAGATCGCAATATCCTTGATATTGCGGATGATATCAGGAAGACCGGTATCACCATTAAGGGCATTCATTTCGAGGAAGCCAATCTGGAAAGCATTTTCCTCCGGCTCACCGGCAAAACGCTGCGGGATTCATAGGGGGCGTCATGAAAATATTATTCAGGCTGATCTTATTAGATTTTCGGTTATTGGCCGGAGCAAAGTCTTTCTATATAAAACTGATTCTGTTTCCGGCACTGATGATTTTTATTTTAGGAACGGTTTTTCACGGCGATTCGAAAGTGAAGCCATTTCAGACCGCGTTTTATAATGCGGATCACGCGGAGAGTTCTTTAGGCGACGTATTAAAAAATGACGTGCTGAAACAAACTGATCTCATCCGTGTAAAAGACATAGGCAGTTACCAAGAAGGGAAACAGCTTGTCGAAAGCGGCAAAGTCTCCGTTTTTGTATACGTGCCGAAAGGTTTTGCAAAAGCGGCAGAACACAATGAAAAAACAAGTATCAAAGTCATCTCGGACCAACAAGGCTCTGTAAACGGAGACATTGTGGAAATGATGGCTGATTCGTTTGTCACCAGAGTAAAAGCGGAGATCGGTGAAGAAAAAGCGGTGCTGAAGAAGTCGGGACATCTGTCAAAGGGAGATGCCAGCAAAATCATCAGCGGCCTTTCGGGTGAACGTGAACAGGCTGTCACCATTCCGAAACAGTCGGCCGGCAATCACGCGGCTCCGATTGATGCGATGCAGTATTATTCAATCGCAATGGTCGTCATGTTCTCCATTATGACCGCGTTTGCGCTCATTCACGGGATAGTGGAAGAGAGACAGCAGCACACGTTATTCAGAATCAAATCAATGCCTGTTTTACGTATCCAGTATGTGGCGGGTAAGCTTTTGGGAATCATGCTTGCCATCCTTATGCAAATGGCTGCCGTCATCATCGCAAGCAGCATCTTGTATCAGGTAAAATGGGGCAATTTGTTTGAAATATTGCTGGTTACGATTGTTTATTCATTTGCGATCGGCAGTATCGTGCTTCTTTGGGGGGGTGCTGCAAAAAACCACGAGACCGTCTCAAGCATGGCGGCTCCCATTTTATACGGATTCAGTTTTTTAGGCGGAAGCTTTATCGCAAAAGACAGCTTGCCTGACAGTTTGAAAATCGTGCAGGAGCTGATACCGAACGGCAAAGCGATCAACAGCTATGTCAGTGTCACGCAGCATGCCGGTCTGAGCGGTATTCTGGCGGATTTGGCAGAGCTTGCCGCCATCGGCGCCGTGTTTTTATGTTTGACCATCTGGGTGTTTAAACGGAAGGAGGCTGTTTCATGACGCAGCTGTTATTCATGATCAGACATCAGCTGAAACTGATGCTGCAAAATCGGGCTGCCATCTTTGCGACGATTTCCGCCCCGCTCCTTCTCACATATTTCTTTTCCTTTTCTGCGGATGGCAGTCAGCAGAAGGAAGTATATGTAGCTGATGAGGATCAGAGCGCCTATTCAGCGCAATTTATGAAAATGATTCAGACAGCCGGCCATATAAAAGTCACGAAGGTCACGGAGGACGTATTAAAAACAAAGGTTAATCATCAGGATATTTCCTTCGGATTGCTGATCGGCTCTCATTTTGAAGAAAAATTATTTTCCGGAGATGAATTGAACGTTTCATTTATTCAGAATGAAGAAAAGGGTGATGCTGTTTTGACAGAGCAGCTGATTGCGCAGCAGGCGGGCGCGCTGAAAAAAATAGTCCGCGATGCAAAAGTGATATCCCGCACGCTGCACACCGACGGGAAGCAGGCGGCAGCTGATCTCTTGAAGGATATTCAGGGTCATTCCGCCGTCAATGTTGACCGCCATCACGTTTATGAAGGCGGACAGGCAGCCGACAGACTTATCGGATTTTTAGTGATGTTTATCTGGTTCGTTGCAGTCCAAAGCCTGCGATCATTTATAGATGAACAAGAAAATCATACATACGACAGATTGCTGAGCACGCCCGTTTCCTATACGGCATATGCAATCTCTAAGTTTGCGGCGGCGTATCTTTTCGGACTTCTCCATATTATCGTGATCCTCGCTGCCGGAACATTCATGCTGCATATCCGTTTTGCTGATCATGTTTTTGCTGCGGGAGCGGTGCTTGCGGCCTGCTCGTTTGCGCTGACTGCTGTAACGATGGCCGTGATACCGTTCATGAAGAGCCAAAAGCAATTCACGTCGCTTGCTTCCGTTTTTATAGCTGTCACGGGTTTATTGGGAGGGGCTTTCTTCACTTTAGACGCGGCTCCGGAGTACATGCGGATGCTGTCGTTGTTTACTCCTGAAAAATGGGCGATCGGCGCATTTCAAAACAATGGCGGAGGCAGCATGCAGATCGTGCCGCTGAGCCTGTTTCTTGCTGCCGGTGCAGCGTCATTAGTCTTATCACTTTATATGATAAACCGTCATATGAAAAAAAACGGTTAGAAGGGTGGCTGCTTTGTATATGGCAGAAATGATCGGAATCATAGAATTGCTCGCGGGAGCCGCAATGAACGTATGGATCGGGAGGCTCGGAAAAACCTTTTTCGGTAAAGATGACAGAAGTTCGAGAGTCGTGTTAAGAATCTGCGGCATCTTTCTCATGATCAACGGCGTTTCAAGAGCGTTTCATATCTAGTTCACAAAGTGTTCCGGACTCTTTTGTAAAATGTAATCTTTTTCCTTGTAAATCGTGTAAAATAGTATAGGATTCTACGAAAAGAATAAGAGGGGGAAGAAACATGAAAAAGAGACTCGTTATGCTATTCGCGGCGGCCGCCGCTGTTTTGTTGCTTGTGAGCGGGTTGTGGGCTCCATCAGCGTCTGCGGCGCCGGCTCCTGCTTTAACACAAATCCGTATTATCGGTGTGACGTCTGACGGTCAGAGTTACCAATGGGAAAATATCGGGCCGAACCAAATCAGCGCATCAAAACCGATGAAGGGTACAACGGGTTATTTAGCCGTATATTTCCAAGGGTATCCGAACAATAACACGATCCAGGCGTTTAACAACGGAACGAATATTACAAATCTTACGTCAAAAGCGCTGGAAGATGAATATACGAAAAACGGCAATATCGTTACAGGCTATATTAAATATTACAGTGTTCCTCTTTCTTATGTCAGTTCAGGAACGTTCTCTTTCTCCGCAACGGGGCTGAACGGGCCGTACACACCGTTAAGCAGCGGATTTTTCTCCATTCAGGTACAGAGTTAAAACAGCCGCCCGGTGCTTTCATGTATAGTTTTTCTCTCTTTCCGGGAAGCTATTCCTATAGAAAAGGGAGGGCTTACATGATGGACAGGACACTCGGATATTTGCGCGAGTCGCTTTCGAACCACTTGGAGCATGATGTGTGCCGAGGGATTTATAAAAAGCTTCAGGTGAAGCATTATGAAAATGAGGGCGAGTTTGTGAAAGATCTAAATGATTTGGAAATGGATGCGCTGAATCAGGTGCTTGAAAAGGAAATCAAATATGCTGAGAACGAGCAGGATGAGAAGCGCACGATGGAATTGAATGAAGTATATGAGCTCCTGTTTTAAAAGCCTCCCGGCGGTCGGGAGGCTTTTTATTGTTTCGGAAACAGTTTACAGAATCATCCAACCCTTTGTATAATGGATAGTTGTGAAAAAAACAGACGGAGGAGAAACATGAACGAAATAAAAAAACAGACGGTTCTTGAGTTGTCATCGGTTGAAAAAGCTTTGGTTTTTCTGGTGCCGCCATTATTGGGGCTGGTCATCGGATGGTTTCTGCCGGTCATTGCGAAGTGGGCCGTAACATTGGATTGGCTGCCTGTTATCGGGCCGCTGGAAATGATCGCTTCTTTTCACGGATGGAAGGCTGCGGCTGTCATCGCCGTTATCGGCTTAATCGGGGGAATGTGGCTGACGCGGACTGTTTTTAAAGAATGTCTTACGGCGGTCGTGACGGACAGCGAGGTGTCCTTAACCATATATAATGAAGAAAGCGTGTTTTCGAAAGACAGCATCTCCGGTGTGTTTACGGATGAGAAGCATCTTGTCTTATTAGGCACTGAAGGACAGGAGCTTTTTCGGGAGAAGCTTGAGCCGGCGGTTGAAAAAGCGGCTGATGCGTTTCGCGCGCATGGGTATGCCTGGCTGGGGACGGAAGATCCTTTTAAAGAAGAATACAAACGGTGGGTGCCGGACACGCCGGATTTGGAGCCGGGGGCAAATGCTCTTTTAAAAGCGAGAGAAAAGGCGCTGAAAGAGGAGGAAAAGGCTGATGCGAAAGAGCTGAAAGCGGAAATATCCAAACTGGGCATTACTGTGCGGGAGAAAGGATCGCGCCAATATTGGCGGACCTATAAAACGCCGTCTGCATAAAAAAAGCTGCCGCCGTTTGATACGGCCGGGCAGCCCGGGAACAGATTATTTCTTCTTGTCATCATAATATTGAACCGGGTACATGGAGCCTTCGGATACCATTTTGTTATCTTCAATATCTTCGGGATGCGGGTTGCCTGCTTTGTTGACGGGGAATGATTCAATATCCTGCTTCCCGGAGAGCGATGTTTTCATATTGCGGATAAAGTTCATCACCTTTTGGCGGTTTGATTTATCTTTGAGCAGGTAGGAAGTCACTCCGACAGTCGACACGGCAAGTCCTGAAATGAGCAGTTTTTGTTTCACGATAAAAACTCCTTTCTATTTCTGGCTTGCAGTAGTTATTCCCGCTTAACGGCTGTTTAAACATCTGAAGGGTAATTTTGGCTTTCTGCTTTAATGCGATAAAGATTGACAAATCTATTTTCAGAATAATATTATAAATATATGATAGCGCTGGAGTCATATTTTAATTGAAAGGTGTTAACTTTATGAATCAATTACATCGCAGAATGGGAACGTTTGCACTCATGATGGTCGGACTTGGGTCGATGATTGGCTCCGGCTGGTTATTCGGGGCGTGGCGGGCGGCTCAGATTGCGGGACCTGCCGCAATTATTTCCTGGATTATCGGTATGATCGTTATTTTGTTTATCGCACTTTCTTACAGTGAATTGGGTTCAATGTTCCCGGAAGCCGGGGGAATGGTAAAATATACTCAATATTCTCACGGATCATTTATTGGATTTATCGCAGGATGGGCAAACTGGATTGCGATTGTTTCCGTTATTCCGGTGGAAGCGGTTGCGTCTGTTCAATATATGAGCTCATGGCCGTGGGAATGGGCAAAATGGACAAGCAATCTCGTTCACAACGGCACTCTTACGGGAGAGGGGCTCGGCTTCGCATCCATATTACTGATTATTTACTTTTTACTGAATTTTTGGACAGTTAACTTATTTTCAAAAGCGAATTCATTGATTACCATATTTAAAATCATTATTCCGGGGCTGACAATCGGAGCGCTGCTGTTTACCGGTTTTCACGGCGGAAACTTCACATCCGGTTCAAGCATTGCGCCGAACGGCTGGGCAAGCGTGCTGACGGCGGTGGCTACATCGGGTATCGTATTTGCGTTTAACGGGTTTCAAAGCCCGATTAACATGGCCGGAGAAGCAAAAAATCCCGGCAAATCGATTCCGATTGCGGTTGTCGGTTCGCTGCTGGTCGCAACCGTCATTTACGTCCTATTGCAAATCGCATTTATCGGTGCGGTTGAACCTTCCATGATCGTTCACGGCTGGAGTCACCTGAACTTCAACTCTCCATTTGCCGATTTGGCGATCGCATTGAATATCAACTGGCTTGTCATTATTCTTTATGCGGATGCGTTCGTTTCTCCGTCAGGAACGGGTATCACATATACCGCTACGACGTCACGCATGATTTACGGCATGGAAAAAAATAAATATATGCCGAGCATTTTCGGAAAGCTTCATCCGCTGTACGGCGTGCCGCGCCAAGCGATGATTTTCAATCTGATCGTATCGTTTATCTTTTTGTTTTTATTCAGAGGATGGGGCGTGCTTGCTGAAATCATTTCCGTTGCGACGCTGATTTCTTATATCACGGGTCCCGTGACGGTGATGACGCTGCGGCGGACGGCGGCGGATTTGTACCGGCCTCTCCGTCTGAAAGGCCTGAGCGTGGTTGCACCGCTCGGCTTCGTGTTCGCGTCTCTCGTGCTGTATTGGGCGCGCTGGCCGTTAACAGGGCAGGTGCTGTTTATCATTTTGATCGGCCTTCCGATTTATTTCTACTACCAAGCGAAAGCGAAGTGGAAAGGATTCCGCAGAAACTTTAAAGGCGGCGTCTGGATGGTTGTCTACCTGCTCAGCATGATGGTCATTTCATGGCTCGGAAGTGAAAAATTCGGCGGTCTGGACCTCATCCCGTACGGCTGGGATATGGGGCTGATCGCAATCGTTGCCCTTGCCTTCTATGCGTGGGCGCTGAAGAGCGGATTCAAGACTGAGTATTTGAAAGACGCCAAAGCAATCAATGATCAATTAAAAGGCGGACAGGCGGAAGCCGCTGCCGGAAAAGAGTAAGTTATAAAAAGTTGAAGTTTTTGAGAGTCTGGGCCTGTAAGCGCAGGACAAAGGCACCTTTAAGTTGAAAAGCAGGTATCATACCTGAAAACGACTTAGAGGTGTTTTTTTATGGGTAAATTAAAAATCCGCAAAGTATCGTAATTAGGATTAAATGAAGTGAGCTTTCCAAATTCAAAGAGAAATGAATCAAAGCATTTGTTAGGGATCTTATGGAAAATCCGATTTAATTACTGGAAATATTCCATCTTATTATCTAGATTACGGTGGCTAGGTTTAAAAACACATTAAAATTTTTAACCCATATTTATAAAAGAAAGAAATTATGGTAAACTTTTAAAATTGGATTCGAATAATTCTGGACTTGTTTTTATATAGGAAACAATAATTAAGGAGAAAAAAGATGATATTTACTGTAGCTATTCCGGTTTATAATGATCAAAACACAATTAGAGATTGTCTCGATAGCGTAGTGAACCAAACAGTTGGAGAGGACAAACTTGAAATTATCTGTGTAAATGATGGTTCAACTGATAAAAGCGGTAATATTTTAGATGAATACATGAGCAAGTACAAGTTTATTAAAGTAATTCATCAGCAGAATAGCGGCGCACCTGGCAGACCGAGGAACAAAGCTATAGAAGCAGCAACAGGTGATTATATTTATTTTCTAGACGGAGATGATTATTTAGGACCTGAAGCTTTAGAAAAGATGGAAGAAAAAATAGTTCAGTATCAAAGTGATATAATTATCGGCCGTTATGAAGGAATTAATAGAGGTGTTCCTGTGGCTGTATTTAAAAAGAATCCAGATTGTTTTTCCTTCCCTGGTTCCAATGCTCTTTTTACGATGAGTGCTCAAAAGCTATTTAAACGGGAGTTATTAATTAAACATAATATTCGTTTTCCGGAACACTTCTCTCTAGGAGAAGATCAACCGTTTATGATTCAAGCGTATGCATATTCAAATTCCATAGCCCTTGTTAAAGATTACCCATGTTATTATTTGACCAATCATCAAACAATAGGAAGGGTTCAACTTACTAAGAAACCATTATCAGGTAAAAGTTTTATGTTCAGAATCGAAGAAACATTGGCATCTATTGAATTACTGAACCTTGAAACAGATAAAAAACGGCTGATTTTCTTTCATTACTGGGAAAGGATTATGGAAGTGGAGTTAAGCGCTCTGATTTCAAAGTCTTTTCTAATTGAAGATAAAATCTATATTTTTAATACATTAAAGAAAATGCTTGACAAGTACCAATACTTAGATTACTACCAGCAGTTTTCTTCCCGCCATAAAATCTTATTACGTTTAATTGAGAAAGGACAATTGGAGGATTTAATTGCTTTCTGGTACGCTGAAAAACAACCTGGTAACATGGTAGTACAACATGGGAAGGTCTATCCAAAACCAGAATTAGCATACAATTTGGCCTTGCATGAGTCCATTTCCTTTCATCGTAATAATAAATTTGAAGGAGAAATAACAAAAATAGAGAAATTAGAGAATGCCGTTTTGTTAGAGGGTTTTTGTTATCATTCACATGTTGACTCCTCAAATGAGCGTTTATTTATCGAAGTCTCTTTGAGAGAACAAAAAGATAAAACAATTTCATTTCCAGCTTATAGAAGCCTTTTTGAAAAAAAATATCCTTTTGAAATAGATACGCAAATTACAAAAAAAGAAAAAGTTACTTATTTTTATGCATATATTTCTATAGAATCTTTACTCCATTTAAATAGCGAAGATGGTATATTAGATTTAAGATTAATTAGTAAGATAGAAGATTATACGAAATCATTGAGATTAAAATCGAAAGAAAGCGTTTATTTAAAAAATGCTTCTTATATTGCAAAAGGATGTAAAGAACCTATCGTTATAAACTCGTATCTAACTAAATGGGGTAATCTTTCTCTTGTTGTTAAACATCAAATGTTACATTTTAAAAACTTTGTGTTAACCTGCAGCGGTTCTAGGATTAAAGGACATTTTGATTGTGAAACAGATTTAAGTTTTGGAGAACAAAATTCTTTCCAGGTGAATTTTGGAAGGTTTCTTGTGTTTAAACCTGATGTGGTACTTAAAGATTCTACCCGAAAAAAAATGTCATATGATTTTAGTTTTGAAGTAACTAAGCAGGAGTTAAAACAAATTAAGCTAAAAAAGAATGCAGAAGTGATTATTGGTCATTTGCAACAAAGTGTTCCTGTTATTTATAAGGGCAAATCTATTAAAGCAAAAGTTAAGAATATACTAAGACCGTTATTTAAAGGGAGAAATATTTAAAATTAATATTATAAAACTGCACGCGATATACGTGCAGTTTTTGTTTTGAAATCTTTAGATTCGTAAACCTATTGATCCCTATTAGATTTAACAAAATTAAATATATCCGAATAGTTGGTAAACACACCGGTTACGCCCCAATTCAGCAGACGGCGCATGTCCGCTTCGCTGTTTACGGTGTAAGAATGAAGCAGAAGGCCGTGGCTGTCAGGAGACAAAAGGTTTCCTTTTCCCACCGCCGATACAGGCGTGACGATGAGTGACAATAAACCGAATGAAAGCAATACTAAAGCAAACAACTTATGTTTCCGCATGTTTTCTTCCGCCTTATCAATAACTGTCTTCCGTATTAAACAATGAATGTAAAAGATATGTTGGGCAACTATTAATCTTTTATGTGTTTCTTTCTTCTCCGTAACTTCATCCGTTTTCCTGTACTCCAAGTCAAAGTTTTAGAGACAAAACAAATAATTAACCACAGAGAAAATATAGTACGCAAGTCGTGTTTGAAATAATTGTATAATAAATTAAAATATGGAAAAATAAACAAATAGTTGATGGTAATAAGTATGAAAAAGCGAAAATTTTTTGTAACATTCTGCATCGTCACTCCCTAAGTTTATTTAGGGAGTCATTATTATTTTAAGGAGTGAGATTATATTTGAACAAAATTAAGTGGTTAATTATAATTGCGGTCATAGTATTAATAGGTATATTTATATGTATCGGAACTTTTAAATATACTAATACAGTTTCTGATGTTAAACAAACTGAAACAGAAAAAGAAAAGAATTTCTTGAATGATAAAATTGCAGCTATATATTATTCAGCTACAATAGATTACCCTAAAGATGGGAGTTATACTGTATATATTAATGAAAAAGGAAAAGCAACAGCTGTAAAAGGAGATGCTATTGAAGTTGGAACCATTGCACAAGATGAAAAAAACATAGTTAGACAGGACAAAAAAGAAGTTTATATGATAGGCGATAACTTTAAAAAATTCCCGATGCAACATCAAGTACATACAAGTTATGGGCAATCATCAGGCCATTTAATAAAAGAAAATATCTTTTATTTTTTGAATAATCAAGGAGTCGGTGAAAACCATTATAATAGTTTAATCAGATGGGGTAACGGCAGTGGATTTCATGAAAAGATTATTCCGGGTTTCTATACAAGTACCGGTAATGACGGTGAATATATTTACGTGATAAATGAAGATTCTTCAATCAAAACACCGACTTTTCAGGGTATTAAAATAGATAAAGATAAAGTTACAGTAGGGAAAGGAACAACAATTCCTATATTAAATGAAGAAAATTGGAGTGTTTATTCACAGATAATAGTTAAAAAAAGCTCAGCCTTTTTTATACTATATAACCAAACGGATAAATCAAACAAAGTACAATTCAAAGTAGCAGAAATTGATTTAAAACATAATAAGTACAAAGGGGCTTTTCCTTTAGGCAGCTATAATATCCCTGAGGAAATTTCTCAACTGGCAATTCCTCTTTCCACTAATAACTTTTTTGTGAAAAATGACACTTTATATCATTTGGCAGCTAATTCAATACTTTATACTTTCGATCTGAAAAGTATGAAGCCGGGAAAAAAAATCCCGTTAAATAGGTCGACAAAATTTGAAAACCAAGCAAAATTCACTTATTTTGACGAGTCTAAAATTTTCTTGTTAGAAATAAGCAAGGGCGGGAAATATGTGATTAATTCTTACTCTTATAAAAACGGAAAAAAATTAAAATCTACTCCTATCAGAGGACTTGAAAAAATTATTAACAATACCCATGTTTCTGAATATGACTTTTTTATGATTAAGAAAAACAAAGAAGTATGGAGTGATTAGATATAAATGGCTAGACAGCTGAGTGAGTATACTTAAGGGGAAATTAAATTCACAAAGGAGAATAATAATGGATGAGCTAGATCTTGCTTTTGGTATTTTACCACTTTCTATTATCGTCTTATCGATTATATTCACTTATATTTTCAAAAAAGTGTATATAATGCCGCTTGTCAGTATAGTTGTTTCAGTCATATTAATGTTCACTGTTTTTAATCTATCCTTCTGGGGATGGGTGGTTGTCTATGGTTTAGTATCACTTGTATTATCGTCTATTACAAATAGTATAAGAAAGAAAATAGATAATAGAAATAAATAATTATATCCTTTTGTTTAAAAAGGTATCACAAGTAATTCATCATTACAGTGATACCTTTTTACAATTAAGGTGAGTCTCAGCCTTTTAATAATATGCTCCGCCCGCTACATAACCCATGATGGCGTTTGCATTATCGGGCAAAAAAACACGGGTTCGGCATCATCTCCGAACCCATGCTGGCTTTATGATTTGTATTCTTTTTTAACCTTTTGGAATATATCCGCATAGTTGGTAAATACACCGGTTACGCCCCAATTCAGCAGACGGCGCATGTCCGCCTCGCTGTTCACGGTATAAGGGTGAAGCAGAAGGCCGTGGCTGCGAATGTTTCGGACATTTTGAGCGTTCAGCGCTTTGTAATCCGGTCCGATTCCGACGGCATATGTTTTAATGTCCGTTAAATCTGCGTCAGTCATTGACGTCAGCTGTTCCGCTTCAAGCAATTGGACGGCGGGAAGTTTCGGATCGAGCTGTTTGATTTTCAGAAGGCTGTCCCTGCTGAAAGACTGAATGATAACTTGTCCAAGTTTCGCATGCTTACCTGCCAATTTGTATTTTTTCAGTGAAGCGATCAGTTTTTCTTCCATACCCGGATATGTTTCGGGCGCCTTTGTTTCAATATAATAGTTTGCATGTCTGCCGAACCGTTTTAACACGTCATCAAGTGTGGGAACGCGAAGTCCGGCGTATTGCGGTTTTGCTTTTTCCGGATAGGCCTTATTGAACCAAGAGCCGGCGTCGAGCTTTTGAATCTCGGCTAATGTATGATCCTTCACCCAGCCTTGTCCGTTTGTGGTGCGGTCCAGTTTTTCATCATGCATGACGATCAGCTTGCCGTCTTTTGTCATTTGTAAATCCAACTCAATATAGTCAGCCTTCATTTTTTGCGCAGTTTCATAAGAAAGGATCGTGTGCTCCGGGACATACCCCGAAGCACCGCGATGGGCAATGGTCAAAATTCTGTCAGGAGACAAGAGGTTTCCTTTTCCCGCCGCCGATACAGGCGTGACGATGAATGACAATAAACCGAATGAAAGCAATACCAAAGCAAACAATTTATGTTTCCGCATGTTTTCTTCCCCCTTAAAAATCAATATCTGTCTCTAGTGTAGAAAATCGTTGTAAATGCTGTACTGCAAAAATATTAATCTTTTATGTTGTTTTCTTACACATGCTCCGCCCGCTTGCCCGTATTCCACGTCATAGCCAAGAAGACGATGGACAGCACGCATGAGGAGATAAGCATGATAAATCCGCCGTTCCAGTCAAAGCGGTCTACGACATAACCCATGATGGCGTTGGCGAAAGCAGAGCCTCCGATGTAGCCGAAAAACCCGGTTAAGCCGGCTGCCGTTCCCGCCGCTTTTTTAGGCGCAAGGTCAATGGCCTGAAGCCCGATCAGCATGACAGGTCCATAGATTAAGAAGCCGATGCTGATCAGCGCGATATTATCGATGAGCGGATGACCGGCAGGGTTAAGCCAGTAGACCAATACAGCGATAAATACGCCGGCCATGAACAGTACGCCTGCCGGCGCGCGGCGGCTTTTGAAAAACCGGTCGCTGATCCAGCCGCACAAAATCGTTCCCGGAATTCCCGCATATTCATAAAGGAAATAAGACCATCTGGAGTCTTCAGGAGAGAATCCTTTCGCTTCCGTCAAATAAGTCGGCGCCCAGTCAACGACACCGTACCGTACGAAGTAAACAAAGACATTGGCAAATGCGATATACCACAGAAATTTATTATTCAGCACGTATTTGAAAAGAATTTCTTTGGTCGTCATCTCTTTTTCCTGGTCTTTGAACGCATGTTTCGGATAGTCATTCCGGTATTCTTCAATCGGCGGAAGCCCGCAGGATTGCGGCGTGTCCCGAACGAGAAGAACAATCACAAATGAAATGACGATGGCGATAATCGCCGGAAAGAAAAACACGCTTTTCCAAGTAACAAACATGGCGATGCCGAGAGTCACGAGCGGGGCGAGAATACCTCCGCCTATGTTATGGGCGACATTCCATATCGACATTTTCGTGCCGCGTTCACTGATGGAAAACCAATGAGCCATCGTCCGTCCGCAAGGCGGCCAGCCCATTCCTTGAAACCATCCGTTAATAAACATAAAAATGAACATAATCGTCACGCTTGACGTGACCCATGGCATGGAAACAAATAAAATGTTTACGACACCTGACAAAAACAGACCTGTCGCAAGGAAATACCTCGGGTTGCAGCGGTCAGACACCATCCCCATAATAAATTTACTGAAGCCGTAAGCGATTGATACGGCCGCAAGCACCAAGCCGAGTTCCCCTTTTGAAAACCCTTGTTCCTGAAAATAAGGAATAGCGAAGGCAAAGTTTTTGCGAAGCAAATAATACCCGGCATACCCGATGAAA
Organism: Bacillus sp. LJBV19; assembly: GCF_017797845.1. NCBI lineage: Bacteria > Bacillati > Bacillota > Bacilli > Caryophanales > Bacillaceae > Bacillus > Bacillus sp. LJBV19. Next base: position 227,050 of record NZ_CP072563.1, read on the forward strand.
ATCCCCAAAAATACTTGCAGCCTGAGCCGTTTATAGGCCGCATCCGTCTTTGAATCATCCAATCTCTCAATATGCGGAGCCGGCTTAAACAATTGAAACATCATATCCTCCCCTTTGCTGAACGTCTATCATGATGTATGTATGACTCCTTTCCTTGAAAATGACAAAAAGAACCAGAAGTCACCCTTGTGAAAGGGCGGGGTTTCCTGGTTCTCCTCATCTCCATCCAAAAATCATTAACTTGTGTATGATAGCGCTTTCTTAAATTATCACAGTCTGACGTGAATGTAAACGCTTTAAGGAAAGTTTTCATTTTTTTGAATAAATAACCGGAGGGAATATCAGCCGGAGCACGAAAGATTTGAAGTACTCGATTTTGTACTCAGGCATAAGATGTGTTAGGCCGAACTAAGAAAAGCGAAGGGAGTGCATCTGTTGATTGATGAATTGGATTTTGCGTTCGGTGTTCTGCCGCTTTGTATCATCATCTTGTCAGTCGCCGGAACGTATCTGTTTAAAAACGCGTTCATTATGCCGGCTGCCGCTTTAGCCGTTTGCCTTATATGCACATTTACCGTATTGAATTTCTCGTTTATCGGGTGGGCCGTTGTGTATACGCTTGTCTCTTTCGCGTTATCGCATATTACGATGGTGGTGATCAGCCAAAATAAAAAATAGGATCGGCGGCAGCCGATCCAGCTATCAAAAGCAGAGATGCGCTCTCTGCTTTGTTTTATTTATGAATGTGCAGGAATTCCTTGATGACCGCGGTCTGTTCTTCTTTCGGATAGCTTCTGTACAGATGGCTGGTTAAGCGGACGGGGTCACCGAAGAAGTACCGCTCATATTGTGTCTGTCTTGTTCCAAAGGGGCTCATGGTCAAATCCCATGCGAGGCGGAACACTTTTACCCGGTCCTCAGCGTTCAATTCGGCCGCCTGCAAGTATTGGTCAAGGTCTCCTCTGATGTCAGAACGGAACGCTTTTTCAGTCGGCAAAGTCACCATTCCGCTTGCCCCGATCAGCTGAATGATTTCCGTGAAGCGCGGGTAGATGTCGGGAAAAATCGCGCTGACCACACGAAGCGGAGTGACACTCGGACGCATATAACCCCATTCATCTGTTTCCGCATCATTCTCCGACTTTTCCAGAAGGGCTTTCATCGTTTCCAGACCGGTGATGATTTCAGCCATCTTAGCCTGAATATGCTGATATTCGCCCACATCTATCGCTTCGACAAGCGTTTGGGCGAGGCCCAGGAGAAACTCCGTCTTTACAATTTGTCTCGTGATAACTTGATGAAATGCGAAGGCGTTAAAAGAGCTTTTCATATTAAAATCAAAAGCCGCCTCGTAATTATTATAAAAAAATACGCGTTCCCAAGGGACCAAAACGTGATCAAATACAACGATAGAATCCATTTCTTCATATCTTGAGCTGAGCGGATAATCAAACGCTGATTTTCCGAGTACGAAAGATTCCCTGCAGATGAATTTTACTCCCTTTGTATTGGAAGGGATTGAAAAAGCGAACGCTTCATCCGATTCAAAATACATTTTAGGCAGAGAAACCACGAGCACTTCATCCGTCAGGCCGCCTTGTGTGGCTAAAATCCGGGCGCCGTGTATGATGAGGCCTTTTTCATTTTTATCGACGACTTTTGCCGAGATAGGTGTCGGCGATACGTTTACACCCATTTGTGAACGATTCACCTGAGGGGTGATAAACGTGTGCGTAAAAGAAAGATCCTGAGCAGCAGCGCGTTCGTACAGCGCTTGAACATGTTCCGGAAAACAATGCTCGCGGTCTTTCAAAAGCGCGGCAGAGGAGGCGAAGCTCATCAGCACGGTATTCATATAATCCGGGCTTCGTCCCATCATTCCGTGCGTGTGTCTGGCCCAATGTTCGAACATGTTTCTTCTTCTTTTTACGTCTTCTTTCGTTTTCGGCTGCAGGTATGAAAGCCCGGCCCGTTCTTTTTTACCGGGAAGACTGTAAGTCATTTGATCTTTCATGTCCGGTTTCGTTTGCAAATCATAAAGAGAGCGCTTCGTTTCCAGAAGGCCCTTAAATGCGGGATGTTCAGAAATCTGTCCCTCGATCTTTTCACCATCGAGCCAAATCTCATTTCCAAGCTGATTTAATCGGTCAATGAACATTTTGCCATTAATGATACCCATCATGTCGCCCTTCTTTCTTTGCAGATCCACTACCTCATTATATTGAAAACGAAATTGGGTGTTCCGGTTATTTCCAAAGGGGAAGAGCCTTTTTTGATAAGGGGGGTGAAGGAATTGCATAATAAAAAACCCCTTAAGCAGAGGGGTTTTTAACTGATCATGTCTTTGTATCGTTGTTCGAGGACAAAGTCTATCATTCCGGTGATACGGGTGTTTTCAGCGTTCTTTGTAAAGTGAGAAATGGAGTGCAAAGGCCCTTTTTGGTATAGTTTCAGCAGTTTTATTAGATATATTAAGCCCCTGGCGAATAATACAAGCAGGAGATACGGAAGTAGGCGGGGAACATGAACATAGCTGACTTGACCTGAGAAAAGTGCAGTCAGAAACATAGCAATAACGCTTCCGATAAAAATCCATTTCATAAAATCAAATAATGAGGAGTCAGGTTTGGAAAACTGATTTTTCAGCTTGAATAACTTCTCAGTATCTTGTTCTTCAAGACATTTCATCAGTTCTTCATCATTTTTACAAGAGCTAATCTGCTTCATGCTTTCGTCGAGTGTATCATCACTTTGTTTACCGCCCGCTAAAGAAGCCAGTGTACGATATTTCTTTTCCAGATTTGTATTTATCATATTTATAACCCGGAAGGAGTAAGTGTTTCTTCTTAAGCGGCTGTCAGGTAACCGGTCTTTCTTTTCGCGCGAAAAAAACATATAAAACGCGACAATACATCCGATTGTAAACAGTGAAAACACTGCCGGCAACAGATCAGATAAAATGGGAATAGGTATGAGTGTTTTGACTTGAATAAACAAGAATGAAGTGAAGATCAACGCTATCACTATACAGCAAAAAGCAATCTTCATGAGCATTTGAAAAGGAAGAGCCGGAGCAGAGTAATAGTACTTTAAAAGACTGAGCGTATGTACATCCTGTTCAGCTAAAAAGTCCATCATTTCTTGTTCATTCTTACATTTTAACAATCTTTGTGCGGTTTGCTTTGCTGTGTTAAATGCAGATTGATTTTCATTCAATGAGTGAAACCTCCAAAAAAATAATAGGAATAAAACTGCATGAATGAGATATTCATGCAGTTTTTCTTTGATTAGTAGAGATCAGTCATATAAGCGTAAAGAGCTAACAAAAATACGGCAAATTCAGTTACCGTTTCTACAGTTTTATTCCCAGTCGGTTTTTCAACTGTAAGGATTTTAGAGGTAAAATAGAAAGCAGACAGGCCTGCAACAATAACGAGGCCTGAAGGGAGAAGATCCCAGTCCTTCGCTAATTCACTTTCTGCAGCTGAAACCGGTACACCTTTATACGTTTTAATTCTAAACGTAAACATGGTCGTAAGTCCAGTTGTGGACCCATCGGCAACTGGAATGTCAGGTGTATAGATTTTAATTGAAACATCTAATGATTGAGCAGATGGGGTCACTGCCATTTCCAGATAACCGTTTCTTACAGATAGGCTCAGATTGTCTAATAAATTTTGATAAGAACGGATGTCTGAAGCCGTAAGTATTGTTTGTGTATCTCCCAGTAAACCAGTAACATATGCCCCGGGCTTTCCATTCGTTATTGTCATTGTATTAGCAGACCCCTCACTTGGGATCGTATACAGAATTGAAGTAGACAATAAGATATCTAAAGTTGGGGAAGTTAAAATGGTTTCGGTTGTATCGAATTCGAACATCATATTGGCAAGACCGGATGAATTCTCTAAATCTGGAATTGTTGACAGGATATTGGTTAATGTGTTTAGTCTTGCATCATACACAGGATCAGAAGGCGGATGGACGCTGCTTGCACCCGAGTCTTTTCCGGAGTATCCGTCTTTGTCAATGGCGACTTTTCCCGCTCCGCTTCCGATCGTTCCTTCATAAAATTGATCAAAAGCCCAGTTTTTCGGCATCGGGTATCCGAGGTTGCCGCTGAATCCGGTCGACATGTTAGCCGTAAAGCTATATTTGGTCAGACCTGCTTCTGACGTCCGGATACAAATGTTTCTCGGTCCGTATACCCCGATTTCATATTTCGGCGCAGTTGAGAACGCCTGCATTTTCATAAAAGCTGACTTGATTTCTTGAAAGTAAGGGATGATTTTATCTGTGACTTCATAATCATACGCATCGAAATCGACGGCAAAGTAAATGGTCGTTCCTGACGGAAAGCCTAATCTTCGGGCGGCTGATGCAGCGCTGTACGCATCTCTCGTTCCTTGGTCTTTTACAAAATAAGAAGATTCATAGCCGCCGTCCTGATAAATCGGAAACACGCTTAAGCCGGCATTGAAAATCGTGGAAAGTTCTTTTGACGTTAACGCTTTCGATGTCAGTCCGCTGCTTGTCCGCACATTCCCGGTCAGATATCTTCCCACGATCTTATAGCCATTCTCACGCAAAGTTTTAGCCGTATCTGCCGTCAAAATGGCAGCGGTGTCACAAGCTGAAGCAGCACGGGTTGTGTCGCCTGAGCTTGATAATAAAGCTTTAATCGTCGGCATGTCCGCATAACCAGTCTGCGGCAGGCACATAAACTTTTGGAAAGCTTTCACTGCCGATACAACTCCGACGCCGTATTTTCCGTCGAATTCACCGGGATCAAACGCTTCCCCATTACAGTAAAGCGCGTATTGAACAATCAAAACAAAGCCTGTCCGTGAATCGCCGGGAGTCAAGGTAGGACATAAGCTGGTCGTTCCGTTTCCGAAAAATCCATTGGCGACGCTTGTGCTCATGCCTTCTTCTTTTTGCAGGGCATAAATGAGAGCCTTGTTTGTATCGCGGGCATATAAGCCGTCACAAGGCATCAAGCCGATGTAGTCATTGTAATCCCGGTTCAGGTTCTGCTGGATTTGGCGGATTCTTTTGTCGCCTCCCTCTACTAACCGAAAAGCGCTCATATCCAGCAAGGCCTTCATAATGAGTGCCGTGACGATGCCGTCTTGCTTAGTGAGCCCGGCCGCTTTTTGAAACTCTTTTACAGCGTTTTCGGTATTTTCATAGAAAACGCCTGAAAATCCGCCGGGGTTAAAACCTTTACACCACAGCGCCCCTTGCAGAATGTAATTCATGTTTGTCGGCTTAGAATCGGGAGCCTGCTTTTTCAACGGCTTAAACAATCTTTGTGTCGTCGGTCCGAAGTTATCGGCAGGTTCTGAAATACCAAGCTCAATTTGAAGCGCCCGTGTCAGACCGTAAATGGTATCCCAGCCCGTTTTTCCGTTTTCCGGCACCTTGTTGTACCCGTGTCTGCCTTTGTACGTCTCATTCAGCCATTGTTGTGTTTCCAGGACCATTTCGTCCATTGCAATCCCTCCATTGCGTGTAGTGTGCGTTCATTCATAGGTGGCAAACGTATGACAGTTTGTCTGCGCCTATAAAACTTCGGAACGTCAGGGCAGGCAAGCGGGATGCCTTCAAAAAAGACAGCAAGCGATCCCGCACCAATCGGAATCGCTTGCTTTATTTACACATTTTCAGTCTTCTGCTTTGGCTTCGGTTTCATTTCTGACATATAAAGGCCGCATAAAATAAGCGCTCCCCCCGCAAGTGCGATCCAAGTCATTTTTTCCTGAAGGAACACGACAGATGATGCGATTGTCACTACGGGAACGATATAAATGTAAGCGCTCGTTTTGACAGCGCCCAGTACCGAGACGGAATAATTCCATGTCACAAAGCAGACAGCAGAGGCTCCGATGCCGAGGTATAACATATTGAATATATTAGAAAGTGATGCGAAGGCATGATACCCCTGTCTGAAATCAAAGAGATACAAAAAAGGAATCATAAACACCAGTCCGTACAAAAACACCCGCTGTGTCACTTCGATGGTATGGTAACGCCGGGTGCCGAGAGATTTCATAAAAATAGAATAAAACGCGAATACGATAGCCGCTGCTGTTGCGAGTATATCGCCCAGCGGATTTAAATGAAGCGCCGCATTGCCGTTAAAGGTAATGCACAAAAGCCCGATAAGCGCCGTTGCAAATCCAGTGAAAAAGGAGAGGCGGAGCGATTCCCCTTCGAGTATAAAATGAGCGAGAACCGCGGTAATCATAGGGATGATAGAAACAATAATGCCGACGTTGGATGCGTAAGTATAAGTTAATGCGATGTTTTCTAACAGGAAATAAAGCGTGACGCCGGAAAGTCCTGCGCCCGCAAACAACAGCTCCTCCCGCCAGCTTTTAACGGGGATCAGACGCGGACGGACGGCCAAAAGGACGAAAAAACCCAGTAAAAAACGATAAAACAAGATGGCAATCGGTGAAAAATCAGCCAGCAGCACTTTTGTAGAAATAAAGGTGGTGCCCCAAATCAGAATGGTGATGATAGCAGCCGCATGTCCGGCGGTTTCTTGTCGTGTCATTATCTATGAAACTCCTTTTCATAAATTTTCATATATTGCTTCGGTGTCAGGCCCACCTGCCGTTTGAAGAATTTCGTCATGTGGCTTTGATCACTGAACCCAGTGATCAAAGCCGCGTCAACAGGCATTACACCTTTCTCAAGGAGCTTTTTCACATGATTAATACGGATCGTCTCCAGATAGCTGTAAGGAGAAATTCCTTTCTGCTTTGTGAATGACCGTAAGAGATGATATTTGCTCCAGCCCGTAACTTTACTCAAATCATCAAGCATGATGTTGCCTGTATAATGTGTTTCTATATATTCACACGCTTTTTTCACTTCATCGGACGGCTCCGGTGCAGTGCGGAGAAATGTGACGTCAGAGTATTCACAAATCAGCTCCTCCAAAAGATAAAAAAACAGTTCTTCCTTCCGTAAAGCCCGTTCCCCTTGAGATATGAGCACATGCAGTTCCTGTAAACTCGATGTCAGCTCATGCCGGTATAACACATGCTGAGTGAAGTACGGCAGATTGTTTGCCCCTGTCATTTCCTTCACCGCTCTTTCCATTACGTCCGGCATCACATTGATGCACCGATAATCCAGCGTCCGCCCGTCAATCTGTTCACAGCTATGCGTGTCCCTAGGATTAAAAAGCAAAAGATCACCGGGGCTGATGGTAAACTCCTGACCTTGACAAACAAGCAGGCGCTGACCCTTTTCAATAAAACCGATGACATAATAGTCATGAAAATGATTGGGAAACTTTTGCATAATGCCTTTAAAGCGGTATGCCTCAACATTGAGATAGGGATCTAAAAATAATGAGCGGGTTTCGTTTTGCATCGGGGGCCTCCTGTCGGTGGTGGTTGATATGTTAAGTGTAACATGGGGAGCGGGGGTTTCTTGTATGATGTTGCTGTGCGGGTGAGTGATATGATCAAACCGCGACTGATACCATCCATGGTTCTTTAAAGCTTCAGGAAAAGGCCTTGTCCCGCCAGGAAAGCATAATCTAAACGTGAATATCCAACTGCATCATCATACATCCGTCTATTTGCTGCATCCTCTGCGTCGGCAACATAACCGCCAATTCGGAACCGAGTTGTGGCTTGATCTCTGTAGCTTAATAATTAACTTTTTCAAAAGCAACCGGGAGAAATAGAACAGGCGGATTTCGTCCAACATGACTTGCTGGAAGTGGGGCTTGTGAGAAGAAGAGGAAAACCGATTCTTTTGTTTCGTTTGAAAATGTTCTGATATAAAAAAGGCGTGCCGCGGTGTAAAATGGCTATATTGATAAATATGGAGGTTGAGATGGATCAAGATTATATGACTGAGCTTGTCTCAGTCCAGCTGAAGAAAATCCGGTCGGAGAGAGGCTACACACAGGAGAAAATGGCGGATGTGATCGGCCTTTCTAAAAAGTCGCTGGTGCAGATTGAGAAAGGGCGGGCGCTTGCGGAATGGCCGCACGTTGTGGCGGTTTGCGCGCTTTTCAGATCAAGTGAAACACTGCAATCCGTATTAGGAGATGATCCGCTGGAGGTCATTGAAACGGTTGCTCACCGCACAATTGACAGGCCGAAGGGGAAGACGATGGGCGGCAAGGTGTGGTGGAAAGCCATCGAGAAAAAAGGCGAGTTCCGCTTGCAGCAGCATTTGATTTCCCACCATTACCGCATCCTTGATTCCTATGATGATCTGTGGTTCAGCAGTTTTGAAAAGGCAGAGGCTTTGGAACGGCTTGATGAGCTGTTTTTGGAGGCGGAAGAAGCGAAGCGCTGACGCACCTCCGGTTGATGTATTTTCTGACAAGTGGGAAAATATATATAAATTCCAGCCAAAGGAGAGATTCGAATGAAGCCTGAAGATATCGTCCGAAGCGGCCCGAATCAGTACATATGCAAGGAAGGAATCGCAAAAGAGCTTCCGGGGCTGCTGGAGACATTCAGAAAACCCGTTATTGTGACCGGAATCAAATCCTATCAGGCGTTCTCCGATTACAGCGGCGGTTCTTCCTGGGATGTGATTCAGCATAAAGGATACTGTTCACCTGAGGCGGTGCGTAAGGTCTGTGAGCAGGCGGAAGACGCGGATGTGATCATCGGTATCGGAGGCGGCACGATTTTGGATTTGGCAAAAGCGGCGGCAGACCGGCTTGATATAGAGGCTGTGATGGTTCCTTCCATTGCGGGGACGTGTGCGGCAAGTACGCCGTTGAGTGTCATATATGATGAGAGCGGCAATTTTATCAGAGTGGATTATCATAAGCGTTCAAGCTATTTGACGCTTGTTGATCCGCTGTTTTTGCTTTCCTCTCCCATTGAATATATGAAAAGCGGGATCGGTGATACGCTGGCGAAATGGTATGAGGCTGAGGCGGTCATCAGAAATACGGAGGAGGCGGCGCCGCTGATGGCGCAGGCGGGGCTGAGACAGGCGGAATATATCCGTAATCTGTTATTGCGTTACAGTGAAGCGGCCGTCGGAAGCATGGAGAAAGGCGAGCTGTCCGTGCCGTTCATCCATACGGCGGAAACGATCATTATGCTTGCGGGAACGGTCGGCGGGTATGGCGGCCGTTTGTGCAGGATGGCAGGGGCGCATGCGGTCCACAACGGACTCAGTTTTCTTCAAGAGACACATCAGGTGCTGCATGGCCAGAAGGTTGCTTACGGCATATTGGTGCAGCTCGCGCTCGAGAATCGGAGACCTGAGATTGAAGAGCTGCTTCCGTTTTACCGCCGGCTCGGTTTCCCCGTCAGCCTCTGTGATCTCGGCATCCTTGACAACCATGAGGAAGCCAAGCGCCGCATTGCTTCTCACGCCTGCCGGGCGGAAGAATCGTTATGCTTAATGGGGCAGTATAGCGAGAAGGACGTGTCAGCGGCGATTGAATCGCTCGAATCAGAACAAAAGACAGGATAGAGCTTGTCATCTATCTTGTCTTTATTTTTTGAATATTTCCGTTATAATGAGTGGGGTATAGAAAGGGAGGGGCCAAAGGACATGTATCAGGCGAAGAAGATGTTGTTATTAGGATCAGGCGAGCTGGGGAAAGAAGTCGTCATTGAAGCGCAGCGGCTCGGGGTTGTCACTGTAGCCGTTGACAGCTATGAGCATGCTCCCGCCATGCAGGCCGCGCACAAAAGCTATGTGATTGATATGCTTGATAAAGCGCAGGTCAGAGAAGTCATTGAGAAAGAAAAACCGGACTTGATTGTGCCGGAAGTGGAAGCCATTGCGACGGATGAGCTGCTGAAGCTTGAGGAAGAAGGGTTTCACGTCATTCCGAATGCGCGTGCGGCAAAGCTGACGATGGATCGTGAAGGCATCAGACGGCTTGCGGCAGAGACGCTTCATCTTCCGACTGCCGGCTATGAATTCGCGAATACATATGAAGAATTTAAAGAAGCGGCGGAAACAATCGGCTTTCCGTGCGTGGTAAAACCGCTGATGAGCTCTTCCGGAAAAGGGCAAAGCGTGTGCCGCTCGGCTTCCGGGCTGAAAAGCTGCTGGGACATGGCGATGGAAGGCGGCCGGGTGAAAAACGGCCGGGTCATCGTTGAGGAATTCATTCCGTTTGAATCAGAAATCACTCTTCTGACAGTGCGCGCGGCGAACGGTACGTCCTTTTGCGCGCCGATCGGACATGAACAAAAAGACGGTGACTATATTGAATCATGGCAGCCTCATCATATGACGGAACAGCAGATCAAAGAGGCGAAACACATTGCGAAAAGCATAACGGACGAGCTCGGCGGATACGGTTTGTTCGGGGTGGAGCTTTTCCTTACTGAAGATAAAGTATATTTCAGCGAGGTGTCTCCCCGTCCGCATGATACGGGACTCGTTACGCTTGTGACGCAAAATTTGTCGGAGTTTGCGCTGCATGTCCGCGCGGTATTGGGATTCCCGATTCCGGAAATCACTCAGCTGTCGCCGGGGGCAAGCCGTCCGCTGAAGGCGCCAAAAGAGCTTGCTGATTATGCGGTTGAAGGTTTGGAGAAGGCTTTGGCGGTAAAAAGCACTCAGGTCCGCGTATTCGGTAAACCCGTCACGAAAGTAGGACGCCGTATGGCTGTTGCGCTTTCTGCAGCTGAGACCGTTGAAGAGGCCAGAGAAAGAGCGGCCGAAGCACTCAGTCATTTATCAATTACATAAAATGATCTTAAAAGGCGTTTTTACCGTAATGGTAAGGCGCCTTTTTTGTTTGGACAGACTATATACTGGAAAACGGGGTTGTGAGATAATGTATGGGCCGCTTTGTATCAGTCAGACTTTTCAACTCTTGAAACTTTTTATGTCCGCAATCGTTATATGTAATGTTCTCATTTCACTGAGAAGGAAATAACAATACATCATACGGCTTTTCATTCATCAAGAACGGACAATCCGGATCGCGGCATGGAATATTTAAGCAGGGTAATCCGGAATAGAGGAAACCATGATTGCTTACCTTAATATGAACGGCGAAAAAACAAAAATCACCAGATTAGATTGATCAAATAACACCAAATGCTGTATAATAAAAGAATTTGAATGATAGCATTGAAAGAATTCCATTTTATGTTTCCGTAAAATGAATTCTTTATTCATACGCAGTCCGATTTGATATGGTTTTAATTGGAGGTTTGTGTAAACTGTGAATTATATACCTAGTATGATTACAATTGGAAATTTTATTTGCGGGCTCTTATCGATTCATTCCCTTTTGTATCATAATATACACTCTGCGGTGATCTTTATTTTCACCGGGATGTTTCTTGATTTCTTTGACGGTTTGGCCGCCCGTAAGCTGAACGCGGTATCGGAGATGGGAAGAGAGCTTGACTCCTTTGCTGATCTCGTGACGTTCGGCGTAGCGCCGTCCATGCTCGCTTACAGTGTTTCACTATATACGATTCCGTTTATCGGAATTTTAATCGCGCTTTCCTACAGCATCTGCGGGATGATCCGTCTTTCCAGATTTAATATTGAACAAAGCAAGCTGCCGACGTTTATCGGGATGCCGATTCCGTTTGCGGGTATGTGTCTTGTCATTTTGAGCTTTATCAATAACGCTTTTCTTCTGGGGGCGGGAACGATCGCGCTCGGTTATTTAATGGTCAGCAACATTAAATTTCCGCACTTTAAAAAACAGGCGCCTGAAAACCTGGAGAGCAGAAGATGGAATTAGTTCAGCAATTAATATCTGATTACGGATATATCGCAATTTTTCTTATGCTGACACTCGGTATTATCGGATTGCCTATTCCGGATGAAGTCATGATGACGCTTGTGGGCTACTTCGCTCATTTAAACGTGCTGAATTACGGGCTCTCCATTCTGATCAGCTTTATCGGAGCGCTCCTTGGGATGATTATCAGCTACTTCATCGGCAGAAAAGCCGGCCGGCCGTTTATTAATAAGTTCGGAAAATGGGTCGGCCTGAAGGAAAAGAGGATGGAGAAAGTAGACAGGTGGATGAAGAAGTACGGGCCGTACACCATTATTTTAGGTTATTTCATCCCCGGCATCAGACACGTGACCTGCTACTTTTCCGGAATCGGCAGAATGGAATTCAAAACCTACTTATGCTTCGCCGCCATCGGAGCGTTTTTATGGTGTTTTATTTTTATTACTATAGGAAAATTCATAGGAGTAATCAATGTTTAATACTGCCGCTAAAGTTCTTTACCGTTCTTTGATTGAACTGACTAATAATCGATTGACGTCTTATCTCATTAAAAACTTCTGTGAATCGAAACTGAGCAAGCCGATGATTCCGCTGTTTTCCAAACACTATCGCATCAACTGGAATGAAACGGAACGCACGGCTTCTGACTTTGATTCACTGGCGTCATTTTTTATTCGTGATATTAATTTGAATCTCCGCCCCGTGGCAAAAGAGAAGAACGCCATCGTCAGCCCGGTGGACGGCGTCGTTCAGACGGTGGGCATGATTAATCCCAATCAAACTTTCATGGTAAAAGGGAAGGATTATTCGTTCGCTGAACTGACGGGGTTTAAAAGCGCCGATCACAAGTATAACGGCGGGTGTTTTGCCGTGCTTTACCTGAGCCCGAGACATTACCACCGCTTCCATTCTCCCGTCAGCTGCACGTATCAGAAGCTGGCCGAGCTGGGGAAACGCTCCTATCCCGTTAATACGATGGGGTTAAAGTACGGGAAAGATGTGCTCTCAAAAAATTACCGTTATGTGTACGAGCTGACCCGTGCTGATCAGCAGATGCTCATGATTCCGGTAGGTGCGATGAATATTAACTCGATCGTTCAGACAAACACCGGAAACAGGCTTGAGACGGGGGAAGAGCTGGGCTATTTTTCATTTGGATCGACCGTTATTTTAGTATTCGAGAAAGATATGTTTACCCCTTCGGATAACCTGACTGAAGGCCGTGAATTACAGGTCGGCCAGATCATCGGTTATGCGGAGTCACAGGAGGAGGCGTCCGCTTTATAAAAGCTGCTCCTCTTTTTTATATGGTGTAAGGAAGTGAACATTATGGAAGAAAAGGATTTGGCAAAGCTGATAGAACAGTACCAGCATACAGGCGATCAGCAAATTCTTGAAGCCGTGCGGGACGCATGCCGGCCTGTCGTTGAGGCGCTCATCTCAGAACTGGCTGAAGACAGCGCCGATCTTCTGCGGACAAAAGGCCGTGAACGTTTTCCGTTTATTATCGGCAAGTATCAGACCGCGGCCGGCCTTTCGCTTGAGACCTTTTTGCGCAATACGTATCGGTTTTATTTTCAGCAGGTTTTAAAAGGCGAAGCGTGACTGGAAGAAAGAGTACGGACGGAAATGTTCATCTTTCGCCCGTTTTCCTGTATGATATAGTAGAGTGTGCGATCATTAATATAATTGAACAGGGTGTATAAATCATGGAAAAACAATATAGAGTTTTACTTTATTATAAATATGTAAAGATTGATGAGCCTGAGGAGTTCACGGCTCAGCATTTGAAGTTTTGTAAGGAGCTCGGTCTGTTAGGCCGTATTTTGATTTCTGAGGAAGGCATTAACGGTACGGTGTCCGGAACGGTTGAACAGACGGATCAATACATGAATGCGCTGAAAGCTGATCCGCGCTTTGCCGACATGCCGATCAAAATTGACGAGGCTGACGGACATGCATTCCGCAAAATGTTTGTGCGCCATAAAAAAGAATTGGTGACGCTTCGTCTCGAAGATGATGTTGATCCGAATGTCACGACGGGCAAGCATTTGAAACCGAAAGACTTTTATGAGCAAATGCAGGACCCTGACACGATCGTGATCGACGCCAGAAACGACTATGAGTATGATCTCGGTCATTTCCGCGGAGCGGTCAGACCTGATATTGAGGCGTTCCGTGAGCTGCCGGACTGGATTGAAGAGCACAAAGACATGCTTGAAGGCAAAAAAATCCTCACGTACTGCACAGGCGGCGTACGCTGTGAGAAATTTTCCGGCTGGCTGCTGAAGAAGGGCTTTGAAGACGTGTCCCAGCTTGACGGCGGTATCGTCACTTACGGTAAAGATCCTGAAGTGAAAGGGCAGCTGTGGGACGGACAGTGCTACGTGTTTGACGAAAGAATCAGCGTACCGGTCAACCGCGTAGAGCACGTCATCATCGGAAAAGATTATTTCACGGGCGAGCCGTGCGAGCGTTATGTGAACTGCGCAAATCCGGCATGTAATAAAAAAATGATCTGCACACCTGAGAATGAATACAAATACATGCGCAGCTGCAGTCACGAATGCCGTACGAACGAACGCAACATGTATGTGAAAGAGCACGAAATGACTCAGGAAGAAATCAATGAACGCCTTGCTTTGATTGAAAAAGAGGATCATGCGGCGATTGATTAATAGAAAAGACCACCAATGAGGTGGTCTTTTTTGTGTTTACATACTTTCTGTCCGGGCGGTCTGGTCTGCCGTGACGGGTCCTTTATATTTGAATGCTTTTTCCCACTTGGACACGACGATGCAGGCGACCGCATGGCCGGGCACGTTGACGCCGGTCCGCGCCATGTCCATGACGCGGTCGACACCGGCAATGATGGCCACACCTTCCGCGGGGAGACCGACGGCATTCGCTGTCGCCAGAAGCACGACGAGTGAGCCTGACGGGACGGCGGCAATGCCTTTGCTTGTCATCACGAGGACAAGCATCATCAGAAGCTGCTGAGAAAGCGGCATCTCCACACGAAACGCCTGCGCCAGGAAAATACAGGACACCGATAAATAGAGGCTTGAGCCGTCACAGTTCAGCGATAAACCTGACGGAACCACAAAGGAGACGACCCGCTTCGGACAGCCGTATTTCTCCATCCGATCCATCAGCTGAGGCAGAATGGTTTCTGTGCTTGTCGTGGAGAAAGCGATCAAAAACAGATCCCAAATCATTTTCAGCACTTCAAAGTACTTGATTTTAAAGATAAGCCCCACGATCGGAAACAGAACGAAGAGTATCAGGAACAGCCCGAGGAACACAGTGCCGATCAGCTTCAGCATCGGAAGCAAAAGCGCGATTCCGAATTGCCCGACGGAGGCGGCCATCAGGGCGAGAACGCCGATCGGAGCGGTGACCATCACCATCTGCGTCAGTTTGAACATAATATTTGCCGTGGATTCGAAGAAACTCATGACAGGTGCGGAGGCTTTGCCGATGCCGGCTGCGGCAACACCGAATAAAATCGCGAAAAAAATGACGGCGAGAAGATCGTTTTTCGCCATGACGTCAATGATGTTAACGGGGATAATATCAAGAAGCATTTGTTTCAGGTCGACTACTTTTTCCGTATAGCCGGAAAGCTCGTGAATATCTTTTTTAGCAAGATGAGAGAGGTTAAGGCCGACTCCCGGCTTCAGCACGTTCGCCAATAACAGACCGAGCGCCAGAACAAGCGTCGTAATCACTTCGAACCAAATAATCGTTTTGATGCCGAGACTGCCCATTTTTTTCATACTGCCGCTGCCGGCGGCTCCGATGACAATGGTTGAAAACACGATCGGCACGACAATCATTTTAATCAGGCGGATAAATCCGTCTCCGACGGGCCGCAGCGCCATCCCGAAATCCGGGAAGAAATGGCCGATCAATGCTCCGATGGCTAAAGCGATCAAAATCTGGAATGCGATAAATTTTTTCAAGCGAATCCCCCTTTTACTTGCGCATTTCATACGTAATTCGTGAAGCAGGCGGCAACCACCTTCCTATCCGCCATAAATTTGTCACATTATTGACTGTGCGAAAGAAAGGATTGCTTTACATTATGTAAGCGCAATCATTTAATATGACAGAAAGTCCGCATTGAAAAAAATGAAGGAGAATAAAATAAAGTTAGATTTTCGCTTGAAAATATCAAAAATTGTGATAATTATCCTCTTATAAGTGGTATATTTGATATGATACGGTCAACTGCATTCTCATATATCTGTGCATACAAGATTCGGGACAGAGAAAACAGGCAGCTTATAAAAGACTGAAAATTTAAACAATTACAAGAAAGGTGTGCTTTTGTTGAATCAACTGATTGAAAGACGTAAGGTCACAGCAAGAAAAGAAAAACCGGATTCCGCTTCATTGGGATTTGGCAAGTACTTCACAGATTACATGTTTGTCATGGATTACGAAGAGGAGAGAGGGTGGCATGATCCGAGAATCACACCTTATGAACCGGTCCATCTGGATCCTTCCGCATCGGTTTTCCATTACGGGCAGGCCGTATTTGAAGGGCTGAAGGCTTACAGGTCAGAAGACGGCCGGGTGTTGATGTTCCGTCCTGACCAAAATATAAAACGGCTGAATAAATCGTTACGGCGGATGAGCATGCCGCCTCTTGACGAGAAGCTGGCGCTGGAAGCATTGATACAATTGGTGGAGCTGGAGCAGGAATGGATACCGATAGAAAAAGGAACCTCTTTATATATCCGGCCGTTTGTAATTGCGACTGAGCCTTCTTTAGGCGTCCGGCCTTCAAAGCGTTACAAGTTCATGGTTGTTCTGACGCCTGTCGGTTCGTACTACGGCGATCAGCTGAAACCGATCCGGATTTATGTGGAGGATGAGTATGTGCGTGCCGTCACCGGCGGAGTGGGCGACGTCAAAACGTCCGGAAATTATGCGGCCAGCTTACAGGCTCAGCGGAAAGCCGAAGAACTGGGGTATGATCAGGTGCTTTGGCTCGACGGGGTGGAAAAGAAATATGCCGAAGAGGTAGGAAGTATGAATATCTTTTTCATCATAAACGGAGAGGCCGTAACGCCGTCATTAAACGGAAGCATTCTCGGGGGCATCACACGCGCATCTGTGATAGAGCTGTTAAAAAGCTGGGGCATCCGTGTCAGGGAAGAACAGGTCGCCATTGATGACATCTATGAGGCTGCGATGAGAGGCGGGGTGTCAGAGGTATTCGGTACGGGAACCGCGGCCGTCATCTCGCCGGTCGGCGCGCTGCACATTCACGGAGAAACGATTGAGCTGAATAACGGTTTGATCGGTGAAGTGTCAGAAAGGCTCTATGAAACGATTGCCGGCATCCAAGTCGGGAAGGTGCGGGATTCGTTCAGATGGGTGGTTGAAGTATAAATGAAAAAAGAACCCTTGCGCTGCAGGGTTCTTTTTTCGGTTATTGGGATTTTACGGCTTGCACGCGGGCTCTGCTTTTCCGGTTTTTCAAGTAATAAGCGCTGTAGCAAACGGCCATAAATGCAATTCCGCAATAAAGGGCGATGGCCTGGTTCGGATCAAAAGCGATGCCGATACAGGAGGCGAGGCACAGGAGAAAGGCCGCTATCGGTACGGCCGGATATCCCGGCGTCCTGTATTTCAAGTCTGAAAGCTGATGCCCTTCTGTAAGAAACCGTCTTCTGAACAAAAATTGCGATGCGGCGATGCTCATCCACACAGCCACTACCGCAAATCCTGAGACGGAGACGAGAACAAGATAGACTGTATCCGCTGCAACCACGCTTGACAACAACGACAGAATGCCGCCGATCATACTGAAGATCAGAGCGTTAAAAGGAATGCCTCTAGAAGTCAGTCTGGCAAAGGCGGGATGAAGCTCCCCTTCTTTAGACAGGGACCACAGCATACGTGATGACGCGTACAGCCCTGAATTGGCCGCAGACAGAAGCGCTGTTAAAATGACGAAATTCATCAGATCGGCCGCATAAGGCACGCCGACTCTGTCAAATACCGTGACGAACGGGCTTTCAATCACACCGGCTTCCTTGATGGAGATCATCCCTGACAGCACAAAAATCGTTCCGATAAAGAAAAGCGCCAGCCGCCAGACTGTGGTTTTAATGGCGCGCGGAACGGTTTTTTCCGGATCGGCGCTTTCCCCGGCGGCGATTCCGATCAATTCCGTCCCTGAAAAAGCGAAGTTTACTGAAAGCATTGTCATCAGTATCGGGAAAAAGCCATTTGGAAAAAGGCTGCCGCCATCCGTAAAGTTCGACAGCATAGGTGCGGCCTCACCGCTTTTCATCGGGACGATGCCGAACATCGCCGCTCCGCCCAATAAAATAAACAGTAAGATGGCTAAGACTTTAATGCTTGAGAACCAAAACTCCGATTCAGCAAAAAATTTCACGGAGAAGGCGTTTAATAAAAAGATGAGAAGAGCGAATACCGCACTCCACATCCAAACTGAAGTATGCGGGAACCAGCGCTGCATGAAAAGCCCGGCCGCCGTGAATTCAGAGCCCAGCGCCACCGCCCACGTCAGCCAGTACAGCCATGCGACCGTAAAGCCCGTCGCGGGCCCGATATAGGTTTTCGCATAGGTGTGGAATGCGCCCGTCACCGGCATGGCCACTGACAGTTCACCGAGGCAAAGCATGACAAGATAGACGATGCCCGCGCCCAAAAGGTAAGCGAAAATGGTGCCCGCCGGACCCGCCTGATGAATGGTATACCCAGAGCTTAAAAACAGCCCCGTTCCGATCACACCTCCGAGTGATAGCATAAAGAGGTGTCTGCTTTTCATACTTCTCTGAAAATTCGTCTCATTCTTGTTGTTCATTGTTTTCCAACTTTCTGCGAGGGCCGTTCTAATAAAAAATCTCATGCCGGCGAACGGCACGAGATTCCGGCGAACCGGCTTTTTGAATAGAATATACAAACTATTCCGATTAGTCAAGTTGTTTTTAAGGTCTTGGCCCAATCGGCAATGGCCTGAATGTCCGCAGGTTTCGTCCGGCAGCAGCCTCCGATCAGGCTCACGCCGTTTTCGTACCAGCTTTGCGCGCTTTTTCCGAAATGGTTTTCGCACGCTGCGCCTTTCCAGGTTTTTGTCACTGGGTCATATTGTTCGCCGGAGTTCGGATAGGCGATAATCGGTTTGGTTGCTGACCGTTTGATTTCTTCTATCAGCGGCGGAATATGTTCAATCGGTGTGCAGTTGATGCCGATCGCTGCGATTTGGCTGCAGGAGTCAAGCAGGGCCGCGCATTCGGAAATAGGAGTGCCTTCGCTGATATGCCGTCCGTCTTTGGCGCTGAAGCTGATCCATGCATAAGTGCCGGGGAATTCCTCCAGCAGCCTTGTGATCGCTTTTGCTTCTGACAGGCACGGAATGGTCTCGCAGGCCAAAAGATCGGCGCCGGATTGTATGAGGGCTTTCATCCGGGGGCGGTGAAAGCTGATCAGCTCATCCTCCGTCAGTCCGTAATGCCCGCGATATTCTGAGCCGTCAGCGAGGCTCGCGCCGTAAGGTCCGATAGAAGCGGCGACCAAAGGTTTGGGCCGGTGTAAACGGTTTTCTTCATGCGCCCAAAATTCATCGCGTGCTTGTGCGGCAAGTTCAACAGATGTCTGAATGAGACGTATCGCATCGGTTTCCGGGATGCCGCGCGCTGCAAATCCTTCGATTGTCGATTGATAACTGGCGGTGATCGCGCAATCAGCGCCGGCGGCAAAATATTCTGCATGCACCTGTTTGATCAGTTCTGGTCTCTCCAAAAGAATTTTGGCCGACCACAGATCGTCATGTAAATCACAGCCCATCCGCTCAAGCTCGGTTGCCATCGCGCCGTCTATGATCATCACCGGGTATTCATTTAATATTTGTGTAATGGGATTCATAGGCCTTCCTTTCTGACTTTACTGAAAATATATAAAAAGGGTAATGGACGCTTTTCTCTTTGTCAATGAACCGGCAGAAAAAAGGTGTTCAGGACGCTGCCCGAACACCTTTTGTTTAGGAAATGTGTTTGCCTTTCGCACTTTTCGCGATGTCTGAATACTCCCAGCATTCGATCCCGTCATCATCAGGGAGCACATCTCTGTAAAAGACGGGGTCCTTTCCGGCTTTCTTTTGCCGGACATAATCGCTTAAAGCGGCAAACGCTTTTTTTGACAGAAGGAAAATCGCGATTAAGTTCACGACCACCATTAAGCCCATGAACAAGTCAGCCATATCCCACACAAGCTGGACTTTGGAAATACAGCCGAACAGTACCATTCCGAGCACGCAGATGCGGTAAATGAACAGCCATTTTTTGTTCTGGCTTAAAAATCCGATATTGGTTTCTCCGTAATAATAGTTGCCCATCAGAGCGCTGAAGCCGAACAAAAGCATTAAGACGGCAAGGAAACCTGACGCCCACGCGCCGACATGGTCGCTCAAGGCGGCCTGAGAAAGCGCGATGCCGCTCAGTCCCGGCTGGTGATAAGCGTCTGAAAATAAAATGATAAGCGCCGTGCTTGTACAAATGACGAGCGTATCCGTCAGGACGCCGAATGCCTGAATGAGCCCCTGTTTCACCGGGTGGCTCGTCGTAGCTGTCGCCGCCGCGTTCGGAGCGCTTCCCATACCTGCTTCATTTGAGAAAATCCCGCGTCTTACACCTTGCATCAAGGCCGCACCTAAAGCGCCGCCCGCTGCCTGATCAATGCCGAACGCATTTTTTACGATTAGCGACAGAACGCCGGGCAATTGGGTGATGTTCGTCAGAATGACAAAGAAAGCGACACCGATATATAAAACGGCCAAAACGACTACGATGTATTCCGCCATTTTCGCAATTCGTTTGACGCCGCCGAAGATTACGCCGCCGAAAACCAAGATTAACATAATGCCCAATGTAAGCCGGCTGGTGCCGAATGCGTTTTGAAAGGCGACGCTGATCGTATTGGATTGAACGGAATTAAAAACAACTCCGAATGACAGTGTGATTAATACGGCGAACAGCGCGCCCATCCAGCGTTTCTTCAGGCCCTTTTCCATGTAATAGGCCGGGCCCCCGCGGAATCCGTTTTGATCTTTTACTTTATAAATTTGGGCCAGCGTGCTTTCAACAAAGCTTGAAGCCGAACCGATGACTGCGATAATCCACATCCAGAAAATAGCGCCCGGACCGCCGAGTGCGATCGCAATGGCGATTCCGGTAATATTCCCGGTTCCGACACGCGCCGCCATACTGATGCAAAATGCCTGAAACGGGGAAATGCTGTTTTTTGTCCGGGCGGCCGCGCCTTCCTTCAAAACCCGGATCATTTCCTTCAGCATGCGGACTTGCAGACCCTTTGATCTGAACGTAAAAAACAGTCCCAGAGAAAGAAGCAGTACGATTAACAGTTTTGACCATAAAAAATCATTTGCCGAGCCGATTACATTTTCAAGGAATTCCTGCATCCAATCACCTCTTGGTTCGTTTGATTAAAAAATACTGAGCTCCCACTCCTGTGCGATATGTTTCAGCAGCATGCCGCCGGTCAGGCTGTTGCCGTATTCATCAATGGCCGGACCGTAAATGCCGATGCCGCAGCCGTTATGAAAAGGCTGTTCTCTTCTGGCGCTTGGGGGAACCAATGCCATAATGCCGCCGGATACCCCGCTTTTGGCCGGGACGCCGACGAAAGCCGCATATTTGCCTGACGCATTGTACATCCCGCATGTCAGCATCAGGGCTTTGGCGAGTTTCGCGACATCTTTCGGAATGACCTGTTCCCGTCGGATCGGATGGTAGCCGTCATGCGCAAGTATCAATCCGATTAAAGCGATGTCCTCGGTTGTACCCTCCATGGCGCACTGCTTTAAATACACTTCAAGCGTTTCTTCCACATCCGCCTCGAGAAAGTTCGTTTCTTTTAAATAGTAGGCGAGCGCTCTGTTCCGATGCGCGGTCTGCCATTCAGAACGGAAGACCTCCTCGTGAATGTGAGGGCGTTTTCCTATTAATTTTTCAAAAACGGAAAAGAGATATTCTAATTTATCATGCGCCGTTTCACCCGGAAGCAGCGAGGCGACGGTAATGGCGCCGGCATTGATCATCGGGTTGAAGGGCTTCCCGGGTTTATGGATTTCAAGCCGAATGATAGAATTAAACGCATCACCCGTCGGTTCCACGTCCACACGATCCAGCACGTAAGAAATGCCTCTGTTCATGCAGGCGGCAATAAAGCTGATGACTTTTGAGATGCTCTGCAATGTGAACGGGACATTCCATTCACCGGCATGAATCATTGAGCCATCCGGCTCTAATATGCAAATGCCCAGCTGAGAGTCGTTGATTTCTCCGAGGGCGGGTATATAATTTGCGCTTTTTCCATTGACGGAAAACGGTCGGTAATGCTCGACCCAATCTTGTAAAAGTGAAGCCAGTTCCTCTTTTTCAAGGCGCTCTCTGACCATATCTTTCATAACATTCCTCCTCTATTGCAAGCCTGTCCGAAGCGGAAACCGGTCTTGGAAAACGTTTTCAAAAATAGCGTGTTCCATGTTAATGTATAATGACATCTACAGAATCATACAAAATACGACAAAATCATTCTTAAAATAAGCCGATAGATTTATAAATCAGCCGGAGTGTCCCGCCATTCGGGTCTAAAGAAATTTGCGGACTGTATCGGTCTTGTTCAAAATAGACAGAAGAAGGAAGTGATTATGATCAGGCTCGACTATTTACTGAAAAAAGACGGCTATCTTTTCGCCCTTATGCTGATCACCGTGCCGCTGGCGGGGGAACTGAAATTTTACCCCCTGAATGAGGTATATCGGATCAGCTTCGGCGCCCCGGCTTTTTTCTTTTTTCTGCTGCTGCTTCGGCATGTGCCGGCAGTATTGTCAGGGCTGTTGACAGGTGCAGCCGTTGTGGCATTCCGGATCGGCCTGGCGTGCTGGGGAGGAGAGCATGCCGGCTTTACGGAGGCTTTTTTCAGCCAATATCCCAGTTTCTTTTTTTACTTTACATATGCCTGCTTGTTTTATGTGCTGAAGGTCAGGCTTTTTTGGGATCGGCCGCTGATGATCGGGTTTCTCGGTTTTCTCATTGAAATTGCGTCCGATGCCGTTGAAATGACGGTTCAGTTTTCCGGCGGCCGGCAGATTATGATGCCGGACAAGCTGGCGGATATTGCGGTTATCGCTGTTTCTCACACATTTATTGTGCTGAGTTTTTTCAACGTGATGAAGCTGCACGAATCTCAGGTCAGGGAAAAACAAACGAGAAAGCAGCATGAGCACATGCTGATGATTGTGTCTAACTTATATGAAGAAACGATTCATTTGAAAAAAACGCTGAAAACGACGGAGCATGTGACGAAAGAATCCTATCAGCTATATCGGGAAATGAGCGGGAACGACCGGGAGCTCGGGAGCCGAATGCTGCGCCTTGCGGGAGAAATTCATGAAGTGAAAAAAGACAATCAGCGAATATTCGCCGGCCTGTCGAAGCTGATTTCCAATGAGAGATTCCGGGATTACATGAATGCCGCCGCTCTGGTCGGCATCGTCATCCGAATCAATGAAAAATACGCCGAATCTTTAGGCAAGGACATTCAATTCCGGAGCGTGATTGAAGGAGAGCATCCCGATTATCACGTCTTTACCGTCTTGTCGATCTTAAATAATCTGACCGCCAATGCCGTCGAAGCCATGGGTGACAGGGGTGAGATCCGCCTCGCGCTGCGCAGGGCGGAGAGGGAGATGGCCGAATTTGAGGCGGAAGATGACGGTCCCGGCATTCCGGAAAAAATCGGAGAGGTCGTTTATGATCCCGGATTTACGTCCAAATACGATGAATTCGGCACACCTTCAACGGGCATCGGGCTTACTTACGTGAAGGAAATCGTAACTGAACTTGACGGAGACATTTCCTTTCATAACAAGCCAAAAGGCGTCATATTTACGATTAAACTGCCGGTGAAGCATTTGATTGCAGAAAGGATGAACTCATAATATGCGTTTTTTTATAGCTGATGATGACCGGGCGATCCGTTCCATTTTAAAACAGATGATCGAGGACGAGGACTTAGGCGAAGTCGTCGGTGAGGCAGAGGACGGAAGCCAGATTGAAGGGCATTATCTCCATTTTAAACAAGTCGATATTTTATTAATTGATCTGCTGATGCCGGGTCGGGACGGGATTGAGACGATCCGGCATCTTCAGGGATCGTACAACGGAAAAGCGGTGATGATATCGCAGGTGGAGGCAAAGGAAATGGTGGGAGAAGCTTATTCTCTCGGCATCGAATACTTTATCCACAAACCGATCAACAAAATCGAGATCGTCACCGTTTTGCGAAAAGTAAAAGAGCGGATTGAACTGGAAACCTCGATCGGCGATATCCAACACTCGTTAAGCCGTCTTATTCAGCGGAATGAGCCGAAAAAAAGCGGGCCGGGGGGGATGCACGAGAAATCAATCAAAGAAACAGGAAAATTTCTTTTATCGGAATTAGGCATCGTGGGAGAAAGCGGGGCGCATGACCTCATGGCCGTCCTTCACTATTTATTTGAGGATGAACAGGCGGAAAGAAACATCCCGTCTTTAAAGCAGATGTTTACAAACGTCGCCATCCGGAAGCTGGGGCCTGCGGCGGCACAAGCCGAGGTTAACAGAGAAATCAAGGCCTCGGAACAGCGGATCAGAAGGGCCGTCATTCATTCGTTAAACCACTTCGCTTCATTGGGCACAACTGATTTTTCAAACCCCAAATTTGAATATTACGCCTCGAAATTCTTTGATTTCCCCGCTGTCAGCAAGAGAATGAAAGAAATGCAGGCTAAGGAAACCGTGCCGCTTTCTCCGGTTAAAGTGAATATGAAAAAATTCATTCACGTCTTCTTTTTGGAGGCGAAAGATTTACGCGAAGGATCAAAATTTGTCAGCGGAGGCAGCCGGTAAGCTGATAAATAGGGTGTACATATATAGGGTTTTTGTGTAAAATAATGTTAACTAAGAAAGAACGGAGGGGTCCTGATGGCAAGTCAAAATCCGGTTTTCGCACTAATAAAATAGTGTCAATGTCTCTGCCTTGAGCGCGGAGGAAACCGGGATTGTCTGCCTGAATAAAGGAACCTGAAGTAATAGTGAGGGGGCGGCGATTATGCCGCCCTCTTTTTGGCGTCTTCACATATCTCTTTCTCCCCCGCCTCAGGCGAAGCTCTGTGTCAGTAAATAAGGGAAATGGGGAAACGAAATGACAAAACAAAGGGAAATAGAAACCGTTCTGAACATCGCAAAGGAAAATGGCTTACGGTTAAAGTATGAAGGGGCGGACATAAATGAAACGGGTATGGACTTCCAAGTCGTATTTGCTGAAGATGACAGCGGCATGACATGGGTGCTCCGAAAGCCGCGCCGTCCCGATGTTATCGAAAGAGCGGCTGCAGAAAGCGGCGTTCTCGCGTTTCTCCGCAGCCATGCCGCGGTAGCAGTGCCCGATTGGCGGATTCATACACCGGAACTGATCGCTTATCCAAAACTGGACGGAATACCAGCTGCCGCAATTGATCTGGATAAGAAACAGTATGTCTGGAATATGGAACACGAGCCGCCTTCAGACGGTTTTGTCGGCTCGCTTGCCGCGGCATTAGCCGAGCTGCACGGGGCAGACCCGGATGCGGCCTCCAGATCCGGAATTGAAATCATAAAACCGGATGACGTCAGGCAAAGGGCGGCGGAATCAATGGATCACATAAAAAAAGAAATCGGGGTCTCAGAGCCGCTTTGGAAAAGATGGCAAACGTGGATAAATGACAGTTCGTACTGGCCTGATTTTTCCGCGCTGATCCATGGCGACTTGCATCCTCCGCATATTTTGATCGGCGAAAATCAGCGTGTGACGGGTCTCCTCGATTGGACGGAGGCAAAGGTTGCCGATCCGGCCAAGGATTTTGTCCTTTATCAAGTGATATTAGGAGAAAAAGAAACAAAACGGCTGATGAAGAGCTACGAAGCTGAAGGCGGGCGCGTCTGGCCGAAAATGCAGGAGCATGTGACAGAATGGCAGGCCGCTTATCCCGTGGAAACGGCGAAATTCGCGCTTCAGACGGGGCAAGAGGAGCATATGCAAATGGCGCGGGACATGCTCGGCCTGTCCGATCCGAAAGGTTATTGACTTCCGCCGGATGACAGCGTATGATACATTTTAAAATAAAAGAACGGATGAACAATGCTGAGGAAGAGTAAGTACGCATCAGCGCGCGGGGTTCAGAGAGTCGGTGGCCGCTGTGAACCGATCCCCGTCCGGTGCCGAATGGGCTTCTGAATTGCTGCGCTGAAATGACAGTAGGCGGTGCCGGGATTCTTTCCCCGTTATCAAGAAAGGAGTATTGAAACCGTGTGTTTCTGTACTTTTTGAGAGAATGGCTCTTCAGCCGTTAATAAAGGTGGCACCGCGAAAACCTCGTCCTTTGATGGACGGGGTTTTTTTGTATTGTTAAGGAGGTGATGGCCATGGAAAGTGACTGGAGACGGACAAACAATCAAAAAAGGAGGGATATTCATGGTGATCGCAACCGACGATCTTGAGCTCACGTGTCCGCATTGTGAAGGAACCGGCCAGGAGCAGGAAGGGACGCCCTGTCCGAAGTGCGGCGCGAAGGGCGTCATATTGACCGCTCAAGGAAACACGCTGCTGCATTTTATCAGAAAGCATATTGATCAGTGAAATCAAACGAAAAAGGCCGTTATCCGGCCTTTTTTACGTTATTCGGACCGGGGTTCTAAAAAACGGGACCCGCCCAAGTCTTTTCTCATCAGATAAATATGGAAAAAATATTCTCCGACGGCGATGATGACGGCGGAAATAAGAGCGGCAAACGCCAGTCTTCCCCCGGAAATGCCCATGGACAGCGGCATTCCCATCAGCCAGACAACAAGAAACGCGATTCCGAAATCAGCGGACGCCGCCGTGATATTATTCCATCTCGGAAGCACGTACAGGTCGCCCGTAAAGTAGGAAACGGCTCCCAGCACAATGGTCATCAGCAGCACGTCGCCGAATGTAAAGCGAAAACCTAAGCCGAGTATCAGATACAGAATAATGATGGTCATAATGCCTTTAATGGCAAGCGCTTTAATGTGTTCCATGCGAATTCCTCCTTATGGAAATCATGTTAGTATGTTTCCTCATAACGTGAAATATAAACCCTTTTTTCGTGAACATTTGTTTTCTGGCTTTTGGCTGTCATCACTGGGCCGCTGCTGAATATGATGAAAGGAGAAAATACGGGAGGTGTCATGATGGCAGTCGTAAAAGCGTCGAGCGCCGATGTCGATCTAATGGCAAGGCTGCTCAGGGCGGAAGCGGAAGGCGAAGGGAAGCAGGGAATGCTTTTGGTCGGCAATGTGGGAATCAATAGGGTGCGGGCGAATTGTTCTGATTTTAAAGGCCTGCGCACCATCAGGCAGATGGTGTTTCAGCCGCACGCGTTTGAAGCGGTGACTCACGGATACTTTTACCAGAGACCGCGTGAATCCGAGCGGAGGCTTGCCCGCAGGAACATTAATGGAGAACGGTTTTGGCCGGCTAAATTCAGCCTGTGGTATTTTAAGCCGCCGGGCAACTGCCCGCAGACTTGGTATGGCCAGCCGTTCGTCGCCAGATTCAGATCCCACTGCTTCTATCAGCCGACAGGTGAGACGTGCGAAAACGTGTACAATACATTTTAATCCCGGGCGCACCGTTCTTAGAATGAACGGTGTTTTTTTAATTTTTTGTGAAGAAAAATAGGAAAAAAGTGTGCTTGACGGATGACAAGCCAAAAAGAAACAGAGGGGGTTTTCTCCCGGCGGGGCAAGGTTTGTCGAAACAATGTGAAAAATGTCTCCCGCCGTCCATTTTTCAGCCTTACAAACCCTTCACACTTCTTCATAGCGGTTTAACATTTCTTTTTTATAATAAGGGCGATCAATGAGACGAAAGGGGAACTGACATGACACATGACGGCCGTTTAGATGAATGGATCAAGGAATTGGAGAACAAAAGTTTTCAGAACAATACGTTTGACCGCCGCGCATTTATACAAGGCGCCGGGAAAATCGCCGGTCTTTCCCTCGGGTTAGCGATCGCGCAATCCATCGGCGCGTTTGAAGTGAATGCCGCTCCGAAATTTTCAAACTATCCGTTCACCCTCGGCGTAGCCTCCGGCGACCCGCTGTCTGACAGCGTCATTCTCTGGACGCGTCTTGCCCCTGACCCGCTGAATGGGGGCGGCATGCCGAAGCAGGCCGTGCCGGTAAAATGGGAAATCGCCGCTGATGAACATTTCCGTCACATCGTCAAACGCGGAACGGAAATGGCCAAGCCGAATCTCGGGCACTCCGTTCATGTCGAGGCGGACGGGCTCAAGCCCAATAAAGTGTACTATTACCGGTTTAAAAGCGGGCATGAGCTCAGTCCCGTCGGCCGGACGAAAACGCTGCCCGCTCCCGGCGCTGACGTATCCGCCATGACGTTTGCGTTTGCCTCATGCCAGCAGTATGAACACGGCTATTATACGGCGTATAAACATATGGCGAAGGAAAAGCTTGATCTCGTGTTCCATCTCGGAGATTACATTTATGAATACGGACCGAACGAATATGTGTCAAAAACGGGAAATGTCAGGACGCACAGCAGCGCTGAAGTGTATACACTGTCAGATTACCGCAACCGTCATGCCCAATACCGCTCTGATGCCAATCTGAAAGCCGCCCACGCCGCATTTCCGTGGGTCGTGACGTGGGACGATCATGAGGTGGAAAACAATTATGCCAATGTTATCCCTGAAAAAGGCCAATCCGTTGAAGCGTTTGTGCTCAGGAGGGCCGCCGCTTATCAGGCTTATTATGAACACATGCCGCTCAGGCGCATGTCATTGCCGAACGGTCCTGATATGCGGCTGTACAGGCAATTTTCTTATGGCAATTTGGCATCGTTCAATGTGCTTGATACAAGACAGTACAGAGATGATCAGGCCAACGGCGACGGGAATAAGCCGCCTTCTGATGAGTGGAGAGACCCGAAGCGCACATTGATGGGGACAGAACAGGAGCAATGGCTCTTCGGAAATTTAGCCGCCTCAAAAGCGAAGTGGAATGTGCTGGCGCAGCAAATCTTTTTCGCGCAATGGAATTTCGGAACAACCGCCAATCCGATATACAGCATGGATTCATGGGACGGCTACCCGGCGCAGCGGGAGCGGGTCATCAATTTTATAAAAAGCAAAAACCTGAACAATGTCATCGTGCTGACGGGTGATGTTCACGCAAGCTGGGCGTCAAACCTGCATACCGATTTTAACCAAACGAATTCAAAGATTTTCGGAGCCGAATTCGTCGGGACCTCCATTACATCTGGAGGAAACGGGGCGGATAAACGGGCCGATACGGATCAGATCTTAAAACAAAACCCGCATATTAAGTTTTTCAACGATTACCGAGGCTATGTCCGCTGTACGGTGACCCCTGCCCAATGGAGAGCGGATTACAGAGTGGTGCCGTACGTGACGGAGCCGGGGGCTGAGGTATCCACGCGGGCTTCATTCATTTATCAGAAAGACCAGACGGGGATTCGGAAGGTCTCTCAAGCTGCGGTTGCAGGCGGTTTAAAGCAGTCAAACGAGGTGGAAGAGGATCGTTTCTTCGCCCATAACAATGCGCATGAAAAGCAAATGAGAAAGAAACGGGCCAAAATCTCACAATAAGGAGGCACACTCATGTTTTCAAATATCGGCATTCCCGGGTTGATCCTGATTTTCGTCATCGCTCTCATCATTTTCGGACCTTCAAAGCTTCCGGAAATCGGCCGTGCCGCCGGCCGCACGCTGCTTGAATTTAAAAGCGCCGCAAAAACATTGGTCTCAAATGAAGAGCCGGACAAGCAGACGGCTGAGAAAGACAAAACAGCAGGCTGAATCCTGACATGGGGGCAGACGAATCCGCTTCTGCCTCTTTCTCTATAAGGAGGATGTACGATTGGATAAAAAAGAAACCCACTTGATCGGGCATTTAGAGGAAGTCCGGCAGCGTCTCATTAAAACCGTTATCGCCTTTCTCATGTTTTTTATCGGCGCCTGCTGGTTTGTGCAGGATATTTATGACTGGCTGATCAAGGATTTGCATGGAAGACTGGCCGTTTTAGGGCCGAGCGAGATTTTATGGGTGTATATGATGATTGCGGGAATATGCGCCCTTACGGCAACGATTCCGGTTGCGGCCTTTCAGCTCTGGCGTTTTACGGCGCCGGCCTTGACCCCGTTTGAACGCCGCGCCGCTTTGCTTTACATTCCGGGGCTTTCGGTTTTGTTTATCATCGGAATTTCCTTCGGGTATTTTGTGCTGTTTCCGATTGTGCTCGGATTTTTAACACAATTATCCGCCGGCCATTTTGACATGGTATTTACGGCGGACAAGTATTTTACCTTTATGCTGAATCTTACATTGCCGTTCGGATTTTTATTTGAAATGCCTCTGGCCGTCATGTTTCTGACACGGCTCGGAATCGTGAATCCAACCCGGCTGGCAAAGGCGCGGAAGCTTTCGTATTTTGTGCTGATCGTCGTCTCTGTGCTGATTACGCCTCCGGATTTTATGTCTGACTTTCTCGTTATGATTCCGCTGCTTGTCCTCTATGAAATCAGTGTGACGCTGTCCCGCATCGTTTACCGGAAGAAATGGGCCGAGGCGCCGTCTGCAGCTTAGTGAAGTTCGCCTCCGCCGGTCTCAATATCGTCCTCATGCGCCGCGGCGGTCACCGCGGCGATTTTGAGCGCTTTTGTCACGAGATCCAGGCTGAGGCTCGGCGCAGACTTCTGCAAAGTTTGCTCCGGAATGTACGGGATGTGTATAAACCCGCCGTGGATGTGGGGATGATAGCAGGCGATTTCATCCATCAGGCCGTAAAAGAGGTGATTGCATACAAACGTCCCCGCCGTGTAGGATACAGCCGCGGGAATGCCTTCCTTTTTGATTTCCTCAACGATCCGTTTGATCGGAAGGCCGGTCCAATAGGCCGCGGGACCGTCTTGAGAAATGTTTTCCCCGACAGGCTGGTTTCCTTCGTTATCCGGTATGCGCGCCTCATTGAGATTGATCGCGACCCGTTCCGGCGTGATCTGCATTCTGCCGCCTGCCTGTCCGACACAGATGATAATGTCAGGCTGATGCTTTTTGATCGCCTCGCGCAGCACGGCAAGGGACTTATAAAAAACGGTCGGCACTTGTTCAGATACGATAGAGGCGGGGCCCTCAGCGGCACCGTTCAGCCGTTTGACCGCTTCCCATGAAGGATTGACCGTTTCCCCGCCAAAGGGGTCAAAGCCTGTCAGCAATACTTTTTTCTCCATATAAAACCCTCCTTTTCTTTTTACCATACTCTATAATGGACATATATTCCTGCCGAAGGGGGAAACATGTCTTGAATTCGCCTCTGATGCAATACCGATCTTTATTTCCGGCGCTCCGCACACATACGATGCTCGCCAGCTGCTCTCAAAGCGCTCTTGCCCTGCCGGTTTCAAAAGCGATCAATGACTACCAGGAAAGCCTGCTTCAGCATGGCGGAAACTGGGAAGAAGCCATTGGACGAACGGAGCAGGCAAGGTGTGAATTTGCGAAATTGATCGGCGCCCATCCTGAAGAAATCGCCGTTTTACCTTCAGTAACGGCTGCTGTCTCTGCCGTCGTTTCTGCTTTACCGGATTGCCGAAAGAAACAGGCGGTGTATACGGAATTGGATTTTCCGGCGATCGCCCACATTTTGAAGGCGCAGACTGAGATGGAGCTTTCAGTCGTGCCGTCTGAAGATGGAATGATCCCGTTAGAGCGGTATGAGACATACATATCGGAACAGACGCTTTTCACCTGTGTGCCCCATGTGTCATATACGTCCGGTTTTGTCCAGGATATGAAGCGCATTGCCGAGATATCCGCAAAGAAGGGATCGCTTCTTTTTGTCGATGCTTATCAATCGGCGGGGCACATCCCGATTGATGTAAAAGAATGGGGAGTTGATATGCTGGCCGCGGGTGCGAGAAAGTATATGCTCGGCATACCGGGAACGGCGTTTCTTTATGTCAGAAAGGAACTTGCCGAACGGCTGAAGCCGAAAGTCACCGGGTGGTTCGGGCAGCAGCGGGCGTCGATGCTGGATTTAACCCGTTTTTCTTATGCGGACGGAGCCAAACGCTTTGAGACCGGAACCCCGGCATTTATCAGCATATATGCGGCACAGGCGGCTTTATCTCTATTAAACGATGCCGGCACAGACCGCATTCACCAAGAAGTAAAAAAACTCAGCGCATTTGCGTATGAATACGCTTCTGAAAAAGGACTGAATCTCATAGGGCCGCCGTCTGCCGATGACAGACCCGGCATGATTTCCATACGGGATGAAAAAGCGGCGGAAACGGCTGCGCTGTTGAGGCGGAAAAACATCGTATGCGCACCCAGCGGACAAATCATCCGGCTGGCGCCTCATTTCTATAACACGGCCGATGATCTGATCTATGCGATTGATGAACTGGCTGAAGCGCGCGGTATATAAAAAACAGCAGACTCACGGGGAGTCTGCTGTTTTCTTATGAGTGATTCACTTTGACCCGTTTCATAAAGAAAGCGCTGATCAAGCCGATAACTGCGACAATCATCGCGAAGATAAAGGCGTGCTGGACGCCCGCAATCAGCGCGTGAGAGTATGCGGAAGGATCATTCGGGTTTTTCACGGTGCTCATATAATTCTTCTGCCCGGCTGCCATGATGCTGACCGCCACCGCAGTGCCGATTGCGCCGGCCATCTGCTGGAGCGTATTCATAATGGCCGTTCCGTCCGGATAAAATTCCGGCGGCAGCTGGTTTAAGCCATTCGTTTGCGCCGGCATCATGATCATGGAAATGCCGATCATCAGGCATGTGTGGAGCACGACGATGAGAATGGCCGTTGAAGCGCCGGTAATGTTTGAGAAAAACCAAAGTACGGCGGCTGTGATGACAAACCCGGGAATGACAAGCCACTTCGGTCCGTATTTATCAAACAGGCGCCCCGTCACCGGAGACATAAAGCCGTTTAAAATACCGCCCGGCAGCAGGATGAGCCCGGACGTAAACGCCGTCAGCATCAGTCCGCTTTGTAAATACATAGGCAATAGGAGCATTGTTGATAAGATAACCATCATACAGATAAATACAATCACGACACCGAGAATAAACATCGGATAGCGGAAAGCGCGCAGATTCATCATCGGCTGTTTCATTGTCAGCTGCCTGATGGAAAATAAGATGAGCGCGATCGCACCGACAGTGAGCGAACCGATAACCGTCGGGCTTGACCAGCCGTCTGATCCTTCGCCGGCATTGCTGAATCCGAATACGATGCCGCCAAACCCGATCGTAGACAGAATAATGGAAAGCACGTCAATTTTCGGTTTTGTAATGTCAGACACGTTCTGCATGTAGGCGATGCCGAATAAAAGAGCCAACACAAGAAACGGCAGGGAAATCCAGAAAATCCAATGCCAGTTCAAATGCTCTAACACAAGCCCTGAAAATGTCGGACCGATCGCAGGAGCGAACATGATGACCAGCCCGATCGTCCCCATCGCCGCTCCGCGCTTATGCGGCGGGAAGATGACGAGGATTGTATTAAACATCAGCGGCAGCAGCAGCCCGGTTCCTAAAGCCTGCACGATTCTTGCCGCCAAAAGAAACGGAAAGCTCGGCGCAAGCGCTGCAATCAGCGTGCCGATAATGGAAAAAGCGAGTGAAACGATAAACAGCTGTCTCGTCGTAAACCATTGCAAAAGCAGACCCGATACCGGGACAAGAATACCGAGAACGAGCAGATAGCCCGTCGTCAGCCACTGGACGGTCGCAGGAGTGATATGTAACTCCTTCATCAGGTCAGTCAGGGCGATATTCAGCGCCGTTTCACTGAACATGCCGATAAACCCTGCCGTCAGTAAAGAAATCATGATCGGCATGACTTTATATTGTTTGGAAGGCTGAGCGTTTTCCAAAATCATTCTCCTCTCTTTCTATACGTACATGTCTCTCGTATTTTATGTCTTCAGCAGGTTCGGGATTTGTTTAGAAATATGGAGGATCGGCATTTTGTCTTTTTTGGCTAAGGACACAATGATGCCGCCTTCTATCATGGCATTTAAAACAGTGCTGATTTCCGCCGCTTTCTCATCAGAAAAACCGGCTGATCTCAATTTGCCCGCGAACAGATTCTCCCATTCCTGATAAGCGCATTGACAGGCCTGCCGGAGCTTTTCGCTCTTTAAAGCCGTCTCGGCAGCCAGTAAACCGACAGGAAACCCTTCAAAGTTCTCCGGACATGTGAATTGGCTTGATAAGTCCTGTAAAAACGCTTGAATGCTTTCCGCAGGATCAGGATGGGCATCAAGGCTTTCTTTTATTTTCATACGGATATAATGGCTCATTTCATTGACAGCCTCAATGGCGAGCTGCTCTTTGCCGTCCGGAAAATGATAGTAAAGAGAACCTTTCGGCGCACCGCTTTCTTTAATAATCTGATTCAGCCCCGTGCCGTAATACCCCTGAAGCTGAAACAGCCTGGTTGCCGCGGCGAGGATTTTTTCACGAGAATCTCCATAGCTCATAATGTTCCCACCTTACTGATTTTTGACAAATTTAAAATATAGTGACTGGTCTATTATCTTGATTTCGCATGACGGTGTCAAGGTTTTTTAACGGTTATTTTCTTCGGGAGGTTGCCTGACAAGCGCGTTGACCGGTGAGAGGAAAATCTTCATAAATAAAGAAAAGGAGAGAAAAGAATGAAAAAACAATTCATGCCCTTCATTACATTTATCACGGCTCTGCTCTTCATCGCGGCCGGCTGCTCCCAATCTCCTCAAGCGAAAGAAACACCGCCCGGGATGGCAGCCGCAGCCCCAGCGAAAAAAGACGGACTTCCGAATATTAAAATTCTTGCCGCCGGCGGCACAATTGCAGGCGCTGCTCCTTCAAAGACGTCCGCTACGGAGTACACGGCGGGGGCAATCGGAGTTGATGCCCTGATTCAGGCCGTTCCGGAGATAAAAGAGGTCGCGCATGTGAGCGGAGAACAGGTTGTGAATATCGGCAGCCAGAATATGAATAACGAGACACTGCTGAAACTTGCAAAACGGGTAAACAAGCTGCTCAAGTCTGATGATACAGACGGCATTGTCATTACACATGGAACAGACACACTTGAGGAAACCGCCTACTCAGGGGCTCAAGGCATTATTTTTGCAGGCCCGGGAAACGGCTCAATGTCTGATGAGGCCCAAAAAGGCGCCGTAAAGTCGGTCAAAAGCGGGCTGGCGGTCGTCCGCTCCACAAGGACGGGAAACGGAACGGTAACACCTAATCGAGAGTATGAAAAAGACCATTTGACAGCTTCAAACTCTCTCAACCCTCAAAAAGCGCGGATTCTTCTGATGCTTGCGCTGACAAAAACGCATGATCCTAAGCGGATTCAAACCTATTTCAATGAGTACTAGGAGTAGAGAACCGGGTGTTCTCTCCTTTGTTGGTATGCCGTATTAAAGCATAAGCGTGCTTTCGGGAAAGGGGCGTCTTTCTCATTTTTCCGCTCTTTTTTTAATTGTTGAAAACAGTAAAAAATACACTATTTTTTCCTTTTCTCCTCTAATAGAATGAAAACTGCAAAAATATTACATAGCAGGAGGAAAGTTCATGAAACATATAAAAAGCAAAATCCTAGTCATCCTTACAGTTTGTATGCTGTCCGTCATTTCCGTATTTGCCTTCCAGCCGACCGTATCGAAAGCCTCCTCAGGGCATAACCCTGTTGTCATGGTCCACGGAATCGGCGGGGCGTCCTTTAACTTCGCGGGAATCAAAACATACTTGGCATCCCAAGGCTGGTCAAGAAAAGAGATGTACGCCATTGATTTCTTAGACAAAACCGGAAACAACAGACACAATGCGCCGAGACTGTCCAATTACGTGAAAAAAGTGCTCAGCGAAACAGGTGCGAGTAAAGTCGATATCGTCGCGCACAGCATGGGGGGCGCCAACACGCTCTATTACATTAAAAATCTTGACGGCGGAGACAAAATCGCAAACGTCGTAACACTGGGCGGAGCGAACGGCCTTGTGACCAACCGGGCGCTTCCGGGGACTGATCCGAACCAAAAGATTTTATATACATCGATTTACAGCTCAGCGGACTTAATCGTCATGAACCCGCTGTCACGGCTGATCGGCGGGAAAAACGTGCAGATTCACGGTGTCGGACACATCGGACTTTTGATGAACAGCCAAGTAAACGGGCTGATTAAAGAAGGTCTGAACGGCGGCGGACAAAATACAAATTAACAGTTTCAAAGCCCCGGAGAATGAGAATATCCCGGGGTCTTTTTTTTCTTCCATATTCTTTTTTCGCCGTAAACCAAGCCCTCTGAAGTTATTTTTGTTAAAATAATAAAGTTATATCAGAATTCGGAGGGTTTATTGTGGGAAAAGTGAAAAGAAATGCCCCTTGCCCATGCGGCAGCGGGAAGAAATATAAAAAATGCTGCGGAAGCAAAGAAGCTGCCATTCCGGCAGACATCGCGGCAAAAGAAGCGAAACAGATTCAGGAAAGCCTAATGGAGTACGCCTTTACAGCACATAGAGACGGCATATCATCATTTATTAACCAGCACGCGTTCATTACGGAGCTGGACAGACAGACAAAAGACATCGGAGTCTTCAACCTCGGCATCTGGGGAATTTTCTTCCGTCCGCTGGCAGGCGGCAAGACGATTTTTGAAGAATATCTTCAGAAAAAAGCCGGCGGCATCAACCGCCCGAAAACACGGGAAATCGTTGAATCATGGACAAGCATGACACCTGCCGTTATGGTGCTTGAAGATGTGAAAGAAGGAATGATTCACTTTGAAGATGTGATGACGAAGAAACAATTCAAAGTGGAAATGGACGTCAGCCAGCAGGATCTTCCGCCGGCGGGAAGCCTGATTCTCGGCTATCCGATCCACGAAGCGGAAAAAGCGGAGTTCTTCATGCAATTTACGATCTTCCCTGTGAAGCGGACCGAAGCTCTAATCAGCAAAGTGAAAAAGGCGGCGGCCCCGGCCCTTGCGGAAGGAAAATCGCCTGAGCGCTTTATGCAGGAAAACTTCGACACTGTGCTGGCCGCTCTTTTAACAACGGCGGAAGAGCCTGAGCAGGCTGCTGAAGAAAAACAGACAGAGTGGGCCAACGACATGGAGAAGGAAACGGCAGACGCCATTGAAAAAGGCCTGAGCGGGGATGAATACCCGGCTGAGCTGGTTCCGGCCGTGATTGATCTGTGGAAAACGTTCTGTGTCAAAAAAACACCGACGATCAGAAAGCCTGAAGCTTTCGCAGCGGCGGTCGAATATTACGTGAACAGCATTTCTCTGAACGGCGCGTCCGTTTCTCAAGCCAAGCTGGCGAAGAAGTACGGCGTCAGCGCCTCAACGATTTCCAGCCGCTATAAGGAAATCGAGGGTGCTCTCACGGATGAAGCCGAACGCTTCGCCGCAGCTCTGACATCTTAATACACAGCAAAAAACCTTGAAGGGCAAACGCTTTTCAAGGTTTTTTCTATAGATAGGCTCTCAGGCAGGATAATTCTTACCGGTTATCTAATACTAAACAGAGCGATAAAAGGAAGGGAGCCTGAGCCATGGATGAGACACGTACGCTGGGCAGGACGGATTTACGGGTAAAGCGTATCGGCTTTGGCGCTAATGCGGTCGGAGGACATAATCTGTTTCCGAATCTTAATGATGAAACGGGAAAAGAACTCATCCGCACAGCGCTGGACGGCGGCGTCAATTTTATTGATACGGCGTTTATATACGGTTTGGGGCGTTCCGAAGAGTTAATCGGTGAAGTTGTCGCAGAGCGCGGCGTGCGGGACAGCCTCGTGATTGCGTCAAAAGGCGCGCACAAAGAGGTCAACGGACAGATCGAGCTGGACAACAGCCGTGAATTTCTCCGGAGTGAGGCGGAAAACAGCCTGAAGCGGCTGAAAACAGACGTGATTGATTTGTATTACGTCCACTTCCCTGACGGCAAAACACCGCTCTCCGAAGTGGCGGGCACGTTAAAAGAACTGAAGGACGAAGGGAAAATCAGAGCAATCGGCGCGTCCAATCTCAGCTTTCGGCAATTGCAGGAGTTTAACGCGGACGGCTATTTAGAGGTTTTTCAATCGGAATATTCACTGATTCAGCGTGAGGCGGAGCATGATCTGCTGCCTTATTGTGAA
The DNA here is from genome assembly GCF_017797845.1 of Bacillus sp. LJBV19. Taxonomy (NCBI): domain Bacteria; kingdom Bacillati; phylum Bacillota; class Bacilli; order Caryophanales; family Bacillaceae; genus Bacillus; species Bacillus sp. LJBV19. The sequence goes on from NZ_CP072563.1 coordinate 265,085, forward strand.
AAGAACGGCATTTCCTTTATTCCTTATTTCCCGCTTGCTTCCGGCTTGCTGACGGGAAAGTTTACAAAAGACACAGTCTTTGAGGACAGCCGAAAGAACAGGCTGCCGTTTCAGGGAGAAGCTTTTCACCAAAACCTGGAGCGAGTGGATAAGCTTCGGGCCGTTGCGGAAGAAAAAGGGGCGCAGACAGCCCATATCGCACTCGCATGGCTTCTGTCGCAGCCGGCGGTGGATGCGATCATTCCCGGAGCCAAGCGCCCCGACCAGCTGAAACACAATCTGGACGCGCTTCATGTGCAGTTAACCGAGGATGAGGTTCAATTTATCAGTGACATCTTTAAGTGAAAATAAAAAAAGGAAATAGCCTGCGCTATTTCCTTTCTTGTTGTCAGGACGTTTTCAAAAACGCTTCTGTCAATCCTTCCAGATCGGCGTCTGTATCCAGATACCACTGGCCGCGGGCGTTTTTCTTCATCTCGATTTCTCTTGTAACGGAAGAAGGAGCCGGTTTCAGGCGCATAAACTCTTCCGGATAGACAGAAAGCAGGTGGCTGACAATTTCGTTTTCATCAGCATCAGGGTGCTTTCCGGCATAGTCTTGCACGCGGTCTTGCAGCTGGCCCGCAAGCGGAGACATATCAAGCGGCGTCACTTTTGCTTCAAGGACGGCTTTTTTGCCTGACATGGATTTGGTATGCACCTTGAGCTCTGTGTTATCCCGAAGCGCTGATGACATGGCGTCAATAATAGCGGTAATGGCTTTTGAATCCGCCTGTTCTTGTGAAATGCCTGCTGAGGTGATAAAGCTGGCTTTCGCCGATTCCTGATATGCGGCGGCCGTCATTTTTTCATTTACACCGGTCAAGCGGGTGAAATCTTTATTGTGCTTGCCGTACAGCATCACATCAATGTATGCGGATAATGCGTCTGCCGGGTCAGGTTTTGCGTTTGAGGCTGTGCCTTTGACTTTCAGTTTATAAGATAAAGGCTTCGCGTCTTTTGCCTGCGGCTGATATACCAATTCATAGGATTTGCCTTCGTCAGCAGTGAAGTACAGATTGCCCGTCGCTGTCTTACCCGCATGAAGCGTGCCGCTCTGCAACAAGTCTTCCTTATCGGCCTTGGCTGTTTTCGCGTCATCCTGATAAAGCGAGAAGTCGCTGCTTTTGACGGTAAGCGGGTCTTTGCCCGTATTTTTGACGGTGACCGTTACTTTCAGCGCGGGCGAATGTTCAGTATCGTCTGAAGCGGCCCATGCCGTATCTTTTATTTTCACTTTCGCCGTGCTGCTTTCCTGGCCGCCGCTCGTTTCGCTGCTGCATGCGGCGGTAAATGCCGTGAGAAGCAGAATGAAAAACACGGCGCTCATTTTTTTGATGGACATCTGGTTTACCCCCTGTTGTTATTAATTCGATAGTCATGAAGATAGACAGGTTAATTATACTAGTTTTGTATAAAAGAGTCTTGGTAATCATCAATTTTTTTGGAAGAAAAGGAAGTGTTATGATGAAAAAAGAAGAATTAAAACAGCTCGCTCTCCGGATCGGTAACGTACCTGCCCGCTACGAGAGTAATGTGGAAGAATACCAGGAAGATGAGGTTTTGTTTTGGTGGGAAGATAAGAATGATCCGGAAGCCGGCATCATGGTCGAATTAGACCGGGACGGAAAACTGAAATACTTATCCCGTCCGGCTTTCCAGACTGATCTGCCGGCTCTTTCGGAATCGGACATAGAAAAACGGATGCGGGCGTTTTTAGAAACCCATCGTCCTGGGGCATTGGCTGAGTTCGAATTGGAAAACAGCGGCTCCGCCAATGATGGTGATGTGAGATATTCCTATGTTCAGATGGCTGACGGTCTGCCGCTCCCGCTGACCGGGTTTTACGTCGACCTGTCTTTGACAGGGGAAGTAACCGGCTTTTGTTACCATGGGAAGGCCGATGATCTTGTAAGACCCGGAACAATTGCGGACAAGCGGGAAGCATTGGCTCACTTTGTCAAACATATTGAAGCAGAGCTGTTGTTCACCGTACTGCATCAGTCCGTCTATGTGCAGGGGGATGACAAGCCCCATCTCGTCTATGAAATCGTGTCTCCGACGCGGCCGATATCGGCCGATCTGAAGGAAGAGAATGAAGAAATAGATGAATATGAAGAGCTGGAAGACGACACGCTGCCGTATGTCCCGATTTCACGCCCTGCACCTGAAGCGGAAAAGATGAGCATCAATGACATGATCGGGCTGCACGACGGTTTTTATAAAGAGAGGGAAAGCGATCTTGGAGAGGGCTGTATCGGCATTGCCTGGCGTCCTGAAAAAACAAAATCCGTACGGGAAGATAAAAGCTTTGAAAGTCTGTTTAAAGAACGGAATGAACACGTATTGAAAACAAGGTATGATAAAGAATCGGACCGGCTCACCGGGGTGATGTCATTTATAAAAGTTGAAGGCGAACCGGTGTTTTCCGAGGAAGAATGCCATCACACGGCCATCCGCTTTTTATTCGCCATGTTTCCGGAAGCGGATCAGTATTTCCGGGTTCAATATGATGAGCCGGATGATGAAGGAGAAAACGTGGGACTTACATATAAGGCTTGTTCGGGCGGCGTTGATTTGCGATTCGGAGAGGGGAGAATCTGTGTCAGCAAAAAGACGGGTCTTGTCACTTTTTATATGCCGCCGGAAATTGATCCGAAAGAGCTCCAGGAAATCGATCCCGTTCCTTCATTGACAATGGAAGAGGCGAAGGATGCGATCCGCCGGGCCATCAAAGCAGAGCTCGCTTGGGACCATTGTTACGATGACGACAGCTGCGGAAAAGTGTACAGGCTCGTATACAAGCCGGTTTTCCCGCGGTTTATTGAGGCTCATACGGGAGAAGCGATCACGAGTTTAATAGGCTGAAGGTCATGGGCGTTCGTCCCGGGTCTTTCACGGGGAATGTGACATTTGTATGAAAAAGAGCCGCTCTGAATACGGCTCTTTTCCCTCTTTGCTAAAAATAGACACATAAAAGGCACTTTCTTCCCTTTAAAAGGATAAGGGCGTTTTTATATAATAAAAAACAGTTCTTTTTTATACACTCTTCTGAAAGGATGACCCCATTGCTGAAAGAACATCTGAGAAAAAAAGCGCTGGAAATCGGGAACATACCGCCGCACTATGAGCTTGAAATAGAAGATTATGATGAAAAACAAAAAACGAAAGCCTATTATATATGGAAAGATCGTAACCAGCCGGATAAAACGGTCACGATTGAGCTGGGCGACGACGGATCTTTGCTTACTTATTCACGCAACGACTGTCCGGGTTCAGACATGCAGCTGTCAGACGCCGAATTAAAGCTGACGGCTCTTCGGTTTGCGGCGAGACACCGCCCGCTTACTTTTATGAATTTCATCTTTCAGGCGAAGGAAGAACGCAATGGGTGCATCCGATTTATCTATACAAAAAAAGTGCTCGGCCGGCCGCTTCCCGATTCAGGTTTTTTCGTTGATGTAACCAGGAGCGGCTTCGTCGTGCAGTTTATCTATTACGGGGATAAGGGTGAAGCGCCCGTTCCGGAAACATTCGTCGATCGGGAAAAAGTCGTCTCGCATTATATGAGTGTGCTGACATTCAGTCTCGTCTATGATGTGGTCAATTTTGAGAAAATACCGCGTCTCGTCTATGAACCGATTCTGCCGGCTTACAGCTATCCGGCCGGTGAAGATGATATCGTGCCGGATCAGCAGCTTTGCGAAGACAGGAATGAGCCGGCAAAACCGCTTCCCGCGTTTGAACATAAACGGGAAATCAGCCTGGATGAATTAATGGGGTTTACCGCGGATATGGTTCAGACGCGCCGGCGCGATCTCGGGGATGAGATCGGAACGACATGGCGGAAAGGATCGGTTCCGGAACGGAAAGATTTGAGTATCGAAAGCTATTTTGAAAGCAGCAACAAAAATACAATGAAGATGAAAACGGACAAAAAGACAGGGAAAATGACAGCCTTTAAATCTTTTATTGAGCATCAGGGCCCGGCCTTTTATTCTGCGGAAGAGTGTGAGGCCGCCGCGCTTCAATTTTTATACAAGCTTTATCCGAGAGCGGACGAGTTTTTTAAAATGAACCCGGTGAAAACGGACGGAAGGGGCAGGTTCCGCTTCCATTTTTCCATATGGCATCAGGATATTCCGCTGCGGTTCGGCGCTGCGAGAATACTTGTCAGTCCCGTAACGGGGCTTGTGGAAGCTTACATGGCGCCTGACATTGACCCGGAGCAGCTGGAGAAGATCAATCCGGTGCCGGCCGTTACTCCCGAAGAAGCAAAGGCCGCTTTTTTATCCGATTTCCATCTGCGGCTGGAGTGGCAGCGCGATTTTACGCCGTCCGGCAATGAAGGATATAAGCTTGTGTACAGGCCTGTCTATCCTCCGTACATTGATGCGCAAAAGCGAAAAAAGAAAAGGTTTTATTAGCCAGGGATCATTTGTAAATGAGGATAATCTTTAAAGCCTCTCCAATCGCCTCCCCAATCAAAACCGAGCGTTTTGGCAATCGATACGACCTCAAGCCAATCGGGCGTGCCGTTTCGGTTTCCGTCGTACGTCATATCCCAAATCAGGCTTCCATCCTTTTTTTGCAGGGCGAAGTCGATCGCAAGGCCGTAATTGTGGTAAGATTCCCCGCCTTTTGCGTAGGTGACGATATTTCCTTTTTTTGAACGTCCTTGACGGTACAATTCGTTTTGTTCCTCAATTGATCTGAAACCCTCTGTGATAACGACGGTGATGCCTTTTTTCAGAGCGGCCGTCTGCAATAGCTCCGCATTCTGTTTCACGAGCGGATGAAGAGCGCTTGGAATGGCTCTGTCTTGTAATGCCGTCTGCGGCCTCAATTCTTTCTGCACATAGGAAAAACATAGGTCTGCGGAAAAGAAGAGGATCAAAAGCAGCGCAATTCTGACTGATAGTTTCATGGTGAATTCTCTCTTTCTTTAATTGGTTAAAATCTTTGTTTGCTCACTGCCATAAATTTGCTATGATAAAATATAACATAATTAGTAGCCGGAGGAAGGAGGCAAATCTATGAAATCCAAGATTCCATCTGAAGAAGTGGCCGTAAAGATGAATGAATGGTATAAGCTGATCCGCGCGTTTGAAGCCGATAAAGCTGAAGCGCTGAAGCGGGAGATTCAATTTGAACTCGAAGATATGGAAGAGAACCAGGATTTATTGTTGTATTTTTCATTGATGGAATTTCGGCACCGCATCATGCTGGATAAATTAAAACCCATGAAAGACGGCGACTGCCAGCCTCCGTTCTCTGAAATGCTCACTGAGATTGAGATGAACCAGCAAAAGCTGACCGGCTTACTGGAATATTATTTTTACTATTTCAGGGGAATGTATGAATTTAAGCAGAAAAACTTCATCTCAGCGATTTCTCATTATAAGCGGGCTGAGGAAAAGCTTGAATATGTGGAAGATGACATAGAGAAAGCCGAGTTTTTGTATAAAATTTCTGAGGTGTACTATCATATCAAGCAGACTTTCTTTTCGATGAATTACGCGGGACAGGCGCTTGATATTTACAAGAAATATGAATTATACGGAATGAGAAGGGTGCAGTGCAAATTTATCATTGCCGGAAATCTGATGGACGCCCAGCAGCATAAAAAAGCGCTGGAATACCTCGAATGCGCCTTGGAGCACGCGGAGCGGCTTGATGATCAATATATGATTGCTGCGGCCTATTATAATATCGGGCACTGTATGTACAGTCTGGGTGACTTTTGCAAAGCGGCGGAGGATTTTGAACGGGCGGCTGCCGGATTTGAAGCACACAGCTTCCGGCAGGTCATCCAGGCTGTTTTTTCACTCACGCATATCTACTTTAAAACGGAAAAATACAGTGAAGCCGCCGCCAGCTGCGCGCGGGGCATGAGAAGCGCGGCGGAATGGGAAGATGAGATCTATCTGACGAAATTCCGTCTGATTAAAGAGCTTTATCAGGGGGAAGGCGGACAGGATTCGCTCAAAGAGTATTTTGACATTCTGGAATCAAAAGAGCTGTTGGCTGACACAGAGGAACTGCTTCAGGACGCGGCTCATTTCTTTCATCAACGGGAGAACTACAAAGCGGCATCTTATTTTTTCAGCAGGCTTGTCGGCGTGCAAAAAAGGCTGCAAATGAACAACTACGCATAATGAAAAAAAAGAACGAGGGAGCTTCGGTTTCATCGTTCTTTTTATGATCTCTTTTGTTTTCAGCCGATCAAAACCGGGTACATGCTCTGTATTAACATCAGGGAGGAAAAGAGACAATGTATCAGGATTTACAGGGAAAAACAGCAATCGTAACAGGTTCTTCGAAAGGAATCGGAAAGGCCATTGCCGAACGCTTCGGCAAGGAGCGGATGAATGTGGTTGTGAACTACCTCGGTGATTCCGCCGGAGCGGAAGAAGCGGCGGACATCATTGAGAAAGCGGGAGGCCGAGCCGTCACCGTAAAAGCCGATGTATCCTCAGAAGAAGGGATTCAGGCGCTGTTTCATGCCGCGCAGGAGCATTTCGGGGGCGTGGACGTGATGGTCAACAATTCGGGCTTTAACGGAGCCGAAGCGATGCCCCATGAAATGAGCCTGGAGGATTGGCAAAGGGTCATCGACGTCAACGTGACCGGCACCTTTTTGGGGGCGAAAGCGGCACTGAAACATATGCTCGAGCGCGGCAAAAAAGGAACGGTCTTAAACATATCGAGCGTTCATCAGCAAATACCCCGCCCTGAAAACGTGCAGTACTCGGCATCCAAAGGCGGAATCAAAATGATGACGGAAACGATGGCGCTCAATTATGCAGACAAAGGCATCCGGGTGAATGCCATCGCTCCCGGCACGATCGCCACGGAGTCCAATAAGGATCTGGAAGATGAAACACATAAACAGGCCCAGCTGAAAAAAATTCCGATGAACGCCTTCGGAAAACCGGAAGAAGTCGCCGCGGCCGCCGCATGGATGGTGTCGGAAGAAGCGAGTTACGTAACCGGAACGACACTTTTCGTCGACGGAGGCATGACGCTTTATCCGTCTCAGCTGGAGTGAAAATTATACTAATTTCTCATTTTTAACGTCACTTTCTTCCTTTAGGAGACGCCAGTCTTCGTGTCGAAGTGAAGTGAACAGAAAAACAATATTTGTCAATATTATAATAAATGAGCCTGCCTGGAACACATGCAAAGTACCAAGTTTATGAGAAAAATAGCCTGCGGCTAAAACACTAAGGGGAGCCAGTAATGTTGAGATGAGCCTTGAACCGCTAAAAACTCGTCCTAAATAATCAGCAGGGACATGAGTCTGAAAAAGCAAACTTACAAGTCTGGAATTCAAACCTATGCTCCCCATTAAAATGGAATTAAGAATTCCGATTGTCAGCCAATGATCGCTGTGTGCAAGAATCAGTAAAGACAATGCAGTCATGAAAGATGAAATAAACAATGCATGTGCTGACTTGAAAAAACGGTGCACGTAGGGAAGAATAAGACCGCTAATGATTCCGCCTGCAGCACTTAGCGTATAAATGAAACCGATTTGTGTTTCCGTGATATGAAGCTCTTCTTTGAGTTTGAACATAATCATGAGAACCGCACCTGTTAACCCTAAATTTATAAATAGGTTCCATAACGTCAGCAGCTTGTAGACTTTAATCGAGAGGGTATATTTAAGACCCTCAAAACTTTTCCTGAGAATTTCCTTAGGAGTTGCAGCAGCTGTTATCTCTTTATCTGAGTAGTTTATTAATCTAAGCGAGAAGGTAAGGATCAAAAAACCTGAAAACGTAAACCATAGGCTGTTAAATAAACCAAATATGGTTAATGATAAACCGGCTATTGAAGGGCCGATTGAAGTAGCTATTGATAAAGCGATCTGAGAAAAAGAATTAGCTGAGGGCAGATCACTCTTTTTCACGATTTCAGGAATGATAGATATGTCAGTTAAACCATACATCGCGATCAGCAGATCAATAAAAAAAGCAATAAATAAGACAAGGGGTGCCGTTAGGATCTGAAATTCATGGAAGATCGGAATGAAAGAAATGAGGAATGCCTGGGATATTGAAATGAAGATAAGTACCTTTTTTCTATTATATGAATCTATAACGGCACCGCCAAAATATGCTGCAAGAAAATCCGCCAAAAAACCTAAAGCGTAGCAAACCCCCATTAAAATTGGAGAGTTTGTGAAATAAAGTATTAATAAGGGGAGAACGAGGTCATATATATTTTCAGTTAATTTGTGTATAAAATTACTGCTGACAACAAAAAGAAGCGCTCTGTTTTTAATCATGATTTAATCCTTTCCGATAATGTTAAATACAATAAAGAGAAGAACTTAGGACAGCTAAGTTCTTCTCGATTACTCTACTCAATCGTAACTTCGTAATTGTCCCCTATTTCTTCCAGTAAGTCTTTGGCGCTTTTTGCTTCAATTGAGGCAGTGCCTTCTCATAACTCAGAATAATCAAATAATAACCAATTATTGCAATTTTGTAAATATATCTTGTAATAATTGGATTTTTTTATTTTTCGGTCTGTGGCTCAAGTGGTCATATTGCGTTTGGGGAATATAGGGAAGACCTTGTTTACATTTAATAAAAACAAGGAAATAATCTATTAAAAATAAAGGAGATTAAACTTTATGGCGAATGACTGGTGGAAAGACGCCGTTGTCTATCAAATCTATCCGCGAAGCTTTCAAGATACGAACGGCGACGGCATAGGCGACCTGCGGGGGGTTATCGCGCGTCTCGATTATATAAAAGAACTTGGCGCTGATGTGATATGGATCTGCCCGATTTACCCGTCGCCAAACGTTGATAACGGCTACGATGTGACGGATCATCAAGCGGTTATGGAATCCTACGGAACGATGGAGGATTTTCACGATCTGCTTACAGAATGCCGCAGCCGCGGATTAAAGCTTGTGATGGATTTCGTCTTAAATCATACCTCCACGGAGCATCCTTGGTTCAAAGAGGCGGAAATGAATCCGGACAGCAAATACCGCGATTATTATATTTGGCGGCCGGGCACCGCGGACGGCCCGCCGACCGATTGGGTGTCGGATTACGGACAATCCGTCTGGCAGTACGAAGAACATACGGGCGAATATTACCTGCATATGAACGCCGTCAAACAAGCCGATCTGAATTGGGAAAATCCCGAGGTTCGGCAATCAGTATACGAGATGATGAGATTTTGGCTCGATAAAGGCGTGGACGGATTGCGAATAGACCAGCTTCATCTTCTGTCAAAAAAAGAATATTTGCCGCCATATGAAGATTACATCGCCCGCCGAGCCGATCCGAAGCCTTTCCGGCCAAACGGGGCACGGATACATGATTACTTAAAAGAAATGACGAAAGAGGTATTTTCCAAATATGACGTGATGTCGGTCGGCGAGGCCGGATCAGTGACGCCTGAGGAAGGGCTCGTCTACACGGGAACCGATGAGCATGAACTGAATATGATTTTTCATTTTCAGCATATGGAGCTTGATCAAAAGCCGGGCCAAGAGCATTGGGATGTAAAACCGCTTGAGCTGTCCGATTTAAAGAAAGTGCTCACAGACTGGCAGGAAAAACTGGAACATCAAGGCTGGAATACGCTGTATTGGTGCAATCATGACCAGCCCCGGATCGTATCCCGTTTCGGAGACGAAGGCACATACCGCAAATCATCCGCCAAAATGCTTGCCGCCCTGCTTTATTTCATGAAAGGCACGCCGTACATTTACCAGGGGGAAGAAATCGGCATGACAAACGCTCCGTTTGACAGAATAGAGGATTATCAAGATATTCAGACCGTCAATATGTATCATAAAAGGGTATTTGAAATGGGCCGCAACAGAGAAGAAGTCATGGCGTCCATTATGGCGAAAAGCCGGGACCATGCCCGTACACCGATGCAGTGGGACGGCAGCAAGAATGCCGGATTTACGGAGGGCGAACCGTGGCTCACGGTCAATCCCAATTACAAAACCGTCAATGCGGCCGAGGCTCAGGATGATCCCGATTCTATATTGAACTTTTACAAAAAACTGATCCGCCTGCGAAAACAGTATGCTGATATCATAAAAGGCAGCTACACGCTGCTGCTTCCTGATGACCCGCAGCTGTTTGTGTATGAAAGACAGGCAAACGGACAAAAACTCATGTCCATCAGCAACGTATCGAAAGAAGAGGCCGCCTTTTATTGGCCGGACGGCTCCGAACCTGAAAGGGCCGAGCTGCTTCTCAGCAACTATGAAAATGATGGCGGCACGGAATCCCGCATCACATTCCGCCCTTATGAAACAAGAGTTTATCTGCTAGCCTGATATGTGATACGACGCCCCCGTCCATACATGGCGGGGGCTTTTTAGGTAAATCGGATATCAATTTAGAAAAAAATATCTTGCAAAACGTAATTACTTCGTTTTATTATGGTATAGGTAACAAATGAACGAGAAAGTACGCTTTGGAAATCGTCATCATTCTGATTTACAGAACAGGGGGAAACGGCTTGTTTAAAAAATGGAGCGGAATCATTGTCATTGCGGCATGCTTTTTAATCGCGGCGGGCTGCGGCAATTCATCTTCAAAAGGTTCGTCAGGTTCTTCGAAAAGCGGCAAACTGCACGTCGTGACGACCTTTTATCCTATGTACGAATTCACGAAACAAATTGTCAAAGACAAAGGCGATGTAGACATTCTCATCCCGTCTTCGGTCGAACCCCATGATTGGGAGCCGACGCCGAAGGATATCGCCGGCATTCAAAACGCCGATCTTTTCGTATACAACAGCGAATATATGGAGACATGGGTTCCTTCAGCGGAAAAAAGCATGAGCTCTGATCATGCGAAGTTTGTAAAGGCGTCAAAAGGAATTGACTTACTCGAAGGTTCGGATGAAGAGGAAGAGGAACATGGACACGGCGGTCATGACCACAGCCACAGCATGGACCCTCACGTGTGGCTCAGCCCGGTTCTTGCGCAAAAAGAGGTCAAAACCATTACGGCGCAGATCGTAAAACAGGACCCGAAGAATAAAGCATACTATGAGAAAAATAGTAAAGAATATATTGCAAAACTGCAGGATCTTGATAAACTATACCGTACAACATTAAATAAAGCGGCGAAAAAAGAATTGATCACACAGCACGCGGCATTCAGCTATCTCGCCAAAGAATACGGCTTAAAACAAGTCGCGATTGCAGGCCTTTCTCCTGAAGAAGAGCCGAGTGCGGCCAAACTGGCGGATCTCAAAACGTTTGCCAAAAAGCATGATGTGAAGATCATCTACTTTGAAGAAGTTGCATCGCCTAAAGTTGCAGATACGCTTGCCGGTGAAATCGGCGCGAAAACGGAAGTGCTCAATACACTGGAAGGTTTAAGCCAAAAAGAACGGGATAAAGGCATCGGTTATATCGACATTATGGAGAAAAACCTTGATGCACTGAAAGATTCGCTATTGGTTAAATAACATAGTGTGCGCCGCGGGGTGCACACTATTTCTATGCGGGAAAGGAAGGTCAGCATGAATCTCGTTACATTAAAAGATATCGTTTTTGGTTATTCGCATACACCGGTGCTTGACGGCGTGTCGCTGGAAATCAAAAGCGGCGAATTCGTCGGCATTACAGGACCGAACGGCGCGTCAAAATCGACGCTGATGAAAGTCATGCTCGGCATGCTCAGACCTTGGGAAGGAACGGCCGAGATCAGTAAAAAAAACGCAGCCGGAAAACGCCTGACAATCGGCTATGTTCCGCAGCAGATTTCTTCATTTAACGCAGGATTCCCAAGCACGGTTCTGGAGCTTGTGCAATCAGGCCGTTATACGAAAGGAAAATGGTTTAAACGATTGAACGAAACGGATCACCACGAGGTGGAAAACGCGCTGAAGATGGTGGAAATGTGGGATTTCCGCCACCGGAAAATCGGCGATTTATCCGGCGGACAGAAGCAGAAAATCTGCATTGCGAGAATGCTTGCGAGCAATCCGGACCTGCTGATGCTTGATGAGCCGACAACCGCGGTTGATTATGAAAGCAGACAGGGTTTCTACGAATTTATGCACCATCAGGTGAAAAATCACAACCGCACCGTCGTCATGGTGACACACGAACAAAACGAAGTACAGCAGTATCTGGATAAAGTTATACGGCTTGAGAGGGGGGAAAAAGGCGGATGGAAATGTTTGACTTGGAATTCATGCGACGAGCTTTTCTAGCGGGAAGCATGATCGGAATTATGGCGCCGATATTAGGCGTATATCTCGTGCTGAGAAGACAGGCGCTGATGGCGGATACGCTGTCTCATATTTCATTGTCGGGCGTGGCCATCGGTTTTTTTCTCAGTACCAATATTACGGCGGCGAGCATTGTTGTCGTCACGATCGGAGCGATCGGCATTGAATACATGCGGCGGGCGTACCGTACATATTCAGAGGTATCTATCGCAATCTTAATGGCGGCCGGGCTGTCGTTTGCGATGTTTCTGATCAGCCTGTCAAAAGGCGGCGCATCGATGAGCATCGATCAATATTTATTTGGATCGCTTGTCACGGTCAGCCAGCAGCAGGTCTATATTATCGGAGGTATTACCCTGCTGATTCTGCTTTATTTCATTATATTAAACAGACCGCTCTATCTGCTTACCTTTGACGAGGCGACGGCGAAGACATCAGGCATTAACACAAACCTCCTGTCAATGTCATTCAGCATCGTGACGGGGCTGGCGATTTCGGTCATTATTCCGATTATCGGCGTGCTGCTCGTTTCCGCGCTCCTCGTACTGCCCGCGGCTTTTGCAATCCGTATTGCCAAAGGGTTTAAATGGGTGTTTGCGGCGGCCATTATTATTTCTCTTTTCAGTGTGTTCATGGGGCTGACGTCTTCGTACCAGCTCGGAACGCCTCCGGGGCCGTCAATCACTTTACTGTTAATCATTCTGCTTCTGCTCGGGTTTACGCTGCAGGGGATTTGGAATGCGTTTAAAAAAGGAAAAGAACGAAAAAACCGCCGTTAAGCGGTGCAGCAGTCTCATCTGCTGCTCCGTTTTACGGCTTTTTTTTACAGAAATATATCAGCAAGACGCTCATATGACTCTTTTTTTGCTTCGAAATCAAAGACGTTGCACAGCACCATTATCTCTTTTGTCTGATACCGCTCGGAAAGTTCAAGCAGACGGCGTTTCACTGCGGCAGGAGAGCCGATCACCATCCGCTTCCTGTTTTCTTCTATCTGTTTACGGTCCTCCGGCGAATACGGATAAGCCTTCGCTTCTTCCACACTCGGCACGCGGCTGTCGGCGCCTTTTCCGACACGAAGAAGCCATAAATCCTGGCTTAACGCGAGTTCTTCCGCTTTCTCATCCGTAGCCGCGCATATGACGAAAATGGCACAGAGCGAGGCGGGAGCGGAAAAATGGGCGGAGGCCCGGAAATGGTCCCGATAGATCTGAAAAGCTTTTTCCCCGCGTTCCGGATTAATGAAATGGCCGAAGACATAGCCCGCACCTTGAAGAGCGGCGCGTCTGGCGCTGTTTTCCCCGAGTCCGAGCACCCAAAGCTGCGGGGCTGTTTCAATCAAAGGCGCTGTTTTTATTCCTGCATAAGCGTGGTCCGAGGGAATCGAATCTGTCAGAAAGGATGATAAATCCTCAAGCTGCCTGTTAAACTCGGTCATGCTTTTCTTTACCCCGTCTGTGAGGGCGAGCCGGATTTTCGTTGTGCCGCCCGGTGAGCGTCCGACCCCGAGGTCAATCCGGTTCGGATGCAGCGCCTCAAGCTGACGGAAAGTTTCTGCGACTTTATAGGGGCTGTACTGCGGCAGCAGCACGCCGCCTGATCCGACACGGATGGACGTTGTGGCTGCGGCGGTATGAGCGATCATAATTTCCGGCGAAACGCTTGCGAGTCCTCTTGTGCCGTGATGCTCGGCAAACCAGTACCGCTTATAGCCCCATCCTTCACTGAGGCGGGCGAGTTCCGCTGAATGGCGGAGCGTCTCGTGCGGCCCGTTTCCTTTGGATACGGGCGCCTGATCAAGTATGCTTAAATCAATCACTCGTCTGCCCCTTTCCTGACATGTATTGATACAAGGATAGGAAAAATGTTCAGTCCCCGTCAATTTCTTTGTTTTCTCTATTCTCTCCGGACGAAGGAGAATATAGGAAGTGATTTTTCGCCGTTTTTCGCCAAAAATTCTTATGTTTTATGAAACTTTGATATAATAAAAGACGTATATCTTAATAAACACCGGGATTCTTGTCCCGGAATTTAGTAAAAATGCGCACTTGCGGCGTGCTTAGCGGCACCCTTACAGAATAGGAGTGAATCATATGGCGATCTCTTTACAAAAAGGACAGCGGATTGATTTAACTAAAGGAAAAGCCGGCCTGTCAAAACTGCTGGTCGGACTCGGCTGGGACCCTGTATCATCCGGGGGCTTTTTCGGAAAGCTGTTCGGCGGAGGCGGTGCCAATATCGACTGTGACGCTTCCGTACTGATGCTTGAAAATGATAAAATGACAGACAGCAAAAACGTCATCTATTTCGGCAATCTGAAAAGCCGGTGCGGCGGTGTCGTACATACGGGTGACAACCTGACGGGTGAAGGCGACGGCGATGATGAACAAATTCTCATCGATTTAGCGAAAGTGCCCGCTCAGATTAATAAACTTGTGTTTGTCGTCAATATTTACGACTGCGTCAGACGAAAACAGGACTTCGGCATGATTCAAAACGCGTTCATCCGCGTTGTTGATCAGGCTAATCGCGAAGAACTGGTGACTTACAATTTAAGAGATAACTATTCAGGCAGAACGAGCCTGATCGCGGCTGAAATCTACCGCCAGGACGGCGAGTGGAAATTCGCCGCAGTAGGAGAAGGCACAAACGATACAAAAATCGGCGATATCGTTAACCGATACGCCTAAACGATAAAAAGGAGAGTGCACTCATGGCAATTTCATTGGCAAAAGGACAAAAAGTAGATTTGACTAAAACAAATCCGGGTCTTTCTAAAGTCGTTGTCGGCCTTGGCTGGGATACAAACAAATACGACGGCGGACATGACTTTGATTTAGATTCCAGCGTCTTTCTATTAAATGAAGCAGGAAGATGCGCGTCGCCCGATGATTTCATTTTCTATAATCAGCTTGAAGGCGGAAACGGCTCTGTCGCACATTCAGGCGACAACCTGACAGGCCAGGGCGAAGGCGATGACGAAAGCGTAAGGGTCAACCTGAGCGCGGTGCCTGCCGCTATTGACAAAATTTCATTCGTCATCACGATTCATGAAGCGGAAGCGCGCGGCCAAAACTTCGGACAAGTTTCCAACGCGTTCGTGCGCATTGTCAATGAAGAAACAAATGAAGAGCTGATCCGTTATGATCTGGCTGAAGATTTCTCAATTGAAACAGCCATTATCGCAGGGGAGCTTTACAGACATAACGGCGAATGGAAATTTTCCGCGATCGGCTCAGGCTACCAAGGCGGACTGGCCCGTATTGCGACAGATTACGGCCTGCAAATCGGCTGAACCATATCAAACACAGAAGGGAGAGACAGCACATGGCTATTCAATTGGCGAAAGGACAGCGTGTTGATCTGACAAAAACGAACCCCGGTCTTACAAAAGCGGTGATCGGCTTAGGCTGGGATACGAACAAGTACTCCGGAGGGCATGACTTTGACCTTGACGCGTCGGCTTTTCTTGTCGATGCCCATGACAACTGTGTAAATGATCTTGATTTTGTTTTCTACAATAACCTGGAACACCCGAGCGGGGGCGTCATCCATACGGGAGACAACCGGACGGGCGAGGGCGAGGGAGACGATGAACAAATTATCGTCGACTTCTCAAAAATACCCGCAAATATTGAAAAGATCGGCATCACCGTCACGATTCATGATGCGGAAGCGCGCGGCCAAAATTTCGGACAAGTGTCTAACGCGTTCGTGCGCGTCGTCGATGAAAACAGCCAGAATGAACTGCTTCGTTTCGATTTAGGGGAAGACTTCTCGATTGAAACGGCGGTTGTCGTTTGTGAGCTTTACCGCCATGGGGCTGAGTGGAAGTTTAACGCCATCGGCAGCGGGTTTTCCGGCGGTCTGGCATCACTTTGCCGGAATTACGGCTTGCAGGTGTAAGCAGGAAATTACCGTTTTACTAAATAGGAGGAAAAAACTTGGATTTTCTACATCATATTATGTCGACCTACGCTTCCTTTTTTGATTGGAAAATGTGGGGTGAGGTGCTGACTGACCCTGTATCATGGGGGCTGATCGGTTCCTTGGTTCTGCTGGAAGGGCTGCTGTCGGCCGACAATGCGTTAGTGCTTGCGGTTATGGTAAGGCATCTGCCTGAAAAACAGCGGAAGAAAGCATTAACATACGGATTGTTCGGGGCATATATTTTCCGTTTTATCTTTATCGGGATCGGAATGCTGCTCATTAAGTTCTGGTGGATCAAAGTGCTTGGCGCGCTGTACCTGGCTTGGCTCGTCATTAAGCATTTCTGGATCGGAGAAGGTGATGACGATACAGAAGGCATGAAGAAAAATTCATGGATGGTCCGTACGTTCGGAATTTTCTGGGCCACTGTCGTTTCAGTTGAGTTAATGGATCTGGCCTTCTCTGTTGACAGCATTCTGGCCGCGTTTGCGGTATCGGAAAAAGTGTGGGTGCTCTTGATCGGCGGTATGCTTGGCATTCTCATGATGCGTACAGTCGCAAAAGTATTCCTTGTTTTAATTGATAAAATCCCTGAGCTTGAAAATACGGCTTTTGTGCTGATCGGGATTATCGCCGTGAAAATGGCGGCGAGCGCCTTTGATTATGAAATGCCGCACGTGGTGTTCTTCGGAATCATCATCGCTGCGTTTGTGGTAACGTTTATTATCCACTATTTCAACAAACAAAAGCAGGTTCAAGAGCAAACGGCTGCATCTAAAGAAGAATAAAACAAAAAAGGAGGGAGAGTTCATTTCCTTCCTTTTTTGTACCGATAATCATGAAGAGAAAGGAGGAAAATGATGAAGCAGGAAGAATTGGTGATCCGAAAGGCCGAGCCGGAAAACGATGACTGGGAAACGTTTCTGATGCGGCCGCTGCCGGAACGTCCCGGTTATGAGCGGGAAAACGGGCTGGCGTTTACCCGGCTTGCCGTCCGGATTTTGGGCACTCCTTATGATGAGACGGAGTATTACAATAAGCTTTTCGAGCTGTCTTCTCATGAAAACATCCATGTGTTAAGCGAGACGCTGGATAAGACTATCGCGCCTGAAACGTTTCAGGCGCTCCAGCACATTCATTCCGTCAATCAAAAGGAGAAAGGGCTTTCGGTTTCCAGGTTTGTCGCGTTTCTCGATGGAGGCAGGCTGCTTGCCAAACACGCTGATCCGCTTATGCACCGCCGGCTGAGAACCGCGTTTATGACGCTTTTGGAAACCTTTGCGGACCGGCATGAAAACGGGCTGAATCATCCCGATTTCCGGCGTGTGCTCTTGGATGTGTCAAAGTTTTCGCTGAACCACCTGAATCCATGGCTCGAACAAGCCGATATAGAGCGTGAGATGCCGAAGGTGGTGTGGTATGGAGACGCTACCAAAAGCCAGCTCTATTTTCTCTATTATATAATGCTGATCGGCTGTGACGTCCTATTGTTTCATCCGGCTGCGGAAGATCCGTTCAGCTTGATTGATCCGGATGAGGAACTCAGCTTTGTGATAAAGCTCCCCGCAACAGGCGGCCTTGAGCCATTCCCGAAAGAAAAGCCGGACAGAACGTCCACGACGGCCTACCGGTCAACGAAAGAAATTGAGCATGTGCTGAATCATGAGGAATCTATGATGTATAAGCCTTGGCAGTTCAGGGATCATACCCCGCAGTCCGTGACATTAAAAACGACGTATGATGAGTTATTTCTCATTGCGAAGGAGCGGGCGTTTATCCGGCCGCAATTTAAAGCGGACAGGGAGCGGGTGGCCGTTCCGAACCTTTTTGCGAAAGTGATGGGGGTTTCCAAAGATACGAAAGAATATTGGAACAGACTCCATACCGCCGCAGACTATCAGGAGACACACATGATCCGCAGTTTTCCGTTTACGGAAGAGCTGAAAGCCAACTACCAGTATCACTACAGTCAGGTTTTGAACGAAGAAGGAGCGATTGACGCGGACAGGCTGAAAAGAAGCAACATCTGGCAGTACAAGCATCTGCCTTCAGGTGTGCAGAGCGCCATCGCCAATGTGATTTCTGACATGTGCAGAAACCCCGGGCTGAAGGCTTTGCCCGGCGAGCAGGCAAGGGATGCCGCAATCTATTTGTTCCGCCAGGCGACGAACCTGCCCGCTTCGCTGCTGCAATTGATTCAGACGTTTGATTACGCCCAAACCGTTCCGAAACTCGTTTTATATCATACGGAACAAAATGGCGAACTCACACGTTCTGACGCCGCCGCTCTGTTGTTTTTAAATAAATTCGGCGTCGATATCATCCTGTATAATCCGCCGGGCCATCAGGACATTGAGCATTATATTGAAGAAAGCCAATTTGATGTCCATTGGCTGGAGGATATGGTGTTTCGGCAGGAATATAAGGAGCCGTCACTCGTAAGAAAGCTGTTTAGAACCATTACGCAAAAGCAGGGAGAGTAAATAAACATGACAGAAAATCAAAATCCGCTTGTTCTTGATAAAAATGAAGAGATTTCTGAACAGAAAGCAGATGACATCAGGGTGCAGCTGCGCCAAGACCCTGAGGTGCAGCGCATTTCGCAGCAGATTGACGTGAAAAACCAAATGGAGCTGCTTGAGTACGGAAAAGAACCGGCAGTTGAAATCTCGAAGTTCTCAGACCGCATCTTAAATATGATGAAAACAACAAGTGTCACGGATTCAGGCACAATGCTGACGCAGCTCGGAAAAATCATGGACCGTTTCGACAAAAATGATTTCGATGAACCAAAAGGATTTCTCGCTAAAATGTTCAAACGCGGCAACAGCATGATTGAAAAGATTTTTCAAAAGTACCGCACCCTGGGCGGAGAAATTGAAAAAATCCACGTCGAAATTTCAAAATACAAAGATGAAATGGCAAAGACGAACCATACGCTTGAAGAGATGTATGAAAACAACATTAACTACTACATGGAGCTTGAAAAATATGTCGTTGCCGGGCAGATGAAGCTTGAGGAAATGCAGGCGCTCATTCCTTCTTATGAAGAAAAAGCGGCAGGCGGAAACCAGCTTGCGCAAATGCAGCTCGATACGCTTCGTGACGGGCTTCAGGCGCTTGAGGAGCGTGTGTATGATTTAGATATGGCGCGGATGGTGGCGCTGCAAACGGCGCCGCAGATCCGCCTCCTTCAGCGCGGAAATACGAAGCTCATCGGGAAAATCAATTCCGCTTTCGTCATTACGATTCCGATTTTTAAAAACGGCATCATTCAGGCTGTCACAGTCAAACGGCAAAAGCTTGTGGCTGATTCAATGAGCGAGCTGGACCGCCGCACGAATGAAATGCTGAAGCGAAACGCTGAAAATATCTCAAACCAAAGCGTGGAAATTGCCCGTATGGCAGGCCGTCCGAGCATTGACATTGAGACGATTGAAACGTCTTGGAATACGATTGTCAGCGGTATGCAGGAAACGAAACAGATCGAAGAAGAGAACAGACGTATCAGAGAAGACGGCGCGAAACGGATTCAACAGCTTCAGGATAATATTAAAAACGCAGTCTTAAAGAATTAACGAACACCCCGCTTGCTTACGGCAAGCGGGATTTTTTTGCGAAAAAAGATAATGACAATGTGTAAAGACAGGTGTAAACTTATACGGTAATCATTTTCGATTTGAGGTGCTGCTTATGAACAAACAACCTGCCGTCACTCCGCGAAAACTTCTGGCGATTGCCGGAATGGGCTGGCTGTTTGATGCGATGGATGTCGGAATTTTATCGTTTATTATCGCCGCGCTTCACACTGATTGGAATTTAACACCCGATCAAATGAAATGGATCGGAAGCGTCAATTCCATCGGTATGGCAGCGGGCGCCTTTGTATTCGGAATGCTGGCCGACAGGATCGGCCGGAAAAAAGTGTTTATGATCACGCTGTTATTCTTTTCTGTCGGAAGCGGCATATCCGCTTTCGCAACGGGATTGACGGTTTTTCTCATATTGCGTTTTCTGATCGGAATGGGGCTTGGCGGGGAACTGCCTGTCGCCTCGACGCTCGTGTCAGAAGCGTCCGCTCCCGAAAAGCGGGGACGGACTATCGTGCTGCTTGAGAGCTTTTGGGCCGCGGGCTGGCTTCTTGCGGCGGTGATTTCCTACTTTGTCATACCGTCATTCGGCTGGCAGGCCGCGCTGCTCTTAACGGCGCTGGCCGCATTTTATGCGCTGTACTTGCGGAAAAGCCTTCCGGAATCACCGGCGCATCAGGCATTGCCGCAGAAAAAAAGCATACGCGGGCAGGCAGGAAGTGTCTGGATGAAACCGTATATCCGGCCGACGGTGCTGCTGTCTGTCGTTTGGTTCTGCGTCGTCTTTTCATATTACGGCATGTTTTTATGGCTGCCGAGCGTGATGCTGATGAAAGGCTACAGCATGATTGAGAGCTTCGAATACGTCCTTCTGATGACACTTGCCCAGCTTCCCGGATATTTCTCTGCGGCGTGGCTGATCGAAAAAGCGGGGCGGAAGACCATCTTAGTCATCTATTTGCTCGGAACGGCGGGCAGCGCTTATTTCTTCGGTGCCGCGGATTCATTGGCCATGCTGCTCACAGCGGGCATGCTGCTGTCCTTCTTCAATCTCGGCGCATGGGGCGTGCTTTACGCCTATACACCGGAGCAGTATCCTGCGGCGATCCGTGCGACCGGTTCCGGAACAACGGCGGCGGTCGGCAGAATCGGCGGCATTTTCGGTCCGCTTCTCGTCGGATCGCTTGCAGCCCGGAACGTTTCGTTTACAGCAATTTTCGCCGTCTTTTGTGCGGCCATCCTGGTTGCTGTCATCACCATTATTATTCTCGGAAAAGAAACGAAACAGACTGAGCTTGCGCAATGAGCACCCTTTTGAGGTGCTTTTTTTAGTGAGCTGTCTGTTGGCAGACCTATATTTTTCCTTAATATCCCTTATTTTTAGGAGGGGAAAACTTCTTTTTCCGGGACAATGTCGCAAAAAAATTCTTGTATTTGTAAAAAAAGGATAGGAAATCAGTTTGCAGCACATTCGATGGAAACGTTCTCAAGCCTGATAAAAGCCCGGTTTCCTTTATAATTTATCCTCAATAAGGAGGATTAGAGAGTATTTAGAAGCATACCAGAGGAAAATAAGACACAGGGATGTTTTTAAAGTAATGATACAAAATAAAAGGGATTATGATGTTTGTTTGACTTATTACAAACGTGTTACGGTATTAAAGATTGCTTATTATGGAGGGAAAATATGAATTTGGATGAGAAACCAATTAAGATAAAAGTCGAAAATGTATCTAAGGTTTTCGGAAAACAGACAAAAAAAGCCATTCAGATGCTGTCCAGCGGAAAAAACAAAAAAGAGATCCTGAAAGCGACCGGATCAACCGTTGGTGTCAATCAAGCAAACTTTGATGTATATGATGGGGAGATATTTGTCATCATGGGTCTATCGGGGAGCGGTAAATCAACTTTAGTTCGGCTGTTAAACCGGCTTATTGAACCGACTGCCGGGAATATTTATATTGATGGTGACATGATAACAAATATGTCAAAAGACCAGCTCCGGGAAGTGCGCCGGAAAAAAATCAGCATGGTCTTTCAAAAATTTGCGCTGTTTCCGCACAGAACAATTCTTGAAAATACGGAATACGGCCTGGAGCTTCAAGGCGTCGACAAAAAAGAGCGTGAGCAAAAAGCGCTTGATTCGCTTAAACTTGTCGGTCTTGAAGGCTTTGAACACCAATTCCCAGATCAGCTCAGCGGAGGAATGCAGCAGCGTGTCGGACTTGCCCGCGCATTGACGAATGATCCTGACATTCTTCTGATGGATGAAGCTTTCAGTGCGCTTGATCCGCTGATCCGCAAAGACATGCAGGATGAGCTTTTAGACCTTCATGACTCTGTCGGCAAGACGATCATCTTCATCACGCATGACCTTGATGAAGCATTGCGCATCGGCGACAGAATCGTGCTGATGAAAGACGGTAACATCGTTCAGATCGGGACGCCTGAAGAAATTCTGATGAGCCCGTCCAATGAATACGTTGAGAAATTCGTTGAGGACGTTGATTTATCCAAAGTTCTGACAGCGGGCCACATCATGAAGCGCGCTGAAACCGTGCGGATTGACAAAGGGCCTCGTGTAGCGCTGCAGCTCATGAAGAATCTCGGTATTTCTTCTATTTACGCCGTTGATAAACAGAAACAGCTTCTTGGCGTCATTCACGCGGCGGATGCGAAAAAAGCGGTGGAATCCGACTTATCGCTTCAGGATATTTTAAATACTGAATTTACGACTGTGCACGAAAGCACGTACTTGACGGAAATTTTCGATGTCGTGTCTGATGCGAATATTCCGATCGCCGTCACGGACGATAAGGACCGCATGAAAGGCATTGTCGTGAAAGGCGCATTAATCGGCGCGCTTTCAGGAAATAACGATTATATAAATGTTGAAGATTCTGCTGAACAAGCTCAGGATTCTTCTGTTCAGGGGGTGAAGTAAATGGACAGATTGCCTAGAATTCCGTTAGCAGATATCGTTGACCGGTTTGTTGACTGGCTTACCATGACGTTCGGAGGTTTCTTTGACGGAATCTCAAACGGTTTGGCCGCTTTCGTAAACGCGATTGTGAGCGGTTTGGGTTTCATCCCGTCTATTTTATTGACTGTTATTTTTGCAGCTCTCGCTTGGTGGATCAGTACGAGAGGAATTGCACTCTTTACGTTAATCGGATTCCTTGTTATTGATTATTTGGGTTATTGGTCGCCGATGCTGCAAACGTTGGCGCTTGTCGTCACATCTGTTTTGATTTCCATTATTATCGGGGTTCCGATCGGCATATGGGCGTCTCAGAAAGAAACGGTCCGCCGCATTGTCACACCGATTCTGGATTTAATGCAGACCATGCCGGCTTTCGTATATCTGCTGCCTGCAATTTTCTTCTTTAATATCGGGGTTGTGCCAGGCGTCGTGGCATCTGTTATTTTCGCGATGCCTCCGACGATCCGCATGACGGTTCTCGGTATTAAACAAGTTCCGGCTGATTTGATCGAAGCGACGGAAGCATTCGGTTCAACGACGTCTCAGCGTCTGTTCAAGGTCCAGCTTCCGCTTGCCACAAAAACGATTCTTGCCGGTATTAACCAAAGCATCATGCTTGCTTTGTCAATGGTCGTTATCGCGGCCATGGTCGGTGCGCCGGGCCTCGGTTCTGAAGTATACAGCGCCGTGACACAGTTGAAAACCGGTGTCGGAGTGGAAGCGGGTATCGCGATCGTTATCGTAGCGATTACACTCGACCGTATCACGCAAAACATTAAAGTGAAGAAGAAGAGCAGGGGGAATGCCTGATGCTTAAGAAAATCATCGGTGTCGGCGTTACCGCTGCGCTGGCTCTTTCTTTGGCTGCCTGCGGTTCGCAGACTGATGGTAAGGCAACGGCTGCGGACCAGGTGAACAAAACCATTATCGGTATTGATCCGGGATCGGGGATCATGGCCCTGACGGATGAGGCCGTGAACGATTACGGATTGAAAGACTGGAATGTCGTCACGGCGTCAAGTGCTGCCATGACGGCAACATTGAAGAAATCATATGACCGGAAAAAGCCGATCATCGTAACGGGCTGGACGCCGCACTGGATGTTCTCCAGATACAAGCTGAAGTTCCTTGATGATCCGAAAAAAACGTACGGAACTGCCGAGCAGATTCATACGATTACAAGAACCGGCTTCAGTAAGGAACAGCCTAACGCGGCCAAAGTTCTCAGCCAGTTCAAATGGACGCAGGACGATATGGGAGAAGTCATGATTGCCGTTGAGGAAGGCGAAAAGCCGGCCAAAGCCGCTGCTGAATATGTGAAAAAACATAAAGATCAAGTAGCTCAATGGACAAAAGGCGCTCATAAAGTAAAAGGTGATAAAATCAACCTGGCTTATGTGGCGTGGGACAGTGAAATCGCAAGTACGAATGTAATCGGAAAAGTATTTCAAGACCTCGGCTATGACGTGAAGCTGACGCAAGTGGAGGCAGGACCGATGTGGACTGCGATTGCGACAGGCAGCGCGGATGCGTCATTGTCTGCTTGGCTTCCGAATACCCATAAGGCATATGCGTCTAAATATAAAGGCAAATATGAAGATGTAGGAACGAGTCTGACAGGCGTCAAGATGGGTCTGGTCGTTCCTCAGTATATGAAAAACGTCAATTCAATTGAAGATCTGAAGAAGTAATGAAGAAAAGCAGCCCTGTAACGGGCTGCTTTTTTTTATGCTTCAAACGATTTGAGGACGGCGGCCGTTAATATCTCAACGCCAGTAAAGATGGCGCTTCGGTCAAATGTCATTTGGGGATGGTGAAGTCCCGGCTCCAGACCGCATCCCAGGCCGAGCATCGTCGTTTTCAAGTTCGGCACCTTTAACCCGTAAAAATGAAAATCCTCTCCACCGGTTGTCACAAGAGGTTCATCCACATGTTCTTCTCCGAGAATGCCGCTGATCGCAGATGCCATGATGGCTTCCGCCTCCTTGTTTCGCTCGGCTGCCGGGAGGCTGTGTTCTTTTTGCAGTTCAATTTTTGCGCCGAATGCGGCAGCAGCCGCCTCACAGGCTCTTTCGGTTTCGACGGTTAATTTCTCCATGGCGGCATTGGTTTGTGCGCGGAGATCAAGGCTGAACGATGCTTTTCCCGGAATGATATTGGAACTCTCTCCGCCTGCCTGAAGCTTTGTCATCTTCACGGAATGCGGGATGCCGGGATCAAGATGAATGAAGCTGAGTTTTTGGACGAGAAGAGCGGCGATTTCGATACTGTTAAGGCCGAGATGCGGTCTCGCGCCGTGGGCTTCTTCTCCGATAATCAGGCCTTCTATATGCTGGCTTGAGCCATGCAGAATGGACGGTGCGCATCGGCCGTTTGCCGTTTCCTGTACGGGGCGCACGTGCACGCCGTATAAGAAGTCAACATCATCCAGTACGCCTTTTTCAATCATTTTCAGCGCTCCGCCGCCTTTTTCTTCAGCCGGCTGAAAAATAAAGCGGATGGTGCCCTTCGGAAGCTGCGGCTGACTTTTTAAAAGCATCATCGTGCCGAGCGCCATCGTCATATGTGAATCATGTCCGCATGAATGGTTCGCCTGAAAGACACCGTCCACTTCCTGCCACAGCGCGTCAATATCCGCCCGGACAGCCACAACGGGCGAGCCTTCTCCGATTTCGCCGACAACACCGGTACAATCATCAAACGTGCGGGTCCGGCAGCCGGCCGCTTTCAGTTTTTCAGTCAGATATTCAGTTGTTTGATATTCTTTCCAGCTTACTTCGGGATTGGCGTGCAGGTGGTCAAAAATATCCATAATGACTTGCTTTTCATGCTCTGTGAGTCTGTTCATGCCGTAAGTCCTCCTTCAAAAGCTGTCTGTTTTTTATTTTTGATATTGAAAACAGGCAATCGGTCTGTATATAATATAGCACACATATCTGTATTTTCTGAATAGTTTATAAATTTAAAGCGGGATGGTGATGGTATGGCTGTTCCCAAGGCCGAACCTGTATTGAAAAAGAAGAAATTGTTTTTGATGCCTGATGCTTATGTGCTGCTGTTCATTGTCGCTTTACTATGCGCGATAGCGTCGTACATCGTTCCCGCGGGGGAATTTGACAGGGTGACAAAGGGCAGTGTGACGTCCGCCGTCCCGGGAAGCTATCATTCTTTAGACCAGTCTCCTGTCAGCCCGATCGCTTTTTTTACCGCGATTCAGGAAGGGATGACAAGTTCCGCGCCGATTATTTTTTTAATCCTGTTTACGGGCGGCACCATTGCGATTTTGGAGAAAACGGGCGCCATCAATGGATTGATCAATAATGTCATCAGTACGTTCCGCACAAAACAGCTGC
Source organism: Bacillus sp. LJBV19 (assembly GCF_017797845.1). Classification (NCBI taxonomy): domain Bacteria; kingdom Bacillati; phylum Bacillota; class Bacilli; order Caryophanales; family Bacillaceae; genus Bacillus; species Bacillus sp. LJBV19. The sequence continues at coordinate 291,217 of NZ_CP072563.1, forward strand.
TGTTTATTGCGATTGTCGGATCTCTATTTTCGATCCTCGGCACAACCGGCATCGTCGTTAATTCCGTGATCGGCTTTATTCCGATCGGCCTGATTGTCGCCCGTTCGCTGAAATGGGACACCGTGGCCGGAGCGGCCGTCATTTATATCGGCTGTTATGCCGGATTTAACGCGACGATTTTATCGCCTTCACCGCTCGGGTTATCACAAAGCATCGCGGAGCTGCCGCTGTTTTCCGGTATCGGCCTGCGGATTGCCGTCTACATTTGTTTTCTGTTATCATCTATTTTATATATTTATCGGTATACGAGAAAACTCAGAAAAGCAAAGGACGCCAGTCTGCTGGGGAACGATTGGTTTCCGGCGGCAGGTTCACTCCCGCAGGTTTCTGAGCCGGAGGACAAGCATGTCCCGTTTACCGTCCGCCATAAATTGATTCTGGCTGTCGCGGCTTTGTCGCTTGCCGGCTTTTTATACGGCGCGCTTACTCTTGGCTGGTCTGATTCAGAGATGGCCGCCGTGTTCATTTTTATCTCAATCGTGTCCGGCCTGATTGCGGGAATGGCGGCAAATGATATCGCAAAAACGTTTATTACAGGCTGTCAGGGGCTCGTTTACGGCGCGCTGATCGTCGGAATGGCGAGAAGCATTTCCGTTATCCTGGAACATGGAAAGCTGCTTGATACGGTAGTCAATGGACTTGCGTCACTGCTGCACGGTTTCAGCCCGATGGCAGGCGCCATCGGAATGTATATTTCCAGCGCCCTGCTTCATTTTCTGATTTCATCGGGCTCAGGGGAGGCGGTCGTATTTATTCCGATCTTGGCGCCGCTTGCCGATCTGATGGGCATCACGAGACAGGTCGCGGTTGAAGCGGTCATGCTCGGAGAAGGTGTTGTAAACTGTGTCAATCCGACTTCCGGCGTGCTGATGGCCGTACTGGCTGCCAGCGGCATTCCGTACGTAAAGTGGCTTCGTTTTATGATTCCGCTGGCGCTGATTTGGTTTGTCATCGGCCTTGTGTTTATTTGCATAGGCGTCCTGATCAATTGGGGTCCTTATTAACATTTTTGTCAATGATATTTCGGTTTATCATTATGAATCGGCAAGATATAATGGGAGTTGTAAGCCATTCTTAATAGTACGGGAGGAAGTCATGAATCAGCGTCGGAACGGACTTTCAAACGTGAATGGAAAGAGTGAGAGTGTGAAAGAGAAAGAACGAATGATTTGGTCAGAAGTCGGAATGCTTGTGGGCACACTGTCTTTGCTTGATATCATCGTACGCGGACTTGTTCTGAACTGTCCGTTTAGGGAATGGGCCGGAAGCTTGGCGGTTTTCTTCATTATAATTGTTTATTATTGTATCAGGGCGGGAGCGTCGGGAATGCTCATGCCGAGAATAGACACCAAAGAAGAACTGAAAAAGCGGGTGAAGCAGCAGCGGATAGATTCAATTGCAGTCACTTTTGCGGCAGCGGCGCTTACGATGTACGACAGGGGGTTTCCCCATACATTCTTTGCTTGGCTGAAAATGATCTTTCTTTTTATCGTCTGCGGAGGCATTCTGTTTCTGCTTCGGTATGTCATTGTGAAGCTGTCTTACAGAAGAGCGATAAAAGAAATAAAAAAGAAATCATCTTGATGGTGGTTTCTTTTTTTGTTTATAAGAGAAAAGTCTTTTTATTTGATAGGAATAAAGATTTGAATTCACTCTGCCGCGTTGCTTTGATAGAGAGTGTGTGATAAGTTCAAATGTAAGCGTTAACAGAATTCTCCAGTCTTCACAACAATTGAAAGGAGGAAGCTGAAGAAAGAGTAAGAGGAATTTTTGACTCCGCAGTCAGTCTTCAAAAATCAAATAAGGAGTGTCAAAAATGTTTAAAAAACGATTCAAAACCTCTTTACTGCCGTTATTCGCCGGATTTTTATTGCTGTTTCATTTGGTTTTGTCAGGCCCGGCGGCTGCAAACGCTGAAACTGCACACAAATCGAATGAGGTGACCGATTCATCGGTCAAAAACGGGACCATCCTTCATGCATGGAATTGGTCATTCAATACGTTAACACAAAATATGAAAGAGATTCGTGATGCAGGTTATGCAGCCATTCAGACGTCTCCGATTAACCAAGTAAAGGAAGGGAACCAAGGAGATAAAAGCATGAGGAACTGGTACTGGCTGTATCAGCCGACATCGTACCAAATCGGCAACCGTTACTTAGGCACTGAACAAGAATTTAAGGACATGTGTGCAGCCGCGGAAAAATATGGCGTAAAAGTCATTGTCGATGCGGTTGTCAATCATACCACCAGCGATTATGGCGCGATTTCTGATGAGATTAAGCGTATTCCAAACTGGACCCATGGAAACACACAAATTAAAAATTGGTCGGACCGATGGGACATCACTCAAAATGCATTGCTTGGGCTGTATGATTGGAATACTCAGAATACTGAGGTGCAAGCCTACCTGAAAGGTTTCTTGGAAAGAGCATTGAATGACGGAGCAGACGGGTTCCGCTATGATGCCGCCAAGCATATAGAGCTTCCGGATGATGGGAATTACGGCAGCCAATTTTGGCCGAATATCACAAATACATCGGCGGAGTTCCAATACGGAGAAATCCTGCAAGACAGCGCGTCCAGAGATACTGCTTATGCGAATTATATGAATGTGACGGCTTCTAACTATGGGCATTCCATCAGATCCGCTTTAAAGAACCGTAATCTGAGTGTGTCGAATATCTCCCATTATGCATCTGACGTGTCTGCGGACAAGTTAGTCACATGGGTGGAATCACATGATACGTATGCCAATGATGATGAAGAGTCTACATGGATGAGTGATGACGATATTCGTTTAGGCTGGGCAGTGATTGGTTCGCGCTCAGGAAGCACGCCTCTTTTCTTTTCCAGGCCTGAGGGCGGAGGAAATGGTGTAAGATTTCCCGGAAAAAGTCAAATAGGAGATCGCGGGAGCGCCTTATTTAAAGATCAGGCGATCACTGCGGTCAATCAATTTCACAATGAAATGGCCGGGCAGCCTGAGGAACTCTCAAATCCGAATGGGAACAATCAAATATTTATGAATCAGCGCGGCTCAAAAGGCGTTGTGCTGGCAAATGCAGGATCATCTTCTGTCACCATCAATACTTCAACGAAATTACCTGACGGCAGGTATGATAATAGGGCCGGCGCCGGTTCATTTCAAGTATCGAACGGCAAACTGACAGGTACGATCAATGCCAGATCCGCGGCTGTCCTTTATCCTGATGATATTGGAAATGCGCCTCATGTCTTTCTTGAGAATTACCAAACAGAGGCAGTCCATTCTTTCAATGATCAGCTGACGGTCACCCTGCGTGCAAATGCGAAAACAGCAAAAGCCGTTTACCAAATCAATAATGGGCAGGAGACAGCATTTAAGGATGGAGACCGATTAACGATCGGGAAAGAAGATCCAATCGGCACGACATACAACGTCAAGTTAACCGGAACGAACGGCGAGGGTGCATCGAGAACCCAAGAATACACGTTTGTCAAAAAAGACCCGTCCCAAACCAACATCATTGGCTATCAAAATCCGGATCATTGGGGCAATGTAAATGCTTATATTTACAAACATGATGGAGGCGGGGCCATAGAATTAACCGGATCGTGGCCGGGGAAAGCCATGACTAAGAATGCAGATGGAATTTACACGCTGACGCTGCCTGCGAATGCGGATACGGCCGACGCCAAAGTGATTTTTAACAATGGCAGCGCCCAAGTGCCCGGACAGAACCATCCCGGCTTTGATTATGTGCAGAATGGTTTGTATAACAACTCTGGTTTGAATGGTTATCTTCCGAATTAATGAATAGAGACATCATTACATCAAACCCTTGCTTCGGTTAGGAAAGGGACAGCGCGTCTTCAATCACGCTGAAAAGATGACAACATCCTAAAACGGTTCCGTTTTAGGATGTTGTCAACAATCTGGAAACCATCACCGGTATTTTTTGTCCAAAAATCAAACTTTTCTCTTGCAAAAGTTTGTGAAGTGTTGCACAATATAAATGTGAAATACTTCACAAGATAAAAACAGACACCACGAAACACTGGAGGATGAGCATACATGATGAACGAACGAGTGAACAAAGTAGCATTAATCGGAGCAGGTTTTGTTGGAAGCAGTTATGCATTTGCGTTAATTAACCAAGGGATCACAGACGAGCTTGTGATCATTGATGTAAATAGAGAAAAAGCCATGGGAGATGTCATGGATTTAAATCACGGAAAGGCATTTGCGCCTCATCCGGTCAAAACGTCTTACGGCACATATGAGGATTGCAAGGATGCCGATATCGTGTGCATCTGTGCAGGGGCCAATCAAAAACCGGGCGAAACGAGACTTGAGCTGGTCGAAAAAAATCTCGCCATTTTTAAAAGCATTGTCGGTGAAGTAATGGCAAGCGGATTTGACGGCATCTTCCTCGTTGCCACAAACCCGGTCGACATTCTCACTTATGCGACATGGGCATTCAGCGGCCTTCCGAAAGAACGCGTCATCGGCAGCGGCACGACACTGGATTCTGCGCGATTCCGTTATATGCTGAGTGAATACTTCGGAGCCGCTCCGCAAAACGTACACGCCCACATTATCGGCGAGCACGGCGATACCGAGCTTCCTGTATGGAGTCACGCCAATATCGGCGGAGTGCCGGTGCAGCAATTGCTGGAGAAAAATGCAGCTTACAAACAGGACGAGCTGGATCAGATCGTTGACGATGTGAAAAACGCGGCCTACCATATTATCGAGAAAAAAGGCGCGACATATTACGGAGTGGCGATGAGTCTCGCCCGCATCACAAAAGCGATTTTGCGTAATGAAAACAGCATTTTAACCGTCAGCACATATCTGGACGGCCAATACGGTGTAAACGACGTCTTTATCGGCGTTCCGGCCGTCGTCAATCGGAACGGCATCGCAGGTGTGACGGAACTTGAGCTGAATGAAACAGAACAGGCTCAATTCAGCCGCAGCGCAAACGTGCTGAAAGATATTCTCGCTCCGCATTTCGCAGAGTAAACAAAAAAGCAGTACATGACAAACGCCATGTACTGCTTTTTTTAATTCGCTTTTTTCGCCATTTCCTGAGAGGTTTTTACTCTCGCTTTTCCCATAAACAAAATGGTAACGGCCGCAATGACGATCGGCGCCAGCGCAAGCGTAAATACATATGTGATGCTTTGCGACATGGCGTCAATAATGCGATCCAGAATGTACGGCGGAATATGAGCGCGCGTGCCGGCCTGGAAGATCTCCTGCGGATTTCCGATGTTCTGCATCGCGCCGCCCGCTCCTTTCATGCCGCTGAATGAATCTGTGAGCTTATTGGTAAACACATTCGTCTGGACGGTTCCGAAAATCGTCACACCGAGCGTCATGCCGAATGATCTCAAAAACGAGTTTGTTGAGTTGGCGCTTCCGCGGTAACGCGGCTCCAGATCGTTCATGGACGCGGCCGGCAGCAGTGAGAAGTTGAAGCCGACGCCGAATCCGGAGATCAGCATGAATACCGTCAGCATCGTACGCGCCGTATCCGGTGTCATATTGGAAAGCAGCAGCATTCCGATAAAGAAAGCGACCACGGAAATCAGCATTAAATTGCGGAACCGCACTTTCGTCTGGAAAATTCCGCCGATCATACTTCCGATAACAGAACCGATCATCATCGGCGTCAAAATAAAGCCCGCGCTTGTCGCGGTGCTTCCGTACACAGCCTGAACGAAGATCGGGATAAACACCGCTAAAATGACGAACGTGGCTCCGTAAAGGAACGCCAGAATCTGTGCCGTAGCAAATAAACGGTTTTTAAACATCCAAAATGAGATAATCGGTTCTTCCGCTTTTCTTTCCACAATAAAAAAGGCGATAAAGAACACGGCGAACACAGCGAACAGACCGATGATCTGCACGGAGTTCCAATCATACGTTTTTCCGCCGAGCTCAAGAGCGAACATCAGACCGACAATGGAAACCACCAGCGTGATTGCGCCGGCCCAGTCGATTTTCTGCTTCTTGTGTTCAAGGGACTCTTTATAATAACGCAGAATGAAAAACAATGATAAAATACCGATCGGCACGTTGATGTAAAACACCCAGTGCCAGCTGATGGAGTCGGTAATGAGCGCGCCTAAAAGCGGCCCGAGAACGCTGGACAGGCCGAAAACGGCACCGAACATGCCCGACATTTTTCCGCGTTTTTCCGGCGGAAATAAATCAAAAATGATCGTGAAGGCGATCGGCATCAGCGCGCCTCCGCCGATTCCCTGAATGACGCGGTAAATAATGAGCTGATCCATTGTTTGGGCGATTCCGCATAATGCAGATCCGATTAAGAAAAGAATAAGACCGAATAAAAAGAAACGCTTGCGTCCGTACATATCGGACAGTTTTCCGTAAATCGGCATACCGGCCATAACGGCTACCATGTATGATGCCGTCACCCACGCGAACTTATCGAAACTTCCGAGGTCCGCCACGATATTTCCCATCGCAGTGGCAACGATTGTATTATCCATAGCCGACATTAAAATGCCCAGCAAAAGACCGATGACGACAAACTTCGTCGAGGCGTCCTTCGCGGCTGTTTGTTCCATGCTTTTTCCTCCCATACTTACTTTTGATCATTAAATTTGCTATGATCATATTAGATTTGCCGAAAATTATCTTGATCGTCAAGATAAATTGATTTTATAGGGAGGCCTGTCAGTTGTCAACAAGAAATACCAGAAGCGAGACGGAGGAAACCGCCATACAGTTATTCCGGAAGATGGCCACAAGGACGATCCTTTTTCATCAGGCGGCCGCTCAATCTCTCGGTCTGTTTCCGACCGATTTGAAATCAGCTGATATCTTAAATGAAGCAGGCCCGATGACCGCAGGCGAGCTTGGGAAAAAAACCGGCCTCAGCACAGGTTCGGTAACGGCGCTCATTGACCGGCTCGAAAAAGCGGGATATGTCATGAGGAAAAAAGACCCCGAAGACAAACGGCGGGTGATCATCGTGCCGCTGACAGCAGGAAAAGCGAATGTGAAGCAATTGTTCAGCTCCTTATCCCAGTCTACGATCAGCCTTTGCCGGCAATATAAAGAAGAAGAACTGCAGCTGATATTCGATTTTTTAGGAAAAGCGACGGACATGATGGAAGACGAGCTTGAGAAATTAAAATAATGTATCATAGCACGGCCCATTCATGAATAACTTGTACAAGTTGCATGAATGAGGGGGAAGCCAATGAACATCTTTTTAAGCTACATCGTTCTCGGGCTGTCATTGTCAGCACCTGTCGGCCCGGTCAATGCGGCGCAAATTGACAAAGGCATCAAAAACGGCTTTTGGCATGCATGGATTTTCGGTCTTGGCGCCATGGCCGCGGACGGGCTGTATATGATTCTGATCTATTTCGGGCTGTCTCAATTTTTGACGGCACCTTTCGTTAAAACGTTTTTGTGGCTCTTCGGTTTTTTCGTGCTGACCTATACGGGAGTCGAAACGTTAAAAAATATCAGGGAAGCGATGAATGTCAGAAGCGGAAAAGGAAAACCGGCTTTTTACAAAACATTCGGCGCGGGATTTTTTATTTCTCTTTCCAATCCGCTGAGCATTTTATTCTGGCTCGGCATATACGGGAGCATTCTCGCCAAAACCGCTGAATCCTTCGATGCAAATCAGCTTTTGATTTACAGCTCCGGCATTCTTCTCGGCATTTTGATCTGGGATTTCTGCATGGCGGTCGCCGCGAGCACTTTCAGAAATCTCCTTCATGAAAAAGCGCTCCGCTGGCTGACGGGAGCGGCGGGTGTGTCTTTGATCGTTTTCGGGTTTTATTTCGGATGGCAGGGGATTCAAATGCTCATCTCATAAATCGAAGAAGAGTCACCCATCGCCTATCTCCGTCATAACGTATCATGACGATACTGGAGGTGGGCCGATGGCAAGCGGGCTGTACACAAAAAGTTGCCTTGAGGAAAAGTTATTGGATCTGCCAAATTGGCAGAGAATCGCTTTTGAGCTTCTATCAGAAAAAGTAGGCGATAAAGCGGATACGTTTCCGTGCATTCCCGGACGTCAGGGATTTTTGACAGATCAGCTCCGGATATCCTTTGCGGGTGATCCCCGCGAAGAGGGAACCCCGGAGGAAGTGGGGATGCTGCTGTCAGAGTACGGAAAGATCTCAAGGGATACCGGAAGATACGCGTCGCTGCTTGTGATTTTTGATACGCCTGAGGATTTAGCTGAGCATTATTCCATTGAGGCGTATGAAGAGCTGTTCTGGTCTTTTTTAAACCGGCTGAGCGGCTGCGACCCGAATGACTGGCCGGAAGATATGCCGGAAGACCCTGAACATTATAAATGGGAGTTCTGCTTTGACGGCGAGCCGTACTTTATTCTGTGCGCGACGCCTGCGCATGAAGCGAGACAAAGCAGAAGCTTCCCTTTTTTTATGCTGGCGTTTCAGCCGAGATGGATTTTCGAAGGATTAAATGATTCAATCGCGTTCGGACGAAACATGAGCCGGCTGATCAGAAAACGCTTAGAGGCGTATGATGAAGCCCCTCTTCATCCCCGATTGGGGTGGTACGGAGGAAAAGACAATTTAGAATGGAAGCAATATTTCCTCCGTGATGATGAGACGCAAGTGTCAAAGTGTCCCTTTTCTTATTTGAAAAGACTGTTTAAACCGACGAAATAAGCTATGATCCGGCAGGGCTGTGTCCCTGCTTTTTTTGTACGATCCATGTCACGATCGCAATGACGGCGAGAAAACAAAGGCTGACCAGAAAACCGGGCCGGCTCGATTTCTCAAACAGCGTCCCGGAGACAGCCGCGACAATCAGCACAAGGGCGATAACAATCTGTGCAGTTCCCATCTTTGTCGTTTCGAGCAGTTTCTTGCCCGAGAACAAAATGAACAGCCACGTATAAAGAAGCATGAGGCCCGCCGCGGTTGTCATGTGTTCATATATGTTTTTCGGCAGCACCAGTGACAGGATGATGGAGACGATGAGTCCGGCAAACGTCAATCCGAGCGCAGGCCAGCAGATTTTTTTGTTTTCCTTTAACCTGAAGCATTTCGGCGCATCCCCGTCATCGGCCATTGTACAAAGCAGTGTCGTCACGGCAAACAGCGAGGCGACGAGCGTGGAAAATCCCGCAATAATAAAAATCCCGTTAAAAATATCAAGAATGATATCTAAATGAAAACCCTTCAGCGATGTAATAAACGGGCTGTCCTGTTCGGTGAATTTGCCCAGCGGCACTAACAGCAGCGCCAGGCCGAGAGAAATGACGTAAATGACCGCAAGTACGGCAAGCATCAGCCGGCCTGATTTTGAGGCTTCCTCCGGTTTTTTCAAGTGTACGGTCATCAGCCCCAAGACTTCAATTCCTCCGAAGGCGTAAAACGCATAAATCAATCCCGTCCATAACCCCATCGCTCCGTGCGGGAACAAATCCTTTGATTCGTTCGGCACCTGCACATCCGGTTTATGAGAAAATATACCGCACAGCGCCAATATGGCGATCACGATAAACATAAAAATCGCCGCCGTCTTGACAACAGCGAGCACATTTTCCGTTTTTTGAAAAACGGACAGCCCCGTAAATATAATCAAAAGACCGAGCACCGCATAGATGGAGGCGAAAATCCACAGCGGCACATTCGGAAACCAATGCTTCGTAAACAGCGAGATCGCTGTCAGCTGGCTTCCCGTGATCAGCATCTCGGACGACCAGTACACCCATCCGTTGCTGAAACCGGCCCAAGTGCCGAAAGCCTTTCTCGCATAAGCGCAAAAAGACCCCTTTTCGGGCTGTTTAGCCGAAAGCTTGGCGAGCTGCTCAAAGACAAAATAGGTGCCAAGCCCTGCAATAAGAAATGAGATCAGCGCGGAATATCCGCTTTTGACAATAGCGATGCTGGACCCGAGAAAAAAGCCCGTCCCGATTGTGCAGCCGACGCCGATTAAGGAGAGCTGCCACCAAGCGAGATTTCCTTTAGGCTGGTCCTGTGATTTACCCATGAAGTTCAACCCCTTTATCAAAGCTTAGATTGCGGCCGTCAGAAGGGGAATATACATCCAATAAATTGCTTTACATGAAACAAACGGCCGGAGTTCATAATAGAAGAAAAAAAGGAGCAGTCTGATGACACAGCAATTTATCGTACCGCCGAAAAAAGGGCTTGGTCTAAAGGTTCACAAAGGGCAGATTATAAAAGTTGTCGATGTGGAAGGACAGCAGGTGGCTGACTTCACGGCGTATCATGCCAAGGACTTTTATGAACATCTTGATCAGGGCGCGACGATTGATGCCAACCAGTCCATTCATGTAAAAACGGGTGATCATATTTATTCGAATTTATACAAGCCGATGCTGACGCTGATTGAGGATACAGTCGGCAAGCATGACCTGCTGCTTCCCGCCTGCCGTCCGGATATGAACAGGCTTTTATACGGAAAGCATAAAGACGAGCTCCAGGATACGTGCTATGACAATATGAGCGGGGCGCTTGAGCCGTTCGGGGTGCCGCGGCCGCATATGCATTACCCATTTGCCATCTTTATGAACACGGTGCTCGATGAGAAGGGGAACTTATCAGTCGAAACGCCTCTTTCTGACGCGGGTGATTATGTACGGCTCCGTGCGGAAATGGATCTCCTCGTCGCGTTTTCATCCTGTCCGATCGAAAAAGGAAAATGCAACGGAGACAGCATCACGGCGCTGCGGGTGGAAATCAGCTGATCCCGGTGTATTTGATTCACTTAAAATCCGCACCTGTGCTATATTTAACAGAGAGTCGTACATAGTGGCATGATTCATTTTCAGCATGAACGGGAAATGAATCATAAAGAAACAATGCAGGAGGAGTGATTGGGATGAGCATCCAGAAACAAATTATGAATGATCTCCATGTAAAGCCCTCAATTGATCCGAAACAAGAAATTGAGGACAGAGTGAACTTTCTGAAACAATATTTGAAAAAAACAGGTGCCAAAGGCTTTGTGCTCGGCATCAGCGGGGGGCAGGATTCCACGCTTGCGGGACGCCTCGCCCAATTGGCGGCTGAAAGCATCAGAGAAGAAGGCGGAAACGCGGAATTTATCGCCGTCCGCCTTCCGCACGGCACACAGCAGGATGAGGATGACGCCCAAATGGCGCTCAAATTCATTAAGCCTGATAAATCTTGGACGTTTGATATTAAGTCCGCTGTCAGCGCGTTCGCCGATCAGTACAAAAAAGACACGGGCGATCAGCTGTCTGACTTTAACAAAGGAAATGTAAAGGCCAGAATGAGAATGATCGCTCAATATGCCATCGGCGGACAAGAGGGGCTGCTTGTCATCGGAACCGACCATGCGGCCGAGGCGGTGACCGGTTTCTTCACGAAATACGGTGACGGCGGAGCTGATCTGCTGCCGCTGACCGGATTAACGAAACGCCAGGGCAGACGTTTATTAGAAGAGCTAGGCGCGCCGGAACGCCTGTATTTGAAATTACCGACGGCCGATCTGCTTGATGAAAAACCGCAGCAGACTGATGAGACCGAACTCGGCATCACATACAATGACATTGATGATTATTTAGAAGGCAAGGACGTTTCTTCCGAAGTGATTGAGGCGCTGGAAAAACGCTACCTCAGTACGGAGCATAAGCGCCAGGTGCCGGCATCAATGTTTGATGATTGGTGGAAATAGAATGAAAAAACCTCCCTTTTGAAAGGGAGGTTTTTGTTTATCTCATTTTTATTTATCTACACTTTCATAAATCCCTACCCAATACCCTTTGCTGCTGTCATAGTATTTGCTTTTGAAAATCCATTTTGTTCCATCTAAAACGAAAGAAGCAGCGAAGTTGCCGTTAGGGCTTTGAACGAGTTTGATGGCATTAATGCCGGCATCTGCTTTCGTTGAGATTGGGCTATTTTCCACGGATGCTGTTGGTGATGCGGCAAAGGCAGGAGCGGCAGACATCAGTAAGGCAAGAGACAGCGCAGAACCGGTTAACACTTTTTTGAATTTCATTTCGAACACTCCCTTTTCAAATGAAATGTATTACAGTGTTAATAATTAGATGATTATCCATAAAATACCTTCTATGTTTCTGAAATTTTTTTCTTCATTTGAAAAAACATCCCTTCAGAGGGGCTTTTTATTTATTGATCCATTTGCATGGATCAGGGACATGTTTTCAAAACGTTTTTTTATTTGATACGGATATGATTCAGCTTCACCATCAATCTGTCGGTGAATCTTCGAAGGCTGCCTCTCGAATCAGGCTCAAGAGGCAGATTTGCTTGGGCAGCGATCGTTTCTGCGACCTGCTGAATAGACATTTGGTCTGTATGGAGATGTTCTGTGAAGAGGCTATGAGACAGGCTGTTGATGCAGCGGTCGATTTGTTTTGCGGCCCAGGAGTTTTTTCCTTCCGCTCTGGTGCGCAGGCGTTTCAGCAATGTTTCCTTTGAAGCCAGCAGGGTAAAGTGGTGAATGGTCCGGCCATCCTGTCTCAGCCTGCTGATCATGTCATGGAAGTATTGATCGTTCGTAATGGTCATGGGCACAATGATGATGCCCTGATATGTATCTGACAAATAGGAAAGCATGCTGTAATTGAATTCCCGCCACAGAGGGTAGCTTTGAAAGTCATCTTCAGCGATATCCGGCGGTATCATCGAACGCATCGCAAACCCCATCTTTTCAGGATCATATACGTAAGACGGTTTCAGTCTTCTGTGCAGTTCAAACGCTGTTTGTGTTTTTCCGGAACCGAAAGCCCCATTTATCCAAATGATCATCATGTATCCCCCTTTTTCTATATGATACAAAAAAAGACCCTTCGATCGAAGAGTCAGCGGGAAAAAACAGACGTATATTCGCGGAGCGATTCCTTTATATGCGTAAAGGCATGTTCTCCAAAATACTCAAGAGAAACAAAACCGTCATATTGTCTGTTCATCAGCTCTTTTAAAAATGCTTTTTGATCGAGATCTCCTTGAAAAATCGGAGTTGGCTTGCTGAGATACCAGTTGTCAAAATTCCAGTGATAGTTTTTCAGATGAATGTGGCTGACGGTATGATACAGTTTTTCTAAAGCGGGCATTTGGTCAACGTGATTGACGTGTAGGTTGGAGCCGTCAAAAATGGTGCGGACCCGCGGATGTCCGACATCCTCCAAAAATGCCAGCGCCGCCTCCGGTGTATCCGCGTACGTATCGTAATGAATCTCAAGCCCGATATCGACTTCATAGTCATCTGCGAGCCGTGCCGCCTGCTGAAATTGATCAACCGCACGTTGCCACTTTTCCGGTGACGTCCGATGCGAAGGAAGATTGCCGGCAAAGACTCTGATCAAGGGACTGTGCAGCTGTCGTGCCGCGCTTAATGCCCTTTGAACATCCTTTAACGCCTGCTTTTCATCCTGAGTGGCGAAGTCAGTGTACAAACTGACGGCAGGCACCCCGATGCCTTCCTCCTGAAGCTGCTGATCAAGCCTGTCGAGCGGGCCGATTTCCTCTATATATTGTTTAGTGTGTCCGTACCACAGTTCGATTCCGTCAAAGGAGTGCTCCTTCGCGAAAGAAATGATGTCGAAAATATGCTTTTTTTTAAATCCTGTCGTGCAAAAACTCAGTTTCATCGGTAATCCTCCCGTAACTGTCTATCATATGTGTACTTTTTCCCCGGGTGCGATACGGATAAACAGGTGAAAAGGGCAGACACTTTTATAAGCGGGGTGTGTCTGCATCCGGTCAGTGCGGCACACAAATTGTTTAGCGCTTTTTTGCGTCAAAGTATTAAATAATTGACCGAAGTGTTGTACAATTAATTTCATTCGAGTAAGGGGGGAGAAGCCATTGAAAAATGAAACGGAGCTGACGGACTTCAGTCCCGTCCGCAATAAACCGACTCGCGCTCGTTATGTGATACTGATTCTTTTGTTTTTTATCACTGCGATTAATTATATAGACCGTGCCAGTGTATCCATCGCCGCCCCGTCCATTCAGACATCGCTGAACATAAGCCCCGCGCTTTTGGGCGTCGTCTTTTCCGCATTCAGCTGGACTTATACGGGAATGCAGATTCCCGGCGGGCTCATTTTGGACAAATTCGGGTCAAAACGGACGTACGGCGTTTCTTTATTGATCTGGTCGGTTTTCACCGGAGTGCAGGCTTTTGCGGCCAGTTTCGGATTTTTATTCGGCTGCCGCCTGATTATCGGGCTGGCTGAATCGCCTGCGTTTCCGGCAAACAACCGGATTGTCACGACATGGTTTCCAAGGCGGGAACGCGCCTTTGCGACGGGTGCTTATACGGCGGGGGAATATGTGGGGCTGGCGTTCGCCACACCGGTTTTATTCTGGGTGTTAACGGCATTTGACTGGCGCGCCGTCTTTATTTCCTCAGGGGTGCTCGGGCTTGTTTTCTCCATTTTCTGGTTCAAAATGTATCACGAGCCGAATCGGTGCCGGAAAGTGAACCGGGAAGAGCTTGATTATATTAGAGAAGGCGGCGGACTGACAGAGGTGTCAGAATCAGCCGGCAGGATCACGTGGCCGGATTTCGTCCAGCTTCTTAAATACCGCAAGCTTGTCGGCTTGTATATCGGCCAATTCGCCGTAGCCTCCACGCTGTTCTTCTTTTTGACATGGTTTCCGACTTATCTGGCGGAGGCAAAGCACATGGCTTTCTTAAAAGTCGGCTTCGCCGCATCAATTCCGTATATCGCCGCCTTTTTCGGCGTATTGTTCGGCGGATATTGGTCTGACGGAATGATGAAACGGGGCGTCTCGGTGAACGTTGCCCGGAAAACGCCCGTCATCCTCGGTCTTCTGCTGACAGGCTCCATCGTGCTCGCGAATGTTACGGATTCTGCTCCTGCGGTTTTGACGATCTTATCCATTGCTTCTTTTGCGCAGGGCATGTCCAATATTTCCTGGACGATGCTGAGTGAGGTGGCGCCAAGCGAGACAATCGGATTGGCAGGAGGCGTGTTTAACTTTTTCGCCAATATGGCCGGTATTATCACCCCGCTTATCATCGGGTTTATCGTTTCTGCGACCGGTTCATATAACGGAGCGATTCTGTTTGTCGGCGCTGTCGCATTTATCGGGGCATTTTCTTATATTTTCATTGTCGGAAAGGTGGAACGCATTACGCTCCGATAGAAAGAAAAACTCATCTCTTCTTATAAAGGATGGGTTTTCTTTCATTGCATTATCTCTATATTTCAATATTGAGTTATCATATAATAAACATAACTTTTTCATTTCTTAGGAGGATTTCGCCGAAGATGAACGCAAAACGTGCCATTCCCGTAAGAGAAAGAAATATCGTACTGATCGGATTCATGGGTGTCGGAAAGACAACAATCGGCCAGCTGGTCGCTAAGAAATTATACAGAGACTTCATTGATATTGATCTGCAGATTGAGAAAGATTTCAATATGTCCATCCCTGAAATGTTTGAGAAAAAAGGTGAAGCCTTTTTCCGTCAGACTGAAAAGGACTATATATTAGATATCTGCCGCAATACGAAATTCAAGATTGTGTCTCTTGGGGGCGGTTCGTTTAAACAAGAGGAAATCAGACAGTGCTGCCTTGAAAACTGTCTCGTGCTCCATCTTGATCTATCATGGGAGAATTGGAAGCAGCGGGCTGATCTGCTGATTGAAAGCCGTCCCGTTCTGCATAACCGTTCCATGGATGAAATGCAGCAGCTCTTTAACGAGCGCCAAAGCATCTATGATAAACATAATTCAAAAGTGGCGACGGATAATCTGGAACCAGAAGAAATAGCCGATTATATCGTAGAAACGTTAAAAATCGGCTGGGACCTGTATCAGCCGATGTAAAAAGAGCCGTGACGCTGTGAGCGCACGGCTTTTTTGTTTTTAAACAAACGTTTATTAAAATGTTTAGAAAATGAGTGTAAATCGTGTTAAGATAGAGTCAGAAAATTAAATCTTATAAAACAAAGGAGAATAATCGGATATGCAATTATACGACTTGCCGCTCGACCAACTGCAAACCTATAAACCAAATAAAACCGCTCCTCATGACTTTTCGGATTTTTGGGCATCATCATTACATGAGCTTGCAAAGGAAGAGGCAAAGCCTGAATTGAAGGCTGAAAGCTACCCGGCTGACGGCGTGAAAGTATTCCGGCTGACATACCGTAGCTTCGGCAAGGCGGAAATTGAGGGATGGTACGCCGTTCCCGACCGGCAAGGACCGCATCCGGCCATCGTGAAATATCACGGCTATAACGCGAGCTATGACGGGGATATACATGACATCGTAAATTGGGCGCTTCACGGATATGCCGCGTTCGGCATGCTTGTCCGCGGCCAGCACAGCAGCACAGATACAAGCGTCTCACCGCACGGACACGTTCCCGGCTGGATGACGAAAGGGATTTTAGATAAAGATACATATTATTACCGCGGCGTGTACTTAGACGCCGTCCGGGCTTTGGAAGTCATCAGCGGCTTTGATGAAGTGGATGAAACGAGGATCGCCGTCATCGGCGGGAGCCAGGGAGGCGGACTTTCAATCGCCGCGGCGGCACTATCTGACATTCCGAGAGCGGTTGCGGCCGATTATCCTTATTTAAGCAATTTTGAGCGGGCCATTGATGTCGCTCTTGATGAGCCGTATCTTGAGATTAACTCCTTTTTCAGAAAGAACGGCAGCCCTGAAACGGAGAAGACCGCGATGAATACACTGGCCTATTTTGATATCATGAATCTGGCGGACCGCGTAAAAGTTCCGGTGCTCATGTCCATCGGGCTGATTGACCGCGTGACCCCGCCGTCGACGGTGTTTGCCGCTTACAATCATCTGGAAACGGAAAAAGAATTGAAGGTTTACCGGTATTTCGGACATGAATACATACCTTCTTTCCATACGGAAAAGCTGGCCTTTCTGAAAGCGCATCTGAAAGGCTGACGACAGCGAAAAGCCCAAGTACTTGGGCTTTTTTCAGGAATGATCACGGAAAAGGACGGATACAGATGGAACAAAGGATCATCGAAGAATTAAAACGAATTGAAGCACAGCACGGCGTCAAGGTGCTTTACGCCGTAGAATCAGGGAGCCGCGCATGGGGTTTTCCGTCAAGCGACAGCGACTACGATGTACGGTTTCTCTATGTGCCGAAAAAAGAATGGTACTTTTCGATCGAACCGCATAGGGATGTCATAGAAGAGCCGATTCATGACATGCTTGACATCAGCGGGTGGGAACTGAGAAAAGCGCTAAGGCTTTTTAAAAAATCAAATCCGCCTCTTTTGGAATGGCTCTCTTCTGAGATGATCTATTATGAAGCTTTCTCAGCGGCTGAAAAGCTTCGAAAACTGAAAATCCGCGCCTTTTCGCCTGAAGCCGGCATCTATCATTATCTCAATATGGCAAAACGGAATGAAAAAACGGAACTGCGGGGCAGTGAAGTGAAGATTAAAAAGTATTTTTACGTTCTGCGTCCTCTCCTTGCCTGCAGATGGATTGAAACATTCGGCTCCGTACCGCCGATGTCATTTCCCGTACTGGCCGATGCCTTATTGACGGATGAAGCGCTCATTTCTGAAATCAATACACTGCTTACAAGGAAAAAAAGCGGTCAGGAGCTGGCTCCGGAACCGAGAAATACGATCATTCATGCATTTATAGAAGAAGAAATAGAACGCATCGGGCACTATGTCAAAACGATCAAAACGCCGAAACCTGACATAACGGAGGAATTGAATCGGCTATTGATTCAGACCGTCGAAGAGGCGTGGGGGGAAAAAGGCGGAAATTGACGATTGCCGTCATTTCCGTCCGCCTTTTTTCGGCATAATCCGCCTGCTATCTAAGAAGCTGATTGTGGTAAAACCACAAAAATTTATCAGAATCTTTGTATTTTTAGAATATTGTGAGAGGATGTTTTGTCCATTTACAATAGACTCATACAAATACTTCTTAGATTGCGGGGTGTTAAGGTTGGAAGTGATTACAAGAGATTTTTTCTTATTTTTATCCAAGAGCAGCTTTCTCAATAAGATGGCGCGAAGCTGGGGAAGCCGTGTGGCAGCCGGCAAAATCATCGGAGGAATGGATTTCCGCAGTTCTATCCCGACAATCCGACATTTGAACAGCCAAGGGCTGTCAGTTACTGTCGATCATTTGGGGGAATTTGTCAACAGCGGTGATGTCGCGAAAGAACGCACCGAGGAGTGCATGCAGACCATCGCCTTAATCGCTGATGAACAGCTGAATTCCCAAGTGTCATTAAAAATGACGTCTTTAGGTCTTGATATAGATCTCGATCTCGTCTATGAAAATATGACGAAAATCCTCCAAACGGCTGAAAAACATAAAGTCATGGTGACGATTGACATGGAAGATGAAACGAGATGCCAGAAGACGCTGGATATCTTTAAAGACTTCCGGAGCCGGTATGAATATGTTAGCACCGTGGTGCAGGCTTATCTGTACAGAACGGAGAAGGATCTTGATGACCTCAGCCCGCTGAATCCGTTTCTGCGGCTTGTCAAAGGGGCCTATAAAGAATCGGAAAAGGTGGCCTATCCTGAAAAAAGCGACGTCGATGAAAATTATAAAAGACTCATCCGCAAACAGCTTTTAAAAGGACATTATACGGCAGTTGCCACGCATGATGACAAAATGATCGAGTTTACAAAACAGCTTGCCAAAGAGCACGGCATTCCAAACGACCGTTTTGAGTTTCAGATGCTGTACGGCATGCGCTCGCAAACCCAGCTCAGCCTGGTGGAAGAAGGATACCGCATGAGAGTCTACCTGCCTTACGGGGATGACTGGTACGGCTATTTCATGAGACGGCTCGCCGAACGCCCCTCAAACATCGCATTCGCCTTTAAAGGGATGACTAAGAAGTAAAAAAGGGAGAGATGACAATGACTACACCTTATAAACACGAACCATTCACGAATTTCCAAGATCAATCGAACGTTGAAGAATTTAAGAAAGCGCTTGCGACGGTAAATGAGTATCTGGGAAAAGATTATCCGCTCGTCATCAACGGTGAAAAGGTAGAGACGGAAGCGAAAATCGTTTCAATCAATCCGGCTGATAAAGAAGAAGTCGTCGGAAAAGTGTCAAAGGCGTCCCAGGAGCACGCTGAGCAAGCGATTGAAGCAGCTGCGAAAGCGTTCGAAGAGTGGAGATACACCTCCCCTGAAGAAAGAGCGGCCGTTTTGTTCCGCGCAGCTGCCAAAGTCCGCCGCAGAAAGCACGAATTCTCCGCCCTGCTCGTCAAAGAAGCGGGAAAACCTTGGAACGAAGCTGATGCGGATACGGCGGAAGCCATCGACTTTATGGAATACTACGCGCGCCAAATGGTTGAATTGGCAAAAGGCAAGCCGGTCAACAGCCGCGAAGGCGAGAAAAACCAATATGTCTACACACCGACCGGCGTAACGGTCGTCATTCCGCCATGGAACTTCCTCTTTGCGATTATGGCGGGAACGACGGTGGCACCGATCGTAACGGGCAACACGGTCGTTCTTAAACCGGCAAGCGCGACACCGGTCATCGCGGCGAAATTCGTAGAAGTGCTTGAGGAATCAGGTCTTCCGAAGGGCGTTGTCAACTTTGTGCCGGGAAGCGGAGCGGAAGTGGGAGACTACCTCGTCGATCACCCGAAAACAAGCATCATTACGTTTACGGGATCACGTGAAGTCGGTACGAGAATTTTCGAACGCGCGGCGAAAGTGCAGCCGGGACAGCAGCATCTGAAACGCGTCATTGCAGAAATGGGCGGTAAAGATACGGTTGTCGTTGACGAAGATGCGGACATTGAATTGGCGGCTCAATCCATCTTTACATCAGCATTCGGCTTCGCGGGACAAAAATGTTCTGCAGGTTCACGTGCAGTTGTCCATGAAAAAGTGTATGATCAAGTATTAGAGCGCGTCATCGAAATCACTGAATCAAAAGTGACGGCAAGCCCTGACAGCGCTGACGTGTATATGGGACCTGTCATCGACCAAGGTTCTTACGACAAGATCATGAGCTACATTGAAATCGGAAAAGAAGAAGGCCGTTTAGTAAGCGGCGGCACCGGAGATGATTCAAAAGGCTACTTTATTAAGCCGACGATCTTCGCTGACCTTGATCCGAAAGCCAGACTCATGCAGGAAGAAATTTTCGGGCCTGTCGTTGCATTTTCTAAAGTGTCAAACTTTGATGAAGCTTTAGAAGTGGCAAATAATACTGAATATGGTCTGACAGGCGCCGTCATTACAAACAACCGCAAACATATTGAACGGGCGAAACAGGAATTCCATGTCGGCAACCTGTACTTCAACCGCAATTGTACGGGAGCGATTGTCGGCTACCATCCGTTCGGAGGCTTCAAAATGTCCGGCACTGATTCAAAAGCGGGCGGCCCGGATTATTTGGCCCTCCACATGCAGGCGAAAACAATCAGTGAAACGTTTTAAGAGGGACTGAATGGGCATCCTCCTCGCGGGGGGTGTCCATTTCACCATAAACATATAAAGCGGAGGAGGAAATGCCATAGCAAACATTCAGTTGATTATTTCCATTTGTATTTATATGGCGGGCATGCTGTTTATCGGTTATTTCGCCTACAGACGGACGTCAAATCTGACGGATTACATGCTCGGGGGGCGTTCTTTAGGCCCTGCCGTCACAGCGCTCAGCGCGGGAGCGGCGGATATGAGCGGATGGCTCTTGATGGGGCTTCCGGGCGCCATGTTCTCGACAGGATTAAGCGGCGCTTGGATTGTGATCGGGCTTGTGCTCGGGGCATGGGCGAACTGGCTTTTCGTGGCGCCGAGGCTGAGAACGTATACTGAAAAAGCGGGGAATTCCATCACCATTCCGGGTTTCCTTGAAAATCGTTTCGGTGATCATACGAAGCTTCTCAGACTGTTTTCGGGTCTTGTCATTCTCGTCTTTTTCACATTTTACGTATCATCCGGCATGGTATCCGGAGGCGTCTTATTCAACAGCATTTTAGGGTTGAATTACCACACGGGACTGTGGGTCGTGACAGGCGTCGTTGTCGCCTACACCTTGTTCGGGGGCTTTTTGGCGGTAAGCTGGACGGACTTTGTTCAAGGGATCATTATGTTTGCGGCGCTTATTCTCGTGCCGATTGTGACGATTTTCCATACGGGCGGCCCGGGAGAAACCGTTGCCGATATCCGTTCCGTCAACCCGGAACTGTTTAATATGTTCAAAGGGACGACCGTCCTTGGCATTATTTCTTTATTTGCGTGGGGGCTCGGCTATTTCGGGCAGCCGCATATTATTGTGCGCTTTATGGCGATCACATCTGTGAAAGAAATCAAACGCGCCAGACGAATCGGAATGGGATGGATGATTTTGTCTGCACTAGGCGCGCTGTTTACGGGTCTTGCGGGAATCGCGTATTACCACCAGCACGGACTGAAGCTGGCTGATCCGGAAACCATTTTTATTCAGCTCGGCAACATTCTGTTCCACCCGATTATTACGGGATTTCTCATTTCTGCGATTTTAGCGGCCATTATGAGTACGATTTCGTCTCAACTGCTCGTTACGTCCAGTTCTTTAGTAGAGGATTTGTATAAGTCCATGTTCAGGCGTTCGGCTTCTGATAAGGAACTCGTATTTCTGGGGAGAATGGCAGTGCTTGCGGTGTCAATCATCGCTTTGGTGCTCGCCTGGGAGAAAAACAACACGATACTTGGTCTTGTCAGCTATGCATGGGCGGGATTCGGCGCGTCATTCGGGCCGGTCGTACTGCTCAGTTTATTTTGGAAACGGATGACGAAATGGGGGGCACTCGCCGGCATGATTGCGGGAGCGATTACCGTAATCATTTGGGCGAATGCCGGTCTTTCAGACTTTTTGTACGAAATCATTCCGGGCTTTGCTGTAAGCCTTGCCGCTGTATTTGTCGTCAGCTTATTGACACAGGCTCCGTCAAAAGATGTCACAGATCAGTTTCATGAGTACCGTGATACACTTTCTCAATAAAAGCAAGGAACGAGAGGAAGAAGGGACCGCCCTTTTTCCTCTTTTCACGATACAGGCTTTCGGATTATTCCGTTTTGGGAATATGTGAATTTTTTTCTATACAAAAAGTCACCCCGCAGAGTATGATAAAGATAAAAAGAGCATAGGAGAAATAGGTATGGAAGAGCTTTTAGAGAGAGTTTTTTCATTTACGGACATTGATAAATTAATTGATTTCATCAGTTATGAATTGCAGAAGCCCGTTATTCTGGAAAGCGCGGATTTCTTTTTGCTTGCCTATAATTCTTATTACATTAATCACTTCGACTCCGCCAACCAGCAGACGATATTTTCAAAAAAATGCCCCGTGCAGATTTTTGAAAGGTTTCTGAAAGACGGGGTGATCGAAAAGCTGAAAACCGTTCCTGAACCGTTCCGTGTCGAAAAAATAGACAGTATCGGACTGAATCAGAGAGTGGTTGTAAGCGCAAAACATAAAGGGGAAGTGATGGGCTACATCTGGATTCAGGAGCTCGACCGAAACTTGACGGACGAGGAGCTCGATTTTTTATATGAAACTTCATTCCATGTCGGAAAAATCATCTATAAAACGAACCGGCTGAAACAGGAAAAAGAAGAGAGAGCGGAAGACCTGGTGAAACGGGCGATCTTTCAGCAATTCTCCTCTGAAAAGGAGTTCAGGCGGGAAGCGGAAAAGATGAACGCCGTGCTGCCGTCGGTTTTTTCAGTAGTCGTCCTGCACGCCGCAAATGGGGATGGGGAGGCAGTCGAAGATGTGAAGGAAAACATCAAATCGTACTTGAATTTGCGGGATAAAGTCAGTCACGTCTTAACCATTGATTCCAATATTGTCATCGTCGTCGCAAGCTTCTCGCAAAAAAGCTCCGGCACTTCGGCAGCATCTGAATTCATCCACAAACTGCTGACTCATTTTCACTTTCAGAAGATCCCCACTCCCATCTATATCGGAATCGGCAATGAATACAGCAGCATCCTGAAGCTCGGCAAAAGTTATATAGAGGCCCTTGAAGTCATAAAGGCCGCCGAAATTACCGGAAACCAGGAAAATATCCCGTACGAATACAGTAAGCTCGGGATTTACCGCTATCTTGAAAGTATCGAAGAAAAAAACGCCTCACTGGAATATGTAAACAATGATTTAGCGTTATTAAAAGCCAAAGACAGAGAAAGCAGTACAGAACTGCTGAAAACGTTAGAAATCTATCTCCTCAATAACTGCAAAACAAAACCAGCCGCAGAACAGCTTTTTATTCATCAAAACACATTGAACTACCGTATCAAACAGATTCTTGACATGACATCAATTAATTTAAACGACTTCAGGACAAGGTGCCAGCTGTATCTCGATATTATGCTGATGAAAAAGAGATAAAAAAGAAACCAGTCGCCGTACTGGTTTCAGTTTTAATACCTTCCCGCTTATCAGTCTCAGAACCTCACTTCTGAATCACTCCTTTCCCGCAAGATGAGAAATGAATAAACACTGATCCTCAATATGTGTTATACTTTCATTGATATTGATTCTCAATTAAAGATATATGAAGTATAGATATAAACGGGAGGCAGAACGATGGCGGAAAATCATGAGGTGTACGACGTCACGTATAGGCGGAGGCCCGATCGGCCTGTTTGCGGCTTTTTATTGCGGGATGCGCGAGCTGAAAACGAAAGTGATCGAGTTTCTGCCGCGGCTCGGAGGGAAAGTGTCTATGTTTTTCCCCGAAAAAATCATCCGTGATATCGGCGGAATACCCGGGATTGCCGGAGAACAGCTGATTAAGCAGCTGAAGGAACAGGCTGCGACATTTGAGCCGGATATCGTGTTGAATCAGCGGGTGACCGGATTTGAACGGCTGGATGACGGAACCATTGTGCTGGAAAGTTCCAAAGGGGAAAAGCACTATACACGCACGGTGATTTTGGCCGTCGGCATGGGAACGCTTGAGGTCAATGAACTTGACAGCGCGGATGCGAGCCGGTATTCAGGAAAGAACCTTCATTATAAGGTGGAGAAGCTTGATGCGTTTCAGGGGAAGCATGTCGTGATTTCAGGAGGAGGAGATACCGCGGTTGACTGGGCGAATGAGCTGGAACCGATTGCGGCGTCTGTTACCGTCTTGCACCGCAGGGAGGAGTTCGGCGGTTTGGAAAGCAGTGTGGCGAAAATGAAGCGGTCTTCCGTGCGGGTGCTTGCGCCGTATCGTCTGAAGCATCTCAACGGCACAGGGGAACGGATCGAGAGCGTCACCATTTGCCAAACTGAGTCCGGACTTTCTGAAGTCATCAAGCTTGATGAGCTCATTATCAACCACGGGTTTAAAATTGATCTCGGTCCGATGAAGGACTGGGGGCTTGAGATAGAAGAAGGCAGGATTAAAGCTGACAGACATATGCGGACGAATCTTCCGGGCGTGTTTGTCGCCGGTGACGCCGCCCATTATGAAAGCAAGCTCAGATTGATTGCAGGCGGTTTCACGGAGGGGCCGACCGCCGTGAACAGCGCCAAAGCCTATTTGGACCCGCAGGCGGATCAGATGGCGATGTATTCGACTCACCATAAAAAATTGGTGACACAATAAAAAAGGCTGACCCCCGATGTTGAGTCTGGGGGGTCAGAAAAGCATTCCGGCGTATCAGCTGTGAACGAGCATGTCTTTCATTTCATTTCGTATAAACGCAAATAACTGCTCCTGGTTTTTCACGGCGGTAAACCCGCAGCCGGCGGGGACGTCTTCGCCCATGCAGATGACGGGAGGGCGGTTTGCTGACGGATCCGGTGATATGCCGATTTGTTTTCCGGCGCTGATCAAATGCTGAGCGGATTCTTTGCCCGTACAGATAATCATTTGCAGAGGAGACTCACTGATCGTGCGTTCGATCATGGAAGTGAACCGCTCATCCGCGATATGTTCATGGGTGATATAAAGCGGGCATGATTTTGAGTCTGACAAGTTTTCTGCTGCTTGACGGCTTCCTACAATGAGTGAATGCGGAGAATCAATTTGACATTCGGATAGGAGAAAGCCCCGTTTTGTCAGTTCCGTCTTTGCGGCTTCAGTCGCTGCATTCAGGCTTGCGGTCACCCGGCGGATGTCGATCTGCTTGAAAGCCAGTGTGTCAAAGAATTCGCATACCGCAAGGCGTGATGTGAAAAATAGTTGTTCAAAGGTGCTGATCTGTTTCAGGATGTTTTCGTTTGCGGGCATTTTTTTAACGATCCGCTTCGGCCATTCAATAACATCGGCGCCATACTCGCGCAGCTTGTCTGTCAATGTATGTTCTTCATCGCCATGAGTGACAACCATGATATGCCGCCCGATGAACGGTTTGCTTTCAAACCAGCTGTGTGTTTGAAAATTGACAATATCACCGATGACGATAATGGCAGGGTTGGTGATGTTTTGGCTTTGAACTTTTTCATGGATATCCTGAAGCGTCCCTTTAACGCTCCGCTGCCGCCCCCACGTCCCCCATTGAATGACGAGTACGGGAACGGAAGGGGATTTTCCGTACTCCGTAAGCTGCCGGCATATAAATGACAGATTTTTAACGCCCATGTAAAACACAAGCGTTTGAACGCTTCGGGCAAGCCCTTCCCAGTCGAGATTCGGCCTGCCTTGCAATGATGTATCATGAGCGGTGATCATCGCGAAGGACGAAGCGAAATCACGATGGGTGACAGGGACTCCCGCATACAGCGGCGCTGCGATACCCGAGGTGATGCCGGGCACCATTTCGTAGCGGATGCCGTGCCGATGAAGCGCCTCTGCTTCTTCGCCGACTCTGCCGAACACACTTGGGTCTCCGCCTTTCAAGCGGACGACGGTGCAGCCCTCCGCCGCTTTTTCAATCAGCAGGGCATTTATCTCAGACTGTTTCATAAAATGACGGTCGGGCAGCTTTCCGCAATAAATGAACCGGCAGTCCGGTGAGGCATATTCAAGAAACTTTGGGTTTGCGAGCCGGTCATACAAAATAATATCCGCTTTCTCCAGAGCCTGTTTTCCTTTTACGGTGATCAGCCCCGGGTCTCCTGGTCCGGCACCGACAAAATATACGATTCCGTTTTTCATGATGGCGTCATCCCTTCAGCAATTTAAAAAATGAAGGACCACTTGAAAAAGTGATCCGGTCTTTGCTCAATACAGGAGGTATACATTCTCTCCTTCAATCAGTGTTTCGTATGTTTTGACACAGCCATGATCCGGCTCTTGGACTTTTCCGTCTTCTAAGGAGATTTTCCAGTCATGCATCGGGCAGAAGACGTATTCTCCGCTGACGATGCCTTCAGCCAGGACGCCCCCTTTATGGGGACAGCGGTTTTCGACGGCGCGGACGCTCCCGTCAGAAAGCTTAAATACGGCAAGCTCTTTATCTTCTATATATACGGTTTTTCCTAACTCCTCCGGTAATTCGTTTACTTTGCCTATGCAAACCTTTGTCATATCTTTATTAACCATGTCCGTTCCCCCTTACTGTTTTATGAAGTCGTGACGACATTTTCGAATAGATCTTTAGATGCTTTTTTATCTTTAAGGAAGTATTGCCACGGATCTTTGTGGACAGAGAGTGTCTCATTCATTCTGTCGTTGAGCTCCTGCCGTTTTTCCGGATCGTTTAATACGGATTGGACATGAGATAAACCGACGCGCTCAAGCCATGCGGATGTCCGCTCCAGATAGTTTGCCGTTTCTCTGTAGTACTGAAGGTAAGCCCCCGCATATTCTAAGACTTCTTCATTCGTTTTTACTTTCATCAGCAAATCACCGGCGCGCAAATGGGTTCCGCCGTTTCCGCCGACATAAAGCTCCCAGCCTCCGTCGATGCCGACAACGCCAAGGTCCTTAATGCCTGATTCCGCACAGTTCCGAGGGCAGGCGGACACGGCCATTTTAACCTTATGAGGCGTATTGAGCCCTTCGAATTTTTTCTCAAGCGCAATGCCCAGTGCCATGGAGTCTTGCGTGCCGAAGCGGCAGAATTGTTCGCCTACGCACGTTTTTACCGTGCGGAGTGTTTTTCCGTACGCGTAGCCTGACGGCATATCAAGCTCGGCCCATACTTTCGGCAGGTCTTCTTTTTTGACGCCGATGAGATCAATCCGCTGGCCGCCGGTCATTTTAACGAGCGGGATCTCATATTTGTCGACGACATCGGCGATCTTGCGGAGATCCTGAGAGTTGGTCACGCCGCCGTACATCCGGGGCACGACTGAGTATGTTCCGTCTTTTTGAATATTGGCGTGCATCCGTTCGTTCACAAAACGGGATGTTCTGTCATCCTCGTATGTAGCCGGATTAATCATGCCTAAGTAGTAGTTGAGGGCAGGACGGCATTTGGAGCAGCCCTCCGGCGTTTTCCAGCCGAGCACGTTCATGATTTCTCTTGTATGGGACAGCCCTTTGGCTTTGATTTCTTCTACGACTTCATCTCTCGACAGTGAGGTGCAGCCGCAAATCGCTTCTTTTTGCGCGGACGCGTCAAATTCTGAGCCCAGTGTATATTGAAGAATGTCTTCCACGAGCGGTTTACAGCCTCCGCAGGAACGGGATGCCCCGGTGCATGCTTTGATTTCGTCCGTAGATGTGCAGCCTTTTTCCTGAATGGCTTGAATAATCGCGCCTTTTGAAACGCCGTTGCATCCGCAGATGATTTCATCGTCGCTCATCGCCGCGGTCATGCTTGCGCCTGCTTCCTGATCAAGAGGCTGTAAGATTGATATTTTGGAGGTTTCAGAGATATCGGCTTCTTTTTGAATCATTGAAAACAGGCGGCTGCCCTCGCTGCTGTCTCCGAACAAAACAGCGCCGACAATTTGATTGCCCCTCAGGACGATTTTTTTATAAATGCCGTCCTGCTCATCGAACACTTTAATCGCTTTTTTGTCCTCTGATTCGTTAAAGTCACCCGCAGAGAAGACTTCGACGCCTGATACCTTTAATTGAGTGGAGAGAACGGAGCCTTCATACGGTTTTGTTTCAATGCCGCAAATATGCTTTGCGAGCACTTTTGCCTGTTCATAGAGCGGCGCCACAAGACCGTATGCGATTCCGCGGTGCTCGGCACATTCACCGACCGCGTAAATGTGCGGGATGTCAGTCTGCATATAATCATTGACAATGATTCCGCGGTTTACCGGAATGCCGCTTTCTGTGCCAAGCTGTGTATTCGGGCGGATGCCGACCGCCATGACGACCAGGTCAGCTTCGATGCTTGTGCCGTCTTTGAAGCGTACGCCTTCGACACGGTCAGTACCGAGAATTTCTTCGGTTTGCTTTTCAAGGAAAAAGGTCATGCCTTGTTTTTCTAATTCGTTTTGCAGCAGGCGTCCCGCCGCTGCGTCAAGCTGGCGCTCCATCAGGAATGGGGCGAGGTGGATGACAGACACGTCCATTCCGAGATTCAGCAGTCCGCGTGCGGCTTCCAAACCCAGCAGTCCTCCGCCGATGACGGCTGCTTTTTTATATTGTTTTGACGCGGCGAGCATCGTGTCTGTATCTTTTATGTCCCGGAATGCCGTGACGCCTTGTTTGTCTGCGCCCGGAATCGGAAGGATAAAAGGGACAGAGCCTGTCGCCAGGATGAGTTCATCGTAAGGCTGGATTCTGTCTGCATCGGTGATGAGGGTTTTGTTTTCCGTGTCGACTTTGATGACTGTTTCACCGGTATACAGCTGAATGTTGTTTTCTTTGTACCAGTTCCAATCGTTTAACGTGATGTCTTGAATGTCGGTATCGCCTTGCAGCACTTTTGACAGAAGGATTCGGTTATAGTTGGGATGAGGTTCGGCCCCGAATATTGTAATCTCAAATTCGTCTTTTGAAACACGCAGTATTTCTTCAATCGCTCTTACCCCGGCCATTCCATTTCCAACAAGGACTAGCTGTTTTTTTCCCATCAGATGATCCGCTCCTTATCTTTGTTTTTTTTTAGCGTAGCACAGCAAAAACAAATATTTAAGATGCATGTTATGAAATGTAACAAAAAATACTAAAAAATCTAAAAATTTTATGAAAAATTATATAGGGCTGATTCGTACCGCGCACATCTTAAAACCGGGCATTTTACAGTCCGGGTCCAAGGCTTCACCAATTAAATCGTTGACGTTTTGCGTGTCAGACCAATGGATGGGGACAAACAACGTGTCTTTTCGTACGTTCTCCGACCATCTGCTCCGCACCGTGATGCTGCCCCGGGGGGATTCTATTTTTACCAGCACACGGTCCTCGATATTGTAGGTCGCTGCTGTTTGCGGATGGATTTCCATAAACGATTCAAAATGTCTCGCGGCAAGGGCGGCGCTTTTTCTTGTTTGGACGCCTGTTAAGTAGTGAGACATGACTCTGCCTGTCGTTAAATAAAGCGGATAATCGGCGCTCGGTTTCTCTTTCGGGACGGCCGGTTCATTTAGAATCACGCTTAATGCCGCTTTTTGATCCGGATGAGCAAATGATTCTGTAAACAAGCGCGCAGTTCCGGGATGATCAGATTCCGGACACGGCCAATGAATGCCGCCTTCCCGCCTGAGCCTGTCATAGGTGATGCCAGAGTAATCAGCAATTCCGCCGCGGCTCGCTTCTCTCAGTTCGTTAAAGATTTCCTCCGCCGACGTATAGGGAAAATAATGCCCTTTACCAAGAGCCGAGGCAATGTCACAGATAATCTGCCAATCATGTTTCGCTTCTCCGGGACATGGCCGGCTCGCTTCTCTTAATGTCACGCGGCCTTCTGCATTTGTCATCGTGCCTTCGTCTTCCAAATAAGAGGACGCGGGTAAAATCACATCCGCGAATGCCGCGGTCTCAGAAATAAATAAGTCAACTGCGACAAAGAATCTCAGTTTCTTGATTGCCTGCTTGACGAAATTCGCATTTGGGCCGGAAACAGCCGGATTGGAACACATGAGAAACAGTCCTTTGATGTCGCCGCTATCTATTTTTTCTATCATTTCATAGGCTGAGACGCCTTTTCGCGGCAGCTCATCCTGATGAATCCCCCACACCTTCGCAATATGCCCCCGGTGTTCTTCAATTTCGATAGAACGGTAGCCCGGAAGCTGATCCGCTTTTTGGCCGTGTTCTCTCGCGCCTTGTCCGTTGCCTTGACCGGTAATCGCCCCGTAACCTGAGAAGGGCTTGCCGATTTTTCCGGTGATCAGCACCGTATTTAAGAAAGCTTTCACCGCCGCGGTACCGTCAGTCTGCTGTTCGATCCCCCGCGCTGTAAATAGCATGCCGGATGTTTCCTTGGCAAACTTCACGGCGGCCTTTCGCATATGCTCCAAAGGAACACTTGTCTGCTCGGAGATCTCTTCCAGATCCAAAGCGTCGGTATGCCGTTTGAGCTTATCGAATCCGTTTGTGCGTGTGCGGATAAAGTCTTTGTCTGTAAGCTGTTCGTCAATGCAGATTTTGACGAGTCCGTTTGCCAGAGCGGCGTCTGTGCCGGGCTTGATTTTCAGGTGAAGATCGGCTATTTTGGTCGTCGCCGTTTCCCGGGGATCAATGGCGATAATGTAAGCCCCGTTTTCTTTCGCTTTATCAAAATACGGCATGATTGTCGGCTGGCATTCCGCGATATTGGTGCCTGCCAGGATGATGACACGTGTATGCGGAATGTCCGATAATGGATTCGTCAGGCCCCTGTCCGCGCCGAATGTCTGGCCGGCCGCCGTTGCTGCGGCAGACATACAGAGCCGCCCGTTGTAATCGATGTATTTCGTCTGTAAGCCGACCCGTGCGAACTTTCCAAGCAGATAGGCTTCTTCATTTGTAATTGAGGCGCTCCCATAGACGGCCATCGCATCATTGCCGTGTTCGGTTTGGATCAGATTGATTTGTTCCTTTATGCGTTTCAGTGCTTCAGCCCAAGAGACAGGCACAAATTCACCGTTTTTTTTAAGCAGGGGGCGTGTAATGCGGGAAGAGTGCACGGCATGCTGATGGGCATTCATGCCTTTTGTACATAAACGGCCATGTGTCGTCGGATTATCAATGCCGATTGCAGTGTATTTCTTCCGTGCCGCGAAGGTTTGTTCCGTAAGCTGCATCTTGCATTGCATGCTGCAGAACGGGCATTGCGTCTCATATGTTTTTTCCGATTGGACATTTTGCAGTTTGTCACGGAAATAACGGAGCATCGGTTCAGTCAAAAAGCTTCATCCTTTCGTATGGCGTTTTCCCGGCAGACAGTTTTTGCAGCAGGGATATGTCTGAACGGAGATTTTTCAGAAGCTGTGTCCGCATATCTTCTTCAAACAGCATTTCTCTGATATGGACGAGGCCGAGTCTGTCAACCCATTGATAAATCGCTTCGTTGTAGTGAGCCGTTTCGCGATAATATTGAATAAGGCCTTTCACCATAGCGGCGGTACTGTCTTCGTTATTCGTCACACAAAAAAGGCTGCCGGCGCGGGCTTGTTTTCCGCGGACGCCCCCGATATAAATTTCCCAGCAAGTTTGTGTCTGAAGCACGCCGATATCCTGAATGTAAGCATCGCTGCAATTGTTTTCACATGACAAGCTGACGGATACATAAGCGGGGACGGCAAGTGTGTCGGTATCTCGTTCAATCCTGCTTGCCAGCTCTTGAAAGGAGCGATGCTGTCCGCACGTACATGCTTTGATTTGAATCGTCCAGCGGTGCCGGGGGGAGAAAACCGGCATGTTCAGTGCTTTTCTGATGCTTGCAAGGTCATTTGGCCTGATTCCGGAAAGCTTCAGCCGGTGACTGTCAGTAATTGAAACGCCGGGGATGCCGTATGTTTCAATGACGTTTGCGATGTTTTTGAGCTCTCCCGCACTTGTCAGTCCGCCGTACATTTGCGGAATCAGGGTGCATGTCTCTTCTGCCGATATTTCATTGAACTGCATAAAATCAGGCCGCATCCTTTCCAGGTAGTAGTGAAGCGCCGGAATACAAATGCGGCAGCCGTTTTCTGTTTTCCAGCCGATCACTTCCATCACCTCGGCGGCATCAGTGAATGGACGGCGCCGAAGTTCGGCGATGACTTCTTCTTCCGTCAAATCGGTGCAGCCGCAAAACGAAGGCTGGCGGGAAGGTTTTGTGTAATCATCGCTCGCCATATACGTCAGCAAGTCTTCGACGAGCGGCCTGCATCCCCCGCAAGACCCGGACGCTTTTGTCATGTGCTTCACTTCCTCCGCGGTTTTTAAGCCATATTTGTTCACCGCTTCTTCAATGGAGCCCTTGGTCACTGAGCTGCATTGGCAAATGGTTTCATGGGGAGGCATGGATTCAAAGGATATGCCGCCTTGATCCGGTTCTATGAGCTGTTTTTTCACGATGGAAATGTCTCTTTGCTTCACAAGACTGTCGAGAAGCCGCTGTTTACCGCGCGTGTCCCCGAATAAAATAAAGCCGGCCGGTTTATCGTCCTCAAAGAGCGCTTTTTTGTAGATGCCTGCATGATCGTCATGGAACAATATGCCGGCTGTGTGTTCATCCTCGTGCACCTTTCCTGCCGACCATACATCAATACCGGCTATTTTTAAGGCCGCAGATTGTGCAAAGCCTTGAAACCCTTCACACGGAACGCCGCATAGATGCTGTGCGAGCACTTTTCCCTGTTCATAAAGCGGTGCAGCCAATCCGTATACAATCCCGTCATGCTCCGCGCATTCACCGACGGCATACACATTCGGTTTGTTCGTCTGCATGAATTGATTGACGATGATTCCTCGGTTCACTGAAAGTCCGGCAGATGCAGCCAATCGGATATTGGGCCTCACACCGGCGGCCATGACAATCAGGTCTGCTTCTATGGAAGAACCGTCTTTGAAACGGATGCCTTCCGCCCGTGAGTTTCCTGTAATGGATGCCGTGTCTTTCTCTAAAAGAAAGACTAAGCCTTTTCGCTCCAGTTCTTTCTGCAGCAGATGGGATGCCGTTTGATCAAGCTGTTTTTGCATAATGGCGGAAGAGTGGTGAATGACGCTGACGTCCATGCCGAGCTGCCGTAAGCCGACGGCCGCTTCAAGACCTAATAAACCGGCGCCGATGACCGCCGCCTTTTGATACCGGCCGGCCGCATTGATAAGGGATTGGCAGTCTTCTATTGTCCGAAAGCCGTACACACCTTCTTTCTCTGCTCCGGGTATGGGGAGAATATAAGGAGAGGAGCCAGTTGCCGCGATGAAATGATCGTAAGTCATGCTGCGCTTCCGATCCGTTGTGACAACCTGCCGTTCTGTATCAATGTGTACAACCGTTTCTCCCGTGTAAAGCGTAATTCCGTTTTTTTCGTACCATTCGCGGCTATTCAGCGTAATGTCATCAAGCGAAACCTCACCTTGTAAAACGGAGGATAAGAGAATGCGATTGTAATTGGGATGAGGTTCGGTTCCGAAAATAACAATCTCAAACATGTCACGGTTCATCTTTAAAATGTGTTCAATACAGCGGATTCCGGCCATTCCGTTCCCTGCTGCAATTAATCGTTGTTTCTTCATTCGCCAAACCTCCTTTGCAGCTGCCTGTAAGTTTTGCTTCTCTATGAGAAATTATGGCACATTGCCTGATTAACGCATTAAATGTGTCGCATTATCTTACACATGTCTTTTCCGGTGAATGCCGGTCATATATTCTTGATTCAGCAATTTGAAATGATAGAAGACCGGAAAGGAGAATGTTATGAAGCTGTCGGAATTAAAAACAAGCGGCCATCCGCTCACTCTGCTCTGTTCCTTCTTATATTTTGATGTGAGTTTTATGATTTGGGTCATGCTGGGGGCGCTCGGCGTTTATATTTCTCAGGATTTCGGGTTATCTTCTTTTGAAAAAGGATTTGTCGTGGCTCTGCCGATCTTATCAGGATCTGTGTTTCGGATCATTTTAGGCGTGTTAACGGACAGGATCGGGCCGAAGAAAACAGCCGTGATCGGGATGCTGATCACGATGATCCCGCTGCTTTGGGGGGCATTCGGCGGCCGTTCTTTGACTGAGCTGTATGCGATCGGCATTCTGCTGGGCGTGGCGGGCGCAAGTTTTGCTGTCGCGCTTCCGATGGCGAGCCGGTGGTATCCGCCTCACTTGCAGGGGCTTGCGATGGGGATAGCAGGTGCCGGCAACAGCGGCACTTTGTTTGCGACATTGTTCGGTCCCCGCCTTGCGGAACAGTTTGGGTGGCACAGTGTAATGGGAATTGCGCTTCTTCCGTTGATGATCGTTTTTATACTGTTTATCGTCATGGCGAAGGACTCTCCTGCACAGCCCGCACCGCAGCCGCTTAAAAACTACCTTCACGTTTTCAGGCAGAAGGAGACATGGTGTTTCTGTCTTTTGTACGGCGTCACTTTCGGAGGTTTTGTGGGATTATCAAGTTTTTTGGCGATTTTTTTCGTTGATCAATATCAATTGTCAAAAATCCATGCCGGTGATTTCGTCACAATATGTGTTGCAGCGGGCAGTTTTTTTCGCCCTGCAGGAGGCTGGATTTCAGACCGTGCGGGAGGTGCGAAAGTTCTCGCTGTACTGTTTGTCATCGCGGCTCTGTGTATGGCGGGAGTCAGCAGCCTGCCTCCGCTTTCAACGGTGATCGTTCTGTTGTTTATCGGAATGATGGCGCTCGGTATGGGCAACGGAGCGGTATTTCAGCTTGTCCCTCAGCACTTTGCAAAAGAAATCGGAATGGTGACGGGGATTGTCGGAGCGGCCGGCGGCATAGGAGGTTTTTTCCTTCCCAATATTTTAGGATCATTGAAGCAGATGACGGGAACTTATGCGATCGGTTTTATCTCTTTTTCATGTATCGCATTGCTCGCATTTGTGCTTGTTCTGGCCGCAGGCTATTTTTGGAGAAAAAGCTATGGCACTGAAAACAGTCCTGCGGATGTTTAAGTTTGGGCGGAAGACACGTATGACAGCGTGTCTTTTTTATGATTGATTATTTTCACTTGATTTTCAACGGAGAATATATCAGAATAAATAGTAACAGTTACGATTTATAACAATGTACATCATGATGAAAAAGGGGCAGGTGCGGAATGTAAATCGTAATCATTCTATTTTGTCAGGAGGCTATTTATATGAAAAAAATTCCGGTTACAGTATTGAGCGGCTATCTTGGTGCCGGAAAGACGACCGTTTTGAATCATATTTTACAAAACCGCAACGGTTTAAAAATTGCCGTCATCGTCAATGACATGAGCGAAGTAAATATAGACGCGGGATTGGTGAAGCAGGGAGGCGGCTTGTCAAGGACGGATGAGAAACTCGTAGAATTATCCAACGGCTGTATCTGCTGCACGCTGCGTGAGGATCTATTAGTCGAAGTTGAGAAACTCGCGAAAGACGGCAGATTTGATTATATTGTGATTGAATCAACAGGGATCAGCGAACCGATTCCCGTTGCCCAGACATTTTCTTATATAGATGAAGAAATGGGCATTGATCTGACAACATTCTGCAGGCTGGACACAATGGTGACCGTGGTGGATGCAAACCGCTTCTGGCATGATTTCCAGTCCGGTGACAGCCTTCTTGACCGGAAGGAAGCGGCGGGCGAAGAGGATGAACGGGTGGTTGCCGATTTATTAATTGACCAAATCGAGTTTTGTGATGTGCTCATTTTAAATAAATGCGACATGGTGGGCGAAAAAGAGCTTGAACAGCTGGAAACGGTCCTTCGCGTGTTACAGCCCCGTGCCAGACTGATCCGGTCCGTCCGCGGAGAAGTGCCCGCCGAATACATATTGAATACCGGTTTATTTGAGTTTGAGGAAGCGAGTTCATCAGCAGGATGGATAAAGGAACTGACGGCAGGTCATGAAGCGCACACGCCGGAAACGGAAGAGTACGGCATCACTTCGTTTGTGTACTCGCGGCGTCGGCCGTTTCATACCGCTCGTTTTGACAGCTGGCTGCATCAATCAATGCCTGACAACATTGTGCGTGCAAAAGGAATTGCTTGGTGCGCAACCCGCAACAGCCTTGCGCTGCTGATGTCTCAGGCGGGTCCGGCGGTTTCGATTGAGCCTGTTTCTTATTGGGTGGCGGCAATGCCGAAACTTGAGCAGGAGCAGATCAAACAGCAGGAACCGGAGATTCTGGAAGATTGGGACGACCAATTCGGAGACCGTCATACGAACCTGGTGTTTATCGGAACAGATTTAGATGAAGCAGCCATTACAAAGGAATTGGATCAGTGCCTGCTCACGCCGTCTGAGTTCGATTCCGATTGGTCGCAGCTTGAAGATCCTTTTCAATGGGATATTCAGCGGGCCGAATAACATACCGGCCAAGTTTAGAAGCAGGTGAAAAGGGAAGGAGTGATGAAAAAGGAGCTGACCAAGTGTGAAAGCACTGACATACCAAGGAAAAGAACATATGGAAGTGAAAGAAGTCCCGGCACCCGCCATTCAAGATGAGAGAGATGTCATCGTTCGAATCACCGCAACCGGGATATGCGGTTCAGACCTTCATTTATATAAAAACGGAATACCCGCCGATCCGGGTTATATCGTCGGGCATGAGCCGATGGGAATCGTTGAAGAAACGGGCAGTCAAGTCAAAAAGCTGAAAAAAGGCGACCGGGTCGTGATTCCTTTTAATATAGGCTGCGGAGAATGTCATTATTGCAAGCACCAGATGGAAAGCCAGTGTGATGAATCTAATCCAAATCCTCATACAGATGCCGGCGGCTTATTCGGTTTTTCGGAGTTTAACGGTAATTATCCCGGCGGGCAGGCTGAATATTTACGTGTTCCTTATGCTGATTTCTCTTCTTTTCTGGTTCCGGCAGACAGTGAGCTTGAAGATGAGCAGGTGCTGCTTCTGTCAGATGTCATGCCGACCGCCTTTTGGAGCGTCCAGCACAGCGGAGTGAAAAAAGGAGATACAGTCGTGATTCTGGGATCAGGTCCGATCGGCTTAATGGCGCAAAAATTCGCGTGGAAAAAAGGAGCTAAACGGGTTATTGCAGTTGATCAAGTCCCGCACCGGCTTGAACATGCGAGACGCATAAACGGAGCAGAGACCTTCAATTTTTCAGAACATGATGAGATCGGGAAACTGCTGCATGAACAAACGTCAGGGGGCGCGGATGTAGTGATTGATTGTGTCGGAATGGACGGCACGCCGCTTTTAAAAGAAAAAGCAGAGCAAAAACCGAATCAGTTCGGAACGATCAGTCCGATTCTTACAGCATCAGAAGCCGTTAAGAAGTTCGGAACCGTGCAGCTCACGGGCGCATACATTTCTGAAGCGGACGGCTTTCCGCTCGGCGATTTTTTCACACGCAACGTTTCTTTAAAAATGGGCCAGGCACCCGTTATTCATCTGATGCCGATGCTGTATCAAATGATCGAACAAAATGAAATTGATCCGACGGATATCATTACACACAAAATGAGTCTTGCGGAAGCTCCTGCTGCATATGATATATTTGACAAAAAAGAAGATGGCAACATTAAAGTGATTTTGAAGCCATAGCGAGGAGAAACACGATGAATATTTACAGACCGGCGGGATTTTGGATCAGATTGGGAGCCGTGGTACTCGACTATTTAATTACTTCAGTGCCTTTGGCGATTATTTTTATGCTGGCAACAGGAAAAGATCCGAATGAGAGCGCAATGATCAGCATTATTTTGACTCTTTATGGTATTTTGCTCCCTGTATACTGGAACGGTTATGTTATCGGCAAAAAGATCTGCGGTATCCGCATCGTCAAAAAAGACGGAACTCAGGTAGGCTTTCTCACTATGATTTTGAGAGTGCTTGTGGGCGGCCTGATATATGGCGTGACGTTTGGAATCGGTGTGATCGTGAGCGCATTCATGGTCGGAATGAGAGAAGACAAACGGTCAATCCACGATTTTGTAGCGGGAACGTATGTCACATACGCGCTGCCGGACGAATCGATTGAAAAGAGCGAATAATTTCGCTCTTTTTTTGCATAAAAAATGGATGGGGGAGCAACATATAACAAACGTTAAAGGAGGAAAGAGTCATGAAAAAAGCTGCATTGTCTTTAGCTGCGTTTTTCATTACAGCAATGGTTTTCACAATGCCGGCACACGCCGCCGGAACAAAAATGCCTTCAACAATGTCACTCACGGAACAGCAGAAAAAAGAAATTGAATCACTTGAAAAAGAAGTGCTCGAAAAACGAAAACATGTCATATCCAAATATGTTGAGTACGGGGTCCTGCCGAAAGAAAAAGCAGAACATATTAAACAGCATATGGACAGGCGCTTTAACATGATGAAACAAAATGGGTTTGTCCCGAAGCCTCCGCCTCATAAATTGGAAAAGCGGCATCATCATTCTTAAGCATCCGGCAAGCCGGATGCTTTTTTGTTTTTATCGGGATTGCTCTGAAACGCGTTTCATAACGTATGATATCAATATCATACGCATCAGGAGGATGAAACACATGATACATAAAAAACAGGGCCTGTTCCCTGATACATTTCTATGGGGGTCAGCCTCGGCTGCCTATCAGGTTGAAGGAGCCTGGAATAAAGACGGTAAAGGACCTTCAGTATGGGACTTATTCACGAAAATACCGGGTAAAACGTTTAAAGGCTCAAATGGCGATACAGCAGTCGGCCATTATGAGCGCTATAAAGAAGATATCGCCTTGATGGCAGAAATGGGTTTGAAAGCTTACCGATTTTCTGTCAGCTGGCCGAGAATTTTTCCGAATGGCAGAGGGGAAATTAACGAATCAGGGGTCGCATTTTACGAAGACCTGATCGATGAATTGATTTCTAACGATATTGAGCCGGTGCTGACTCTTTATCATTGGGACTTGCCTCAGGCGCTGATGGATGAATACGGCGGCTTTGAATCAAGAAAAATTATTGATGATTTCAATGATTACTGCATTGCGTTATACAAAAGATTTGCCGGCAAGGTGAAATACTGGGTCACGTTAAATGAGCAGAATTATAATTTTCATAACGGGTTTATTACAGCTGCACATCCGCCCGGCGTAAAGGACAGAAAACGATTTTATGCAGCGAATCATATCGCATTTTTAGCTAATGCCAAAGCGATTGACTCCTTCAGACAATATGTTCCTGACGGTTTGATCGGCCCGAGCTTCGCTTATTCACCGGCTTATCCGCTTACAAGTCACCCTGAAGACATAACTGCATTTGAAAACGCAGAGGAATTTATGAACCATTGGTGGCTTGATATGTATTGCCGGGGGACTTATCCGCAAATTCCTTTCAATTATTTAAAGGAAAGGGGCTGGGCGCCCGCCATTGAAGCCGGGGATATGGAATTGCTTGCGAAAGGCAAGCCGGATTTTATCGGTGTTAATTATTATCAGACGATTACGTACGAAAGAAATCCTCTTGACGGTGTATCGGAGGGGAAAATGAACACGACTGGTCAGAAAGGGACAAACCAGGATACCGGTATACCGGGGCTGTTTAAAACGAAAAAGAATCCTAATCTCGTGACGAGTAATTGGGATTGGACGATTGACCCGATAGGTCTGCGCATCGGCCTCCGGCGTATAACGAGCCGCTATGAGCTGCCGGTTTTTATAACAGAAAACGGGCTGGGGGAATTCGATAAAATAGAAGAAGACGGCTCAATTCAGGATGACTACAGAATTGACTATTTACGCTCCCATCTTGAACAGTGCAAAGAGGCCATTAGTGATGGAGTTCATCTCATCGGCTACTGCAGCTGGTCATTCACGGATCTGTTAAGCTGGCTGAACGGCTATCAAAAACGCTACGGTTTTGTCTATATCAATCGAGATGAAGAAGATGAAAAAGATTTGAAACGGATCAGGAAAAAAAGTTTTTATTGGTATCAGAATGTAATTGAAACAAACGGTAAAAGTTTATAAAAGTTCCCTGAGAGAAATATGATTCTCTCAGGGATTTCTTTTACATTGCGGCTGCATCAATAATATACGTATCCGCATGAAGATCGGATATTTCGGCAGGCACTGAATAACAGGTAAGGCTGTATCGGCCTTTCGGAATATGAAAGAAAAGCCGCTTTGACATCACGCTTTCAATCTCAATTCCATCTTTTACAGCCTCAAAGGGAACAGTCGCTTTTTTCTCATAGGATGGTACCGGTTCACTTGTGTTAAGCCTGAGGACGATAAATGCCCTCGTATTTCTCCTTGCTTCAAATGAAACAGCTCCGTCAGCTTCCGCATATCCTTTTTCAATAGCTTCATCGGTCCAATCGATAACAGGCGGTTCTGAATCTTTTTGGAAGATTGTAAATTGATGATAAGAAATGGCCAGTTCTTGCGGTTTCCATGATTTAATCAATGCGCTGTTCCTCCTGTTTTTTACTTGATTTTAAATAATACTCTCGTTCCGTCGGGATCATTGGTAAGCTGGTGTCCGACCCAAGAGCCGGCTCCGCGGTTGTCTGCCGGAGAAATATATTCTACGGAGGCGTTGTTTCCGCCCTGTTTACAAACCGCCATCGGCCATTCATCCCTATCGTATCCCGTTTTGACAGGCACATGTTTAAGAGATTGCTCACGCCGCTTATGTACTCCGTCTCTGTCAATGGTGCATATGCTGGAATGCCCTTCTTTTATCGCGTCCTTAATATGCTTTGCTGTTTCCGGATATCGATCGGACGGAAATAGGATTACCTTGTCGTAATCACTCTTCTGAACGGTCTGCTCGTTATCTGAGAAAAGATCACCCTTGATCAGGGCCGCGACTGCTCCGGCAATGATGATAAGAACAAGCAGCAGTGCTTTTAATGTTTTCAAGAGTATCAATCACCTCCAGTTATAAATTGCTGTTAAGCTGGTCCAAGAATAAAGCAGAATCGGCCGGCTGTAAAGCTGTTAAAATATATTTCTCAGCCGCAATTCAGCTGAATATCTGTAAAACCATCCGCACAAATCAACTTTATTCATTAAAAATTCGATCAGAAAGTGTTTTTTGCCGTTTCCCTATTCAGAAATGAACGGTTGCGGCCGTATCGTCAATTGACTTATTATAGCGATAAGCTCACCGGCGAGGTATCTTCGTCTGCGAGTGTCGTGCGAAACAGGACGATAAAAAGACGGCCATCTGATAAGAAGGCCGTCAGCAAATCATTCCAGATTCGCATGCTTTGTAAACATGTCTGCTGAATTCAATTCTTTTTTCTCCATGATTTTTAGAATAACCGCATCGTAGAACAGCAGAAGAGTTTGTTCGAATAAAGAACCCATCGGCTGAATCGTCTTTCTGTCTCCGCCGGTCTCTTCCTTAGGAGAGCCGGGAATCGTTATTGTAAGATCCGCAAGTTTGCCGAGACTTGAAGCGGGGTTAATCGTTAATGCAGTGATGATGCCGTTAAGGTTTTTGGCTTTTTCAGCCGTATGAAGCAGACTTTTTGTTTCGCCTGAGCCTGAGCCGATGATGACGAGACCGCCTTCTTGGAGGGGAGGGGTAAGCGTCTCACCGACGATGTAAGCGTTCAGGCCGATGTGCATCATCCTCATGGCGAACGCTTTAGCCATAAAGCCGGAACGTCCCGCTCCGGACGTGAAGATTTGATCTGCCGATAAAATCTGATCCGCAAGCTTGTCAGTTTCACTGTCGGATATTAATGCTGCGGTGCGGGATATTTCATTTAGTATTTCATGTAAGTATTCAGTCGTTTTCATGATCCTTGTGTGATCAGCTGTTTCATTTTAGCAGCAGCATCCGCTTTATTGTCAGCTCCCGTAATGCCTCCGCCGACAATGATTAAATCTGGGTTTTGTTTGATGGCTTCAGGAAGCGTATCAAGTTTGATGCCTCCGGCAATTGCGGTTTTAGCGCTCTTGACCGCTTTTTTAATCGCCGTCAGTTCCTCGAATGAATTTTTTCCTTCTGCTTGAAGATCATAACCTGTGTGAACACAAATATAATCAACACCGAGTTGGTCAATTTCTTTTGCCCGTGTTTCAAGGTTTTTTACGTTAATCATGTCGACGAGGATTTTTTTCTGCTGTTTTTTTGCTTCGGCAACCGCCCCTTTGATCGTTGAGTCGTCTGTCGCCCCTAAAACGGTGATGATGTCGGCTCCCGCTTCTGCCGCTTTCATAATCTCGTAACCGCCTGCATCCATGATTTTAAGATCGGCAAGCACTTTCAAGTGAGGAAAGGCTGTTTTCATTTCCTGCACGGCTTTCAGTCCTTCATTAATGACAACGGGAGTGCCGATTTCTACAACATCTATATATTGTTCGACCTCTTTCACAAGTTCAATTGCTTCCGGGATATTTACTAAGTCTAATGCC
Source organism: Bacillus sp. LJBV19 (assembly GCF_017797845.1). NCBI lineage: Bacteria > Bacillati > Bacillota > Bacilli > Caryophanales > Bacillaceae > Bacillus > Bacillus sp. LJBV19. Next base: position 333,534 of record NZ_CP072563.1, read on the forward strand.
AGCTGTAATTCCACTTTATATCCACTCCTCTTTTTCATGTATTTCCATTCTATAGAGTGCCCCGCATGTTGAGAAGTACGCACTTTGAAGTCTAATAGTTACTTTGAGGATACTGTACCCGCAGGCAATGCGCTTTGTTTCAGCAAAACTGCGTGGTAGTATAAACTGACGAAAGTTGTGTGAAAAAGTAAGCGTGTATGAATAGATGATGACCGTACAAAAAGTAAGAGGAAGGAGAATTGTCCGTGAGCCGAATGGATGAGAAAACGTTTAATTGCGAAAAGGAATTGACGCTTGCCGTGATAGGCGGGAAGTGGAAAATGCTGATTATGTGGCACTTGGGAAAAGAAGGGACGAAGCGGTTTAATGAGCTGAAAGCTTTAATTCCGGATATTACGCACAAAATTCTTGTGAATCAGCTCAGGGAGCTGGAGCAGGATCTGATCGTTCACAGGGAAGTTTACCCTGTCGTCCCTCCGAAAGTGGAGTATTCTTTAACGGCGCAAGGAGAAAGCCTTATGCCGATTCTGGACGCCATGTATAAGTGGGGAAAAGATTATATGGAATTAATCAACATTGATAAAACTGCAATAAAGGAATCTTTTTGAAGTGCTCTATGTAAAATAGAGTGCTTTTTTTGCGGTTTAATGAAATCATATTGCGAACATTCGGGCCGTCTGTTTCGGTTCTTGCGCTGTTTTTTCCGGGTCAGCTTACGTACGTAAATTTTTTTCATTCTGCCATAACTGGATATTCGACAGATTTTCATTATAGTTTAAAGATTTTTAATTTTACGTAAATAATATTTTTGAAAATAAATTGCGGGATGCCGCAAAATACCCTCTGGATTCGTCGGATTTTTTTTCGGTGTGCCGCATGAAACTTTTCACCCATTTTTCGGTGATAAAAACAATATTTTCATATAAAGTGAACGTAAGTAGATATATAGAAATACATGCAGAAATAGGTAAACCTTTCGTGCTTACAATCAATGGCTTTTTGTCTTGATTTCTCATAAATTTGATGCCGCATTTCGGACTGCGCGGGTGAACGGATGACGGATTTCGGCGGTGATTGAATCGGGATCGTTTTTGGAGGTAAGTGGTTCTTTTGGCTTGAGAATGAGTTAGGGACATAGAGGGAGGCTGTTTCTAAGGGAGAATTGACAACTTTATCTTAAAAAGGGGAGGCGCACACATATGGAAATAACTTTTTATCCTTTAACAAATGCTCAAAAACGTATCTGGTATACAGAAAAATTCTATCCGAACACAAGCATTTCAAATCTAGCCGGTTTCGGGAAACTCATTTCTGAAGACGGCGTACAGGCTCATTACGTTGAGAAAGCGATACAGGAATTCGTCCGGCGGTATGAGTCGATGAGAATCCGTCTGCGGCTTGATGATGAGGGGGAGCCCGTTCAATATGTGAGCGAATACCGTCCGCTCTCTATCGGGCACACGGATATCAGGCAAGCCGGCTGCTCTGCGGACGAGCTGTCTAAATGGGGGCGTGAAGAAGCCGGCAAGCCTCTGGCGTTATATGATCAGGATTTATTCCGTTTTTCCGTGCACACGATCAGTGAAAATGAGGTCTGGTTTTACGCTAATGTGCATCACATTATTTCAGACGGGATTTCCATGACGATTCTGGGCAATGCGATTACTGATATTTATTTGGAGCTTTCAGGCGGGACAAGTGAGGAACAGACGGAGATTCCTTCTTTTATTGAGCACGTGCTGACAGAGCAGGAATATGTGCAGTCGAAGCGGTTTAAAAAGGATCGGGATTTTTGGAACGGGCAGTTTGAGACCGTGCCGGAGCTTGTGTCCCTGAAACGGAGCCAGGCAGATGCGGGTCTTAATGCGAAACGGTTTTCTCAAGAAATTCCTCACGACTTATATGGCCGCATTCATTCATTCTGCGAGGAGCATAAAGTCAGCGTACTATCTCTGTTCCAGTCAGCTCTGATCACTTATCTCTACAAAGTGACCGGTCGTGATGACGTTGTCACGGGTACGTTTATGGGAAACCGGACGAATGCGAAAGAAAAGCAGATGCTCGGGATGTTCGTATCTACGGTGCCTGTGCGGACAAGCGTTGACGGAGGACAGTCGTTCTTGGAATTCGTTAAAGGCCGGATGAAGGATCTGATGAAAATTCTCCGCCACCAAAAGTATCCGTATAACCTGCTTGTCAATGATTTGCGCGCTTCGAAAAGTTCGCTGAGCAGATTGTTTACGGTGGCTCTGGAGTACCAGGTGATGCAGTGGCAGAAAAAAGAGAATCTGTCCTTCCTGACAGACCCTATTTTCAGCGGAAGCGGTACAAATGATATTTCAATTCATGTGAAGGAACGATGGGACACCGGGAAATTGACAATTGATTTTGACTATCGCAGCGACATTTTCAAGGGGGAAGAGATTGAATCTGTTTCTGAACGTTTGATCACGCTGATTGAAGATGCGATTTCATCTCCTGATCGCATAATTGATGAACTTACTCTTCTTTCTGAATCCGAGAAAGAGCGGCTTCTGAAACGGGCCTCCGGCAATCCGGTGAATTACCGCAAGGAGATGACGATTCCGGGGCTGTTTGAAGAGAAAGTGAAGTCACTGTCTGACAAACCCGCGGTTGTGTATGAAGGCCGAACATTGTCCTATCGCACATTGCATGAACAGTCAGGACGTATTGCCGGACGTCTTCTTCAAGCCGGGATATCAGCCGATTCTCCTGTCGCGGTGCTGCTTGGCCGTTCTGAGCGTGTCATTGCGGCAATATTGGGAATTTTGAAAGCGGGCGGCGCCTATGTGCCGATAGATCCTGACTTTCCGGCGGATCGGATTCAGTACATTTTGGAGGACAGCGGAGCGAAGGCTGTTCTGACGGAAGCCGGAATACAGGCGCCTGCAGCGGATGCCGAACGGATTGATTTTGACGAGGCTGTTCAGTATGAGACGGCTGCGGACGGTGTCGGCATTCAATCAGACCGGCTGGCTTACATCATCTACACGTCAGGTACAACGGGGCGGCCGAAAGGCGTGATGATTGAGCACCGGCAAGTTCATCATCTGGTGCAATCACTGCAGCAGGAGATTTATCAATGCGGTGAGCAGACGTTAAGAATGGCGCTTTTGGCTCCGTTTCATTTTGATGCGTCCGTCAAACAGATATTCGCTTCGCTTCTTTTGGGACAGACGCTTTATATCGTGCCGAAAACGACTGTGACGAATGGCTCGGCACTGCTGGACTATTATCGTCAAAACCGGATTGAAGCCACTGACGGAACGCCTGCACATCTGCAGATGATGGTTGCGGCGGGAGATGTCAGCGGAATTGAATTGCGCCACATGCTCATTGGGGGAGAGGGCCTGTCCGCGGCTGTTGCTGAACAGCTGATGACGCTCTTTCATCAATCGGGCAGGACGCCGCGTCTGACGAATGTATACGGGCCGACAGAAACGTGCGTAGATGCGTCCGTGCATCAGGTGTCAGCCGATAACGGAATGAATCAACAGGCGGCGTACGTTCCGATCGGAAAACCGCTCGGCAACGCCCGTCTGTATATATTGGATAAGCACCAGCGGCTTCAGCCCGACGGCACGGCCGGTGAGCTGTATATCGCGGGTGACGGTGTAGGCCGCGGCTATTTAAATCTTCCGGATTTGACCGCAGAGAAGTTTTTGCAGGACCCGTTTAACGGAAGCGGCCGCATGTACCGCACGGGTGATATGGCGCGCTGGCTGCCGGACGGGACGATCGAATATATCGGCCGTGAAGATGATCAGGTGAAAGTCCGCGGCTACCGTATTGAGCTGGGAGAAATTGAAACGGTGCTCAGAAAAGCTCCGGGCGCGGCGCAGGCCGTCGTGCTGGCACGGCCGGATCAGCAGGGCAGCTTAGATGTCTGCGCATATATCGTTCAGGAAAAAGGAACCGAGTTTCACCCTGCCGAGTACAGGGAGTATGTGTCCAAGCACCTTCCTGATTACATGGTGCCCGCTTACTTTACAAAAACGGACGAAATTCCGCTCACGCCGAGCGGGAAGGCGGACCGCAAAAAGCTGTTTGCGCTTGATGTGCAGGCTGTCAGCTCATCTGAATATGCCGCGCCGAGAAATGAAACGGAGGAAATGCTCACCGTCATCTGGCAGGAAGTCCTCGGAATGGACAAGGCGGGCATTTATGATCATTTCTTCGAGTCAGGCGGTCATTCATTAAAGGCAATGACGCTTCTGACGAAAATTCATAAGCAAATGGGCGTTGAAATTCCGCTGCAATACTTATTTGAGCATCCGACGATTGCGGCGCTTGCCGATTATGCGGAAAACCGAAACGAAGGACCGGCATTCAGTGCAATTGAGCCGGCTGAGAAGCAGGCGAGCTATCCGCTTTCGCTCGCTCAGCAGCGGACTTATATCGCGAGCCAATTTGAAGACGCGGGAGTCGGATATAACATGCCGGCTGCGGCCATGATTGAGGGCGCTTTAGACCGTGAAAAGCTTGAGCGTGCATTTTCTGCCTTAATCAGCAGGCATGAAGCGCTCAGAACATCGTTTCAATCAGAGGACGGCACGCCGAGACAGGTGATTGGCGAGCATGTTCCGTTTCATATTGAAATGATCGAAGCGCGCGGAAGAACGAATGAACAGGTCATGAAGGACTTTGTGCGCCGTTTTGATTTATCTGAGGCGCCGCTGTTCAGAATCGGCCTGCAAACGCTCGGTCACAATCGCCATCTGCTGCTGTTTGATATGCATCACCTGATTTCTGACGGGGTGTCTATTTCCATCATGCTGAAGGAACTGGCTGACATCTACGGGGGAAATCAGCTGCCTGAATTGCGCATTCAATATAAAGATTATGCCGTATGGCAGGCGGAACGGGCGAAAGAAGGCTACAAGAAGGAGCGGGCGTACTGGAAAGAAGTCTTCAGCGGGGAACTGCCGGTGCTTCAGCTGCTCCCTGATTATCCGCGGCCGCAGGTGCAAAGCTTTGAAGGTGACCGCGTGTCCGCCAAGCTGCCGAAAATGCTGCGGGAACGGCTGCAGAAGCTTGCCGAGAAAAACGGAGCCACCCTTTACATGGTGCTGTTATCGGCATACTATACGCTGCTTTCTAAGTATTCGGGACAGGAAGACATCATCGTGGGAACACCGTCAGCGGGAAGAAATCACTCTGATACCGAGGGGCTTATCGGGATGTTTGTCAACACGCTCGCGCTGCGAAGCTCCGTGAAGCAGGATCAGACATTTGCCGGCTTGTTAGGTCATGTGCGCAAGCAGGTGCTGGATGCGTTTTCCCACCAGGATTATCCGTTTGAGTGGCTGACCGAGGAGCTGAACGTGCCCCGGGACATGAGCAGGCATCCGATATTTGACACGATGTTCAGTCTGCAAAATGCTTCGGACGGAATTCCGGAGATCGGTAATCTGACGCTGGCTCTTCATGAAACAAACTTCAATATCGCCAAATTCGACCTGACCATGCAGGCCCGGGAAACAGCGGAAGGCCTTGCGCTTGATTTGGATTATTGCACGAAGCTGTTTAAGCGCTCAACTGCGGATCGCATGCTTGCGCACTATGTCCGTCTGCTGGAGAGCGCGGCAGCTCAGCCGGATGCGAAAATCAGCGAATATGATCTGCTTTCTGAACGGGAGGCTTTGACTCAATTACAGCAGTTCAACCCGGAACGCACGGTATACCCGAAAGAGCAAACGATCGTGCAGATCTTTGAAGAACAGGCCCGAAAGAACCCTGGCCGGACGGCTCTTCAGTTCGAAGGGGAAACCCTGTCGTATCAGCAGCTGAATGAACGCGCCAACAGACTTGCGCGGCATATTCTTTCGGTCGGAGGAGGCGGAAAAACCGCGGCTGTTCTGTGTGAACGGTCAATGGATATGATTGTTTCCATTATGGCTGTGTTAAAAGCGGGGTCCGCCTATGTGCCGATTGATCCTGAGCATCCGGTTCAGCGGATTCAGCATTTCTTCCGCGACAGCGGGGCGAATGTGCTCCTGACTCAGCAAAGCCTCAAGCCGCTTGCGGAAAAGGCCGGTTTTCAAGGCGTCATTGTGCTTGCTGATGATGAGGCGAGCTATGAAAAGGACTCTCGCAATCCAGCATTGCCGTTTGATTCCAAAACGATTGCCAATCTCACTTATACATCGGGCACGACGGGAACGCCGAAAGGAAACATCGTCACACATGCCAACATTTTGCGGACGGTAAAAAACACGAACTATTTGACCGTTTCTGAAGAGGACACAGTGCTCGGTCTGTCAAACTACGTCTTTGACGCTTTTATGTTTGATATGTTCGGTTCGCTGTTAAACGGTGCAAAGCTTGTGATCGTCCCGAAAGATACGGTGCTGGATATGTCACGTCTGTCCCGTGTGATCAAACGGGAGAACGTCAGCATTCTGATGATTACGACGGCCCTGTTCCACCTGCTTGTTGATATGGAGCCGTCCTGTCTGACGACGCTTCGGAAAATCATGTTCGGGGGCGAAAGAGCGTCTGTAGAACATGTCAAAAAGGCGCTGGCGGCAGTCGGAAAAGGAAGACTGCTTCATATGTACGGCCCGTCGGAAAGCACGGTGTTTGCGACATACCATCCGGTGGATGTCATTGAAGAGGATACGCTCTCCGTTCCGATCGGGAAACCGGTCAGCAATACGGAAGTCTTTATTATGAACTCAGCCGGACGCATTCAGCCGGCGGGTATCGCGGGAGAGCTGTGCGTCAGCGGGGAAGGTCTCGTAGAAGGGTACTACAACCGTCCTGAACTGACGGAAGAAAAATTTGTAAAGCATCCGTTTAAGGAAGGTGAACGGATGTATAAAACGGGCGACTTGGCCAGATGGCTGCCGAATGGTGATATCGAGTTTATCGGACGTATCGACCATCAGGTGAAAATCCGCGGTCAGCGGATTGAGCTTGGCGAAATTGAGCATCAGCTCCAAAGCCATGACCAGATTCAGGAATGCATTGTGCTCGCTGTGGATCAGGGCGCGGGTGACAAACTTCTTTGCGCGTATGTTGTCGGCCTCCGAGAAATCTCTTCCCGGGAGCTGAGGGAGCATACGGCGAAGGATCTTCCGGCTTATATGATTCCGTCCGTCTTTATTCAATTGGATGAACTGCCTCTTACAGGGAACGGAAAAATCGACAGACGGGCGCTGCCGATGCCGGATGTGACCGCAGCGAATGCCGTGGCATATACGGCGCCGCGCAATGAAACAGAACAAAAACTGGCGGATATTTGGGCTGAGGTGCTGCAAATGGAACGTGTCGGCGTCCATGATCAGTTCTTTGAGATCGGGGGCCACTCGTTAGCGGGGATGAAACTGCTGGCCCTTATCCAGAAGACATTCGGCGTGCAGCTTACCTTAAAGGATCTGTTCACTTCTCCGACGGCTGCGGGGCTGGCGCAGCTGATTGAAGGGGCTGAGCGGAAGGCGGCTGAGAGCATCACACCGGCGGCCGAGCGGGAAACGTATCCGGTTTCTTCACCGCAGAAGCGTATGTTCGTGCTTCAGCAGCTGGAGGGCGCTGAAACAAGCTATAACATGCCGTCTGTGCTCCGCTTAAAAGGAAAGCTTGATGCAGAAAAGCTGAAATCCGTCATGAAACAGCTGACAGAACGCCATGAAGCCTTCAGAACGACATTTGACATAAAGGATGGAGAAACGGTTCAGCGCATATGGGCGGAAGCTGATATCGACATGGAATATTATGAAGCCTCTGAAGAAGATGCTGAACGGATTATTCAGAGCTTTATCCGGCCGTTCCGCCTGGATCAGCTTCCTCTCGTCAGAACGGGACTGGTCAAGCTGGCTGAACATGACCACCTGCTGCTGTTTGATATGCACCATATCATTTCGGACGGCGCTTCAGTCGGCGTGCTGATAGATGAACTGTCCCGCTTATATGGCGGCGAAACGCTTGAGCCGCTGCGGATTCATTATAAAGACTATGCGGTATGGCAGCAGAAATTTATTCAATCAGAGCAGTACCGCAAGCAGGAGGAGCATTGGCTTCGGGAGCTTGACGGCGAGCTTCCGGTATTAACGCTGCCGGCTGATTACAGCCGTCCGGCCGTGCAAACCTTTGAAGGAGACAAGCTGGTCTTTTCTCTGACTGAGGAACAGACGTCGGCTCTTCGCAGTCTTGCGAAACAAACGGATTCTACCATGTACATGGTGCTGCTGGCGTCATACAGCGCCTTTCTCTCAAAACTTAGCGGACAGCATGACATCATTGTCGGCTCGCCGGTTGCGGGACGGTCACATGCGGATCTCGCAAACGTCATCGGTGTTTTTGTGAATACACTCGCGCTTCGTACGTATCCGGAAGCGGACAAAACGTTCACGGACTATCTTAAAGAAGTGAAACAAACCGCTTTACATGCATTTGACGCGCAGGATTATCCGCTTGAAGACCTTCTGCAAAAGGTTGAGGTGCAGCGTGATACGAGCAGAAATCCGCTGTTTGATGCGGTATTCTCAATGCAAAATGCAAATGCGGAAAATCTGGTCATGGAAGGAATTGAGCTGAAGCACCATCCGTTTGACAGAAAAACAGCCAAGTTTGACCTGACAATGACGGCTGAGGACACAGACGAAGGCTTAACGTTTGTGCTTGAATATAACACCGCGCTGTTTAAACCGGAAACGGCAGAGACATGGAAGCATTACTGGCTTCATCTGTTAGAAGCCGCAGCGGAAAATCCGGCCGCGAAACTTTCTGAGCTTTCATTGGTGAATAAAACAGAAAAACAAGCCCTCCTCAACACATGGAAAGGAAAAACACTCTCTGTGCCGCGGGACAAAACGGTTCACCGTCTCTTTGAAGAAACGGCCGCCCGCTACGCGGACCGGCCGGCCGCGGCATACAACGGCGCGAAATGGACGTACGGCGAGCTGAACGCAAGGGCGAATCGCATCGCGCGCATTCTCATGGACTGCGGCGTCACGGCTGACGAGCGTGTCGGCATTTTGACGAAACCGTCCTTGGAAATGGCCGCGGGCGTACTCGGCGTCTTGAAAGCGGGCGCGGCATTTGTGCCGATTGACCCTGACTACCCGGAAGAGCGGATCAGCTACATTCTGCAGGACAGCGGCGCCGAGCTTCTTCTCACACAGGAAGCGCTGGACGTGCCGGACAGCTACAACGGAGAAACGATTCTGCTTGACGGCGGACGCTCCATTCTGAGCCTGCCGCTTGATGAAAACGATGAAGCGAACCCGCAGACGGAAACAACGGCGGATCATCTCGCTTATATGATTTACACGTCAGGAACGACCGGACAGCCGAAGGGTGTCATGGTCGAACACCATGCGCTGGTGAACCTGTGCTTCTGGCATCACGACGCATTCGCCATGACGGCGGATGATAAAAGCGCCAAATACGCGGGCTTCGGTTTTGACGCCTCCATTTGGGAAATGTTCCCGGCATGGACCATCGGCGCGGAGCTTCACGTCATTGACGAAGCGATCCGGCTGGATATCACCCGCTTAAATCACTATTTCGAAGAGCACGGCGTGACCATCACCTTCCTGCCGACGCAGCTGGCCGAACAATTTATGGAGCTGGAAAATACCTCTCTCCGCATGCTTCTCGTCGGCGGCGATAAGCTGAAGCGGGCGGTGAAACAGCCGTACACGATCGTCAACAACTACGGCCCGACGGAAAACACCGTCGTCGCGACAAGCGGCGTCATCAATCCGGAGGAAGGGTCGCTTTCGATCGGACGGGCGATTGCCAATACGAGAGTTTATATTCTCGGCGACGGAGATCAGGTGCAGCCGGAAGGCATTGCCGGTGAATTGTGCGTGGCCGGCCGCGGACTTGCGCGCGGATACCTGAACCGTGAAGAAGAAACGGCGAAGCGGTTTACCGCAGATCCGTTCGTGCCCGGCGAGCGCATGTACCGGACCGGCGACCTCGTCAAATGGAACGCGCAGTGCGGGATCGAATACATCGGGCGTATTGACCAGCAGGTCAAAGTGCGGGGCTACCGGATCGAGCTTTCAGAAATCGAAGTCCGCCTCGCCCGGCTTGCGGACGTTCATGACGCAGCGGTGACGGCCGTGGAAGACAAAGCGGGCAATACCGCGCTTTGCGCCTATGTCGCGCCTCAGCAGGACGATATCGAAACGCTCAAAGCCGCGCTGAAAGACACGCTGCCTGACTACATGGTGCCGGCGTTCTGGGTGGAGATGGACGAGCTTCCGGTCACCGCAAACGGAAAGATTGACAAAAAAGCCCTGCCGGAACCGGACATTGAAGCGGGAAGCGCCGCGTACAAAGCGCCGGAAACGGAGATGGAGACGCTGCTTTCTGACATTTGGCAGGAAGTGCTCGGTCTTGACCAGATCGGCGTAAGCGATAATTTCTTCACGCTCGGCGGCGACTCGATCAAAGGCATCCAAATGGCGAGCCGCCTGAACCAGCACGGGTATAAATTGGAGATGAAAGACCTCTTCCAGCACCCGACCATCGAAGAACTCGTCTCTTATGTGGAGCGGACGGAAGGAAAGCAGGCCGACCAGGGCCCTGTCGAAGGTGAAGCGGACTTAACGCCGATCCAGCGCTGGTTCTTTGAGAAAAACTTCACGGACAAACACCACTGGAATCAATCCGTCATGCTTCATGCAAAAGACGGCTTTGATCCGGAGATAACAGAAAAAACATTACATGTCCTGACGGTGCACCATGATGCGCTCCGGATGATTTATCGTGAACAAAAACCGTATTACAGAGGACTTGAGGATGTGTCTGTTGAACTGAACGTCTTTGAGCTGAACGGACCTGCTGAAGACCATGAGGACCGTATTGAAAGGGAAGCAGACCGTCTTCAAAGCAGTATTTCACTGGAAACAGGACATCTGCTGAAGGCCGGGCTCTTCCGGGCTGAAGATGGAGACCACCTTCTTCTCGCAATCCATCACTTAGTCGTGGATGGTGTATCTTGGCGGATTTTACTGGAGGACTTCACGTCCGTTTATACGCAGCTGAAGCAAGGCAATGAACCGGCGCTGCCGCCGAAAACACATTCATTCGCCGAATTTGCCGAGAGAATCAAAGAATACGCAAATACGAAGGCGTTTCTGAAAGAAGCGGATTACTGGAGAGAGCTTGAGGAAAAAGAGGTGTGCACTCAGCTTCCGAAAGACAGGCAGTCTGGTGATCAGCGCATGAAACATACGAGAACGGTCAGCTTCTCTCTGACGCCTGAACAAACTGAACAGCTGACGACAAACGTACATGAAGCCTATCACACCGAAATGAACGACATCCTGCTCACGGCGCTCGGATTGGCGCTGAAAGAGTGGACGGGTGAAAACACGATCGGCGTTCATTTGGAAGGCCACGGGCGCGAAGACATTCTTGACGGCTTGAATATCACCCGGACGGTCGGATGGTTTACGAGCATGTATCCGATGATCCTTGAGATGAAGCACGCCGACGATCTTTCATATCAGCTGAAACAAATGAAAGAAGACATCAGACACATCCCGAACAAAGGAGTCGGCTACGGCATTCTGCGTTATGTAACGGCGCCTGAGCATAAAGAGAATCTTTCATTTGAGATTGATCCGGATATCAGCTTTAACTACTTAGGCCAGTTTAATGAGATGTCGGATTCCGGCTTATTTACAAGATCCGGGATGCCGTCAGGACAATCGCTGAGCCCTGACACAGAGAAGCCGAATGCGCTTGATATTGTCGGATTTATAGAAAACGGGCAGATGACGATGACGTTTGCCTATCATTCTCTCGAATTTCATGAAAAAACCATTCAATCGTTCAGTGACAGCTTTAAAGGGCACCTCTTGAAAATCATAGATCACTGCCTGGCCCAAGACGGACCTGAGCTTACGCCTAGCGATCTTGGCGATGATGATCTGACGCTTGATGAACTTGATAAATTAATGGAAATTCTCTAACAGAAAAGACAGAGGTGACATATGAGCAAAAAATCAATTCAAAAGGTGTATGCACTCACACCGATGCAGGAGGGAATGCTGTATCATGCGCTGCTTGATCCGCATTCTTCCTCCTACTTCACACAATTAGAGCTTAGGATCCACGGAAGCTTTCAGCTGGAGCTTTTTGAAAAAAGCGTCAATGAGCTGATCCGGACATATGACATCCTGCGTACGGTATTCGTGCACCAGCAGCTTCAAAAACCGCGCCAAGTCGTATTGGCGGAGCGGAAGACGAAGGTGCACTATGAAGATATCAGTCAATTAGATGAAGCGCGCCAAACCGAATATATTGAACGCTATAAACGCAGCGTGCAGCAGCAGGGCTTTCATCTGGCGAAGGATATTCTCTTTAAAGCGGCGGTGTTCAGACTCAGTGAGAAGGAGCTGTATCTCGTCTGGAGCAATCATCATATCGTCATGGACGGCTGGAGTATGGGCGTTTTGATGAAAAGCCTGTTTCACAACTATGAAGCGCTTCGTGCCGGCCGGCCCGCCGGGGGAAGCCAGGGCAAACCTTACTCTGACTATATCAAATGGCTCGGAGGCCGGGATTATGAGGAGGCGGAACAATATTGGAGCAGCCGCCTGGCGGATTTCGAACAGCCGAGCCTGCTCCCGGGCCGTCTGGCAGCAGAAAAGAAAGACTACCAAAATGAAGAATATTCTTTTGTCTGGGATGAAGAGCTGGTCGCGCAGATTCAGCAGACCGCCAACCGGCATCAAGTCACGGGGCCTAACCTGTTTCAGGCCGTTTGGGGTGCGGTGCTCAGCAAATACAACTATACAGACGATGTGGTGTTCGGCACCGTCGTATCAGGCCGTCCTTCAGAAATCAACGGCATTGAAACGATGGCGGGGCTGTTCATCAATACGATTCCCGTCAGAATCAAGATTGACAAAGATGCAGCCTTTTCGGACGTGATGGCGGCAGTTCAGAAAAACGCCGTGGAAGCCGAGCGCTATGATTATGTGCCGCTCTATGACATTCAAAAGCGCTCCGCCCTGGACGGCAGCCTCTTAAATCATTTGGTCGCGTTTGAAAACTATCCGCTGGACAAAGAGCTGGAAAACGGGGGCATGGAGGAAAGACTGGGCTTTTCCATTAAAGTTGAACATGCTTTTGAGCAGACGAGCTTTGATTTCAATCTTATCGTGTATCCGGGAAAAACGTGGACTGTCAAAATCAAATACAACGGAGCGGCTTTCGCCCATGATGCCATCGAACGAACGGCGCACCATCTGACCCGCATGATGAAAGCCGCGGTCGGAACGCCTGACGCGCCTGTGCGGGAACTCGGCCTTGTTTCAGGCAAAGAAGAGCGGCAGATTGTTGAGGTATTCAATGATACGAAAACGGCGCTTCCGGAAGAGGAGGCCGTTCACCGTTTGTTTGAAGCACAGGCAAACCGGACGCCTGCAAGCAGCGCAATAAAAGAAGCGGGACGCGAATGGACCTACCGTGAAGTGAACGAAGCGGCCAACCGCCTGGCGAGACGCCTTGTGAAGAGCGGGCTGGAAAAAGGCCGGACCGCCGCTATTATGAACGACCGGTCTGCGGAAACCGTTATAGGAATGCTTGCCGTCCTAAAAGCAGGCGGCGCATATGTGCCGATTGATCCGGCTTTTCCGGAGGACCGTCTCCGCTTTATGGCGGAAGACAGCTCGATTCGGCTCGTGCTGACGGTTCAGGCATATCAAGAACAAGCGGGCGCATTGCAAGTCCCGGTCGTCATGCTGGATGAAAGCGCGGATGAAACGGTAAGCGGAACAGACTTGAATCTTCCGGCCGGCGGCAACGACTTGGCGTATATCATGTATACATCCGGATCGACCGGCAAACCGAAAGGCGTCATGATTGAACACAGAAATATCATCAGGCTCGTCAAACATTCGAATTACGTGCCGGTTCATGAAGAAGACCGGATGGCGCAAACGGGAGCCGTCAGCTTTGATGCCGGAACCTTCGAAGTCTTCGGCGCATTGCTGAACGGAGCGTCATTGCACCCGGTGAAAAAAGAGACGCTGCTTGACGCCGGACAATTCGCCCAATTTCTGAAAGAGCAGCGGATCACGACCATGTGGCTGACGTCTCCGCTGTTTAATCAGCTTGCCCAAAAGGATGCCGGCATGTTTAACACGCTCCGGCACCTCATCATCGGCGGTGATGCGCTTGTGCCGCATATCGTCAGCAAAGTGAGGAAGGCATCACCGGAGCTGTCGCTTTGGAACGGCTACGGGCCGACGGAGAATACGACGTTTTCGACGAGTTTTCTCATTGATCAGGACTACGACGGCTCGATCCCGATCGGGAAGCCGATCGGAAATTCCACTGCGTACATTATGGATGAAAACCGCAACCTCCAGCCGATCGGCGCGCCCGGTGAGCTGTGCGTCGGCGGAAGCGGAGTGGCAAGAGGCTATGTGAATCTGCCTGAATTAACGGAGAAGCAGTTTGTACGCGATCCGTTCAGACCGGATGAAATGATATACCGGACGGGGGACTTGGCGAAGTGGCTTCCGGACGGCACGATCGAGTTTCTCGGCAGAATTGACAACCAAGTAAAGGTCCGCGGTTTCAGAATCGAGCTCGGCGAAATCGAGGCGAAAATCAGCCAGGCGGAGAATGTGACGGAATCTGCGGCTGTGATCCGGAAAAATAAAGCGGATGAAAATGAAATCTGCGCTTACTTTACCGCAGACCAAGCCCTTTCGCCGGAAGACCTGCGCAAAACGCTTTCGGAATCACTTCCGGAATACATGATTCCGGCGCACTTCATCCAGATGAATCAGTTTCCGCTGACGGCGAACGGAAAGATTGATAAAAAAGCGCTGCCTGAGCCTCAGGCTGAAGCCGTTCCAAAAGAATACGTAGCGCCGAAAACGGAAGCGGAGCAGAAACTCGCGGACATTTGGGAAGGCATTCTCGGTGTAAAAGCGGGTGTGACTGACAATTTCTTCACGATTGGCGGACATTCTTTAAAAGCCATGATGATGACCGCTAAAATTCAGGAGCACTTTCAAAAAGAAGTGCCGATTAAAGTGTTATTTGAAAAGCCGACCATTCAGGAGCTTGCGCATTATTTGCAGCATGAGAGCGAGGAGGAGCAGCAGTTTGAACCGATCCGACAAGCGCCTTATCAGAAGCATTATCCTGTTTCCTCAGCACAGCGCAGGATGTATATCCTTAATCAGCTCGGACAGGCCAGCACGAGCTACAACGTCCCTGCTGTACTTCTGCTGGAAGGATCAGTAGACAAAAAGCGTCTTGAGGAGGCCATGCAGGCATTAATCAACCGTCATGAGACACTGCGTACGTCGTTTGACATGGCAGATGGAGAAGTCGTGCAGACCATTCATAAAAATGTGTCGTTTGAGCTTGAAACCGCCGAGGGCCGGGAAGAAGATGCAGAAGAGCTGACAAAAGCCTTTATCAGACCGTTTGCGCTCAACCGGGCGCCGCTTGTCCGTTCGAAGCTGATCCGGCTTGAAGAAGACCGGCATCTTCTGCTGATTGACATGCACCACATTATTACGGACGGAAGCTCAATGGGCATTTTCATCGGTGATCTTGCGAAGCTTTATCAAGGCACGGAGCTTGCGCTGCCAAAGATTCATTATAAGGATTTTTCAGTCTGGCAGCGTGAAAAAGCAAATCTCGATCAGCACGAAGCCTACTGGCTAGATACGTTCAAAGGCGATCTGCCGGTGCTGGATCTGCCGCTTGATTTCCCGCGTCCTGCCGAGCGCAGTTTTGAAGGGGAACGCGTCATCTTCGGGCTTGATAAACAGGTGACGGCGCAGATTAAGAAGCTGCTGGCTGATACGGATACGACGATGTACATGTTCTTGTTAGCCGCTTTTCAAGTGCTGCTGTCCAAATATTCGGGGCAGGAAGACATCGTAGTCGGGTCTCCGGCGGCCGGAAGACAGCATCCTGATCTCCAAGACGTGCCGGGCATGTTTGTCAACACAGTTGCGCTTCGGTCGCATCCTGCCGGCAAAAAAACGTTCAAACAATTTCTGGATGAGGTGAAAACAGCGAGCCTTCAAGCTTTTGAGCATCAAAGCTATCCGCTTGAAGAATTAATTGAAAAACTGCCGTTAACGAGGGACACAAGCCGGAGTCCGCTGTTCAGCGTGTTATTTAATATGCAGAACATGGAGATCCCGGCCCTGCGGCTCGGAGATTTGGAGATTTCTTCATACTCCATGCATCATCATGTCGCTAAATTTGATCTTTCCTTAGAAGCGGCTGAGCGCGGAGAAGAGGTCGGATTGAGCTTTGATTACGCGAAAGCCTTATTTGCGGACGAAACCATCCGCCGCTGGAGCGCTCATTTTGTCAACCTGATTAAAGCCTGCGCTGAAAATCCGGATATTCAGCTGGCCGACGCAAGCCTGCTGTCCGCTCCTGAACGGGAAGCGCTCCTTTCTGATGAAAAACGTACGGAAGCGGATCTGCCTGAGGGCACTTTTGTTTCGGTGTTTGAACGGCAAGCGCAAAAAACGCCTGATCTCACGGCGGTTGCGGGCGGAATAAGTCTGACATATCGTGAGCTTGATGAACGCTCGAACCGGTTTGCCCGCCACCTTCAGTCTTGCGGAACGGGCAGTGAGGACATCGTGGCCATTATGATGGATCGTTCGGCCGACTTGATTACCGCGATTCTCGGCGTCATGAAAGCCGGAGCGGCATTTCTCCCGATTGATCCGGAGACTCCTGAAGAGAGAATCCGCTACTCTCTCGAAGACAGCGGAACGAAGCTTCTGGTCGTCAATGAGAGAAACATGACCGCGGCCGCCGTTTATAAAGGAAAAACGGTCGTAATGGAAGACGGAGAATGGCAGAACGAAAGCGCCGGCCGGCTTGAAACGAATCCCGGCGCCGACCAGCTTGCCTATATCATTTATACTTCGGGAACAACGGGCAAACCGAAAGGCGTCCAGCTGGAGCACCGCAATCTAATCAATTATGTCACATGGTTCAGCCGTGAAGCCGGTTTGACTGAAGCTGACAAATCTGTGCTGCTGTCTTCTTACGCATTTGATCTCGGCTATACGGCTATATTCCCGATTCTTCAGGCGGGCGGAGAGCTGCACATTGTGCCGAAAGAGACGTACACCGCGCCTGATCAGCTTGGTGAGTATATACAGAAAAACGGCATTACGTATATGAAATTGACGCCGTCATTGTTCCATATGATCGTCAATACAGCCCGTTTTACGTCAGAACGCCGTTTCAGCCCGCTTCGTTTAGTGGTGCTCGGCGGAGAAAAGATCATCACGTCCGATGTCCGCAAGTTTCATGACGTATACGCCCATACCGACTTCATCAATCACTACGGGCCGACGGAAACGACGATCGGCGCCATTGCCGGACGGATCAATATGGAGCGCCTTGATCAATATGAGCAGCGTCCCGTCATCGGCCGCCCGATCGCGAATACCGGCGCGCTTGTATTGGACGGAGCAATGCAGCTCGTGCCTCCGGGCGCAAGCGGCGAGCTTTATATTACCGGAAAGGGGCTTGCCAGAGGATATCTTCACCGTCCGCAGCTGACGGCGGAGAAATTTCTCTCAAATCCTTTTTCACCGGACAGCCTCATGTACAAAACGGGAGATGTCGTCCGCAGGCTTCCTGACGGGACGATTGAATTTATCGGCCGTGCGGATGATCAGGTGAAAATCCGGGGCTACCGCATTGAATTAAAAGAGGTTGAAACCGTGCTGTTAAGCGTAAACGGCATTCAGGAGGCGGTCGTTCTCGCAGTCAGCGAAGGCGGGCTGCCGGAACTGTGCGCGTACTATAAAGCCGACAGTGAGCTGAAAGGCTCTGAGCTTCGCAAACGGCTTTCCGAAACACTGCCGTCTCATATGCTCCCGGCTTATTTCGTGCAGGTAGACCGCATTCCGCTCACAGCAAACGGAAAAACCGATAAAAACGCCCTCCCGAAACCGGGCGTCAGCCAAACGGCGCAAACAGCTTCAGCCTTGCCGGAAACGGAATTGGAGGAAAAGCTGTGCCGCATTTGGAAACAGACACTCGGTACGGATACGCTCGGCATCGACGATAATTTCTTCGATTATGGCGGGCACTCTTTAAAAGGCATGATGCTCCTCGCCAATATTCAGGCTGAACTGGACAAAACGGTTCCGTTAAAAGCGCTGTTCGAACAGCCGACTGTCCGCCTGTTTGCCGCATATATCGAAAAATCAGCGGTATCTGAGGGGTATCGGATGATCACGCCGGCCGACAGTGCAGACGCGTACCCGTTATCATCCGCCCAAAAACGGATGTACGTCCTGAACCAGCTTGACCGGGAGACAATCAGTTATAATATGCCGTCCGTTCTTCTGATGGAAGGAGAAGTCAATATTTCAAGGCTTCAGGAAGCGCTCAATCAGATGATCAATCGCCACGAGTCTTTGCGGACGTCCTTTATCGATCAAAACGGCCGCCCGATGCAGCAGATCGCAGAACAGGCTGACATCGACCTGCACATCTTTGAAGCAGCGGACGAGGAGAAAGCGGATCTCATCATTCAGGCATTCATTAAGCCGTTTGATCTGAGCGCGGCTCCGCTCATTCGAGCCGCTCTTGTCAGACTGAATGAAAAGAAACACCTGCTGCTGCTGGATATGCATCATATTATTGCCGACGGCGTGTCCAGAAGCATGCTGGTCAAAGAGCTCGCTCATCTTTACAAAGGCGGAAGCCTGCCGTCGCCGAACCTGCACTATAAAGACTTCGCCGTCTGGCAGAATGAACCTGAGCAGGCCGAACGGATGAAAGACCATGAGCGTTATTGGCTCTCCGCATTTTCCGGCGAGCTTCCTGAATTGAATCTGCCGACCGATTTCCCCCGTCCGCCGGTTCAAAGTTTTAAAGGACAATCCGTCCGTTTCAGAGCGGGGCGTGAAACGGAAAAAGCGGTGCGTGAATTAATGGAATCATCAGGAGCGACTCTTCATATGGTGCTTCACGCCGCGTTCCATGTCTTTTTGAGCAAAATCACGGGACAGCGCGATATCATTATCGGTTCGGTGACCGCCGGAAGAACGAGCGCCGAAGTTCAGGAAATGCCGGGGATGTTTGTCAATACGCTTGCGCTTCGCAATGAAACGCGCAAAGAGCAAACCTTCGCCGGGCTGCTCGAACAGGTGAAACAAACCAATCTCGACGCGCTGGCGCATCAGGATTATCCGTTTGAGGATCTGATCGGAAAGCTTGACCTGCCGAGAGATATGAGCCGAAATCCGTTGTTCCAGGTGATGGTGACGACAGAAGATCCGGATAAAGAAACACTGGAACTGGAGAACCTGCGCATCACTCCGTATGAGTCGAACCAAGGCACGGCGAAATTCGATCTGACACTCGGCGGGTTTACGGATCAAGAAGGCCTCGGCCTTCAGTTTGAATATGCGACTGATTTGTTTAAAAAAGAAACAATTGAAAAGTGGAGCGCCGGGTTCCTGCGGATTCTGAAGCAAGTGGCAGAAAGTCCGGACAGAAAGCTGCCTGAGCTTTCACTGATCAGCGATGCTGAAAAACAAGCCCTCCTTGACGCATGGAAAGGAAAAACAATTTCTGTGCCGCGGGACAAAACGGTTCACCGTCTCTTTGAAGAAACGGCCGCCCGCCACGCGAACCGGCCGGCCGCGGCATACAACGGCGCAAAATGGACGTACGGCGAGCTGAACGCAAGGGCGAACCGGATCGCGCGCATTCTCATGGACTGCGGCGTCACGGCTGACGAGCGTGTCGGCATCCTGACGAAACCGTCCTTGGAAATGGCCGCGGGCGTACTCGGCGTCCTGAAAGCGGGCGCGGCATTTGTGCCGATTGACCCCGACTACCCGGAAGAGCGGATCAGCTACATTCTGCAGGACAGCGGCGCGAAGCTTCTTCTCACACAGGAAGCGCTGGGCGTGCCGGACAGCTACAAAGGAGAAACGATCCTGCTTGACGGCGGACGCTCCATTCTGAGCCTGCCGCTTGATGAAAATGATGAAGCGAACCCGCAGACGGAAACAACGGCGGATCATCTCGCTTATATGATTTACACGTCAGGAACGACCGGACAGCCGAAAGGTGTCATGGTCGAACACCATGCGCTGGTGAACCTGTGCTTCTGGCATCACGACGCATTCGCCATGACGGCGGATGATAAAAGCGCCAAATACGCGGGCTTCGGTTTTGACGCCTCCATCTGGGAGATGTTCCCGACATGGACCATCGGCGCGGAACTTCACGTCATTGACGAAGCGATCCGGCTGGATATCACCCGCTTAAATCACTATTTCGAAGAGCACGGCGTGACCATCACCTTCCTGCCTACGCAGCTCGCCGAACAATTTATGGAGCTGGAAAATACCTCTCTCCGCATGCTTCTCGTCGGCGGCGATAAGCTAAAGCGGGCGGTGAAACAGCCGTACACGATCGTCAACAACTACGGCCCGACGGAAAACACCGTCGTCGCGACAAGCGGCGTCATCAATCCGGAGGAAGGGTCGCTTTCGATCGGACGGGCGATTGCCAATACGAGAGCTTATATTCTCGGCGACGGCGATCAGGTGCAGCCGGAAGGCATTGCCGGTGAATTATGCGTGGCAGGCCGCGGACTTGCGCGCGGATACCTGAACCGTGAAGAAGAAACGGCGAAGCGGTTTACCGCCGATCCGTTCGTGCCCGGCGAGCGCATGTACCGGACCGGCGACCTCGTCAAATGGAACGCGCAGTGCGGCATCGAATACATCGGGCGTATCGACCAGCAGGTCAAAGTGCGGGGCTACCGGATCGAGCTTTCAGAAATCGAAGTCCGCCTCGCCCAGCTTGCGGACGTTCATGACGCAGCGGTGACGGCGGTGGAAGACAAAGCGGGCAATACCGCGCTTTGCGCCTATGTCGCGCCTCAGCAGGACGATATTGAAGCGCTCAAAGCCGCGCTGAAAGACACGCTGCCTGACTACATGGTGCCGGCGTTCTGGGTGGAGATGGACGAGCTTCCGGTCACCGCAAACGGCAAGATTGACAAAAAAGCCTTGCCGGCGCCTGACATTGAAGCGGGAAGCGCCGCGTACAAAGCGCCGGAAACGGAGATGGAGACGCTGCTTTCCGACATTTGGCAGGAAGTGCTCGGTCTTGACCAGATCGGCGTAAGCGATAATTTCTTCACGCTCGGCGGCGACTCGATCAAAGGCATCCAAATGGCGAGCCGCCTGAACCAGCACGGGTATAAATTGGAGATGAAAGACCTCTTCCAGCACCCGACCATCGAAGAACTCGTCTCTTATGTGGAGCGGACGGAAGGAAAGCAGGCCGACCAGGGCCCTGTCGAAGGTGAAGCGGACTTAACGCCGATCCAGCGCTGGTTCTTTGAGAAAAACTTCACGGACAAACACCACTGGAATCAATCCGTCATGCTTCATGCAAAAGACGGCTTTGATCCGGACCTGGTGGAAAAAACCCTGCAAGCATTGATTGAACACCATGATGCGCTCCGCATGGTGTACCGTGAAGAAAGGGAAGGCATCATTCAGACATACCTCCCTGTCACAGAATGCAAGGCAAGCTTTGACATCGTTGATCTGTACGGAACTGACGAGGATATGCTGAAAAGCCAGATTCAGCGGCTTGCCGATCATCTTCAGGGAAGTCTTGATCTGGAGAACGGCCCGCTGTTAAAAGCGGAGCAATACCGGACAGAACAAGGCGATCATCTGTTAATCGCGGTTCACCATCTCGTCGTGGACGGGGTTTCATGGCGAATTCTGCTTGAGGATTTCGCTTCAGGTTATAAACAGGCGCAGCAGCAAAACAGCATCGTCCTCCCGCAAAAAACCCACTCCTTTAAAGATTGGGCGGGGGCGCTGAACACATTTGCGCAATCAGAAGAGCTGAAAAAGCAGGCGGATTATTGGGCTCAGGCAGATGCGGAAGAACTCCGGCCGCTGCCGAAAGACCATGATCCGAACAAACGGCTCGTCAAACATACGGCGGCCGTGAAATGTGAATTAACTGAGGAAGAAACGGCACAGCTGCTTACAGATGTTCATCATCCGTACGGAACGGAAATCAACGACATTCTGCTCAGCGCGCTCGGCTTAACGATCGGTGAATGGACGGAAAACGGCAAAGTCGGCATCAACTTAGAAGGACACGGCCGGGAAGAAATCATACCGAATGTCAATATTTCACGGACGGTCGGCTGGTTTACGGCCCAATATCCTTTGATTCTGCAAATCAGCAAGGAAGACGGCGTCTCTTCCGTCATTAAAACGGTAAAAGAGACGGTGCGGCGCGTTCCTGATAAAGGTGTAGGATACGGGATTCTCCGGTATCTGTCATCCGATGAAACAGAACAAGGCGCCGCGCCTGAAATCAGTTTTAACTACTTAGGGCAGTTTGACAATGAAGTGAAAACGGAATGGTTTGAGCCGTCTCCATATGATATGGGACGTCAAGTCAGCGAAGAATCAGAGGCGTTATACGCACTGAGCTTCAGCGGGATGGTTACAGGCGGCCGCTTCGTCATTTCCTGCTCATACAATCAGGAAGAATATGAAAGAAGCACCGTCGAAACACAGATGCAGCGGTTTAAAGACAATCTCTTAATGATCATCCGCCATTGCACGGCCAAAGAAGAGAAAGAATTTACGCCGAGCGATTTCAGCGCGCAGGATCTTGAAATGGATGAAATGGGAGACATCTTTGACATGCTTGAGGAGAATTTAACGTGACAAAAACAGATCACAGAAGGGGGGAGCGGAGCAGATGAGCCAATTCAGCAAAGATCAGGTTCAGGACATGTATTATTTGTCGCCGATGCAGGAGGGAATGCTGTTTCATACTCTCCTGAATCCCGGCCAAAGCTTTTATATCGAACAAATGACAATGAAAGTAAAAGGCAGCTTGAATATCAAATGCCTTGAAGAAAGCATGAATGTGATCATGGACCGGTACGATGTATTTCGTACCGTGTTCATTCACGAAAAAGTAAAAAGGCCGGTCCAAGTCGTATTGAAAAAACGGCAGTTTCAGATAGAAGAAATCGATCTGACACATGTAACGGACAGCGAGCAAACAGCCAAAATCAATGAATACAAAGAACAGGATAAGATCAAGGGCTTTGATTTGACGCGGGATATTCCGATGCGGGCAGCCATTTTCAAAAAAGCGGAAGAAAGCTTTGAATGGGTGTGGAGCTACCACCACATCATTTTGGACGGCTGGTGCTTCGGCATCGTCGTGCAGGATCTGTTTAAGGTATACAATGCCCTGCGCGAACAAAAGCCGTACAGCCTGCCGCCAGTCAAACCGTATAAAGACTATATCAAGTGGCTTGAAAAGCAGGATAAACAAGCATCACTGCATTACTGGCGCGGGTACTTAGAAGATTTTGAAGGACAAACGACATTTGCGGAGCAAAGAAAGAAACAAAAGGACGGCTACGATCCGAAAGAGCTGCTCTTCTCACTGCCGGAGGAGGAAACAAAAGCATTTACCGAGCTTGCAAAATCGCAGCATACCACTTTGAGTACGGCGCTGCAGGCGGTTTGGAGTGTATTAATCAGCCGCTACCAGCAGTCCGGCGATTTGATCTTCGGCACAGTCGTTTCCGGGCGCCCCGCAGAAATCAAAGGCGTTGAACATATGGTCGGGCTGTTTATCAATGCTGTTCCGAGGCGGGTGAAGCTGTCTGGGGATACCACATTTAACGGCTTGCTCAAGCAGCTGCAGGAGCAATCGCTGCAGTCTGAGCCGCATCAATATGTGCCGCTCTATGACATCCAAAGCCAGGCCGATCAGCCAAAGCTGATTGACCACATCATTGTGTTTGAAAATTATCCGCTTCAGGATGCAAAAAATGAAGAGAACAGTGAAAACGGCTTTGATATGGAGGATGTACACGTTTTTGAGAAATCGAATTATGATCTCAACCTGATGGCTTCTCCAGGTGATGAGATGCTGATTAAGCTTGCCTATAACGGGAATGTGTTTGATGAGGCGTTTATCCTGCGCTTAAAATCTCAGCTTCTCACAGCGATTCAGCAGCTCATCCAGAAGCCGGATCAGCCTGTCAATACGATCAGACTTGTTGATGAAAAGGAAAGAGAGCTTCTGCTTACCGGCTTAAACCCGCCGGCTCAGACTCATCAGGCGAAGCCTCTGACGGATTGGTTCAAGGAAGCGGTGAATGTAAATCCTGATGCGCCGGCGCTTACGTATTCCGGCCAGACTCTTTCCTATCGTGAATTAGATGAGGAAGCGAACCGTCTTGCGCGCCGTTTGCAAAAGCAAGGTGCGGGCAAAGGCTCCGTTGTCGCGTTGTACACGAAGCGCTCGCTTGAACTGGTGATCGGCATTCTCGGCGTATTAAAAGCAGGAGCGGCTTATCTGCCGGTTGATCCGAAGCTGCCGGAAGACCGAATCTCGTACATGCTGGCTGACAGTGCGGCAGCCTGTCTGCTGACACATCAGGAGATGAAAGAAAAAGCGGCTCAGCTGCCGTATACAGGAACAACACTTATCATCGATGATCGGGCACGGTTTGAGGAACAGGCAAGCGATCCTGCAGCCGCAGTTGATCCCGATGATCCTGCGTATATTATGTATACGTCCGGCACAACCGGAAAGCCGAAGGGCAATATCACCACTCATGCCAATATTCAAGGATTGGTCAAGCATGTAGATTACATGGCATTTTCTGAAAAAGATACGTTCTTATCTGTTTCCAATTACGCCTTTGACGCATTTACCTTTGATTTCTACGCATCAATACTGAATGCGGCACGGCTCATTATCGCAGATGAACATACACTGCTTGATACAGAACGGCTCACTGATCTGATCCGGCAGGAGAATGTCAATGTCATGTTTGCGACAACCGCACTTTTTAATCTTCTCACCGATGCGGGAGAGGAGTGGCTGAAGGGGCTTCGCTGTGTGTTATTCGGGGGTGAGCGCGCGTCAGTGCCTCACGTCAGAAAGGCGCTTGAGATCATGGGGCCTGGCAAGCTGATTAATTGCTACGGGCCGACTGAGGGCACGGTGTTTGCGACAGCTCACGTCGTGCACGACATACCGGATTCCATTTCCTCATTGCCGATCGGAAAGCCGATCAGCAATGCCAGTGTTTATATTCTGAACGGGCAAAATCAGCTTCAGCCATTTGGGGCTGTCGGTGAACTGTGCATCAGCGGAATGGGTGTATCAAAAGGGTATCTGAACCGTCATGACCTGACGAAGCAAACGTTTATCCCAAATCCGTTCAAGCCGGGAGAAACGCTTTACCGCACAGGGGATTTAGCACGCTGGCTGCCGGATGGAACAATTGAATACGCCGGGCGTATTGACGACCAGGTCAAAATACGCGGACACCGGATTGAGCTTGAAGAAATCGAAAAGCAGCTGCAGGAATACCCGGGTGTGAAAGATGCGGTCGTTGTTGCAGACCGCCATGAGTCCGGAGATGCATCAATCAATGCCTACCTCGTGAACCGGACGCCGCTTTCAGCTGATGACGTAAAGAGGCACTTGAAAAAACAGCTTCCTGCTTACATGGTGCCGCAAACCTTTACTTTCTTAGAGGAGCTTCCGTTAACGACAAACGGGAAGGTCAATAAACGGCAGCTGCCGAAACCGGATCAGGCTCAGGCGGCGAAAGAATGGATCGGGCCTCGAAACGCGACGGAAGAAACGATTGCGCGCATCTGGTCCGACATCCTCGGCAGACAGCAGATTGGGATTCATGATGATTTCTTCGCGCTCGGAGGACATTCCTTAAAAGCGATGACGGCAGCGTCGCGCATTAAAAAAGAGCTCGGTGCTGATATCCCGGTGCAGCTGTTGTTCGAAGCGACGACAATCGCAGACATTGCCGGTTATCTGCTTCACGGTGAAGAAAAAGGAATGAAAGATCTCACCATCATGAATAAAAATCAGTCTGACACACTGTTTGCGTTCCCGCCGGTTCTCGGTTACGGGCTGATGTACCAGCCGCTGGCAAAACAGCTGTCCGGCTATAAAATCTGTGCGTTTGATTTTATCGAGGAAGACAACCGCATCGAACGCTACACAGAGCTGATCAATCAGCTCCAGCCGGAAGGACCGGTCAAGATGTTCGGATACTCGGCAGGCTGCACGCTCGCCTTTGAAACGGCCAAACGGCTTGAAGCCGGGGGCCGTGAAGTGGAGCGGCTGATCATGGTCGATTCCTATAAAAAACAAGGCGTCAGCGACTTGGAAGGCCGCACCGTAGAAAGTGATGTCCAGGCGCTGATGAAGGTAAACCGGGACAATGAAGCGCTGAATAACGAAGCCGTCAAAGAAGGTCTCGCCAAAAAAACAAACGCGTTTTATTCTTATTTCGTGCATACCGTAAGCACCGGCACGGTTAATGCGGATATAGATCTATTAACGTCAGAACCGGACTTTGCGATGCCGCCGTGGCTCGCTGCGTGGGAGGAAGCCACGACAGGTGAATACCGTGTGAAAAAAGGCTGCGGCACGCACGCAGAAATGCTTCAGGGAGAATGTCTCGAAAGGAATGCGGCATATTTGCTCGAATTCCTAAGGAAGGAACATCTGAAGCTGACAACTTCACGATAGAAAAGGAGGAAGCCCGCCAATGGTCCAGCTCTTTAAATCGTTCGATACCACGGAAAAAACGCAGCTTATCTGTTTTCCGTTCGCAGGAGGCTATTCCGCATCATTCCGCCCGCTCCACACCTATCTTCAAGGTGAGTGTGAGATGCTTGCCGCGGAACCGCCGGGACACGGAACAAATCAAATGTCCCCCGTTGAGGATTTTGAACAGCTTGTCAGTTTATACAAGCAGGAGTTGAATCTCCATCCTGACCGCCCGTTTGTGCTGTTCGGCCACAGTATGGGAGGCATGGTCGCTTTCAGGCTGGCGCAAAAGCTGGAGCGGGAGGGCATTTACCCGCAGGCCGTGATCATCTCAGCCATTCAGCCGCCGCATGTGGAAAGGAAAAAAGTGTCTCATCTTGATGATGAAAAATTTCTCGCCCATATTATCGAGCTTGGCGGAATGCCGCAGGAGTTAGTGGAGAATAAGGAGGTCATGTCATTTTTCCTGCCTTCTTTCAGATCCGACTACCGCGCGCTTGAAAGCTTCCGTCCGTCTGATTCTCACATGATTCAATCACCCGTCCATATTTTTAACGGGCGGAAGGATAAAAAATGTATCAAAGATGCGGACGGATGGAAAAAATGGGCCGGCAATCCCGTATTTCATGAGTTTTCGGACGGCCACATGTTCATATTAAGTGAAACTGAAAAAGTGGCGGAACGAATTTATGAGATTATTAACAGGAGCACTGCAGGCCAATTGTTATAGGATATGACAGACAGCATTCGCTGTCTGTTTTTTGTAACAAAATCTGCCCGTGAGTTTTCTCATTTATCAAAAATTTTATGTTATGATTTGATGGAATATAATTTTGAAGGGATTGTCGTACATGAATGATGCAGCAAAAGAGCTGAACAGAACATTATCTGAAGAAAACCCGCACGTGCTTCATATGCTTTCTGATTTGGGCAGAGAGTTGTTTTATCCGAAAGGGGTGCTGACACAATCGGCGGAAGCGAAAGCCAAGGCCGGAAAGTATAACGCCACGATCGGGATTGCCACCTCACAAGGCGAGTCCATGCACTTTTCCCATATTCAAGAGACACTGTCCGCCTATAACCCCGATGATATCTACGATTATGCTCCGCCGCAGGGAAAAGAGCCGCTCAGACAGGAATGGCTGAAAAAAATGCGTCTCGAAAATCCTTCATTAGCCGGCAAAGACATCAGCACGCCGATCGTGACAAACGCTTTAACACACGGGCTGAGCATTGCCGCCGACTTGTTCGTCAATGAAGGGGATACGCTGCTTCTGCCTGATAAATATTGGGGAAATTACAATTTCATTTTCGGTGTCCGGCGCAAGGCATCCATTGAGACGTACCCGCTTTTTCATCAGGATGGGCGTTTTAATGCGGCGGGGCTGTCCGAGCTGCTGAAAAAGCAGGAAGAAAAGGCGATTGTCGTGCTGAATTTCCCGAATAATCCGACAGGCTATACGCCGGGGGAAGAGGAGGCGTCAGAAATCGTCAGCGTGATTCTGGAGGCGGCGGAGGCCGGCAAAGAGATTGTCGTGCTCGTAGATGATGCGTATTACAATCTGTTTTACGATGAAACGGCCATTCAGGAATCCATCTTCAGCAAACTCGCCCAAGTGCACGACCGGGTGCTTTGCGTGAAAATAGACGGCGCGACGAAGGAAAATTACGCATGGGGCTTCCGCGTCGGTTTTATTACGTACAGCACAAAAAGCGAAAAAGCGCTGCGCGTGCTCGAGGAAAAAACAAAAGGGATTATCAGGGGAACGATTTCAAGCGCCCCGCACCCGTCCCAAACATTCATGCTTCGGGCGATGCAGTCACCGGAATACGAGAAAGAAAAATCGCTGAAATATAACATCATGAAAAAACGGGCTGACAAAGTGAAAGCCGTTCTTGCAGAAAACAAGCATTATGAAGACGTATGGACGCCTTATCCGTTTAACTCGGGTTATTTCATGTGTGTCCGGCTGAAAGACATAAACGCCGGCGAATTGAGAGTGTCGTTGCTTGAAAAGAGAGGAATCGGAACGATATCCATTAATGAAACCGATTTGCGAATCGCATTTTCATGTGTTGAAGAAGAACACATCGCGGATCTGTTCGAAGAAATTTATCAAGAAGCAAAGCAGCTGCAGAAACAGGCGGAAATATCAGGCTGACAAAAAAGGAGGGGGACACCCTCCTTTTTCTATGCTTACAGCAGCTCTTCATACGTTTTCATCTCAATCCCGTCACAAAAATCGGGATGCGCCGCACAAACGGCCAGCTTATACTCCTCGTCCGCCTCATATGTGCGGATGAAACAAGGTTCATGCCCGTCCGGGAGCTCAATGGACACATGGCCGTCGTCTTTAAGGCGGACGCTGAATGAATCAAGCGGCAGGGAAAGCCCTTTTCCGGCCTGCTTGATAAAGCTTTCTTTCATCGACCACAGGTGGTAAAAATAATCGGTCTGCTGATCGGGGTGTTTCGCTTGCAGATCACTGTATTCCGTCGGCGAAAAAAACCGTTTGGCGATATCAATTGTGCCGGGCTTCATTTTTTCAATATCTATGCCGATCGGTTTTGAATCAACGGCGCACACGATCCAGCGCCCGGAGTGGGAAATGTTAAAGTGCATGTCCGGAAGCGCGGGGATGTACGGCTTTCCGTATTCCTGGACGCTGAATGAAATCCCGGCCGGATCAAGTCCGTAAGCCTTCGCCGCAGCGGCGCGGATCAGCATGTCGCCGATCAAGGTGCGGTGAGCATCCTCCTTATGGTAAAAGCGCCGGCATTTTTCCCGCTTTTCGGCGGACACGGCCGCCATCATCCGATCCTCTTCCTCTGCAGAAAGCGGGCGGTCCATATATACTCCGTAAATCTTCATGTCCAGATCCTCCGTCTGAAAATATTGTCAAAACCATCCTATCATATCAGACGAAAGCTGTCCGAAAATAAAAAAAACAAAACCGTTTCGGCTTTGTTTTTAATGAACGGACGTTGCCCGCCCGGAGATCGCGTATGTTAACAGTTTAGAGGACTGCGGCAAAGAAAAACGCAGAATCAGCCCCGTCAAAACAGCCGTAATAATGGTACCGGCGCCGATCGGTCCGCCCATCATCCAGGCTGCGGCAAGAATCGTCAGCTCAATGCCGTTCCGCACCCATTGCACGTTCCAGCCCGTTTTTTCAGATATCAGCATCATCAGAGAGTCCCGGGGGCCCGCGCCGAGCCCTGCTGATACGTAAATACCGACGCCGCAGCCGATCAGCAGCAATCCGATCGAAAAAAACACGGCCGCTAAGGAAAAAGCGTGCGCCTCAGGAAGCAGAAACGAAAAGAAATCAATAAACATTCCCATCAGCACCATATTTAAGATAGCGCCGATTTTCGGGAGCGTCCTCGTGAACAGGCAGGTTAAAGCCACGATGACCGCGCCGACCACGATGGACCATTGTCCGACAGAAAGCCCGAAATGCTGAAAAAGCCCATAATGAAAGGCATCCCAAGGGCTGATGCCGAGAGCTTTTCCTTTAATGGTTAACGATACCCCGAAAGACAAAATCAACAGACCGGCAAAATAAAACGTCCAGCGCATCAAGAATTCCCGCTTCAAAGAGGTCCCTTCTTTCATAAAATTTCATTAATTGTCATTGTAGCATAACCGCCAAAAAAAAGAAGAAGCGAAATCAGTGTTTCGCTTCTTCTCCCGCTCCTACAAAGGATTCAGTATACGATTTAAAAACCGCTGCGTGCGTTCTTCTTTCGGCGCGGAAAAAATGTGGGACGGCGGTCCTTGTTCCACAATGACGCCGCCGTCAATGAAAATGACTTCATCGGCCACTTCCTGCGCGAATTTGATTTCATGGGTGACGACGACCATCGTCCAGCCTTCGTTCGCCAGATCCTTAATCACTTTGAGCACCTCGCCGACCAGCTCCGGATCAAGCGCTGACGTCGGTTCGTCAAACAGCATCAGCTCGGGCTGAATCGCAAGCGCGCGGGCGATGCCGACCCGCTGCTGCTGACCGCCGGAAAGCTGGAACGGATATAAATCCATTTTGTCTTTCAGTCCGACTTTTTCCAGAAGCTCCATCGCTTCTTTTCTGACTTGCTCCTTGTCGCGCTTTTGCACTTGAATGGGTCCTTCCATGACGTTTTCAAGCGCCGTGCGGTGAGGAAACAGATGATACGCCTGAAAGACCATGCCTGATTTGCGGCGGAGGCGAAGAATATCAGCCTGCTTCACTTTTTTGGAGAAATCTATTGAAAAATCGGAGAATGCCAGCTCGCCGCGATTGGGGATCTCAAGCGCGTTCAGACAGCGCAGAAGCGTTGTTTTTCCTGAACCGGACGGCCCCAGAATGGCGATGACTTTCCCTTTTTCTATCTCCATATCTATCTTTTTTAAAATTTCATTCTGTCCGAATGATTTATTTAATCCTTTGACGGAAAGCATATCGAAACCTCCTTATTTGGCCACATAACGGTCGAGACGCCGTTCGATCACGTGCTGTACGATTGACAGCAAGAAGCAGATGATCCAATAAATAAAGGCGGCTTCAATATAGATGACCAAGATTTGATCAAGGTTTTGCGCGCCGATTTCCTGCGCTTTTCTGAACAGCTCCGCGACGAGAATCTGTGACGCGAGAGATGTATCCTTGATCAGGCTGATAAATGTATTTGATAATGGCGGAATGGACACGCGAAATGCCTGCGGCAGGATCACGCGGAACAATGTCTTGCGATAGGTCATGCCGATCGTATAACCGGCTTCCCATTGCCCTTTCGGCACGGATGAAATAGATGCCCGGATGATTTCAGAAGCGTAGGCGCCCACGTTTAATGAAAACGCGATGACTGCGCTTGGGAAAGGGTCCAGCGTAATATTAAATGTCGGGAACAGATAAAAAATGATGAACAATTGAACGAGAAGAGGAGTGCCGCGCACCGCTGATACGTATACGCTGAACACCCATCTCAATGGTTTCATATTTGACATTCTGGCGAGCGCCGTAATCAGCGCGATGATCATTCCGAAAATAAAGGAAAGAATGGTAAGGGGAATCGAGTAATAGATTCCCCCGGAAAGAATCGGCCAGAATGACTGCTGCACCAAATCCCATGGAATGGCTGTTGCAATCACGGGCTCCGGCATGTTACTTAGAAACATCTTCGCCGAACCATTTTTTCGCTATTTTAGAAAGAGTCCCGTCCTCTTTCATTTCTTTTAACGCTTTGTTGACGTGGGTCACAAGTTCGCCGCTTCCTTTTCGGAATGCGAAATACGTCTGCTGCGGCTGGCCTGCTTCAAACGCGATTTTCACGTTTTTATTGCCGGACGTTTTTAAGTAGTTCAGTACGGCAAGCTTATCGTTGTAAGTCAGATCAGCGCGGCCCTGCTGAATGAGCTGAAGGGATTGAGCCATGCCTTCAACGCCTTCAATTTTCGCGCCGGCTTCTTTCGCTAATTTATTGTAATTGCTTGTTAATGACTGAGCCGCTGTTTTTCCTTTGACATCAGCATCTTTCGCAATCGTGCTGTCTTTTTTCGTCACGACGACTGCATTTGACGTTGTGTATTTATCAGAAAAATCATATTGGTTTTCACGGCCTGTTTTGCCGACTTGGTTGGCGACGACGTCAAACCGTTTCGCGTTTAATCCGGCAAACATGCTGTCCCATTGCGTTTCTTTGAAGTCAGCTTTCAGACCGAGGCGTTTCGCGACTTCTTGAATCACTTCAACATCATATCCGGTCAGTTTGTCACTCTTTTTATCATGGAAGGTAAACGGTTCGTACGTTCCTTCTGTGCCGACGGTCAGTACGCCTTTTTTCTTGACAGAAGCCCAAAGATCGCCGTCTTTTGACTTAGATCCGCTGTCCTGTGAGTTTCCGCAGGCTGCAAGCATTGCGATGCTGACCATCATGAACAAAGCGAATAATGCTTTTTTCATCTTCTTTATTCCCCACTTTTCTGAGTAGTTTTATTGAGAAAAAATAGCTCCCAATTGTAAAGGATAACTTTTTTTTAGTATGAGTCAAGTAATTGGTTTTCATAAGCGGGAATTCTTCGTGTTCTGAGATCAAAATAATTCCAAAAACTGTCTGACAGGCTTCGGCAGGTAGCTGTCTTTCCTCCAGATGACGGCCGGTGTCATGACAAACGGGTTGTCTTCGATGATAACCGTTTTGACATGCGAGCGCATATGGACGGGAATCATCGTCAAAGGCAGAATCGTGGCGCCGAACCCTGACGATACGAGGCTCAAAAGCGTCGCGGAGTCATGACATTCACAGACAACCTGAAGGTCGAGACCGTACTGTTCACAAACTTGGAGGACTTGGTCATACACACCTCTTCCATTGACGGTGCGCAAAAGGATCAGAGGCAAAGAGGCGATGTCATTCAGTTTAATCGTTTCACCGCACAGTCGTTTTGAATGCTCGGACAGCACCAATACACACGGAATGTCTTCAAGCTCCTTCGATTCAATGCCGTCGTTTTTAATCAAGGTGGTGGTCACGGCGGCGTCAATCTGCCGGGTTTCCAGAAGCTCAAGCAGTGAGACGGGTTCATCTTCCCAAATGTTAAAGGTGAGATGCGGAAACCGCTCTTTCATCTGTGACACTTTCTCAAGCATGAGCGCTGCGCAGTAAATGGTTGACCCGACGGCAAGTGTCCCGGCCACCTCCTCCTTCAGCTCTTGTACCTCGATAATGGCATCCTCAAACTTATGAAGAATCTCTTTCGCTCTTTTCAAAAAGACATTTCCTTCATATGTAAGGGTCATTTGTTTCTTTTTATTGCGGTCAAACAGAATGACGCCCAATTCTTCTTCGAGCTGTTTCAGCTGTCTGCTTAAAGGCGGCTGTGCCATATGAAGCTTTTTGGCGGCCGTCGTGATTTTCTGCTCTTGGGCAATGGTGATGAAATAACGCAATTGCCGGATATCCATGAGAACGCGCTCCTTTCTTTTATACCTTTAAGGTATGATATATAGATTTAACGAATATTTTTCATATGGATATATCAGGAGTATGATGGTTTTGACACCACATTTCAAGCGTAAAGGAGGGGTCAATATGAAGCTCGTCATCGGAATGACCGGGGCAACGGGAGCCATATTCGGGATCAGGCTTTTAGAATATTTAAAAGCCGCGGAGATCGAAACCCATCTTGTCGTGTCTCCTTGGGCAAATGTCACCATTACACATGAAACCGATTATACGTTAAAAGATGTCGAGAAACTCGCATCCTATACGTATTCTCACAAAGACCAGGCGGCGGCGATTTCAAGCGGTTCGTTTGAAACGGACGGGATGATCATCGCTCCGTGCAGCATGAAATCACTGGCAAGCATCCGCACCGGAATGGCTGACAATCTGCTGACAAGGGCGGCTGACGTCATCCTGAAGGAGCGGAAAAAACTTGTGCTGCTGACTAGAGAAACGCCGCTCAGCCAAATCCATTTAGAAAATATGCTAACGCTTACAAAAATGGGTTCCGTCATTCTTCCGCCGATGCCGGCATTTTATAACAAGCCGGCTGACATGGATGAATTGATAGACCATATTGTGTTCCGGACGCTCGATCAGTTCGGCATCCGTCTGCCGGAAGCGAAACGGTGGTACGGAATTGAAAAACAAAAAGGAGGAATCTGATAATGGCCTATCAGGATTTTAGGGAATTTCTCGCCGCTCTTGAAAAAGAAGGGCAGCTCTTAACAGTCAACGAAGAGGTAAAACCGGAGCCGGATCTGGGTGCCGCTGCGCGTGCAGCCAGCAATCTCGGGGATAAAACCCCTGCGCTTTTGTTTAACAATATTTACGGACATCACCATGCGCAGGTGGCTTTGAATGTCATCGGCTCGTGGCCGAATCACGCGATGATGCTCGGCATGCCGAAAGATACGCCTGTAAAAGAACAATTCTTTGAGTTTGCCAAACGGTACGATGCATTTCCGGTGCCGGTCAAACGGGAAGAAACCGCGCCGTTTCATGAAAATGAAATAATGGAAGATATCAATCTATTCGACATCCTTCCGCTATTCAGAATCAACCAGGGGGACGGCGGCTATTACTTGGATAAAGCGTGTGTCATTTCCCGCGATCTTGAAGATCCGGACAATTTCGGCAAGCAGAATGTCGGCATTTACAGAATGCAGGTAAAGGGAAAAGACCGCCTCGGCATTCAGCCCGTGCCTCAGCATGATATTGCGATTCATCTTCGCCAAGCTGAAGAACGCGGCGTGAATCTTCCCGTTACGATCGCGCTCGGCTGTGAGCCGGTGATTACGACAGCTGCGTCAACTCCGCTGTTATACGATCAATCCGAGTATGAAATGGCCGGCGCAATTCAAGGGGAGCCCTACAGAATCGTCAAATCTAAATTGTCTGATTTAGACATCCCTTGGGGCGCTGAAGTCGTTCTGGAAGGAGAGATCCTTGCGGGAGAACGGGAATACGAAGGACCTTTCGGTGAGTTCACGGGCCATTATTCAGGCGGCCGCAGCATGCCGGTGATCAAAATCAAACGGGTATATCATAGAAACAATCCGATTTTTGAACATTTATACTTAGGCATGCCGTGGACGGAGTGCGATTATATGATCGGCATTAATACGTGCGTGCCGCTTTACCAGCAGCTCAAGGAAGCTTATCCGAACGAAATTGTCGCCGTGAACGCGATGTATACGCACGGGCTGATCGCCATTATTTCCACGAAAACGCGCTACGGCGGCTTTGCCAAGGCGGTCGGCATGCGCGCTCTGACCACGCCGCACGGACTCGGCTACTGCAAAATGGTCATTGTCGTGGATGAGGATGTCGATCCGTTTAACCTCCCGCAAGTCATGTGGGCGCTCTCAACGAAAATGCATCCGAAACACGATGCAGTCATCATTCCTGACCTGTCCGTCCTTCCGCTTGACCCGGGGTCTGATCCGGCAGGGATGACACACAAAATGATTCTTGACGCGACAACGCCTGTCGCGCCGGAAACAAGAGGCCATTATTCTCAGCCGCTTGATTCTCCGCTGACAACGAAAGAATGGGAACAAAAACTGATGGACTTAATGAATCAATAAGAAAGGATGAGGTTGCAATGAAAACATGCCCGCGCTGTGAATCGAAAAAAGGAGAAACCGTCAGCCAATCGCCGGTCAAAGGCGCTTGGGAAATTTACCAATGCCAAACCTGCTTTTTCACATGGAGATCCTGTGAACCGGAAAGCATCACGAATCCGGCGGCATTCAACCCGGCATTTAAAATTGATCCGAAAGAAACGGAGACGGCCGCACATGTTCCCGCTGTTCCGGAAAGAAAAGCGTAATGCTGCCGGAGCAGCTGCCGGAGGCGCTTTACACGCTTTTAGACGGGACGGAGCTTGAAAAAAAGCAGCACGACGCATTTGTGCTCCAATCCGTGACAAAAGAAGGCCGTCCGCACGCGGCCATGATCAGCGCCGGTGAAATCGTGGCCGTGAGCAGAACAAATCTCCGGCTCGCCTTATGGAAAAACACGACGACCGTAAGCAGCCTGCTGCATTCGGGACAAGCGCTTTTCATCGCCTGGCACGGAGGAGCCGCATATTACGTCACATTGGAATGTGAGGCGCTTCCGCCGCTGAAAGAGGCGAAACACGAGCGGGAACGGTTCAGCTGCCGCGTGATCACCGTCAAGGAAGATCGGGCGAAATACGCGGATCTGACATCCGGACCGGCCATCCAGCTCCACGAACCGGAAGATGTCTTGAAGAGATGGAGAGAAACACTTGAGGAGTTAAAACGATAGACGCATAAAAAAAGCCTGCGGACGATTCCGCAGGCTTTTCTTTTATTGTACGCCTTTCATCGCCCGTTTAATGACGGGAGACAGAAGAATCAAAATAATACCGAGAATGATCGAAACAAGACCGATTGAGCCGAAGTAGGCCGCTTCAGAAATCTTATCAAACAAACCGACTACTTTTGCGTTCAGGGCTTGACCGCAGGCGTTTGTTAAAAACCACATGCTCATCGTCTGCGCTGAGAAAGCGGCAGGCGCAAGTTTCGTTGTGACGGATAAACCGACCGGTGAAAGGCAAAGCTCACCAAGCACAACCAAAAGGAAGCTGAGCACAAGCCAAAGCGGGCTCACAAGCTCGCCGCTTCCGCCCATAACCGGAAGCACCATGACTAAAAATGATAATCCGGCAAGGATAATGCCGATTGCGAATTTAATCGGTGTTGAAGGCTGGCGTTTGCCGAGCTTCATCCAGATCCAGGCGAACACCGGCGCGAAAATAACGATGAATAACGGGTTCAGAGACTGGAACCATGAAGACTCAAGATGCATGCCCGCAAAGGAAAGTCTCGTGCGCTGATCCGCATATAAAGCAAGAATCGTCGCGCCCTGCTCCTGAATCGCCCAGAACATTGCCGCTGCAACAAACAGCGGAACATAAGCCGCAAGCCGTGATTTTTCCGTTTTCGTCGCTTTTTTGCTCGTGAACATCACGATAAAGTAAATAACCGGAATGACAATGCCGAGGATACTGACGGTGTCAATCACACGCTGGATCGTCAGCCAGCCGGTTTGGATCAGAACGATGATAACGGCTGCTGCGATGACCACTCCGATTCCCGTGCCGATCACTGATGATTTAGAAATCGGATTCGGTACATTGGAGCCTGCTTTGCCGAGGTATTTCTTTCTCGTTAGAGCGAAAACAATCAGTCCGAGGAACATACCGGCCGCGGCGCATCCGAAGCCTAAGTGGTAGTTGTACTTCTGTCCGAGTGTTCCGACAATTAGCGGCGCAAGCAATCCGCCGAGGTTGATGCCCATGTAAAAGATGCTGAAACCTGAGTCGCGGCGCTCGTCTTCCTTCGTATATAAATCTCCGACAACGCTGGATACGTTTGGTTTAAGCAGGCCGGTTCCGATAATGATCAGAGCCATGCTGGTAAAAAACGCCGCCGTGCTGCCAGGGAAGGCAAGAGCGATGTGCCCGAACATAATTAAAATTCCGCCGTAAAATACGGTGTTTGCCGTGCCGAATACCCGGTCGGCCAGCCATCCGCCGATGACGCTCGACATGTATACGAGAGACCCGTATATGGACATGATGGCAACTGCGGTCGTTTTATCAAAGCCGAGACCGCCATGAGCGACTTCCGTGTATAAATAGTAAAGCAATATGGCTCTCATACCATAGTAGGAGAAACGCTCCCAAAATTCGGTGAAAAACAGTGTGAACAAGCCGCGGGGATGACCGAAAAAGCCTCGTTGCGGCACAGTTTCTGTTATAGAGTCCTTATCAATAGATGCCACCTGAGCCAACCCTTTCTTAAAAAAGTGTATTACAAAAATCATATTCTTATATAATACTTGTGTCAATATAATTTATACTGAATTCAAAAAATTCCAGAATGAAAAGATATTAAAACGTTGAATATAGACGAATTTTCCTAATTCCAATGACTTATTTTGTTATATTATCTGACTAAACTATCTTTATAAACTTTTTTAATAAAATTTAAAGTATGTACAGGCGGAGCGGGATATGGCGGAATAAGATGACAATAAGAGAGGAAGGAGGAGATTATCACTTGCCGAATCGTATATTGGATATAACGGATTGCGGTGTGGCGGCAGACGGAAAAACCGACGTGACGGGCGCCATCAATCAATGCTTGGCCAGGGCCGTCAGCGAAGGCTGTCATACGGTGTTTTTTCCGCCCGGAACGTATAAAATCAACGGCACGCTTGGCGGGGACAGAAGCCAGCCGTTTCGGAACGCCGGGATTAACGTGCCGAGCCATCTCACCATCGTTTTAGATCCGGAATGCACGATTAAAGTGGCGCCGAACAGCTCCTGGGGCTACTCGGCTTTCTATATAGGCAGGCGTGAAAATGTCACCATCACCGGCGGCCGGATCATCGGAGAACGGGATGAACACACGTATACCAATGTCCCTTTGCGGTCGACCCATGAATGGGGGTTTGGAATCTGTATTGAAGGCAGCAGCAATGTGCTGATCGAAAATGTGAAGATTTCCGATTTTACGGGAGACGGCATTATTGTCAGCCCGCTCGGGTTAAAAACAAACAGTGATTACGAAACTTCAGAACAGGTGACCATCCGCCGCTGTGAGATCAGGCAGTCAAGGCGGAACAACATTTCAATCACCGGCTGCAATACCGTTACGGTGGAAGAATGTGTGATTGAAGACGCCGGGCAAGGGAACGGAACGGCTCCGAAATTCGGAATCGATATTGAATCGTACGGAGAAGGCGATATTGATTATGAAGAAGCTCTTCATATTACGGTCCGCAACAACTTCTTTTCCGGAAACGCCGCAAGCTCAGTCACCAACTTTAACGGATATAATGTGTTAATTGAAGGAAATCATTCCGATAACACAATCAGCTACGGGTATGGGGCACATACCGTCATTTCGGGGAATGTCTTCTTTCGGTCAGACGGCGGCTCAAGGACCGCAGTCGCCGGACAAGGTGTGTCACAAGGACAGGACAGCAGCAATGCCGTCATTTCCAACAATCTGATTACCGGTTTTTCCACCGGAATAGATGTAAGGGGAAAAAGCGTCCTCGTCACCCATAACAAAATCAATCAATTTGAAAATACGGGCATTTCCGTCTATCAGGCAGAAGATGTGACCGTTGACGGCAATGTCATTGAAAACGGACGTTCCGAAACGAGACGAAGCACGGGGATGCGGGCGACGCTGTCGGAAAACGCCGTCTTTATGAATAACACTCTGAATCAGGTAACGGACGGAATCAGTATGTCGGCCGGCAATATCACCGTAAAACAAAATGTGCTGAAATCGTTCAGCCGGGGCATATGGGTCACAGGCGGAAATGCCGTTATTGAAGGAAATACGCTCATTCCGAATGCGTATCAGGGCGCCGCGGAGTCCTATGCCGTATCTGTGACAAATGACGCCAGGGCTGTCATCAAGGGAAATCTCTTCAAAAGCTACAAAAACTATCCCATTTTCAGTTCAACATCCTCGGGAACCTCTGTCATCAGCAACCGCTTTGAATCATCACCGCTTATCGTTACCGTGTATCTGAACTCAGGCACGCATGAAGTCATAGACAATACGCTCACGATCA
Source organism: Bacillus sp. LJBV19 (assembly GCF_017797845.1). Classification (NCBI taxonomy): domain Bacteria; kingdom Bacillati; phylum Bacillota; class Bacilli; order Caryophanales; family Bacillaceae; genus Bacillus; species Bacillus sp. LJBV19. Next base: position 373,278 of record NZ_CP072563.1, read on the forward strand.
ACCGAACGGCGGGCAGCCCGATCGGCATCTATCTGAACGGAGCCTCCAATTCCCTCGTGTCGGGCAATACCATCAACAACCTTTCCGCCGCTTCTGCTTCCGCCATCCAAACCAATTCCTCCGCAAGTACTAAAATCATCGGCAACCGCATTATCAAAGGCGTCATTGTGAAACACACGACAGATACGGAAAGCGGAAATATCGTCATCTGAAAACAATCTGCGCCGGAAACATAAAAAGAACACATGAACTCCGAAAGAAGGAGGGATGTGTTCTTTTTTGACACAATACAGCCGTGCGCCTGTCAGGCATCTTTTTTACCTGATTTATATAAAACGATCATTTCTCTGATTAAAAAAAGGGCGAATAAAAACAGCATCAGCCATTCTGAGAAGGTGGTCAATTTAAAAGCGGACAGGTTGTTTTGGACCGCTCCATAGAAACTGAAACCTTGCAGCATATCCATCGTCACTGAAATGATCAGACAGGCAGCAAGCAAAAAAAATGAAACCCCCAATATTTTCATGCGCATCACTCTCCCTTTTTATCCTTTTCGATTACGCAGAACTTATACAGACTTTCCGCCGTGCATAATCTTTTGCCGTACAGGAAGAATATGAAAAAAACGAGGAAAGGTTTTTTGCGATATGCCGCCATTTTTTAAGCAGAAGAAACAAAAAAAAGCCGATCAAAACGACCGTGACAATGAAGGCAGAAAAGAAGCGGACAGCCAGCCGGACAAAGAGCGGGATGAGCCGATCTCCCTCAGCTTAAAGCAAAATATGAAGAAGCTGTCTGAGAGGTTCGGCAACAGTGCCGATGTCGTCATCCGCCGGCTGAAAATCGGAAAAGAAGAGCTTCCGGCCGCAATTGTGTATATCGCCGGTTTGGTAGACGAACAGCTCGTCAGCCAATCCCTTCTGGAGGATTTAATCGACATCCCGTCCGTTCAGCCGGAACAAGCAGTCTGCCTGATATACGATAAAACGCTTGCGATCGGCGGTGTGAAAGAGGAAGAAAAATGGAAAAGTCTTTATGCCGGGCTGGTGGCGGGCAGCACGCTCATTTTTGTCGACGGGGCTGACAAGGCGCTGATCGCCAGCACGGAAGGGGGAGAGCACCGGTCCATTCAAGAGCCGAGCACCCAGGTCTCTTTCCGCGGCCCGCGGCAGGGATTCACTGAATCTCTGCAAACCAATATTTCCATGATCCGCAGGTATGTAAAAACGCCTGATGTATGGGTTGAAAAAATGGAAATCGGACACGAAACGAATACGGATGTCGCGCTGATGTATATTAACGGAATTTGCGATAAAAAGCTGATTAAGGAAGTCCGCAAGCGGCTGAAGCACATTGACATCGACAGCATTCTGGAATCCGGCTACATTGAACAGCTCATTGAAGACGCGCCGTTTTCTGTGTTCCCCACCGTATATCATACAGAGCGGCCGGACGTTGTGGCGGGGAATCTGCTGGAAGGACGATTTGCGATTATCGTGGACGGAACGCCGTTCGTTCTCCTCGCGCCGGCCTTATTTATTCAATTTTTTCAATCCGTTGAGGATTATTATTCACGATTTGATATCGCCACTAGCATCAGGGTGCTGCGGGTTTTGATCTTCTTCATTTCACTGGTGGCGCCGGGGATTTATGTGGCGGCGACGACCTTTCACCAGGAAATGATTCCGACCCAGCTGCTGATTGTCATCGCGGCCCAGCGGGAGACGGTGCCGTTCCCGGCCGTGATTGAAGCGCTGACGATGGAAGTGGCCTTTGAGATTCTCAGGGAGGCGGGTGTCCGGCTTCCGAGAGTTGTCGGCTCCGCCGTTTCCATCGTCGGAGCGCTTGTCATCGGCCAGGCCGCCGTGCAGGCCGGCATCGTCTCCCCGGCCATGGTTATCGTCGTCGCGCTGACGGCGATTGCCAGCTTTGCGACCCCGGCTTTTGACATGGCGATATCTGCGCGTCTGATCCGGTTTCTCTTTATTCTGTCGGCGGCGGTTATGGGATTTTACGGGCTGATTCTGGGCATTATCATGATGTTTGTCCATCTGTGCGGCCTGCGTTCATTCGGATTTCCGTATATGTCCCCGCTCGCTCCTTTAACCCCGGGCGGACTGAAGGATTCCCTCCTCCGCGCTCCGTTATGGGCGGATGAAAAAAGGCCGGGACTGCTCGTGCAGGAAAACAACAGGCGCCAAGGGGAACATCAAAGACCGAAACCGGAGACATCCAGAGGAATGGTTAATAAAGATGTAGAAGAGGGCGACGGTAATGAAAAGACGTAAATGGATGCTTATCCTTTGTACGATGGTTTCCCTTATGTTTGTATCCGGATGCTGGGATAAAAGGGAGCTGACCGATTTGGCGGTGATCTCCGCCATCGGTATTGACCGGACCGAAACGGGAAAATATGTTCTTCATTTTCAAATTATCAATCCGGGAAATGTGGCCGGCGGTCTGCAGGGCGGCGGAGCGGGAGACCGGCCTCCGGTTTCCGTCTATTCGGTGTCCGGAGACAATATGACGGAAGCTTTGAGAAAAGGCTCGATGAAAGTGTCCAGAAGGCTCTATTTTGCGCATACGAATCTCGTGGTGTTCAGTGAAAAACTGGCGAAAGAGGAAGGGCTCAGTTTTATTCTGGACAATCTTGACCGCGACACCGAATTCAGGACGACTGCAACCGTTGTGATCGCGCATAATTGCAAGGCTGAAGACATTATTAAAGTGCTGACGCCGATTGATAAAATCCCTTCCAATAAAGTGAACAAGACGCTCAGCTTCACGCAGGAACAATACGGCAGAGTCATTAAAACCAGCCTTCAGGACGTTCTGATTGATCTCGCTTCTCCGACCGGGTCGCCGTTTATTCCTGGTTATGAAATGCACGGAGACGATAAAGCCGGTCCTACGATGGAAAATACGCAGACAACTGAACCGAAAGCAGTGCTGTCAGCGGACGGACTGGCGGTGTTCAAAAAGGATGGGAGGCTGGATTACTGGATTGAGGATGACGACAGTGTGGGGGCTGTATGGCTGCTCAATAGGATCAAGCATACGTTCATCAATGCGGATTGGAAGAACGTGAAGCATGCAATCAGTCTGCAGGTCACCCGCCAGAATACAAAGGTGACGGCCACTTTTCCGAACGGAAAACCGTATATTCACGTGCATGCTCAGGTCGAGGGGCTGGTGGACGCTGTCAGATACCCTTTCCATCTGTCTGATCCGCAAGTGCTGATGTCGATGCAAAAGGCGCTCAGCGTGCAGCTTGAGAAAGATATCACCAAATCGATTGAAGATATAAAAGCCCATAAGAATGACTTCGTCGGCTTCGGAGACCTGATCTATCGGAAGCATCCGGACAAATGGAAAAAGTTCAAAGGGAAGTGGGATGAAGAATATTTCCCCAATCTCCCCGTAGATGTCAAAACGGAAGTCATTATCAGAAGAACGGGCTTGCGGAATAATCCTCTCTCAGACAAGCTTGAGCATGATTGATTTGAGGAGAAAGGAGCGAAGCGTATGGAAAATGCGAAAATCGGCACGCGTCAGCTGTTTATTATGATCATTTTGTTTGAATTGGGCAGTTCGTTATTGATCCCGCCGGGAACGATGGCCGGGCGGGATGCGTGGCTGTCCGTGCTTCTCGGGTGCGTTATCGGTCTCGGGCTTTTCTACGTTTATCAGGCGCTGTATCAATTTTTTCCTGAGTCTTCTCCGAGAGATTACATGAACGAACTGATCGGCAGACATCTGAGCTGGGCTGTCTCCCTTCTTTATATTCTCTATTTTGCTTATATCGCGGCCCGCGTATTGCGGGATTTTGGCGAAATGCTTGTCACCTTCGCCTACCAGGACACGCCGCTTTTAATTGTGAATGCCATGCTGATGATCGCCGCGATATTTGCGGTCAGAAAGGGAATTGAAGTGATAGCGAGAGCCGGCGAGCTGCTGTTTGGCATTATGTATTTCCTGACAGCCGTCGGGCTGATCCTCATTATCAGCTCAGGCACGATAAACCTCAGATTTCTCCAGCCCGTTTTAGCGGAGGGTGCAGGAACGGTCATTTATTCCGTGTTTAAACAGACGATGTTCATCCCGTTCGGTGAATTAATCGTGTTTGTCATGATTTTCCCTTATTTAAAAGATCGGAAAAAGGTGAAGAAAACCGGATTTCTGGCGATTATCATCAGCGGGCTGTTTTTGGCGATGTCAGTGGCGATTAATATTTGTGTGCTGGACGTCAACTTAATGCTCCGCTCTCAATTTCCGCTGCTGAGCACCATACAGACAATTAAAGTGGAAGAGTTTTTAGACCGGCTGGATGTCTTTTTCATGCTCGTGCTCGTCATCGGCGGTTTTTTCAAAGTCAGCCTTTTTACATATGCGGTTGTCGTGGGCGTGTCCACGCTGTTTAAAGAAAAAAATCCGTCCCAGCTGGCCTTCCCGGTCGGATTGGGGGTGCTGATTCTCTCCATCAGCATCGCAAGCAATTTTTCGGAACACATGAATGAAGGCTTAAACATTGTGCCGATCTATATTCATCTTCCGTTTCAAGTGCTGTTCCCCGTTTTGCTGCTTATCATTGCCGTTATTAAGAAAAAGGTCAAAGGGACCGTCTATACAGTTTCGAAGAAATAACCCGGCCGGTGCGCCGGGTTTTTTTAAATATCATGATTTTTGTCTTAATGCATTGACAAACTTGCCTGACAATTGTACATTTTGATTTATTCTTATAAAATTACTAGGAAATATAGGTTTAGTGGTGTTAATATTTTCCGAACCGTATTTCAGAATAGAAGGAGATCCATCATGACAAAGAAAAAAGAAATCAAACTCGGTGTGTTTCTCGCGGGCACCGGCCATCATGTCGCTTCTTGGAGACATCCTCAGGCACCGGCGGACGCGAGCATGAATTTGGATTATTTCAAAGAACTGGCGAAAACGGCTGAGCGGGGGAAATTGGACATGCTGTTTTTGGCGGACAGTTTATCAATAGACGGCAAATCACATCCGAATGTGCTGACGCGCTTTGAGCCGTTTACGCTGCTGTCGGCGCTCGCTCAGGTCACATCCCGCATCGGTCTGACGGCGACCGCATCTACTACATACAGCGAACCGTTCCATATCGCGAGACAATTTGCATCGCTTGATCATCTTTCCAACGGCCGCGCGGGCTGGAATGTCGTCACATCTTCGATTGAATCGACCGCGCTTAATTTCAGCGGCGAAAAGCATCTTGAGCACCATCTCAGATATCAGCGCGCGGAAGAATTCGTTGAAGTCGTCAAAGGATTATGGGATTCGTGGGAGGAAGACGCCTTTATCCGTGACAAAGAATCAGGAGCATTTTTCGATAAAGACAAAATGCATGAATTGAACCATAAAGGAACATATTTCTCCGTGAGAGGGCCGTTAAATGTCGCCCGCACACCTCAAGGGCGCCCGGTCATTATTCAGGCCGGATCATCAGGAGACGGAAAAGCGCTGGCCGCCAAAACGGCGGAGGTCATTTTCACCGCGCAAAATCATTTGGAATCCGCGCAGGATTTCTATCAATCTATTAAAGAACAAGCGGCTTCTTTCGGCCGTGATCCTGAAAAAATCGCGATCATGCCGGGAATTTTTCCCGTTATCGCCGATACTGAAGAAGAAGCGCAGGCAAAATATGAAGAGCTCCAAGACCTCATCATTCCGTCTGTCGGCCTGAACATTCTGCAAAACTATCTGGGCGGCGTCGACCTTTCCGCCTGCCCGCTTGACGGCCCGCTGCCTGAATTGGATGCGGATGCGTCGAATGCCGTTAAAAGCCGGTTCAAGCTCGTTCAGGAGATGGCCAAACGCGATAACATGACCATCCGCGAACTTTACAAATATGTGGCGGGTTCAAGAGGCCATCATATCTTTGTCGGAACGCCAGAACAGCTTGCCGATAAGATGGAAGAATGGGTCGGAAAACAAGCTTGTGACGGATTCAACATCATGCCGCCGCTTTTGCCTGAAGGTCTCACTCTTTTCGTAGACAAAGTGATTCCGATTTTACAAGAACGGGGTGTGTTCAGAAAAGAGTATGAAGGAACGACGCTCAGAGAACATTTCGGACTGGAAAAACCGGCAAACCGATATGCCGACTAAAGGAGGGCTCATCATGTCAAGACAATACCGGCTCGCAACGGAGGCAGACGCTGATGAGCTGCTTTCACTGACACTGCGGGCGTATGAACCGATCCGCAAGCTCGGCATCAACTTTGCCGCTGCCACGGCGGATAAGGAGCTCGTTTTGAATAACATACAAAAAAACGCCTGTTACGTTTTGGAAGAAGACGGACGGATTCTGGCGACGATTTCTCTGCGGATGCCGTGGGGGCCGAATCCCGGGCCGTACGGTGTCCCTCATATTTGGTGGTTCGCCGTCGATCCTGAAACCGGAAAAAAAGGGACGGGCTCGGACATGCTGGAGTGGCTGGAGAATACAGTGCTCCGCGATACATTAAAAGCGCCTTTCGTGTCACTGGGCACAGCGGACAAGCATCCGTGGCTGATCGGCATGTACGAGCGGAAAGGCTACGTCCGTGCAGGCGAAAAGGATTTAGGAAAAGGGCACATCACCATTTATTTAAAAAAACAATTGCAGGATTAACATTTTAATAGGAAAAGGCGGGATTTCAATGAAGAAGAAAACATGGGCTTTGCTGCTGTCTGCCGCGCTTTTGGCGGTTTTATCAGCATGCGGAAACGGAAAAGAAAGCGAAGGCGGCGATAACGTACTGCATGTAGGCGCCACGGGACAAAGCTATCCGTTCGCATATAAAGAAAACGGCAAGCTGACCGGCTTTGACGTGGATGTCATGGAAGCCGTCGCGAAAAAAATCAACATGAAACTGGACTGGAAGCTGCTTGAATTCAGCGGTCTGATGGGAGAGCTCCAGACCGGCAAACTCGATACCATCTCTAACCAGGTCGCTGTCACGGACGAACGCAAGAAAACGTATAACTTCACAGAACCGTATTCGTATGCGGGCACTCAAATCGTCGTCAAAAACGATAACAAAGACATCAAATCAGTCAACGATCTAAAAGGAAAAACAGTGGCGGCCGTTCTGGGCTCAAACCACGCGAAAAACCTTGAGAGCAAGGACCCGGATAAAAAAATCAACATTAAAACATATGAAACACAAGAAGGCACGCTGAAAGACGTAGCTTACGGACGGGTTGACGCTTATGTAAACAGCCGCAGCGTCCTGATCGCCCAGATCAAAAAGACCGGTCTGCCTCTGAAATTAGCAGGAGACCCGATTGTCTATGAAAAAGTCGCTTTCCCGTTTGCGAAAGATGCGGCTCACGATAAAATCCGCAAAAAAGTAAACAAAGCCATTGAAGACCTGCGAAAAGACGGCACGCTGAAAAAGCTGTCTGAAAAGTACTTTAACGAAGATATCACAACGGAAGCAAAGCATTAAGAAACGGCGGTGAAAATCGAGAATGAACAGCATTGATTGGGGATTTATGTTTTCAGCTTTTCCCGCGTTAATCGAAGCCTTGCCGATCACATTACTAATGGCCGTCGCGGCCATGGTATTTGCCGTGATCGGCGGCCTTATATTAGCGCTTATCACAAAAAATCGTGTTCCTGTGCTTCACCAGCTGTCAAAGGTGTATATTTCATTTTTCCGGGGCGTGCCGACGCTCGTGCAGCTTTTCTTAATTTATTACGGCCTGCCTCAGCTCTTTCCCGGAATGAGCAAGATGACGGCGTTAACTGCGGCGATTATCGGGTTAAGCCTGAAGAATGCCGCCTACTTGGCTGAAATCTTCCGCGCGGCGCTCAACTCAGTCGATGAGGGGCAGCTTGAAGCCTGTCTGTCTGTCGGAATGACAAAATCCCAGGCGTACAGACGGATCATTTTCCCGCAAGCCGTCAGAAACGCGCTTCCCGCGACGGGAAATACGTTTATCGGCCTGTTAAAAGAAACATCGCTCGCCTTTACATTAGGAGTGATGGAAATGTTCGCCCAAGGAAAAATGTACGCATCAGGCAACCTCAAATATTTTGAGACGTATTTAGCCGTCGCGGTCATGTACTGGATTCTTACGATTATTTACAGTGTGCTGCAGGATCTGCTCGAACGGGCGATCAGCAAGCCTTATCGCACATAGGAGGAGGCTCAGGATGATACAAGTCAGACATATTCGAAAAGCATTTAAAGACCTTACCGTACTTGACGGGATCGATCTTGAGATCAAAAGCGGCGAAGTCACGGCCATCATCGGCCCGTCAGGCTCGGGAAAATCAACGCTCCTCCGCTGTTTGAATCTGCTGGAGCGCCCGGATGACGGCATCATTGAAATCGGTGATGCAAAACTGAATGCAGCGTCCTATTCGCGCAAAGACGTTCATAAGCTTCGCCAGCAGACGGCGATGGTGTTTCAGAATTACAACCTGTTCAAAAACAAAACCGCCCTGCAAAATGTGACAGAGGCGCTGATCACCGCGCAAAAGAAACCGAAAAAAGAAGCGGAACAGATCGGTATGGATCTGCTGCGGCAAGTCGGTTTAGAACACAAAGCGGACAGCTACCCGATTACGATGTCAGGCGGGCAGCAGCAGCGGATCGGGATTGCGCGCGCCTTGGCCGTTGATCCTCACGCGATTTTACTGGATGAACCGACTTCGGCCCTTGACCCTGAGCTTGTAGCCGGGGTGCTCCAAGTCATCAAATCAATTGCCGAAAAACAGACAACCATGATCATTGTCACGCATGAGATGGCTTTTGCTCGTGAAGTGGCCGACAAAGTTATTTTTATGGCAGACGGACGCATCATCGAACAGGGAACGCCGGAAGAGCTGTTTGACAATCCGCAGAACGAACGGACGAAAAAATTCATTAAGCAAGTGGGAGAGCCTGCCGAACTTGTCTAAGAAGGGAAGAAGAAGAAATGGCAAATGAAACGTATGAATCATTAAACAAACGTTTAATCAATATTCGCCGCGATCTTCATGAACACCCTGAGCTGTCAGGCGAGGAATATGAAACGACGAATAAAATCCGCCGCTGGCTGGAGGAAGAAGGAATCGCGGTTCTTGATGTGCCGAAACTTCAAACCGGAGTGATCGCTGAAATCAAAGGAGACAAAAGCGGCCCCGTCATCGCCGTCAGAGCGGACATCGACGCATTGCCGATCGAAGAGAAAACAAACCTTCCGTTTGCTTCGCGAAACAGCGGCGTGATGCACGCCTGCGGCCATGATTTCCATACGGCATCTATCCTCGGCACGGCTTTTTTATTAAATGAGAGAAAGCATGAGCTGAAAGGAACGGTGCGGTTTATTTTTCAGCCCGCGGAAGAAATCGCCGCCGGAGCAAGACAGGTCATTGAAGCCGGCGCGCTTGACGGTGTATCGGCGATATTCGGCATGCATAACAAACCTGACCTCCCCGTCGGCACGGTCGGTCTGAAAGAAGGCCCGCTGATGGCGAGTGTCGACCGCTTTGAAATCACCGTTAAAGGAAAAGGCGGCCACGCCGGAATCCCCGACAACAGCATTGATCCGATTCAGGCGGCAGGGCAGATCATCGGCGGCCTGCAATCAGTTGTCAGCAGAAATATCAGCTCGCTTCACAATGCCGTCGTCAGCATCACAAGAGTTCAGGGCGGCAGCTCTTGGAATGTCATCCCGGACCATGTTGAAATGGAAGGCACCGTCCGGACGTTTCAAAAGGAAGCGCGTGACGCTGTTCCGAAACATATGAAGCGGGTTGCCGAAGGAATCGCGGCCGGGTTCGGGGCAGAAGCCGAATTCCGCTGGTATCCTTACCTTCCGTCAGTGATGAACGACGCCCGTTTCATACAGGCGGCGGAGCAAACGGCTGAAGATCTCGGGCTTCAAACCGTTCGGGCAGAACAGTCGCCCGGCGGCGAAGACTTCGCGTTATATCAAGAAAAAATCCCCGGCTTCTTCGTCTGGATGGGAACAAACGGAACGGAAGAATGGCACCATCCCGCCTTCACACTCGACGAAAAAGCGCTCCCGGCAGCGGCTGAGTTTTTCGCCCGGCTTGCCGTCAATGTATTGGAGCAAACGGAATGAATACGGAAAATCTGACGGCCGGGCTTGCTCAGGCCGTCATGTCGTCTGTGCCGGAAACATCCGCTGAAGCGATGAAAGAAGCGCGCAAAGGACTGCTTGATTTTACAGCGGCAGCCTTTGCGGGGAGACGGGATAAAGGAGTTGAAAAGCTGGTAAAACTGGCCGAAGAAGAAGGCGGGGTGCCGATAGCGCCGCTTATCGGCAGAAATCAAAAAACCACGCCGTCCCAATCCGCGCTCATTAACGGCTTCATCGCACATGCGCTTGATTTTGACGATGTTCATTCTGATGTAAGAGGACATCCGAGCGCAGTCATCCTTCCGGCTTTGATTGCAGCCGCATCAGCCGGCCGTATAGACAAAAGCCGTTTTCTCGGTGCTTATGTGACGGGAATCGAAGTGATGGCGCGGCTCGGTGAGTCAGCTGGAAGGCATCATTACGAGAAAGGCTGGCACAATACAGGAACGTTAGGTGCCATTGCGGCCGCATGCGCCGTCGGATTCGCGGAGAATCTGAATCAAACCCAATTGCAGAAAGCAATCGGGTTTGCGGCTGCCCGCTCCGGAGGCATGAGAGTGCAATTCGGGACAGAAATGAAGCCGCTCCACGCCGGACTGGCCGCTCAAGCCGGGTTGTTCGCCGTAAAGCTTGCAAAGGCCGGTTTCGGCGGCTCAGTTCATGCGCTCGACGGGGAGAAAGGTTTTTTCGGACTGTACGGCGATCTTGAACGGGCAGAAACCCTGCTTGTAAACGGGTGGGGAAAACCTTGGCGGATTGTGAGCCCGGGACTTTGGTTTAAGGTTTATCCGTTTTGCTCGGCGGCTCATCATGCGGCGGACGCCATTCTCAAGCTGAAGGCCGAACATAGTCTCACTTTCGGCCAAACGGAACGGATCGACGTGATTTATCCGCCGGGCGGTGACGCCGCATTGACAGAACGGCGTCCGAAAACAGGCGAAGCGGGAAGATTCAGCGTGGAATATGTGATCACCTTAGCTTTGCACGGTAAGGATTTTTCAGTTGAACATTTCACATCCGAGCCGATTCCGGAATCCTTTCAAAAAGGATTTGAGCGGATTCACCGTAGCTGCGATGACCAAATTCAGCCGGCTGAAAACGCCGTTCCGAAGGGCCGTTTTACAATTGTACGGGTTACGGCTTCCGGCGGTCATGTCTATGAAACACGTATCGACTGTCCGAAGGGAGCGCCGGGAAACGGCCTTTCTGAAAAAGACATTGAAGACAAACTCCGGCTCGCTTTGCCGCGGGAAGAGGAAAAGGCGGAAGAATTGATCAAAGCAGCCGGACAATCAAATATTGACCGTTATTTACAGCTGATATAAATAAAAAGAGCGGGGGGATGCAGCCCTCGCTCTTTTTACGTTCACTTCTATTGAATAGGGGGATATAGGGTGCGCCCCTGTCTGCGCTGGCAGGGGCGCGGTATCAGGAAACGGCCGTGCCGTTTTCTTTTACCGTGAAACCTCCTCTTGATAAGCGGATGTTGATATCCGAAACTTTGGCAATTTGTTCGTCGTGCGTAACCATGATGACGCATTTGCCGTCTTTATGCGCCAAGTCCTGAAAGAGCCGGACGATTTCCTTTGACGTATCCTCGTCGAGATTTCCCGTCGGCTCGTCCGCGCAAATCAAATCCGTGTCACAGCAGAAAGCCCGCGCAATTGAAACGCGCTGCTGCTGTCCGCCGCTTAATGTCAGCACCCGCTGACGGGCCTGCTGTTCGGTGAAGCCGACTTTTTTCAGCATGCTGAGCGCGAACGCATCTTTGTTGTTCTCCTTAGAGCCGGTGATCTCCATCGCCGTTGTGACATTCTGGAGCGCCGTCATATACGGGATCAGATGATAAGATTGAAAGACGATAGAGACATATTGATTTCTGAATTTGGTTAATCCGATTTTGGAGATGTCTTCTCCGTTATAAAGGATGCTTCCCTCTTTAGGTGTGTCAAGGCCGCCCGCCAGAGACAGAAACGTTGTTTTTCCCGTTCCGGAGGCGCCGACAATTGTATAAAACTTCCCTTTTTCAAAGCTGATCGTTATATCCTGAAACAGCGGCTGTGATTTGTCTTGGTACCAGTAGCCGGTCTGTTGAAAGGTTAATAGGCTCATTATGCTGCCTCCTCTTATTCCTGCTTGGTCAGGATCGTTTTAGGGTGAAGCCGCATGACTGATACAGACGGCAGTAATGTGGCAATGACGGCAATTGCGACGCCGATCCCGCTAAGAATCAGAAGGTCATTCAGCGAGACGTTTACCTGCATTGTACTGATGACATCCGCGCCGGATGAATGCTGACCGAACATGCCGCCTCCCCGCAGCATTTCTCCTCCGCCCCAGCCGCTTGTTTGCTGCGAATCACCGGCTGAGCTGACCTGCTGGGAAAGAAGCTGATTTCCGAGCTGATTCGCCACAAGGCTGCCCGTGACGGATGCGATCCCGATGGCGATAACCGCGACAACCAGAATTTCCGTTAAGAATTGTCCGATGAGCTTCCAGCGCTTTTCGCCGATCGCCATCAAGACACCCATTTCATACTTACGTTCCCTGATCGACATCATCACGATCAACCCAAGAATGACCGCGCCCGCGATGGATACAAGGTATACCACGTTTTTAGAAAATGACGCGACATTTTCAATCGGGCCGACCATTTGCTGATACACCTGATCATTTGTCGTCAGCGCGTAGGTTTTATCATCTATAGATGTTTTTTTCGCAGCCGCAACGAATGAGTCAATATATTTGGCATCATCCATATAATAAACGGCTGAGCTGATTTTGTTTTTGTTATCAGACCCTTTTAACGCCGCCGCGGCGGTGTAAGGCGTATAGATTTTATTGTCAGGATTTAAGAATGAAAAATGCTGTGCCTGATCGTCTCCTGATGATGTTGTTTTATAGATTCCCACAATTTTAAGCTTCGTTTTCACAGAATCATCCGCTGCTGAGGAAACGGTAATGGAGCCGCCGACCTTCAGCTTGTTTTGATCTGCCAGCGTTTCATTAATCACGGCGACTTTTGCGTCCGCATCTGTTTTTGTGATGGCGCGTCCGTCAGTGATTTTTGAGCTCCCGTCCGTGAAATCATCAAGCAATGCCGTAGAGAGCACGCCTTCGATCGAGATATCCGCTGAAATCATCTGTCTTCCGCCGCCTTGAAAACGGCCGGCGCCGGAACTGTTATCGGCTGATTCGCCTGAGCTTTTTATCGCATCAAAGCTTTCTGCATTTGCTGACGCTGTCGTGAGGAAGTTGTAATTTTTAACATGCTGTAAAGATGTAAGCTTCTTGGCATCTGAGACGGAAATCGGTGTTGATTCAAACGTCCTCTTTTCACCGTCTTTTTGCTGCTGCGCCATTTGCTTTTGGCGGTCAGCCTGGAGTGTGACGCTCCCGCCGAGCTGCTGCCTTGCCAGTTCGCTTGATTTCTTTGCCGCTGACTGGATCGCAAGACCGGACAGGACAAAAATGCAAATCACTGAAAACACAACCAGCTGCAAAAATGTTTTTCCCTTTTTAGCCTTCATGCTCCAAAAGGCTCTTTTTATAAAGTTCATGTCTGTTCCTCCGTATGGATGTCAGATCTTGTAAAACCGGCCTCCTTTAGCACCGGCCATCCGATATGTATATAGTAGGAGAAATGTATGAAAAAAATATGAACAAACTATTTCCGGGTGATGAAATAAAAACTAACATTTGTGAAACCCGAAAACATCCGGGTAAAATGGTGCTATTATAAGAAAAAGCGTCAAGATAAGCGGAGGAACAAATGAAGATATTAATGATAGAAGATAATATAAGCGTATGCACCATGACGGAAATGTTCTTTTTTAAAGAAGGATTTGAAGCCGAATTTGTCCATGACGGAGTGGAAGGCTATCAGCGGTTCACGGAAGAGGACTGGGATTTGGTCATTCTGGACATTATGCTCCCATCCATGGACGGAGTGACGATCTGCCGGAAAATAAGAGAGACGAGCAGTGTGCCGATTATTATGCTGACCGCAAAGGACACGGAGTCTGATCAGGTGATCGGGTTTGAAATGGGGGCCGACGACTATGTCACCAAGCCGTTCAGCCCGCTGACACTAGTAGCGCGGATTAAAGCGGTGATCAGAAGATACCGGGCGACGGGGCAGGCCGTAAAAAGCGACGACTTGATCGAAACGGCGTGTTTTTCAATCAATAAGAAGACGCGGGAAGTGTTTCTGCACGGAAAACCTGTCGAGAATCTGACGCCGAAGGAATTCGATCTGCTCTTTTATCTCGCACAAAACCCGCGCCAGGTCTTTTCGAGAGAGCAGCTGCTTGAGCAGGTGTGGGGCTATCAATTTTACGGCGATGAACGTACGGTTGATGTTCATATTAAACGGCTGCGCAAAAAACTGTCCAGTGACGAAAAACCGTTTTTATACACGGTGTGGGGGGTAGGATACAAATTTGATGAGGATTAAATACTTATATCAGCTGCTGTTAAGCCATGTCAGCATTTTGATTTTGGCCTTTTTCATCATCATTTCCCTGTTTTCGCACTTTGTGAAAGATTTTGCGTATCAAAATAAAGTGGATGAGCTGTCTTCTTACGCGCAGCAGATCACAAGTGAGCTGAACGGCCGCGATCTTGATCTGCGCCGCCTGTATCCGTATCAGGACATGTTAAAAACGCGCGAGACCAGGTTTATTATTTTTGATGAACATCAGCAGCCTTACTTTTTTCCTGACGATATGCCGCCGCGCGAGAAGCTGAAAAGTAAAGAGTGGCACATGCTGAAGCAAGGGAAAACCGTTCAGATCAGAGCGGAAATGAACCGTTTTAATACGGAAGGCTTGGAAGTATCGCTTGTCGCAAAACCGCTTTTTATCAACGATCAATTTAAAGGCGCGGTGCTGCTCGTGTCTCCCGTCAGAGGGGTCGAGCAGATGATCAGCCAGGTCAACCGCTATATGATTTACGCGATCATCAGCACCCTTATCATCACGATTCTGCTGAGCTGGCTTTTATCTAAATTTCACGTCAAGCGGATTCAGACATTGCGGGATGCGACCGGAAAAGTGGCATCCGGTGATTACGATATTTCGCTCAAGAACAGCGGCGGCGATGAAATCGGCATGCTGGCGTCCGATTTCAACATCATGGCCAAAAATCTGAAGCAATCGAGAGAGCAGATTGACCGCCTCGAAAAACGGAGGCGCCAATTTATCGCCGATGTCTCCCATGAGCTGAGAACGCCTTTGACGACCATTAACGGACTTGTGGAGGGGCTTAACAGCAACACCATCCCGGAAAAAGATAAAGAGAAATGCTTCTCGCTGATCAGCGAAGAAACGAAGCGGATGCTCAGGCTCGTGAAAGAAAACCTGGATTATGAAAAAATCAGATCCCAGCAAATCAAACTGGACAAGCTCAGCCTGCCGCTCATCGAGGTGTTTGAAATTATTAAAGAGCATCTCAATCAGCAGGCGGAGGAAAAACAAAATCAGCTGCGTATTCAAGTGGAGGACGGCGTCAAAGTGTTCGCCGATTATGACAGGCTGATCCAGATTCTCGTCAACATCACGAAAAACAGTATTCAATTTACGCAAAAGGGAGACATCACGCTGCGCGGGTATGAAGGCTATAAAGAAACGGTGATTGAAATCGAAGACACCGGGATCGGTATCTCCAAAGAAGAAATTGAGCATATATGGGAGCGGTTTTATAAGGCGGACGTGTCCCGGAGGAATACGGCATACGGCGAATACGGACTCGGCCTGTCCATCGTCAGGCAGCTCGTCGAAATGCACAAGGGTACGATAGATATTGACAGCGAAAAAGGAAAAGGCACGACCTTTACAATCCGCCTTCCGCTGAATACGAAAAATGAATAATCTTGAAACCGGCGGTCCCGTCTGGCCGCCGTCTGTTTTAACTCCACTCGGAAAATTGCGCTCTGCCGAAACAAAGTTTGCGTGTTTTTCGGGATGGAAAGAGACGGAAACGTGATAAAATAACTGGTAAACAGGTCTTGGATGGGGAGGGTGAAGGAATGAAGAGCGGGTTAATTCCTTCTTCAGCAGTCGGGCAGAAAATTAACGAGTGGTATCGATACATCAGAACATTCAGCGTGCCGGATGCGGAGATCTTGAAAGCCGAGATCAAACAAGAGCTTGACCGTATGGAGCCTGATTCAAACTTAGTGCTTTATTATTCCCTCATGGAATTTCGCCATCAGCTGATGCTGGACTACTTGGAGCCGCTGGAAAAACTGAAGATAGAAGACCAGCCGACCCTGTCGGAAATTCTTGATAACATTGATAACAGCCAGGCCGGCCTCAAAGGGCTTCTCGATTATTATGTCAACTTTTTCAAAGGCATGTTTGAATTTGATAAAAGAGAATTTATCTCAGCGATTACATATTATAAACAAGCTGAGAAAAAACTGGCCTTCGTATCGGACCACGTGGAACGGGCGGAGTTTTATTTTAAAGTGGCCGAAGCTTATTATCATATGAAACAAACGTATTTTTCTTTGATACATATAAAAAACGCTTATGAAATTTACGTAGAGCAGGACACATATAACGTCCGGATCATTCAATGCCATTTTGTATTCGGCGTCAATTTAATGGATGAAAGGCGCTTTGAACAGGCGGCCAAACATTTTCAGCACGCTCTGCAAATGGCCGAAAAAGAACAAAAAGCGCAGCTTGTCGGGAGGGCGCTGTATAACCTCGGACTGTGCTACTACAATCAGGACCGCATCGGTGAAGCGATTCCGTACTTTGAACGGGCGGTCGATACATTTGAATCACAAAGAATCGTCAATTCTCTTCCTCAAGCATATTTTCTAATCACACTCATTTACTTTAAACTCGGAAAAAAAGAAAAAGCGTCGGAATATCACAAGCGGGGATATGAATATGCTAAAGAAACAGACGATCCCGTTTACACGGTAAAATTCGAATGGCTGCAGGCTCTGTATCAGGCGAAACCGGATGAGGAAACAATCAGCGCGTGTTTCCGTTACCTGGAAGATAAAAATTTATACGCCGATATAGAGGATTTAGCACTAGAAGCAGCTAAATATTACTATGAACAAAATTGCTTTAAAATTTCTTCTGACTATTTTCTGAAAGTCGAAGAGGCAAGGAAACAAATACAAAGGAGTGAGGGTTTGTATGAAATTGAAATCTAAATGGTTTGTTATTTGTTTAGCAGCCGCCGCGATTTTTACAGTGACAGGTGCAGGCCAGACAGATCAGGCTGAATTCCATGTAGCTGAAAGAGGAATGACGTGAGAAGAAAATAACCTGAACAAAGGAAAAGACTGCCTGGGAATATTCCCGGCAGTCTTTTTTTTTGCGCGGCCGGGCTCGGACAGCGGCGGAAAACAAAAGAAAACGCCGCAGGTCAAAACCCGCAGCGTCCTCATATAGACGGAGTGATGCTTAGAAACCGCCAACGAAGGCAGTACCAACAATAATCAACAGGATAAATAAAACAACGATCAAAGCGAAAGAGCTGACTCCTGAATATCCTGACATGAGCTTCACCTCCATATTGTCTATACCATACAATATGTAAAAGAAGCTGCTTTGTAAGGGATATTAGTGGACAAGAGAAAAAAGAGGCGGTGTCCTATGAGAGTAAGACTCCGGCGAAAAATTCGTCATACAGCGCCCGCACCGCGTGTTTTTCCTGTTCTTCTTTCACTCCGAACATCATGCTGACTTCCGAGGACCCTTGATTGATCATCTCGATGTTGACGCCGGCTTCCGACAGTGCTTTGGATGCCCTGGCGGTTGTGCCGACATTATGGCGCATCGCTTCCCCGACGACCATAATCAGCGCCAGATTGTGCCTGACTGTGACTTCATCTGCTTGAAGTTCCTGCTTCAGACGGGTGACGAGCCTGTGTTCCAGTTCTGAGTCCATCTGATTGTGCCGAAGGATGATCGTGATGTCGTCAATGCCGGATGGAACGTGTTCATACGTCAACCCTTCTTCCTCCAAAATGTGAAGGGCTTTGCGGCCGAAACCGATTTCCCGGTTCATTAAATATTTGCTTATGTAAATGCTGCAAAAGCCCGTGTCGCTTGCGATGCCGATGACTGGCCCGTTCGTATTGTCACGGCTGCTGACGACGCGTGTTCCTTTCGCATCCGGATTATTCGTATTCTTAATCTGAACGGGGATGCCGGCCCGAAATGCGGGAATCAGCGCTTCATCATGAAAAACGGAAAATCCGGCATAGGAGAGCTCACGCATTTCCCGATACGTCAGTTCGTTAATTTCTTTCGGATGCCGCACGATTGACGGGTTGACGGAATAGACGGCGTCCACATCAGTAAAGTTTTCGTACAGATCGGCTTTTAAGCCGTTAGCGAGAATGGAGCCGGTAATATCAGAACCGCTCCGGGAAAACGTTACAATCTCATGCTCCTTCGTGTAACCGAAAAATCCCGGAAAAATGATCAAGCCTTCCCGGTTTCTCAGGCGGTACAAATGATCATAAGACTCAGGGAGCACCTGCGCGCTTCCGGGTTCATTCGTCACAAACAGCCCCGCTTCTTTCGGACTGACGTATTCCGCTTTCACGCCCCGGCGCCGGAAGTAGGCTGCGATCAGCTTCGCGTTGTTGTCCTCGCCGCTCGCCTTCACCGCATCCATATATTGTTCGGGATTGGTTTTACAGCTGTTTAAGAGAGCGAATAGGTCACTGCGGATTCTTTCTATAATAGAGAAATCCAGGTTCAGCTCACGCGCGATGGCGGCGTACCGCTCAATGACCGTTTCGGCAAGCCCGGGTGCTGCACCTTTTTGTAAATAATGCTCCGCACAGCGGATTAACAGATCCGTCACCTTTGTATCGTCCGAGAAGCGTTTTCCCGGTGCCGATACGACGACGGCTTTCCGCGCGGGATCAGCCGTCACGATTTGAAACACTTTCTCAAGCTGGGCTCCTGACGCAAGAGAGCTGCCTCCGAATTTTACAACTTTCATGATTTACATCCCCTAATATTTAAATTTTCTCACAAATTTAATTTTTATTATCTCTCTTTCAAACATGTAAATCAAGGATTTTTTCTACGTGGGGAGAACATTTGTATTTTCATGGAGGAATTTTGCCGCTGTTTGTCAGATTTGTTTCCCTCAAGCGTGTCATCATGTGCAAAAAATGATAAGCAGCCAAATGAAGGTTATAGAAAATCCTGCAAATTCTTGATAGACTGATTGTAAGACAATTTAGTGTACGGCCCGCGGATGACCGCTTTTGAAAGCAAAACTGTATTGACTGCGCTTGGAAAGATGATAAGATTATAATTGTCGTTGATAATGATAATCATTACGAGTGGGATATATGGGAGTTGTTTGGCAATCAGTCATACCGTTTGTGATGGGTGCAGGGAGGCAGCATGAAGCTACGTTACTTACTTTTGCTACTGGCGGTTTTGGCGTGTACTTCTATATTTATCGGTGTAGAAGATTTGTCGCCGCTGGATATTTTTCATTTAAATAAAGAACAGGCAGGTACATTGTTTGACAGCCGGCTGCCGCGTTTGGTGAGCATTATCATCGCCGGCATGAGCCTGAGCATCTGCGGATTAATCATGCAACAGATCAGCCGGAATAAATTTGTATCGCCGACGACTGCGGGAACGATGGACTGGGCAAGGCTCGGAATTTTGATTTCATTAATGCTTTTTACGTCAGCGAGTCCGCTGGTGAAAATGTCTATCGCTTTCGTTTTCGCGTTGGCAGGAAATTTCCTTTTCATGAAAATCCTCGAGAGAATCAAATTCAATGATGCGATTTTTATTCCTCTCGTCGGTTTAATGCTTGGGAACATCGTCAGCTCAATCGCCACGTTTATCGCATATAAATACGATCTGATCCAAAACCTGTCATCTTGGCTGCAGGGAGATTTTTCACTGGTCGTCAAAGGCCGGTATGAGCTTTTATATCTGAGTATCCCGCTGGTGATCATCGCTTATGTGTATGCGGATAAATTTACGGTGGCGGGAATGGGAGAGAGCTTTTCCGTCAATCTCGGCCTGAAATACAAACGCGTCGTCAATATCGGTCTGATTATCGTGTCGCTCATCGCTTCACTGGTGATCCTGACCGTCGGGATGCTGCCGTTTCTCGGTTTGATCATTCCCAATATGGTGTCGATTTACAAAGGGGACAACCTGAGGAGCAGCCTGCCCCACACCGCTCTGCTGGGCGCTGTTTTTGTGCTGTTTTGCGACATTTTGGGAAGGGTGATCATCTTCCCGTACGAAATTTCCATCGGCCTGATGGTCGGTGTTATCGGCAGCGGCATCTTCCTGTATATGCTGTTAAGGAGAAAAGCATATGAGTCATAATAAAAAAATTACGCTGCTGGCGGCGCTCGCCATGATATGTATCGGATTCTTCCTGTTCTACGGACTGGGCAATTGGGAATACTCCCTGCCGAGACGATGCTTCAAAGTGCTTGCCATGATGCTTACCGGAGGAGCGATCGCGTTTTCAACGGTCATCTTCCAGACGATTACAAATAACCGCATACTGACACCGGGCATTTTAGGCCTCGATTCCCTGTATATGCTCATTCAGACTGTCATCGTGTTCCTGTTCGGTTCAATGAATATCGTCATGATGAACAAAAATCTTAATTTCGTCATCTCCGTCGGGCTGATGGTGCTCTTGTCACTCGTTTTGTATCAGCTCATGTTTAAAGGCGAGGGGCGGAACGTGTTTTTCCTTCTGCTTGTCGGCGTCGTGTTCGGCACGCTGTTCAACAGTCTGTCATCCTTTATGCAGATGCTGATTGATCCGAATGAGTTCCAGGTTGTTCAGGACAAAATGTTTGCCAGCTTTAACAATATCAACACCGATCTTTTATGGTTTGCCGGTGCTGTCTTTCTTCTGACGGGCATTTATGTCTGGCGGTTCACGCGGTTTTTTGACGTGCTGTCGCTCGGCAGGGAGCACGCCGTCAACCTGGGGATTGATTACGATAAGCTTGTGAAACAGATGCTCATTGTCGTCGCCATTCTTGTGTCTGTCTCTACGGCTCTTGTGGGGCCGATTATGTTTTTAGGACTGCTTGTCGTCAATCTGGCGAGAGAGTTTTTAAAAACCTACAGGCACACGTATTTAATCGCGGGTTCTGTCCTGATCAGCATCGTCGCGCTCGTCGGGGGCCAGTTCGTCGTGGAGAAAGTGTTCACGTTTTCCACGACGCTGAGCGTCATCATTAATTTTGCCGGCGGGATTTATTTTATCTATCTGCTGTTAAAGGAGAATAAATCATGGTAGAGGTCAAAAATGTAAGCAAACAATACGGAGGGAAAGTCGTCCTTGAGAAAACGTCTCTATCCATTCAAAAGGGCAGGCTCACCTCATTTATCGGTCCGAACGGCGCGGGAAAAAGCACGCTGCTGTCTATCATGAGCCGGCTGATTAAGACGGATTCCGGGGAAATCACGGTCGACGGGCAAGAGATCGGGGCCTGCAAAAGCAACGATCTGGCGAAAAAAATCAGCATCTTGAAGCAGACGAACCAAATCAATATCAGACTGACAATTAAAGACCTGGTCAGCTTCGGCAGATTTCCGTATTCCCAAGGGAAACTGACGGATGAAGATTGGGTGCATATCAACCAGGCCCTCAGTTATATGAAGCTGGATGAATTAAAGGATAAATACCTCGATCAGCTCAGCGGAGGCCAGTGCCAGAGGGCATTTATCGCGATGATCATCGCTCAGGATACGGACTATATTTTTCTCGACGAGCCGCTGAACAATTTAGATATGAAGCATTCCGTTGAAATGATGAAGCTGTTGAAGCGGCTTGTGGAAGACTTCGGAAAAACGGTCGTCGTAGTGATTCACGATATCAACTTCGCATCCGTATATTCAGACCATATCGTCGCTCTGAAAAACGGCCGGATCGTCAAAGAAGGGCCGGCGGAGGAGATCATTGAAACCTCCGTGCTTGAAGATATTTATGATATGACCATCCCGATTCAAGAGATTGACAGTCAGCGGATCGGTGTGTACTTTTCTTAAAAACCAGATGAGGTGAAAATCATGAAAAAATTCGCATTGCTATTCATTGCGCTAGTTACGATTTTTGTTGTTTCTGCATGCGGAAACGGGGACAAAACATCAGGCAAATCAAAAGAAACAATCACAATCAAAGATGACCTGAACAAAGAAGGAGTCAAAGTGCCGAAGAATCCGAAAAAAGTCGTCGTATTCAACTTCGGAATGCTGGACACGATGGATGAACTCGGTTTACAGGATCACGTGGCGGGACTTCCGAAACAAAACCTTCCAAAATACTTATCTTCATATAAAAGTGATAAATACGCCAATACCGGCGGTTTAAAAGAACCGGATTTTGAAAAAGTCGCGGATATTGATCCGGATTTAATCATTATCGCCCACAGACAATCTGATTCTTATAAAGAGTTCTCAAAAATCGCGCCGACGATTTATCTTGATGATGACTATACAAACTACGTTGACAGATTCAAGCACAACACCGAAGTGATCGGCAAAATCTTTAACAAAGAAAATGAAGTGAAAGATAAGCTTGCGAAAATTGACAAATCCATTGCCGATCTGAAGAAAAAGACAAGCAGCACGGATAAAAACGGGTTAGTGGTGATGGCGAACGACGGCAAAATCAGCGCGTTCGGATCTAAATCAAGATACGGCTTCATTCATGATGTGTTCGGCGTCAAACCGGCTGACAAAAACATTGAAGCCTCACTGCACGGACAAAGCATTTCCTATGAATATATCGCCAAAACAAACCCTGATTACATGTTTGTCGTTGACCGCGGAACAGCGATCGGCACAAAATCTTCAACAAAACAAGTGGTTGAGAATGATTATGTAAAATCGGTGAAAGCCGTGAAAAACAACCATGTTGTCTACCTTGATTCAGCTACATGGTATTTATCAGGAGGCGGCCTGGAATCCATGGCGCAAATGGTGAAAGAAGTAAAAGACGGAATCGAGAAGTAAATTAAATTATTATCTTTTTAAAAGGCTTGAGGCTGTCGGACTGCCCTGATCTGAGAGCATCTTTAAACAGCCAGCTGCCGACAGAAGATCGGCGACTGGCTGTTTTGTTGTAGAATTAATATTCAATAGTTACTCTGCAATGACTGTCGTAATGTTGAGATAGAATATTCAAACTTACTGATTTACTGGTTAATGAAATTATATAAAAGAATCAGTTAGAGGCTATTGGAAAATGCTAACTTCGACTGTTTTCTGATACTCTTGAGTTGGAATTTTTACATGTGTCAGGAATTAACCTTCCTACAGAATAGGCAGCGACCGTTAAAATAAGGAGTGGTGTCACAGTTAGTTCAATCTTTATGAAAAGAAACCTGTCTTGTTACAGTCCTAATCAGCAGGAATTTAAATAATATCGTAGGTATCTCATTCCTCTGTCTTTGTGAACACTACAAAAAGTCTTAATTAAGAGGCAACATTGAAACTCACGTGTTTAGCTCAATGTTCCTTTTTTTGGCTGCCTGTTTGTTGGTTTTTTCTGATAATCATGCTTAATCAAGAGATACCAAGATCCCGATACATGTTGTTGGCATCAATTCAGTTCCTCTTACTAATTCTGCGACTGTAGACGGTACTGTTCCCTCTCCCCATACTTCATACTTTTTTAGAACTTCAGTTTAACCTTTCCGAAGTTATTTCAGATTTCAGTTCCTTTGTTTGTAAATTATCCAAAACGTATACTAGCTTATCCATCTGATAAGAGTGGATAGGAGCCCACGGATGCTTAATTATTTCATCCGTGTTTTGAAATTTTCATGCTTGAATTTTAATTTGATTTTTAATCTTTTAACAGGCGTGCTGATCGGCCATTCTTGTTGAATTTCTTTAAAGCATCATTGATCATTCTAATTTCATGAAAAATGCTACCAAAATTGTTTTAAATTCTCCGTTTTCAACTAGACGGCATTTTATTTGAGGAAAGCTTCAGGTGCATAATAGAGAAGATTTTTCTTAGTTATGGAAAAAATAAATGTTATTAAAGGCTAAAGGAGAGAAAAGAGAAAGATCAGACTTTTTAAGTTCAAGAATAATTATTAATAGTCCTGTTAAAAGGATAAGACGAGACCTTCAGAAGAAAGCGTTAAATTAAACATAAAAGGTTTTTTTCTCTCATTAACTCTGCATATACAAAAAAATGTAGAATAATGTAGTTTTTTGTAAAAATATGAAAAAATTTGTAGTAATAAAAATGTTTAAAAGTGTTAAAATGTGTTATATAATCCAATTAAAGGGTTTTAATGGATTTTTAGATTTGTGAAATTTATTTACAGGAAGTATTGGGAGGCCTGTTTAGAATGAATTACCCGAATTTAGGAGTAGGTATGCTTGTCCATAATTCTGAAGTTTACATGGATTATCTTGAAAGATTGGGGGATGTATCCGAAGTCTATGAATTGTTACTTATTCAATACTTAAATGAACCAGATGAGTTAAACAAAATGGTTGATCGACTAGGGAAGCCTATTATTGCTCATACTACAAGGTTTTCTTTCGGAACAGATACACCTATGGATAGTAAGCTGTTAAATAGTATGAATGATATGATGCTCAGATGTAAAGCAAAATGGTGCGGGGATCACTTATGTTTTACAGGTGTTCCAGGCTTGGCAGCTGGTGGTTTACTTCCTCCTATTGGGAATGAGGAGTCTATTGATATCTTTGTTCGTAATATTCTTGAAGCTAAAAAGGTAATCAATACTCCGCTCCTGATTGAGAATGTTGTAGAGTATTTTCAGGCAGGAACAATAACACATGCGGAGATCCTGAAAGAAGTAGTTGAGAGGGCGGATATTGGAATAGTGCTCAGTATGGAGAATATCAGCAGTTCAAAAATGTATTCCGATTGTGATTATTACGAGTTTATTGACACTATTCCTTCTGACCGGATTGTTCAAATTCACTGTACCATAGGTAACAGTAAGCAACAAAAAGAGATGAAATCTGATATATTTGGCACGGTTTATGATAAACAGTTGATGCAGTATAAGGCTTTGGAGTATCTATCCAAAAAAAGCGGTGTACAACCAAAAGCGTTTATATGGGAGTTAGAAACTGAAACTGATTCTCATCCAGAAGTTGAAGAATTGCGTGAACGGATGAATTGGGCTAAATCATTGTTTTTCAAGAACAAAGAGGTGGTCTCGTAATGAGTACACTACAATTGCAAACCTTTCTAACTTGTTATATCAGGAATAATTCTTTACGGGAAAGAATGAAATCACAATCAACTGAGAATATTCTTTATGAATATGATCTATCAAAAGAAGAGTTAAAATTAATAGAGACCCTAGACTTTACTCAACTTAATCGGACTGCTGATCATTTGGAAGAGGAACGAAAAGGAAAGAGATGTGCTGATTTTTCGGAGTTTACTTCAGTCTTGCAGCAAGCAAATCTATTTGATTCATTCTTCAGCTCATTTACGCAGTCTTATACCGATGGGTTTCTCACATCAGAAATAGAGGCAGAACGCTTTTTAGAGCATGCTCATAAGTATATTAGTGATAATAGTTTACCCGATATTCTTGCAGATCTTGCCACATATTCATATCAAGTATTTAGAATATCTCAAGTTGAGATACAGGATGTATATAATAAAAATAAACTCAACTGGAATAAGCCTCTCTTTCTTAAACGACCATTTAGTAAAAAAACTTTTTCTTATAACTTAATGGAAATTATTAATAACGAAAATATTAAAAAAATAGAAGATATAGAAACTATTCAAAAAAAAGAGACAACATACTTATTTCAAAAAGATTACTCAAATTTGATTAGTTCAAATATTTTCGAAGTAGATGATTCTGTTTTCTTCAGACTAGTGGAGCAGAACTTAACTGGTTACGAAATTCTGAATAGGGCAAATTCCATTAATGAGAAGGGTAAATGGAGAGATTTAATTTCTGAGTTATATGATTTGGACATAGTCGGAACTACGGATTGAAAGTATTACTTGAAAGGGGGTGAAATCATGAAAAAAGTACAAGTGCGTAAAAATGACGGAAAAGTCGAAAAAAACAGCAATAATGGTAAGCAATAATCTGTAATAACAAAGAAATATGCGGGGGCTGTCCCCCGCATATTTTGTTTAGAATAACATTATGAAAAAAATAATGGTATATTTCAAGAGTTTTAAGTATTTTACTGCTTATTTTAGTAGTTAATCGTGGGCCACAAAGGTAAGTGAAAGGGTAGTGCTATGACTAATCAATTAAATAAGTATAGCTTAACATGGGATTTGGATGCTTTCTTCTTAGGAGGAAGCTTATCTGAGGATTTTAAAATCTATATGAATCATATTAAAACTGATATAAAGAAATTTGAACTTCTAGTAAGTTCTTCTGAACTAAAAGAAAGTAGAGATCTCACAATTTGGAGAAATATTCTTGATATCTGGCAAGATTTATCATGTCGTTTAGGAGAAGCAGAGGCTTATATTAGTTGTTTGATTGCTCAGGATATGAGAGATAAAGAAGCCCGAAATCTAAAAATGAATTTTTCAGTAATTGAATCAGCTTTCAATGCAGCACTAGAAAAGCTAGATCAATTATTTCTGGAAATGAAAAAGTCTGATTGGGAAAAAATGATGAATGATGATTATTTTAAGCAAGTTTCTTTTCCTTTGAAGGAGAGAAGAGAAAAAATAAAAGAGCTTTCATCTTTAGATAAAGAGAATCTAATCAAGGAACTGGCTATTGACGGCTATCATGCTTGGGGAGATTTGTATAGCAATATAATTAGTAAAATAACAATACCTTATACGATAAACGGAAGCAGCAAGCTTCTATCTGTTGGACAGGCAATGAATATATTAGACAGCTCTGATCGATCCATTCGCCAACAAATATTTCATTTATTAAATGATATTTGGGAGAGAGAGGAGGATCTTATAGGATCTATTCTAAATCATTTATGTGGATTCCGTCTTAATGTATATAATCAGCGGGGATGGTCAAATCCTGTTAAAGAATCATTGATTAATAATAGAATTTCTGAGGAAACCCTATTAACAATGTGGGATGTAATTAACAAAAATAAACAAGGTCTAATTCAATTTTTAGAACGCAAGGCGAAAATTATAGGAGTGGACAAGTTGGCTTGGTATGACGTATTTGCACCACTTGGTAAAACCAAAAGCCAAATGAGTTATGAAGATGCTGTAGACACCATAGTTAAAAAATTAGGGGAATTCGACATGGATTTATCAGTTTTTGCGGAAAAAGTGTTTCAAGAAAAATGGATAGAGGCTGAGGATCGTCCCGGAAAACGATCTGGAGCATTTTGTATATATTTTTCTGACAGTGCTCAATCACGTATTTTCACGACGTTTTCTGGTAGTTCATCGATTGTTAGTGTGCTTGCCCATGAAATAGGTCATGCATACCACCAATATACTATGCGTGACTTACCTAAATTGGTGCAAAACTGTGGATTATGCTTATCAGAAACAGCTTCAATGCTGACTGAACTTATTGTTACAGACTCCGCAATTTGTGAAACTGTGAGTAAGGAACAAAAAATCTTACTTTTAGAAGAAAAAATAAGGCAGGCAGTATCTTGCTTGCTTGGTATACAAGCTCGCTTTCTTTTTGAGACAAGACTTAATAACGAGCGGAAAAAAGGGATAGTCAGTGCAAAACGGCTCAAAGAGCTAACTGTTCAGGCACAGCAGGATGCCTTTAGTGATTGTCTCTCTGAATACCACCCTTGGCTGTGGGCTTCTAGACTTCATTATTATATTACAGAAGTGCCTTTTTATAATTACCCATATACATTTGGATATTTATTCAGTATTGGGATTTATAAGAGATATTCAGAGAATAAAATAAATTTTTCGAATCAATTTATTGAATTGTTGAAGAGTACAGGAAGTATGACTGCGGAAGAGTTGGCTCTAAAATATTTAGGCGTTGATCTAACAGGCACTGAGTTTTGGCAGGATGCAATCGAATTAATCAAGGATGATATCAATAACTTTCTAGAATTAACAGAATAGAAAAACAATGTAATAATTTCGAGGTTAACGTTAAAGGTGTGGTAATAAGTGGATGAAAAAGGCTTATTTAAAAAGAATTTAAATTTCCGATATATTTGGTTTGCGCAATCGGGCAGTACTTTAGGTGACTGGTTCAATCAGGTAGCTATCACACAAACAGTGCTAATGTTAACTAATTCTCCCGCAGCAGTAGGTATGTTATTGCTTTGTCGTTCTTTACCAGTTGTTTTTTTAGGACCTATTTTAAGTCCACTCGTTGACAAATGGCCAAAAAAAGTAATCATGATTGCTACGGATATTCTCAGAGCTTTGCTTGTTTTAAGTTTTATAGGGGCTATTGTCTATAATAACGTATATGTGTTATATATTAATTCATTTTTGTTTGGTGTAATTAGTGTCTTATTTAATCCGACAAAACAAGCGTTGTTGCCACTAATTGTTAACAGAAAGGATTTGCCAGAAGCAAATGCATTTATGTCTAGTACAGATGCAATAGTTAATATCATTGGGGCTGTTTTAGGTGGTATTGTATCCACTGTATTTAGTCCAATAACGTGTTTTCTGGTTAATTCCTTGTCATTTCTTTGGTCGGCTTATTACGTTTTTAAAATAAAATATCAAGAAAATAAGAAATCTGATATTCAAAATCAGCCCTATATACAACTTTTAAAAGAAGGATTATTGGAAAGCAACCAGAACATTTTGATCCGTTATGTAATCTTAATTGGATTAACATGGGGATTGGTTGGTGGAGGATATTATATTCTAATTCCTTTTTTAGGTAATAACATTTACCATTTAGGTGCTGTAGGTATAGGCGCTTTATATGCTATAGACGGACTGGGTATTTTGTTAGGTACTTATATTGTAAAGAAAATAATTAAAAATAATTTTAAACGTGCACTATTTTCTTTTGGAATATCTTACTCAGTTCAATCCATGCTGTTTGTGCTTTTAACACACTCCACAGTGTTCTACTTAGGAAGTCTATTTTTATTTTTAATGAGAGTATGTGGGGGGGTCATTATTCCTCTAAGTAATTATTTTGTGCAAATGGGGACAACCGATGAGATCAGGGGAAGGGTCTTTTCATTATATAATTCAACCTATATGGGTGTAATGCAAATTTCATACTTTATTAGTGGTTATGCTTATGAGAAATATAGTGTGCCTATTGTCGGAGCAATAGGAGGCATGGTATCCATGTTATGCGGATTAATATGGTTATTACAAGTAATGAAGGGGAAATTTGCAGGATACCGGGAAAATAATAGGACTAGCCAAAAATTTATTGATTATTAAATTAACTCGAACTAATTTAGGAGGGGTAAATTTGAAACCTGATTATGTTGATAATCTCGAGGAAATGGAAAAGTTCTTTGATGAAAAAGCGAAAGATTGGGATGAATACGCGAAACACGATCCTTATAATCATTATTTTAAAGCTATTTCTTCTCATGTAAGTGAAACAAAAGAAAAGATTAGAATATTAGAACTTGGTTGCGGTACCGGGTTAACATTACACTCCATTTTAGATAAAGCCCCAAATGCAATAATAACTTGTATTGATTTATCAGAGAATATGCTGGAGGTGCTGAGTAAAAAATTTACCGAGTATAGCTCACAAATTCAAATAAGACATGGATCGTTTTTTGAATTCCCATTTGGTAAAGAACAATTTAACTATATAATTTCTTCTCAAACATTTCACCACTTTACACCTAACACAAAAAAAGCATTATATGAAAAAATCTACTTATCTTTAGAAAGGGGCGGAAAGTATATTGAAGGGGACTTTTTAGTATCAATAGAAGAGGAGAAAGAGTCACTTAACGAGTACTATAAGTATGTAGCACCTCTTGAAGAAAAGGAAGAGGGAAAATATCATTTCAACATACCGTTAACCTTAGAGACTCAAAAGCAATTACTATCGGATTCCGGATTTAAATGGGAAAACGATATATATTATGAAGACGAAACTGAATTAGCTGTATATACGGGATTAAAGGAATAGTATAAATGTCATAGACATAAAATAAAGAGGTGAAATTTATGTGTGGGATTTTTGGTTTTTTAAATAACTTTCATGGTGATAAACAAGATCTAATAACAAAACAGCATAATCTTATTAAGCATCGAGGTCCGGACGATTTTAAATATTTTATGAATTCAATAATAACTATGGGGTCAGTACGCCTGAGTATAACAGATATTGATAATGGGTCGCAACCCTTTCAGGATGATATGAAACAGGTTACATGCTTTTATAATGGAGAGATCTATAATTATAAAGAGCTTAAGAATGAATTAGAGGAAAAGGGATATCGCTTTAATACGAATTGTGATGGTGAGGTAATTCCAAGTTTATATTTAGAGTATGGAGAGAAATTTTTTGAAAAGCTGGATGGTATGTATTCTATATGTTTATTTGATAAAAAAAGTGAAGTCTTATTATTAGCTGTAGACCCGTATAGTATTAAACCGATCTATTATTATACAGATGGAGAACACTTTGCTTTTTCTTCAGAAATAAAGGCATTATCCGCTCTCCCGTTTACAAAATTTGAAATAGATGAGAAATTGATTTTTCAATACCTTTTCTACAAGGCTATTTTTCCACCTGAAACGATTTTCAAAAATATCTTTAAATTAAGACCAGGAACCTTTTTGAAGGTTACAAATGGGGTTTTAAGAGAAAACGAATACCATAAAAGCAAGCTTGATAGTCCCTCTCAAGAATCGTTGGAAGAAGCATTGGATAAAGCTCTAAATAAATCAATAAATGAAATGATACCAGAAGAAGTCAGTTATGGTTGCTTGTTAAGCGGTGGCCTTGATTCAAGTATTATAGTTTCTTATTTACATAAAAATAGATATAGTAACTTTAATATTTATAGTATTGGGTATTCAGGCCAGTTAGAAGATGATGAGCGAAAGTTTGCACAGAATCTTACTAAAAAATTAGGATTAACTTTGAACGAAGTTATTCTAAAGCCAGAAGAAATTCCCCTTTTGTTAAATAAGGTTATTTACAGTTTAGAAGAACCAATACAAGATCCTATTACAATACCAACATATAAAGTTATAAAAGAAGCAAGCAAAAAAAATCGAGTACTGCTAACAGGAGACGGGTCAGACGAATTATTTGGAGGTTATTCACGGTATAAATCTATGCTAAAAAATGGATTAAGTGGATATCGTGATTCTATAGGTACTATGACTAAAAGTCAATTTATGAATTTTTTTAAATTAAATCATTGGTTTAATGATGGGTACTCAATATTAAAAAATGATACAAAGTTAGAAGATCTAATGGAATTGGAACAAGTGACCAGACTCCCAGCATATCATTTAGTCAGATTAGATAAACTATCTATGTCCCATAGTATTGAAGCGAGAGTTCCTTTTCTTAGAAATAATATCGCCAATTTGGCTAGACTATCTAGAAAGTTTAAAGATTTTATTACATTAGATAACGAAAAGATTTTTTTGAAAAATGCTGTTCGAAATACAGTTCCAAAAAATATTGTTTCAAGACGGAAAAAGCCTTTCACATTACCTATAAACATATGGATTAAAAATGAGCTTTTTGATTTTGTTGAGTCAATTTTATCTTCCGGTAATGCTTATCATTTATCCTTCTGTGATAAAAAGTCAACCGATCTTCTCTTAAAAGAGCAT
Source organism: Bacillus sp. LJBV19 (assembly GCF_017797845.1). Lineage (NCBI taxonomy): Bacteria > Bacillati > Bacillota > Bacilli > Caryophanales > Bacillaceae > Bacillus > Bacillus sp. LJBV19. The sequence continues at coordinate 405,129 of NZ_CP072563.1, forward strand.
AGAGAAGGGCTAATAGATCATTCTCATATCATATGGAGCTTAGTAATATTAGAAAATTTTATTCAGTTTACAAAAGATTTGAATTTGAATAAAGCTGCTATTGAAAAAGGAACAATTCTTCTGAGGTGACATAATGGTATTGTTGAAAATCAGTAATAAAATTATTAAGGGTATAGTAAAAAGTGGAGAGAGCCTTATATGCGTTTTAATGGTAGATAAATTGTTGATAAAGGAGAAGTTGGTACAAAATAGTTATGAGTACTGTAACCAAATCATTGAACATTTAGGTGGAAAGGTAAATAAAGTAGCTATTATCTACCCTAGCTTAAAGAAAGATTTAGATTGTGAATGTTTATTTCTTCAATATATACCTCAGTTAAACTCATTTGATATTAGTGGAAATTGCGGTAATGCTATAGTGGCTGCTGCAGTTTATTATATGAATAAAAAGCAAACAAGGAATATTGAAGCTTTAATAGTTGAAAATATTAATACAAATAAACGAATTAAAGTCATGCTTCAAAATTTTGTAGAAGATTTTTTTGAAGTGGAAGTCACTTTTTTTGATCCTGAAGGCTCTATAACATCAACTTCGCTTCCAACTGGTAATATAATTGATAAAATTTATGTGAATAATAAAGAATATTTAGCCAGTATTGTTGATACAGGCAACCCTTATATATTTATTGAACGGAGTCAGCTGGATTTAAGTATATCGGAATTCAAAGATCCAAATCTAAAAATTTATAGAGAGTTTGAATTAATAAGGCATAAGGCCAAGTGTTTAATTGGTTTAAATGAAAATTCAGTATTCCCAAAGTTTTCAATTGTCAATAAAGTGGCTATGAACAATTCTATTGAAGCAAGAATGATTTCTGTTCCAACATGGCATAAGGCTTTTGCATTAACTGGGCTGGCCTGTTTAATTAAGGCGGTATTAATATCAGGTAGTGTTGTCAATCAGAATATTTCAATCGATGATGCTAGTAAAGAGATTACAGTTTATTTTATCAACAAAAAAAAAATGAAAGTGAAATATCAATGCATTAATCAAAATATTTCAACAATTTGTATTTCACAAACAGTTAAGGTTCTAAAAGGAGGATTTTAAATGGATGTATTGACAGTTGGAACGAATAAACACTTTATTCAATTTAAAGATTGGATTGACAATGAAATTAAGTTGCTAACTCCCGATTTTCTAGAATATGGAGCATTGATTGATAAACATTGTAAATTTCCAATTGAATTAATAGACGTATTACAACGTAAAGGGTTATTTAAGATTATTATTCCTACTGAATATGGGGGTTTAGGAGGCAGTATTGCCGATGTAGTTTATGCTATTGAATCAATTGCAAGTTTGTGTGCTTCTACAGCCACAATTATGATGTTTCATTATCAAGTGGTGAAGAGAGTGATTGAGTATGGAACCGAAAGGCAAAAAAGAAAATACTTACCACTACTGGCTACTGAGAAATTGGGAGCTTCCTCTTGGACAGAGCCTAATTCTGGTGCTAATAAACATGGGTTATCTGCTTCAATCATAGATGATGGTGATTACTATATTTTGGATGGGAGAAAGAGTTTCTGTACTGGTGCAGGGAAAGCAGGGGTATACACAGTTTTAGTAAAAAGCCAAATGGGAAAAGAAGCGGATATGGAAAACAATAAGAAAGCTTTCGGTCTTACAAACCAATCATTTATAATTATTGAATCTGATGACAAAGGTTTGAGATTTGGTGAAAGTTGGAATGGTATGGGCTTAAAAGGCACAAGTACTGGTGAATTAACATTTGACCAATGCAGAGTACCTAAAAGTCGTTTATTGGGTCATGTGGGAAGTGGAACCGAGATATTTAAATCAAATAGAGACTCTGCAATTCATCCGGGCATTATCGGTCTAGGATTAGCTAGGGCAGTATTTAAGATAGTTTTAGAATATTCTTTAAAAAGAAACTTAACACAATATCAGTCTGTACGATTTCAATTAGTCGAAATGAAAATAAATATTGAGGCTATTCAGTCTGTCATATATAAAGCTGCTTACCTAGCAGATTCAAATGAATTAGATAAAGCGGGTTATTATGCGATGCAATCAAAAGTACTTGCATCACAAAATTCTTTTAATACAATTAATTCTGCTATGCAAATATTTGGTGGAAGAGGCTATCTTAATGAAAATAAAGTTGAAAGATTTCTTAGAGACTCTAGAGCCATTTCTTTAATGGGACCTGTAAGTGAACTTTGTAAAGAGTTAATATTTCAAGATATAAATAGACTGGGGTAAACGTATGAAAAAAATTCTATTTAAAAATGCAAAAATAGTATCACATGAAAAAATATATGAAGGTAATATTATTGTTCAAAATGGTAAAATAATTGATATTGAAATAAATGATGTTAATTTACTTTTAGAGGGTTTTGAAATTATTGATCTTAAAGGCAGCTATGTATTACCAGGGTTAATCGATTCTCATGTTCATTTAAGAGAACCTGGTTTGGCTTATAAGGAGGATATCTTTAGTGGCACATTGGCTGCCCTTAGTGGGGGAATTACCACCATTTGTGATATGCCAAACACCGTTCCTCCTACCGATACCATAAAGAAATTAATCGAAAAGGATCAACTGTTTAAAAAAAAGTCGCACGTTGATTATTTTTTTCATTTTCTGGGTACAGAAGATAATTTAGACCAAATAAAAAAGTTATCCAAAAGTATGGTTGTATCTGTTAAAATTTTCATGGCAGGGCATCATACAGCCAAAAACATAGTAACCAATCAATCAACTATTATTAAGATAATGGAAATTTTAAATTCAAAGGGGATTCCGCTGACGGTTCACGCTGAGGATCACTCAATGATAAATTATAGTAACGAATCTGACATTGAAAGTTATACGAATAGCAGATCTCCGTTAATTGCAGTTAGTGCAATAAAAAAAATAATACAATCATGTGAAATAACCGGATGTAAAGTACACATTTTACATGTCAGTTCAAAAAAAGAAGTAGAATTAATTAGAAAAGCTAAAGATAGGGGACTACCTATTACGTTTGAAGCCATACCACCACATTTATATTTTAATTATTTAGATTATTATAAAAATGGAAACTTAATTAAATTAAGTCCGCCTCTCAGAACTGAAAATGATAGGAAGTTCCTTCTAAATGCTTTGGTTAACAAAACTATTGATACAGTAGGATCAGATCATGCTCCGCATACTTTGTTTGAGAAGGAACGATTGTTTCCTGATGCACCGCCTGGGATGCCGGGAGTCCAAGAGATGTTTGTAATATTATTCACTCTTTTAATTGAGATGAATGTATGCATTGAAGATGCACTTAAACTTTGTGTTTATTACCTTGGTTTTATGCCTTCAAAAATCTTCGATATTCCAAATAAGGGGGTTATTTCTAAAGGGTATGATGCCGATATAATTGTTTTTAATCCTTATATAGAAAGACAGGGGTTTGATGAGTTATTTACTAAGAATAAATGGACACCATATTCTAAAAAGAAAATATATGGTGAAGTTCTAAAAGTATATTTAAAAGGTATAAATGTGTATGAGGTAGAAAAAGAGATACTCAAGTAAAGTAAATGAGTATGATTTAATAGGAAAATGCAGACGTTTTGAACAACTGGCGGGCAAACAGTATCCTTCTGAAAGGGCACTGAAGGCGGGAAATAGGTTCGTTGTGCCGTAATTATAGATTCTGATAGGGCAACCGTAAAATCACTGCTTTATTGAGACAAGAAATGTCTATTAACTTTAAAACCGAACTGTGCTTGGCAATGCCGAGTGAAAGTAAAAAACGGAGACAAATGAGGCAACCTTATTATATATCCGATGAAAATTGATTTTCAGGCAGGCAAACCTTTTCAAAAGCTTGAGGCAGATATTACGTGCTTACCTCTTGAAAATAAACGGTTGTATCTTTTTCAAGTATACAAGGTTAACCCTATCGACGGCCATCGTAGAGAAACTGTCAAACCTATATTCACTATTATAAACATACCCTGTTAAAAGCGAAATTAAACAACCCCAGCTGCTGGTAACATACCAAGAACAGCTGGCTGCTTAAGATGTTTGATCTTTATTTCATAATCAGGAGGCGGCCTGGAATCCATGGCGCAAATGGTGAAAGAAGTAAAAGACGGAATCGAGAAGTAAAAAAAGAACCCGGTCACATACGTGATCGGGTTCTTTTTGGTTTACCGCGTAACGGCCTGCTGCTGCTCGGGCTGACGCGGTTTTTTCTTCAATATAAAAGATAGGAGGAAGCCGGCCAGCGCGATGCAGGCGGCTACGACAAATGCCGCATTCATGCCGTGCAGGGCGGCGTTTGCCGGAGTTGACGCATTTGCGTGCGCGGCCTGGCTGCTCATCACGGAAACCAGCAGCGCCGTACCGATAGAACCGCCGACTTGGCGGACGGTATTGTTCATGGCTGTGCCGTGCGGAATTAAGTGGCGCGGCAGGGCGTTGATCCCCGCTGTCGTCACCGGCATCATAATCATGGCTGTTCCCAGAAGCCGCGCGGTATAAACGACGACAATCCAAATGAGAGACGTCGAGTCCGTCAGATTCATAAACGGCAGGGACGTGAGCAGGATGATGAAGAATCCGGTCATCGCAAGGCCTTTTCCGCCGATTTTGTCAAACACCCGGCCGATAAACGGAGACATCATCCCCATCACAATCGCGCCCGGCAAAAGCATTAATCCGGTATCAAACGCGGATACGCCCCGGACTTTTTGCGTGTAAAGCGGGAGAATGGTTTCCGTTCCGATCAGCAGCGCGAAAACAAGCGTTCCGAGCAGGGTGGTCAGGCTGAAAATCCCGAAAGAAAACACGCGGAATTCCAGCATCGGTTTTTTAAGCTTCATCTGTCTTGCGATAAAGAAAATCAGCGCGACCGCTCCGACAAGCAGCGAAGTCAGCACTTCAGTACTGGTCCACCCTGATGAACCGGCGCTTGAGAAGCCGTAAAGCAGACCGCCGAATCCGAGGGTCGATAAGATCACGGATAAAATATCAATCTGTGTTTCTCGTAATGTCGTGACGTTTTTCATCAGAATAATCGCTAAAAGCAAATCGATGACTGCGATCGGGAAGATAATATAAAACAAAGACCGCCAAGAGAATGCTTCGACCGCCCATCCGGAAAGCGTCGGGCCGATCGCCGGCGCGAACGAAATAACCAAGCCGACCATACCCATGGCGCGGCCGCGCTTTTCCATCGGGAAAATCGTGAGAAATACCGTCTGCATGAGAGGCAGCATAATCCCGGCGCCGGCCGCCTGAATAATCCGGGCCGTTAAGAGCACCGGAAAATTCGGGGCGAATGCCCCGACAATGGTGCCCGCCGTGAAAATACTCATGGCGGAAATCAAGAGGGTGCGGCTCGTAAATTTCTCTATTAAAAACGCGGTAATCGGAATCAAAATCCCGTTCGTCAGCATAAACGACGTTGTCAGCCATTGCGCTTTGTTGGCGTCTATATTGAAGTCATTCATAATGTGCGGCAGCGCCGTGATAAGCAGTGTCTGGTTCAAAATGGCGACGAACGCACCCGCCAAAAGAATCCCGACAATGACAGAGCGGTTGTATGGTGCAGTTTTAATACTCTTATTCAAGCTGATTCCTTCTTTCTTTATAGTTTGAGCAATGTTTTAACGGCTGCAAGCGGCTGGTGCAGCGGTCCGGCCTGCTCCAAATAACCGATGAGCGCTTTGATGAGAAAATCCCGCGGCTGTTTGTCCGCTGATTCTTTCTCCAGCATAGCCGCCGCGGAAGCGAGTCCTGCGGCGTCATATTTTTCCTCCGGAAGGGCTGAGACGGCTTCTTTCAGTTCCTTCAGGCTTTCAGCCAGCAATACGGTTTTGTCTTTCGGCTCAAATGAGGAAGCGGAGGCGATATAAAGGTCAATCATCTCCTGAGGCAAAGCGGTTTCGGTTGTCCTGTTTTCGACGATGAGATTGAGATGGCGGATGATAAACTCCGTGAGCGGCTCCAGGGCGAGCGGTTCTTTTTCCAGCTTAATCAGCGTGATGCATTCTCTCAGGAGCCCCTGCAGGACGATCACCAGCTCCCATACATAAGGAATAATGTCTTCGCCGTACGTCTGAATCAGTGAATCGCGATGCCAGCAGATAAAGGTGGAGCGGGCCCTGTGAATATGCCGTTTTACCCGCTCATTAATGGAAGAGGGGCTTCCGTACATCAGCATATTAAAAAACTGCTGATTGCGCCTGAAGCCTTCAAGCTCAGCCATCAGTTTTTTGGCAAACCGTTCCTCAGGGGAGAGGCTTGTTTCTTCATTCAATAATGAAGCCGCGGCTACCATCTGTTTCTGGTTAAAGTCGAGCAGCTCCAGGAGCAGGTCTTCCTTTGATTCAAACAGCTTATATAAAGATGCTTTGGAGACTTTGCACTCCTCTGCGATCGCCTGCATCGAAACTGACGAAAAGCTTTTCCCGGAAAAAAGCTTTCTTGCCGCCAGCAGAATATCCGTTTTCTTATCATTCATAAGCCCAGATTCCTTCTTTCGTCACAATAGAAAACCCATCGGTTCACAGAAAACCAATGAGTATATGATGAAAATATTAACAAAAATTTTTACATAGTGTCAACGCTTTTGTTTGAGAAACAGAAAAAACCTGCCGGAGTGTTCCGGCAGGCTGATCCGCTTATTTATCCGTCTTAAACCCTTGTTTTTCAAGCATTTCACGAATGTGAGGATAATAAAGCTGCTTATAGTAGGAGGTGATGCCTTGTGACCAGTTTCTCGTTTCCTGTCCGTCGGTGCGTTTTTTCATGTATTCGGACATCTGCTTGTCATAGGCCTCGATATGTGTTCTTACATCTTCTTCTTGATACGTTTCATGATGCAGAACGGCTGCTTGCGGCAGACGCGGTTTTTTCGCGGAGCGGTCTGCCGGATGGCCGATGACGAGACCGGAAACCGGGAAAACGTATTTCGGAAGTTTCAGCAATTCAATGAGTTCGTCCGGCTTGCCGCGCACGGCGCCGATCGGCACAGTGCCGAGTCCCATTGATTCAGCCGCAGCCGTTGCCGTACCCAGCGCAATCCCGACATCTACGGCTCCGACAAGTACGGACTCTAAACCGTTCGTGATCTCAAGCGGTGTATCATTATATTCTTCAAGCGCAATTTTGGCGCGGTTAAAATCAGCGCAGAATAAAAGGAAAACCGGCGCTTGGTCAATCCACGGCTGGCCGCCCGCCAATTCGGATATTTTTTTCTTCCGTTCCTTATCTTTCACCGCTATAACGGTAAATTGCTGGCCGTTAATGGAAGTCGGCGCTGCCTGAGCGGCTTGGATGATAAGATCCAGCTGTTCATCCGATACGGGTTCACCTGTGTAGCTGCGGATGGAACGGTGGTCTGTTAATAATTGAAGGACTTCGTTCATGTCATTCATCCTTTCGTTACTCTGACAGTTCTGTGCGGACGACGTCAAGCGGCGCACTCAGCAGTTCTTTTGCTTTTGCCACAAATCCTTGGAAATGGTCAGTTGCGTTGTGGAATTTCATCGCTTCTTCATCTTTCCATTGCTCAAGCATGACGAATGTATTTTCCTCACCGACTTTTTCGAAAAGATCGTATTGCACATTTCCTTCTTCCGCGCGTGAATGCTGAACAAGTGATTGCGCTTCTCCTAAAAATTCCTCGCGTTTATCCGCTTTTACTTTCATGTAAGCCTGTAAGACGATCATTGTTATTCCTCCTGATTGGGTTAATTTGTTATAGTTCGAATATTATCGAACTAACTGTAACATGTTTCGCTGCGAATGGTAAAGGAAAAACCCTCACCGCCTAAATTGTCACCCGCCGCTTTTATGTGTTACATTTGACTCATGAACATTCCAAACCATCCTGAAACCGAACGCTTACAGCTGACAAAGGTTCTTCATGCTCTGAGTGATCCGCTCCGCTTAGAGCTGGTCAAACAATTGGCGGAAACAACAGAAAAAACGTGCGGAACCTGCGCTGATGTCCGGGTCGCTAAATCAACGCTGTCCCATCACTTCAAAGTGCTGCGGGAAGCGGGGATCGCCCAAGTGCGCATAGACGGGAAACACCGTTATTATTCCCTGCGCAAAGATGATTTACAAGCGGCGTTTCCCGGCCTGCTGGAGGCGATTTTGCAGACAGAGCCGGACCGCTGGTAAATAAGTCCCCGAATTCCGGGGGTTTTTTTATGCGCCGAAAACTGCACGGTAAAGTCTGTAGACGCCTTCTTGAATATCGCTCTCCTTCAGGCGGGCGAATCCCAGAATGAGCTGCGGCTTATTTGAATCGCCTCCCGTTTTCAGACGGAACCGGCTCATCGCAAACAGATCGAGCTGTTCTGCATCCGCCCGTGCCAATATCTCTTTTTCTGAACGGGCGCAGTCAAACTCAGTGACAAAATGAAGCCCCGCATTGGCGCCCTTTACACTGATTCTTTCTCCGAGTGTTTCTTCCAAAGCCGAAATGAGGCGTTCCCGCATGTTCTTATAATGCTGCTTCATCTTTTTAATATGTTTCTGATATTCACCTGATTCGATAAATTCTTTCAGCGCGAGCTGGGCAAGTGTGCTGCACGTATGCAGGTCATACGTTCTCTCTTTGAACGTCCGCAAAAGCCCGGGCGGCAGAACCATATAGCTGATGCGCAGACCTGGGAAAAGGGATTTTGAAAAGGTCCCCATGTAGATGACATTTTGAAACCGGTCAAGGCTTTGAAGCGCCGGTATCGTATCGGCGTCATATTTAAATTCACTGTCATAATCATCTTCAATGATGAAGCGGCCGTTCTGTTCGGCGGCCCAGTTTAAAAGCTGAATCCGCCGGGAAGCGGGCATGATCACGCCTGAGGGGAATTGATGGGAAGGCGTAGTGATCAATACAGAGGGCCGGCGTTTTTCGATTTCGTCCATGGACATGCCTTTTTCATCAAGGCTGATCGTCGCAACCTTTTTCCCGAGGTTTTGCAGCAGCCGGTACATCCTCATATATCCCGGGTTCTCCATGGCGTAGAGCGCGTCTTCTGGCAGCAGTTCCGTCAGCAGCTGCACCAGCAATTGCGTGCCCGCCCCGAGCACGATTTGTTCCGGGCGGCATGTAACGCCCCTTGTCAGGGAAATAAGCCGCGAAATTGTTTCACGGACTTCATATAAACCTTGCGGGTGAACGAGTTCTCCGAGTGTATGAAATGAATGGGCGGCTGCTTTATGCTCACAGCGGAACCAGCTTTTCAGGGGGAAATGCGCCGTATCCACGCTCATATGAGAAAACGAAATCCAGCCGCTTTTATCCGTCTCCCGCTCTTTCAAATCATCAGGCAATAGGAGCGAAGGCGCTTCTTCATGATAAACCGTATCAATTTCCTCCACGAAAAAGCCTTTTCTTTCGACTGCATATAAATAACCTTCCGAAAGCAGCTGCTGATAAGCTGAATTCACTGAATTCACGCTGACCTTCAGCGTCTCGGCAAGCTCCCGTTTAGACGGCACCTTTGTATGAGGCATCAGGCTGCGCTTCAAAACAGCCGCTTTTATGTGCTGATAGATCTGCTGATAGATATAATCCGCCGTTTCCGAATGATCAATGGAAATCGTCAGCATCCAGACCCTGCCCCTTTCTGATACCATGGATAAATTGATTTTGGTACTTTTCATCATACCAAAAAGAAGTCAGAATGATAAGAAAACAATGCAGGGGGATGGAATCTATGAGTCGAACAGCATCAACGGAAGTGACAACTGCCCAGTGGCAGCAAAAACGGGATCAATTCGTTTCCAAGGGGGTCGGCAACGGAAACCGCGGCATGGCCGTAAAAGGGGAAGGGGCGCTTTTGTACGATTTGGACGGCAGACGATTCATTGATTTTGCCGGAGCGATCGGAACGCTGAATGTCGGCCATTCCCATCCGAAAGTGGTGGAGGCCGTGAAGAAACAGGCGGAGGATCTGATTCACCCGGGTTTTAACGTTATGATGTATCCGTCTTATATTGAGCTGGCCGAAAAACTTTGCGCCCTTGCGCCGGGAGATCATGCGAAAAAAGCGATTTTTCTCAATTCGGGGGCGGAAGCGGTGGAAAACGCCGTGAAAATCGCCAGAAAATATACGAAGCGCCAGGCTGTCGTGTCATTTACAAGAGGGTTCCACGGCCGCACGAACATGACGATGAGCATGACGAGCAAGGTGAAGCCTTATAAATTCGGTTTCGGCCCATTTGCCTCAGAGGTGTATCAGGCGCCGTTTCCTTACTATTATCAAAAGCCGGCCGGCATGAGCGACGAGCAGTATGACGACTTTATCATCAGCGCTTTTGAGGATTTCTTTATCGCCGCAGTTGCACCGGAAACCGTCGCCTGTGTCGTAATGGAGCCGGTTCAGGGAGAAGGCGGCTTCATCATTCCGTCAAAACGTTTCGTGCAGCACGTCGCCGCTTTTTGTAAAAAACACGGCATCGTTTTTGTAGCGGATGAGATCCAGACCGGTTTTGCCAGAACGGGAACATATTTTGCGATTGAGCATTTCGGAGCCGTTCCGGATTTGATCACCGTATCCAAATCACTTGCGGCCGGATTGCCGCTGAGCGGCGTCATCGGCCGGGCGGAAATGCTTGATGCCGCCGCGCCGGGGGAACTCGGGGGCACATATGCGGGAAGCCCGCTCGGCTGTGCGGCTGCGCTTGCGGTCTTGGATATTATTAAAGAAGAAGGGCTTAATCAGCGTTCCGAGGAGATCGGCCGGATCATCGAGCATCAAGCGATCGAGTGGAAAAAAGAGCATGCCTGCATCGGAGAAGTGCGCAGACTCGGTGCGATGGCGGCCATCGAAATTGTCAAAGATCCGGACACGCGGGAACCGGACAAAGCAAAAGCCGCGGCGATCGCTAAAACGGCGAACGAGAACGGACTGCTGCTGCTGACGGCCGGCATTAACGGCAACATTATCAGATTCCTGACGCCGCTTGTCGTGACGGATGAGCAGCTCAAAGAAGGCCTTTCCATTATCGAAGCAGCTCTGTGAGTTCAATTATTGGAATGCCGGCGGATGTGTCTGCTATCATGAAAGTGTGAGATACATCAACAAGCATTCAATGGCTTTACTATAGCAAAGAAAGGAATGTTCAATATGCCAGAACAATTAACAGTGTACAACCCGGCAACGGGAGAGGCGATCGAAAGCATCCCCCAGCAGACGGCCGAAGATGTTGAAAAAGCGATTGAACGTTCACATCAAGCGTTTCAATCATGGTCCAAAACATCAGCGGGAGAACGAGCCTCACTTTTGAGAAAATGGTATGAGCTGATTGTTGAAAATAAAGAAGAACTTGCGGAATTAATTACGAAAGAAAACGGCAAACCGTACGAAGAAGCGGTCGGAGAAGTTTTATACGGCGCCGGTTATATTGAATGGTTCGCCGAAGAAGCAAAACGGATTTACGGCAGAACCGTACCTGCGCCGACAACGGGCAAACGGATTGTCGTCACCCGTCAGGCGGTCGGCCCGGTAGCCGCGATCACGCCGTGGAATTTCCCGAATGCGATGATTACAAGAAAAGCCGCGCCCGCTTTGGCGGCAGGCTGTACGTTCATCATCAAACCGGCGGAGGATACGCCGCTTTCCGCTTACGCCCTTGCGCGTCTCGCATATGAAGCGGGAATTCCGAAGGACGTGCTGCAAGTGGTGATCGGTGACGGAGCCGAAATCGGAAACGTCTTCACCAGCAGCCCGAAAATCCGCAAAATTACTTTTACCGGCTCAACGCCTGTCGGCAAAATCCTGATGAAAAACAGCGCCGACACCGTAAAACATATGTCAATGGAGCTTGGCGGACATGCGCCGCTGATCGTGGATGAAGACGCTGATCTTGATCTGGCGGTAGCCCAAACAATGGCCTCTAAATTCAGAAACGCCGGCCAAACCTGCGTCTGTGCAAACCGGCTGATCGTACACGAATCCGTGAAAGACGAGTTTGCGAAAAAACTGAGTGAAGAAGCTGCGAAACTCAAAGTCGGAAACGGTCTTGAAAAAGGCGTAAACGTCGGCCCTGTCATCAACAAAAAAGGCTTCGATAAAATCGTCGGCCAAATTAATGACGCCGTGGAAAAAGGCGCAAAAGTGCTGACGGGCGGAACGTATGACCAAAACGATGAAAAAGGATGCTATTTCGTGACGCCGACCGTGCTTTCAGATGTAGATACATCCATGAACATCATGCATGAAGAAACATTCGGCCCGGTTGCGCCGATCGTTACGTTCTCAGATATTGATGAAGCGATCAAGCTTGCGAACGATACGCCGTTCGGGCTTGCGGCTTATTTCTTCACAGAAAACTACCGCCGCGGCATCTATATTTCTGAACAGCTTGAATACGGTATCATCGGCTGGAATGACGGCGGTCCGTCCGCGGTTCAAGCGCCGTTCGGAGGAATGAAAGAAAGCGGCATCGGCCGTGAAGGCGGTACGGAAGGCATTGAACCGTACCTGGAAACCAAATACATGTCTATCGGACTTTAATGAGCCGAAAAGAAAGCCCCGCTTCTAAGCGGGGCTGTTTTTATTGAGCAGTCTGCCGGTGAATATCGCCGGCAGGCTTTTTTGATCTTGCGGGAATAATCGGTTCGATTCCAGACAAAATAACAGCAAATACGATTGAAAGAAGGTCGCCATCATGGATATATTACTGGCTCTTCTCCCGGCTTTATTTTGGGGGAGCATCGTGTTATTTAACGTCAAATTAGGCGGCGGGCCTTACAGCCAGACGCTGGGAACGACAATCGGGGCGCTCATCGTTTCGTTTGTGTTGTATCTGTTTGTCCACCCGGTGCTGTCTGGGCGCATTTTTATTGTCGGTATCATCTCGGGGCTGTTTTGGTCGCTCGGCCAAAGCAATCAGCTTAAAAGCATACAGCTGATGGGCGTTTCAAAAACGATGCCGATATCAACGGGAATGCAGCTCGTCTCGACTTCTTTGTTCGGTGTGATCGTATTCAAAGAATGGTCAACTCCGATCGCGATTACGCTGGGTATTCTCGCCCTTATTTTTATCATCATCGGGATTGTGCTCACATCTTTAGAAGATAAAAAGGGGCGGGCGGACGGAGAACCGGGAAACTTAAAAAAAGGCATTGTCATCCTGCTGATCTCCACGCTCGGTTATTTGGTCTATGTCGTTGTGGCCCGGCTGTTCGGCGTATCCGGATGGTCAGCGCTTCTGCCGCAGGCGATCGGGATGGTCATCGGCGGACTGCTCCTGACGTACAAGCATAAACCGTTTAATAAGTACGCCCTCAAGAACATTCTGCCGGGAATCATCTGGGCGCTCGGGAATATGTTTCTGTTCATCTCACAGCCGCGCGTCGGAGTTGCGACAAGTTTTTCCCTTTCTCAAATGGGGATCGTCATCAGCACGCTCGGCGGAATCTTCATTCTCCGTGAGAGCAAAACGAAGCGTCAGCTGGTCGCTATTGCCATCGGGATTATCCTGATCATTGTAGCCGCGGTATTCTTAGGCGTTGCGAAATCAAATTCATAACAAATGCAGGAGGTTTGGACATGTACACGGATTTAAAAGGAAAAGTCGTTGCCATTACGGGAGCTTCATCAGGATTAGGAAAAGCGATGGCGATCCGCTTCGGACAGGAGCAGGCGAAAGTCGTGGTTAACTACTATAGTAATGAAAAAGACGCTCAAACCGTTAAAGAAGAGATTCAAAAAGCGGGAGGCGAAGCGGTCATCATTCAAGGCGACGTCACAAAAGAAGAAGATGTCAAAAACATCGTGCAGACCGCGGTGAAGGAATTCGGCACATTGGATGTCATGATCAATAACGCCGGCATGGAAAATCCGGTTCAGTCGCATGAAATGCCGCTCAAAGACTGGAACAAAGTCATCAATACCAATCTGACCGGCGCTTTCTTAGGAAGCCGCGAAGCCATTAAATATTACGTAGAGAATGATATTCAAGGAAACGTCATTAACATGTCAAGCGTACATGAAATGATTCCATGGCCGCTGTTTGTTCACTACGCGGCGAGTAAAGGCGGCATCAAATTGATGACGGAAACGCTGGCGCTTGAGTACGCGCCGAAGCGCATCCGTGTCAACAACATCGGGCCGGGCGCCATCAATACGCCGATCAACGCGGAAAAATTTGCGGATCCCGTTCAGAGAAAAGATGTGGAAAGCATGATTCCGATGGGATATATCGGTGAACCGGAAGAAATCGCGGCTGTCGCCGTCTGGCTCGCGTCAAAGGAATCAAGCTACGTAACCGGCATTACGCTGTTTGCTGACGGCGGAATGACAAAATATCCGTCATTCCAGGCAGGACGCGGATAAGAAAAAAAGCGATCGCAGGCTCTTTAGAGCCGGATCGCTTTTTGCTTACGCGCGTTTTTTCTTTACAAGCGCCGCGATGGAAAGGATAATCGCCGCAGCTGACAGAACGATGGCCGCAATATCAAGCGCTGATACGCCGGATTTGGATTTGCTTTCTTCGTTTGACTGTTCAGCTCCGTGCGCATCCGTCACGCTGGCCGATTTCGTGATTTTCGTAATCGAGTGGGGCGTGTCGGCTTTCTCATCACCCGTCCATTCTACAATGCTGCCGTCTTTGTAATATTGGTAAGCGTCCCAAGCGGCATCTCCGCTCTTTTCAGGATTTTTCGCAACGAACGTGAACTGCTGGAATTGGCCCGGCTGAATGCCGCCGTCCTTTGCTTCCCAAGTGACGGAGACCGCTTTGTCATCATGTTTGGATACGGATGTTTTCCAGCCCGGAATCGGCTGATACTGCTGAAATTCAACGCCGGCGGGCATTTTCAGCACGACTTTCGTTGTCGGCTCATTCTTTTCCACAGGCACTTTCATCGTGTACGTTTCCCAAGAACCGGCCGCGGATTCCGCGGGTTTGACTGAGACGTGGGCGCTTGCTGTCGCCGTAAAACCGACGAGTGACAGGGTCACGGCGGATATGAATAATAAAGCCTTTTTTTTCAACATGAGATACACTCCTTAGTTTGTCGTTGAGAATATTTGGTTGATTTCATTAAAATCGTTTGTCAGCCCGTGGACTTTAATCTTCCAGTTTCCCTTTTCGGTGATGGACAGGTTGGCGGCTTCGAATGTGCCTTCCTTCGTCTTCTTCAAATCAAAGGTGCTTTCATGCTGATTGCCGCTGAAGCCCGTCTGGTAAACAGTGACCGTAAATTGCTGAATGTCTTTTACCAAGCTGCCGTTGTGATCGGTGACAATGACTTGAAATTCATTTTTACCCGGCTGGTTCGGCGTAATGTGCAAGGACAGGGTTTCCCCGTTTCCGATCGTTTCTGAGCCGTTAAAAGGCAATGGCGCAGGCGGCGGCGGGCTGGGCAGGCTTGTGAAGACGGCGGTTGTGAATAATACCGCGATGCCTAGTGCCCATTCGGCCTTTATCGTTGCGCTGATGCTCCTTTTTCTGCTGAACTTCGTCATCCATACGTGAACGGCGCCGAGCGCAAGCATGATGACAAACAGTCCGATTTTCAAAAGGAGCGTCTTACCGTAAGCGGTGTGAAAGAGTGAATCAAACGTGCGGATAATGAAAAATCCGTTCAGTACACCTGAAAATAACAGCACGCCGACAGAGGCGAACGCCCAAGGAGAAAACCGTCTGACCGTTTCCCAAGCGATGGTTTTATCGGGTTTTCTCCACTCTGATGAAAGAAGCAGCACAAGCGCGGCGATACCGCCCATCCATACAGACGCGGCCGATAAATGGAGAAAGTCCATTGCGATGCCGACCGCTTTTTCGTCGATAACCGCCGCGTGCCCGGCGAATGCTTTTGCCAAAAGCGAAGCGAAGAAGAACAACAGCGGCGCCGTCCAGTACGCAAATGACCGGAATGCTTTCTTCTTCAGCAGCGGGATCATGGACAGGGCGAGCAGGATAAATAAGCTGATCTGGATCATCCAGACGTACCCGCCTGCCGTTTTCAGAAGCGTTTCTTTTACATAGTCCGGCTGAAACGCGGCGCTCCAAGCGCCGCCCGCGTTTTCTTTCGTCTGGATCGGGAGCTGGCAGATAAGCGCGAGCCCCGTTAAACACAAAGAAATCACGAGCAGCTTTACAGTTCGTTTTGCTTTTGATGAATCTTTATTATTTCTGTACCAAAACAGATGGAAAAAAGCCGTGCCGATAAACAGGGAGAGAGCGGTGTACAAAATACCGCGGTCGATGGCCGCTTCGGGATGAAGCGCCGCTTGCGAAGATGTCTGCTCCTGAAGTTCTCCGCCGGCTTTTCCGATACTGAAAGGGATGACGCCGGATACCGGATGTCCGTCGGCCGATACCGCGTTCCATTCCGCTCTGTAAATATCATGCGGCAGGTTTTTTTTCAATGCCGCGGTCATGATGCGGGCATCATTTTTTTGAATCACCGTTTTGCCCGCGTCAACCCGTTCGCCGGATGAATTATAGACCTTAATGGAGTGGAAGCCTTCTTCAATCTGTTCATTAAACTCAATTTCAATCTGCTTCGGCGCTTGTTTTAATTCGCTGTTCTCACCCGGATTTGAGTTTGTGATGTAGGCGTGGGCGAAGCTTGTTTTCGGAATCAAAACAAGGAACAGCAAAAAGATGAGCCAGCGTTTGTTCTGTCTCATGGATGATGACACCGCCTTCCGGTTGGTTGTTGTTATGTCTTGCTGCAGGTGCATCCCTTCTGCCTGTCGTGTAAGATGATGTCCGCCGCCTCGTCAAAGGTGCAAATGACCCCGCCGAATCCTTTTTGAAACCGTTCTGCGTAATCAAGCGTTGAGAAGGGAATCGCCTGAGGCCGGCAGCAGTGAAGGTCAATATCGGCATGGACTAAAAAGTATGCGGAAGCGGCCGTCAGCGTCGTCTGAAGAAGAAAATCTTTACAAATGACGTGGGACACTTCTTCCTTTTTATCCTCATACCGCAAAATCGCGCAATGAATGCAGCACATCTGCTCAACGGCTTGTGAAACGGTAATAAGCTGAACAGAATACGAATGCTGAATCGGCCGCAGGCAATAGCCGCATTGATTGGCGCTTCGTTCTGAAGCGGGAGGGAGCGTAATGCCGCCGGGTGTCCGGATAATCCGGTTTGCATCCGCCAGCTGATTGACGTCTCTGTACACGGTCATCTCGGAGACGCCGAATCTCTCGCTTATGTCAGAGATTTTCAGCGCGCCCTCTTCTTTCAGCCATTCAAGCAAGGTTTGCTGTCTGTGAATCGGAAGCAATTCTGCATCCTCCTTTTTATGCGAATGAGTGATGAACCTCCCTCTAAGAGTAGATGTTTTCACAAATGCACACAAGAGCCTGATGATAAAATATGTGAAAAAATGTTGAACAATCACAAGTGTAAAAGACGTAGTCAGACTCTGTTATAATAGAAGAGTTGAATGGAGGAATAAACATGAAAGAAACGACCTGCCCGAACTGCGGCAAGCCGATTACAGGCGACATGGTCAGATCATCCATGATCCCGTGCCAGTTTCAGTGCGGGCATTGCCATGTGAAATTGCGTGAATATAAAGTATCAGCTCCGATTATGGCTGCGGCCATTGCGATCACGGTGCTTTTGATTTATCTTGTGCAGATGGCCAGAACCGCCGTCATGCCGATGTTTCCGGCAGCGCGGTATGTGCCGGCCGCCATTTTCGCGCTCGTATGTGCGTATCCGGTGTTTATTGTCAGTGAGCGGCTCATTGCCAAACTCGTTGTCACAAAAGGACACATTATATACAGAAAGCGGTAAGACACCTTTGATGAGGTGTCTTTTTTTTGTTAAGGATTTGTCACAGTCTCTGTGCCAAACTCCTCTTTACTTTTCATTGAATGGGGATTGTAAGCGTTTTATGATAAAGACACAGGGGAGAGAGAAACCCCGTGTCTTATTTATTTTCATCTGAAGGCAAGCAAACAGGGAGGGAATGAACATGCAGCAAGAACAGCAAGCTGGCATGAAAGTGAAGATACAGCGGTTCGGCAGTTATTTAAGCGGTATGATCATGCCGAATATCGGCGCATTTATCGCATGGGGAATTATCACCGCGCTGTTTATTCCAGCGGGATGGTTTCCGAATCCGCAGCTGAATACATTGGTAAGCCCGATGATTACGTATCTACTGCCGCTTTTAATCGCATATACGGGCGGAAAAATGATTTACGATCACCGCGGGGGAGTCGTCGGAGCGACGGCGGCCATCGGAGTCATTGTCGGAGCGGACATTCCGATGTTCTTAGGGGCAATGATTATGGGGCCTTTGGGCGGTTATCTCATTAAACAATTAGACCGTGTGTTTAAAGATAAAGTCAGACAGGGTTTTGAAATGCTGATCAACAACTTCACGGCGGGAATTATCGGCGCGGTGCTGACGATTATCGCGTTTTATGCGATCGGCCCGGTCGTCCTGTCTCTTAACAAATTGCTGGCGGCGGGTGTGGAAGTCATTGTCCACGCGAATTTGCTGCCGATTGCAAGCGTTTTCGTAGAACCGGCGAAAGTCCTGTTCCTGAATAACGCGATCAACCACGGTATTTTAAGTCCGATCGGAATCGAGCAGGCTGCCAAAGCGGGTAAATCCATTCTGTTCTTAGTGGAAGCGAACCCCGGGCCGGGACTCGGTATTTTACTGGCATATATGTTCTTTGGGAAAGGCTCTTCAAGATCGACGGCTCCGGGAGCGGCGATCATTCATTTCTTCGGGGGGATTCATGAAATCTATTTCCCTTACATTTTAATGAAACCGATGCTGATCCTCGCGGCGATCGCCGGGGGAGCGAGCGGACTGCTTACATTCTCGATCTTTAACGCAGGTCTTGTCGCCGCATCATCTCCGGGAAGCATCATCGCCATTTTGGCGCTGACGCCGAAAGGAAGCTATCTCGGCGTGCTGGCGGGCGTCATCGTTGCCGCGGCCGTATCGTTTATCGTTTCAGCGCTTATTCTGAAATCGTCTAAAGCGGGTGAAGAAGATTTGACAGCCGCGGCGGAAAAAATGCAGGAAATGAAAGGCAGGAAAAGCGAAGCGGCGGCCGCGTTGGCAGACAAAGAGGAAGAGCCGGAAAACAGCGCCGCTGATATTTCCGCCGACCAAGTCAGCCGCATTATCTTCGCATGCGACGCGGGTATGGGATCGAGCGCAATGGGCGCCTCCATTTTAAGAAACAAAGTGAAAAAAGCAGACCTGGATATTGATGTGACAAATACGTCGATCAATAATCTGCCGAATGACGCGGATATCGTCATTACGCATAAGGACCTGACTGACCGCGCGAAAGCGAAGCTGCCGCAGGCGGTGCACATTTCGGTTGATAATTTCTTGAACAGTCCGAAATACGATGAACTGATTGAAAAGCTTAAAAACTAATCAAACAGAAAGAGGGATCTTCATCATGGAAGTATTGGCTAAAGCGAACATCAAACTGAACCAGACGGTGAACTCAAAAGAGGATGCCATCCGCCTCGCGGGACAGACATTGATTGATAACGGCTACGTGAAGAACGGCTATGTGGAAAAAATGTTCGAACGTGAAGAAACATCATCCACGTTTATGGGGAATTTCATCGCGATCCCGCACGGTACGGAAGATGCAAAGGATGAGGTGCTTCATTCAGGCATTTCCGTCATCCAGATTCCGGACGGTGTTGAATACGGTGAAGGCAATACGGCAAAGGTCGTTTTCGGTATCGCCGGAAAAAATAATGAACACTTAGACATCCTGTCAAACATCGCCATCATCTGCTCAGAGGAAGAAAACATCGAACGGCTGATCAGTGCAAAGACGGAAGAAGAACTGGCCGCTATTTTCAGCGAGGTGAACTGACATGATTGCCCTTCATTTCGGAGCGGGAAACATCGGGCGGGGCTTTATCGGCGCCCTGCTCCATCATTCCGGCTATGACGTAGTTTTCGCTGATGTGAATGAAACGATGGTCAGCCTTCTCAATGAAAAGAAGGAATATACCGTGGAGCTTGCCGACGGCGGCCGGCAGACCGAAATCATCGGCCCCGTTTCAGCCATCAACAGCGCGGTGCAAGAACAAGAGCTGTACAGGCTGATCAATGAAGCGGCGATCATTACGACGGCGGTGGGCCCGAACGTTCTCAGACTCATCGCCCCGTCCATCGCGGAAGGGCTGAAGCGCAGAACGTCCTCTGAGCCTCTCAATATCATTGCCTGTGAAAATATGATCGGCGGAAGCAGTTTTCTGAAAAAAGAAGTTTTCGGACATTTGACGGAAGCGGAGCGGGAACTCGTGAACCGGACGGTCGGCTTCCCGGATTCTGCGGTGGATCGGATTGTGCCGATTCAGCACCATGAAGATCCGCTGAAAGTATCCGTAGAACCGTTTTTTGAATGGGTCATAGACAGAACCGGCTTTGCCGGCGGCCAGCCGGTACTGGAAGGTGCGTTGTTTACGGATGATCTTACGCCTTTCATCGAGAGAAAGCTGTTTACCGTCAATACCGGCCATGCCGTTACGGCGTACGTCGGCTATCAGCGCGGATTAAAAACCGTCAAAGAGGCCATCGGCCATCCGGAAATCCGGCGTGTCGTGTACGATGCACTTTCAGAAACGGGCGAGTACTTGGTGAAAGCGTACGGCTTTAAGCAATCCGAACACGAGCAGTACATGAAGAAAATCATCGGCCGCTTTGAAAATGAATACATCACGGATGATGTGACAAGAGTCGCCAGATCACCGCTTAGAAAACTCGGAGCGAATGACAGATTAGTAGGGCCGGCCAAAAAAATAAAAGAACCGAACGCGCTGGCAGAAGGCATCGCCGCCGCCCTGCGCTTTGACTATCAGGATGATCCGGAAGCGGTTGAGCTGCAAAAGCTTATCGCGGAAAAAGGCACGAGCGGCGTTCTTCAAGACATTTGCGGTATTCAGCCGCATGAACCGCTGCACGGCATCGTGCTCAAAAAGCTCAATCAATAAAAATGAACCCGCGTCGGGGGACGCGGGTTTTTTCTTGCGTTATAATGAGAGGGAAGGGAGGCTGCGTGATGAATCAGAAGTTATTGCCCCATCGTTTTCCGTTTCTTTTGATTGACGGCACGACGAACAGTGAAGCCGGAAAATGGGCGGCTGCTTACAAAAACATCAGTGAAAATGACTGGTTTATAACTGAATCCCAAAGAGAGATGCCATTTTCGCTCGTCGTTGAAGCAATGGCCCAAACGGCGGCTTGCGCGGGAATTACCGGCGGTGACGGCCTCGGTCTCTTATCCGCGGTGAAGAAAGCGGAAAGGTTAGGTGCCGCTTTGCCGGGAGACCGTCTGGACCTTTTTTTTGAGGTCACGCGAATCAGACGCGGTTTTGTGTTCGGCCGGGCGAAAGCGTCCGTTGCCGGGAAGCCTGTGGCGGAAGCTGAGCTCAGCATATTTATCCAGCCATCGTAAAAAAAGCCGCCTCCAGCGGCGGCTTTCGGACAAGTCTGTTATTTTGTATCATAATCTCTTTCACTTTGTGAATTGTCCCTTTGGTCATGTTTGTGTTTTTCGTCATTGGCGTTTTCTTTCAGCTCTTCCAGCGGAATCGGATCGGTTAAATCATGATGTTCAGGATTTTCATTCGGTTTGTTCTTTTGTTTTCTTTCTTTCATCCTCCATCACCTCAATGTTTCTTTTCCTCAACGTTCTCCCCGCCAAACGCAGGAAGCGGTTTTTTGTTCCTGCGGGTCATATGTATTAAAATAGAGACGACTACATTATAAAAAGTGAGGTACATATATGCCGATACAAAGAGAAGACGCAGATATTAAACTGATCGCGATTGATATGGACGGAACCCTGCTCAATGACGAGCAGCTCATCCCGGAGGAAAACCGGCGGGCGATCAAGGAAGCGGAGGCGAAAGGAATTCACGTCGTCATCAGCACAGGACGCACGCTGATGACATGCCGCGAACTGGCTGAGTCTCTCGAGCTGTCATCCTTTTTAATCACGGCAAACGGCAGCGAAATCTGGGATTCCAACTTTGAGCTGGTTGAGCGCAAGCTTCTTCATACCGATCATATTCAAAAATTATGGGATCTGCGGAATAAGCACAACACGAATTTCTGGGCTTCTACCGTCGATAGAGTGTGGAGAGGGGAATTCCCGGAAACGATTACGGATCATCAGTGGCTCAAGTTCGGATTCGAAATCGAGGATGACGAAGTGCGGAATGAGGTGCTGAAAGAGCTCAAGGAATACAAGGAGCTCGAGATCACAAACTCAAGTCCGATCAACATCGAAGTCAATGCCCTTGGTATCAACAAAGCGGCTGCGCTTGCGAAGGTATCGGAAAAACTCGGCTTCACGATGGAAAATGTGATGGCCATGGGTGACAGTCTGAATGACATTGCCATGATTGAAAAAGCGGGTGTCGGCGTCGCCATGGGGAATGCGCAGGACATTGTGAAAGAAACAGCTGACTGGGTGACTGATGTCAACACGGAAAACGGGGTCGCCAAAGCGATCCGCCACTGGGTGTTATAATAGAAAAAAGAGAGAGTCTCAGCATGAGGCTCTCTCTTTTTTGTTTTGTTACATTTCTGACTAGGTCCATGGTAGGTTTTCTGACAAAAGGATGTTCAAACCTGTCAGAATTAAATATAATGAAGAGAAATCCAACAATTCGGAATAGTCATTCCGAATAGCGGAATGATAATAATATAAAACGTTTACAATACAGGAGGGATCTTATGTTTCAGATTGACATCAATTGTGATTTAGGAGAGAGTTTCGGTGCTTATAAAATCGGGCTGGATGAAGAGATTTTGGACTATGTGACATCTGCAAACATCGCCTGCGGCTTTCATGCGGGTGATCCCAGCGTGATGCGCAAAACGGTTGCGCTTGCGGCGGAAAAAGGCGTGAAAATCGGCGCTCATCCCGGGCTGTTCGATCTTCAGGGATTCGGGCGGCGGCAGATCGCGATTACACCCGAGGAAGCGTATGATCTGACGCTGTACCAAATCGGCGCGCTGTCAGGGTTTTTAAAAGCAGAAGGTGTCGAAATGCAGCATGTGAAGCCGCACGGCGCTTTATATAATATGGCCGCCGTCAATCCCGGCCTGTCAGAAGCCATCGCTCAGGCGGTCTGTCATTTTGATCCCGCGCTTATTCTTTTCGGGCTTTCCGGAAGCGAGCTGATTAAAGCGGGAGATCGAATCGGACTGAGGACGGCAAGCGAAGTGTTTGCGGACCGCACCTATCAGGAAGACGGCACGCTGACGTCGCGTTCAGAGCCGGATGCGCTGATTCAGGATGACAAAAAAGCGGTCGGTCAAGTGATTCAAATGGTGAAAGACAGCACGGTGACATCACGTAAGGGACAAGCTGTAAGCCTGAAAGCGGACACGGTCTGCATTCACGGAGACGGAGCCCACGCCCTCACATTCGCAAAAACAATCAAAAAAGAATTAAAAGCGGCAGACATTCAAATCAGCGCGCTTGCAAAAGACTGAGCAGCAGAGGGAGGAAGACAGCATGGAGCAAAAGAAAAAAACAGCCGGAAAGGCTTCCGGCAGATGGTCGCTTCTTTTAGGCGCGACATTTTTGATGGCGACATCATCAATCGGGCCCGGCTTTCTGACGCAAACGGCCACGTTTACCAATACATTGGCGGCAAGCTTCGGCTTTATCATTTTAATTTCTATTATTTTGGACATTTTCGCGCAAACCAATGTATGGCGGATTATCGCGGTTTCCGGAAAGCGCGGCCAAGAGATTGCCAATATGGTGCTTCCGGGCGCCGGTTATGCCATTGCTTTTCTGGTCGTGCTCGGCGGACTTGCGTTTAATATCGGAAACATCGGCGGCGCGGGTCTCGGTCTTCAAGTATTATTCGGGATCAAACCGGAGATCGGCGCTTTAATCAGCGCAGCGGTCGCGGTGCTGATTTTTGTCATAAAGGAAGCCGGAAAAGTCATGGACCGTTTTATGCAGATCGCCGGAATCGTCATGATCGTATTGACGGTGTATGTTGCCGTAACGACGGCTCCGCCGGTCGGACACGCCGTTGTGAAAACTTTTATGCCTGATCATATCAGTGTGCTGGCGATCGTGACGCTTGTCGGCGGCACAGTCGGCGGATACATTACATTTGCCGGCGGCCACCGTTTGCTTGATTCAGGCATCCAAGGGAAAGAAGTCATCCCCCAGGTCACGAAAAGCTCCATCACAGGCGTTCTGATCACATCGATTATGCGGATTGCCCTGTTTCTCGCCGTGCTCGGCGTCGTCTCAAAGGGCCTGAGCATTGATCCTGATAATCCCGCAGCTTCTGTATTCCGGCTTGCGGCGGGAAATGTAGGCTATAAAATTTTCGGCGTCATCATGTGGTCTGCCGCTATCACGTCTGTCATCGGCGCCGCCTATACATCGGTGTCATTTTTCAAATCATTTTCAACAAAAATCGAAAAGCACTCACATGGCGTAATTATCGGTTTTATCATCGTATCCACTCTTATTTTTGTCACGATCGGCCAGCCTGCCAAAATTTTGGTCGCGGTCGGTTCGCTTAACGGCTTAATTCTGCCGCTTGCATTAGCGATGATTCTGTTGGGCGCTTATAAGAAAAAAATCGTCGGCGATTACAAGCATCCGATCTGGCTCACGATTGCAGGGGCGATCGTAGTGGTTGTCATGGCGGTTATGGGCATCTATACATTATTCACGCAGATGCCGCAGCTATGGAGCTGATGATATGAAAAAACATATGAGAGACATGAGCCCCGAAGAAATCAGACAGCTGATCAGGAAGGGGCAGATGACCGGGCCGACGGCGGGGGTGGCCGCTTCTTACGCACAAGCCAATCTCGTCGTTTTGCAAAAGGATCTTGCCTTTGATTTTCTCTTATTCTGCCAGCGCAATCAAAAGCCTTGTCCGGTGCTTGACGTGACGGATGCGGGTTCACCCGTTCCGGCAATAGCTGCGCCGGGAGCTGATATCCGGACGGACTTTCCGAAATACAGGATTTATCGGCATGGCTTGCTTACTGAAGAGGTAACGGATATTACGCCGTATTGGAAGGATGATGATGTCGGGTTTTTGATCGGCTGCAGTTTTTCATTCGAGCAAGCCCTTATTAATCAGCACATTCCAATCAGGCATATTGATGAAGGCGTGAACGTTCCCATGTATAAAACAAATATTGACTGTGTTCCCGCCGGCCCGTTTTCGGGAAAGATGGTCGTCAGCATGAGACCGATTCCGGAAAGGCTTGCAGTCCGGGCGGCGCAGGTCACGTCACGTTTTCCCGCCGTGCACGGCGCCCCCGTCCGCATCGGAAATCCGCAAAGCATCGGTATCAGCGATTTGCATCAGCCGGATTTCGGAGATGCCGTAACGGTGCGGGAAGGTGAAGTTCCCGTATTCTGGGCCTGCGGCGTTACACCCCAGGCGGTGATCATGGAAGCAAAGCCTGACATCGTAATAACACATTCACCGGGGCACATGCTGATCACCGATATACGAAATGAATCGCTTGCTGTCCTGTAAGTGAGAAAGAATACAACGAGGTGATGACAATGATGCAGTATAGCGGAAATACAGCGCTTGATATACAGCCGTACGGTGATTCCGCCGTTATCATCCGCTTTGGCGGGCACATCAGCGAAGAGGTCAACAGCCGGGTGCATGCGGCGGCAGCCTGTATGGAAGAACGGCCGTTTCCGGGCTTCGTTGAATGTATTCCGGCATTCACAAGCTTAACGATCTTTTATGATGTGTATGCCGTCTCAAACATAAAAAAAGGCGTTTCTCCTTTTGCCCTGGTCAAGAAAGAAGTGACAGAACGTCTCAGCCATACAATGACCGACCGCAAAGAAGAGCGCCGGGTGATGGAAATCCCCGTTTGCTACGGCGGTGATTTCGGTCCCGATTTAGAAGAGGTCGCTGAGATGAACGATCTGACCCCGGAAGACGTCATCCGCATTCATACTGAAGGCGAATATCTCGTTTATATGCTCGGATTTGCGCCGGGATTTCCGTTTTTAGGAGGAATGTCTGAGCGGATCAGAGCGCCGAGAAAGGCGTCGCCAAGGCCGTCCATCCCGGCCGGTTCAGTAGGAATCGCGGGAATGCAGACCGGTGTGTATCCGATATCCACTCCCGGCGGCTGGCAGCTGATCGGCAGCACCCCGCTCCGGCTTTTCAGGCCGGAAGAACATCCGCCGAGCCTCTTGAGAGCGGGCGATACGGTGAAATTCGTCCGGATCACGGCAGAGGAGTACAGCCGCATCAAGGAGGGAGCCGAATGAGTATGAAAGTGGTAAAGCCCGGTCTCTTGACGACGGTTCAGGACACGGGACGCACGGGGTATCAGAAATACGGTGTACTGGGAAGCGGCGCAATGGATACGATCTCTCTGCGCATCGCCAATCTTCTTGCCGGAAATCAAGAAAAAGAGGCGGGGCTTGAAATTACGCTCATGGGGCCCGGGCCTTCCTTTGAATTTTCAGAACCTGCGGTTATTGCCGTCACGGGAGCTGATTTCGCCCTTCATATTAATGGGGAGCCCGCCCCACTGTGGAAACCGGTTTTGATAAAGGAAAACAGCGTCGTCTCGTTCGGGCCGTGCAAGATAGGGAGCCGCGCTTATCTCGCCGTCGCGGGGGGATTTGACGTGCCCGCCGTCATGGAAAGCAAAAGCACGTATGTCAGAGCGGGGATCGGGGGCTTTTGCGGAAGAGCGCTGCAAAAAGATGATGAGCTGCCGCTCGGCCGTATGACGCCATGTTCGGAATCAATCGCGTACCGTCTGAGCGATTCTTTCGGACAGCATGGTTTCTCAGCGCCTGATTGGTCTGTCAGCAGCAGAGGGTTTCTGCCGCTGAAAAAAAATCCGGTTATACGAGTGCTTGAAGGCGCTCAATTTCACGCTTTTACAGAAGAAGCAAAATTGCGTTTTTATCAAGAGTCATATACGGTCACGCCTCAATCCGACCGAATGGGCTACCGGCTGAAGGGCGCTCCGCTTGAATTGCGGGAGCCGCTGGAGATGGTATCTGAGGCCGTGACGTTCGGAACGGTGCAGGTGCCTCCGGACGGCAATCCGATTATTCTGCTGGCTGACAGACAGACGACGGGGGGCTATCCGCGGATGGCGCATATCATATCTGCCGATCTTCCTCTCGTCTCCCAAACGATGCCGGGGGAACACATCACGTTCCGGGCCGTTTCGCTGGAGGAAGCGGAAATGCTGCTTTTGGAGAAGGAACAGCAGCTGAAGGAGCTGAAAGCAAGGCTCAAAATGGAATGGCTGATCTGACAAAGGGGCTAAAGACCATGGAAAACAAAAACAAAACCGTCATCAAATCAATGGAACTGCTTCATTTGTTTCTGACTGAACCGAGCCTGAGCTTAAATGAGCTGGTTTCTCTATCGGAGATGCCGAAGACCTCGGTTCACCGGATGGCAAGCTCACTGGAGGAAACGGGGTTTCTCACCCGGGCAGCGGACGGCCGTTATCAGCTTGGTCTGATCTTTTTACAATTCGGCCAGCTCGTCTCTGAACGTCTGGACATCAGGAAAATAGCCAAACCGATTATGGAAGAGCTGTGCGGCGAAGTGGATGAGGCCGTTCAGCTGATCATGAGGGACGGGGATGAAGCTATTTACGTCGAGAAAATTGAAGGCACCCAAACCGTCCGCCTGTATACGGCAATCGGCCGCCGGTCGCCGCTGTACGCGGGAGCGTGCGCCAGAAGCATTCTATCGTTTCTGCCAAAAGAGGAGATTGACACATACATTCAGAAGACAAAGCTTGCCGCAATCGCCTCAGGCACGATGACGGATCGGGCTGAACTGCTTCAATCTATTGAAAGATCCTTACAATCAGGGTATACGATCAGCTATTCGGAATTAGAAGATTACACGGCGGCGATCGGGGCGCCGATTTTCAATCACGAAGGTAAGGTGGCTGCCGGAATCAGCATCGCCGGCTTCGAAGCCCGGTTTTCAAAGGACAGGCTGACGTATTTAACCGAAAAGGTCAAAAACGCAGCACAGCATATTTCTGAGAAATTGGGTTATTGACCGAGCCAATTTTTCTTCACTCGCGTACATTACAATATCGATAGTAACGAGTGGAGGAAAGTAAATGGGACTTGTTTATACGGCGCTGGGGGATTCTTTGACGACGGGAAGGGGATCCGGGCCGTTTTCCGCCGGTTTTGTCCAGCGGTTCGGGCGTATGATGGCAGAAGATTTACAGACAAGAACCGACGTATCTATCTTTGCCAAATCAGGCCTTGAGACGGGAGAAATTCTCGGGCTTATGTCCTTGCCGTACATTCAGAGGCGGATTCAGGCTGCTGATATGATTACGATTACAGGCTGCGGCAACGATTTGATCGATTCGGTTCAGGCATATCAGCAAACATCGGACGCTTCGGTGTTCACCAGCGTGTCCAGTCACTGCCATGAGAACTTTGAAAAGATGATAGCCAAGATCGCTGCCTTAAAAGGGCCGCACCCGTCTCCTTATGAGATCCGCGTCTTTAATTTATACAATCCTTTCCCGGGAATCTCCATTGCAGAAAAATGGATATCCTCTTATAATGCGCACCTCAGCACACTCGCATCGGCGCCGCACGTCAAAATCGCCGGCGTCCACAGCGCTTTCAAAGGAAAAATGAATGAATATCTCTCTCATGACCGCGTACACCCCAACAGCAAGGGATATGAAGTCATGGCATGCGTCCTGCGGGGGCTCGGATACGGAAGCCTCGCCCGCTCATAACCGCGCGCTCCTTTTCATCGGGAGCGCGCTTTTCGTGCTCCTTAAAACAAACTTAAAATTGTCCGACTTTCGTTCTATCCGCGCAAAAAATACGCTAGAATAATGGGGGATAAAGACAGAAATAGAATTGTGTTCAAAAAATGATAACAGAAAGGATGGATTGCTTTGCTGCGCGCCTTAAAACTGTCACTCGCGATGCTGATTATTATACTTGCGGCCGCCGCATTTACGTATGCGGAACATACCTCTGTCATACAGCCGGTTATGCTCGTGTTTCTCGGTGCGGTCATGTTCATTCAGGGGCTGGAGGAAAAACGGAAAGAAAACGACGGTTCCGGGAAATTCAATATCTATACCGCCGTTTTTGTATGGTCAATCTCCTTAATCGGTTTTACGCTTCACGCGATCTGAGTCTGATAGATCCTGAAAATGCTCCACAACGGGAAATGGTGAATAAAAACGGTGCAGTAAGGCTTTCCATTCCTGATATTCCGGCGATCCGCGAAAGCCTTTTGTATGATCTTCCAATGTCTCCCATTCCACAAGCAGCAAATATTTATGCGTCTTTTCCATACATTTGGACAAGGAATGGGACAGATAACCTTTCATGCCCGCTATAATCGGCTCCGCCCGGCGGAATGCCTCTTCGAATTCCCCCTCAAGACCTTCTTTTACATACAGCATGGCTGCTTCTCTGACCATCTGAAATTCCCCCTTTTTTTAATAGATACATTGTATAAGAATATGGCCCGTGACGGCAGGAAAAACAAAAAAATTTTAAACACTATGAGAAAAAAATCCTTGCCAGCCTGATTTGGTTTAGGAGAAAATAACAGTTGGAAGGCAGGGGAATAGACAGTGAAAAAAGGGTTATACCTATTACTTTTACTCGCAGGAATCATAGGTTTGATCGGCTGCTCGAAAACGGAATCGGCCGAAGACAGAATGAAAGATTTCGTAAAAGACTGGAACGGCGGTCATTACGATAAGATGTACCAAAGCCTCACCCAGGATGAAAAGAAAAAGCTATCCAAAAAGGATTTTGTAAAACGATATGAAACCATTTATGAACAAGCAGGGGTCAAAAATCTGAAAGTCACTGCCGAAAAACAGGACGAAGACGACAAGAAAAAAGATGACCTCCAGCACATCGATTATAAAGTCAGCATGGATACAAAAGCAGGGAAGGTCGCTTTTGAAAACACGGCCGTCCTGAAAAAAGAAAAAACAGACGATGGAGAATCATGGAACATCGACTGGAATCCTTCTTTTATTTTCAAACAGCTTTCCGATGACAAAACCGTGCAGATCACAAATGAAGAACCGAAGCGCGGACAAATTTACGACAAAGACGGAAAAGGTCTCGCCGTGAATACCGAGGTGCCGGAAATCGGCATTATCCCTGGAAAACTCGGCAAGGATAAAGACAGCGTGATCAAAAAACTGTCTGAAAAACTGGACCTTTCTGAAGACGATATCAAAAGCAAACTGAACCAGGGCTGGGTAAAAGACGACTCCTATGTCCCGATTCAAAAAATCAGACCGGATGGTGAAAGCAAGGTCAAAAGCCTGCTCGCATTAGACGGCGTGACGAAAACGAAAGTCAGCTCCCGCTACTATCCGTACGGCGAAAAAGCGGCCCATCTGACCGGCTATATTAAAACCATCACAGCGGAGCAGCTGAAAAAAGCGAAAGACGGCCAATACAGCGATACTTCCAAAATCGGCATCGCCGGCCTTGAGAATGTATATGAAGACAAGCTGCGCGGCACGACCGGCTGGAAAATTTACGTCCCGCAAACAGGTGAGGTCATTGCTGAAAAGAAAGCCGAAAGCGGGCAGGATATTCATGTAACGATTGACATGAAAACGCAGACGAAGCTGTATGATTCCATGAAAGATGACAGCGGAGCGGCAGTCGCCCTCGAACCGCAAACGGGAGAGACACTCGCGCTCGTCAGCGCACCGTCTTATGACCCGAACGGCTTTATTTTCGGCTGGAGCGGCAAAGAATGGAAAAGGCTGAATGAAGATAAAAACAATCCGTTTTCAGCGAAATTCAACAAACTTTATGCGCCGGGATCAACGATTAAACCGATTGCCGCGGCAGTCGGCCTGACAAACGGCACATTGAAAGCGTCAGAAAAGAAAAAAATCACCGGAAAAGAGTGGCAGAAAGATTCAAGCTGGGGCGGTTACCATGTCACACGCGTATCAGAGCGCCTGAATGAAGTGGATCTCGAAAACGCGCTGATCACATCGGACAACATCTACTTTGCGCAAAATGCCATAGATGCCGGAGCGGACGCGTTTACAAAAGGATTAAAAACATTTGGCTTTGATGAAGAGATTCCGTACCAATTTCCGATTGAAAAGTCTTCAATCGCTAACGGCAAGCTTGATTCCGAGATCCTTCTCGGAGATACGGGCTACGGCCAGGGGCAGATGCTGATGTCTCCGCTGCACTTAGCGGCTGACTATACCGCATTTGTAACAGACGGAAATCTCGTCAAACCGACATTGATCAAAGACGGAGAAAAAACACCGCAAATCTGGCATAAGCAAGTGGTATCGAAAGCCAATGCCGAAGAAATCACAAAAGGGCTGAGAGGCGTCGTTGAAGATCCGCGCGGCTCTGCATATCAGCCGGCCGTAAGCGGCATTACCGTAGCCGGGAAAACCGGTACAGCCGAGCTGAAAACGTCTAAAGAAGATAAAGACGGCAAAGAAAACGGCTGGTTTGTCGGTTACGATTATAAAAAGAAAGACCTTTTGATCGCGATGATGATTCAAGACGTCAAAAAACGCGGCGGAAGCCATTACGTCGTTGAAAAAGCGAAAAAGCAGTTTCAGAATCATTAATTGACGATTTTTTGCGGGCTGAAAGGAAAATCGGCCGCCGAAGCAGAATGAAACAGCATGGGCAATTCCTGAAAACAGAGATACAAGAGGCTCTAAGAAAAAGGGGGATTTCACATGCAGCGCATTCAATTGGCTGAAGACCTGGAATTTTCAAGAGTGATACACGGGCTTTGGCGTCTGAACGAATGGAATGTTTCAGACGGAGAGCTGCTGAATCTGATTGAATGGTGTATCAGCCAAGGCATCACCACCTTTGACCATGCCGATATATACGGCGGTTATACGTGTGAAAAGCTGTTCGGCGGCGCTTTGTCCCTTTCGCCTTCAATAAGGGAGCGAATCGAAATCGTCACAAAATGCGGGATTGTCATTGAATCACCGGAACGGCCCGGAAACAAGTCGCATCATTATAATACGTCGAAGTCTCACATTTTAGCGTCGGCGGAGCAGTCGCTTTTGAATCTGAATACGGATTATCTGGATGTGCTGCTCATTCACAGACCGGACCCGCTTATGGACCCGGAGGCGGTGGCTGAAGCGTTTCACGCGCTGAAAAGCTCGGGAAAGGTCAGATATTTCGGGGTGTCGAACTTTAAAGCGCACCAGTACAGAATGCTCGAATCCTATTTGGATGATCCGCTCATCACAAACCAAATTGAAATCTCGGCGTACGAGCTGGAAAATATTCATGACGGCACGCTGGATTTCTGTCAGGAAAAACGCATTCCGCCGATGGCGTGGTCACCGCTTGCAGGCGGAATTGTCTTTACCGGACAATCAGATAAGGACGTCCGAATCCGTGCCGCGCTTCGTTCCGTACAGGAAGAAATCGGCGCCGCTTCCATTGACGAAGTCATGTACGCATGGCTGTTCACCCATCCGGCAGACATCATGCCGATTGTCGGCAGCGGAAAAAAGAACCGCATTTCCGCCGCGGTGCGTGCATCCGCGTACAAACTCAGCCATGATCAGTGGTTCCGGATTTATACCGGTGTCCAAGGCTGCGATATTCCATAAACAGAACAAACGCCCGGAAGCTATCTTCCGGGCGTTTGTTTATGTGGTGTGCAATGTCTAAAAACAAGTAAGGTCACTTTGAAGTATAGCCGTGCGGATCAAGAGTAACAAGCGTCATGGCATATTATCTGACACATTTTTCTTTTTCAATACTGTCACACGGCCCAGTGCCAAATTGCCATTTGAAAATGGTTGAATAATCATTGAAAGCGTTTTATATTATAACTTACACCACTTTCCCCGGCAGCACTCCCCATATGCCATACTTCTCACAACTAGAAAATCTGGAGGCGCGTTTCATGTATATGACAGCGAGAGAACAAAAATTAATGAAACATCTATTACTGCAGAACCGGTACGAGACAGTGCATGAACTGGCGGAAGCTTTACAAGTCAGCACAAGAACCGTTCACCGCGAGTTGAAAACAATCAAACCGATGATGGAATCATTCGGTCTGGCACTTGATAAACAGCCCGGCAAAGGACTGAAAGCGGTAGGAAACCCGGAGGACAAACAAAAACTCCTGTCAGACCTGTCCTATGAACAGCATGAATACAGCGCTGAGGAGCGGAAACTTTTAATTCTATGTTCACTATTAGAATCTCAAGAGCCGATCAAGCTCTACAGTCTGGCGAACGAACTGCAAGTGACAAACGCGACGATCAGCTATGACCTGGATGAGCTGGAGACTTGGATTGCGCCCTTCGGCTTGACGCTGATCCGAAAAAGGGGCTTCGGCATTCAGCTGACGGGGCCGGAAAATGCGAAACGGAAAATCGTCGGCAATCTCATCGTCAACCGCCTTGATATTCAAAGCTTTTTGGAAGCGGTTGAATTGAATATTAAAGGAAAACCGGACGATGCTGAAAAAATGTTCGGCGTCGTAAATAAAGCGGAACTTTTGAAAATGGACCGGCTCTTAATTCAGCTCAAGGAAAAAATCGCGATCGCCTTATCTGACAGCTCATACATGGCGCTTGCGGTTCATTTAACCTTTGCGATGGACCGGATCAGGCTCGGAGAAACCATCACGATGGAGGCTTCGGAACTAAAAGCGCTGCAGCAGACGAAGGAGTACGGCTCTGCGCTGGAAATGGCAAAAGAGCTTGAAAAAGCGTTCGGCGTTTCAATTCCGGAAGCTGAGATCGGTTATATCACCATTCATTTGCGGAGCGCCAACCGCAAATACAAAACGGAATTCAAACCGGAAGACATAGAGGTTGAAACGGCCTTGCAAACGAAGCAGCTGATCGGCTTCATTTCTGAAAAAATTAAAATTGATCTGACGGAAAACGGTTCTTTATACGACGGTTTAATCGCCCATCTGGAGCCTGCGATCAACCGGGTAAAAGAAAATATCGACATGTACAACCCGATGACCGAGCAAATTAAACGCGATTACTTTCTGCTGTACATGGCCGTAGAAGAAGGAATGGAAAAATTCTTTCCGGGGCTTCTTTTCTCTGATGGTGAGATCGCTTTCATCGTTCTTCACTTCGGCTCCGCTCTGGAAATCAAACGGGAAGAAGCGAAGATCAAAGCGCTGATCGTCTGTTCTAGCGGCATCGGGTCGTCCAAAATGCTCGCATCCAGGCTGAAAAAAGAGCTTCCGGAAATCCGTTCCTTTGATATGTCTTCCCTCATCGAACTGAAGGACCGAGACACCGCTGCGTATGACATGATCGTATCCACTGTTCCGATCCCGTATGAAAACATTGATTACGTCATGGTCAGTCCGCTTTTAAACGAAGAAGACGCTGATCAGGTCAAGCAGTACATCAAAAGAAAAATTCCGCTGATTCTTGACAAAAAAAGAAACGGTAAAAGAGAAGAGAAGCAGCCGGAGACGCCTGATATGCTGGAAGCGGCCGGCCGTATGGCGCATTACGCGGCGGTTATCCAAAGCGTGCTGCGGAACTTTTCGATCAAATCCATTGATTCAAACACGGCGTATGAGCTGTTTTTGAACCGTATGTTTGACATGCTGGAGCAAGAAGGATTGGTTCATAATGCCCAAAAAACCGCACAGCGCCTTGCTGAGCGTGAACGACAGGGCGGACTCGGCATTCCGGGAACGGCGATGGCCCTGTACCATCTCAAAAATGAAGAAATTGTCACGCCTTTTTTCAAAATTTATGATTTGACAGCTCCATGCAGTGTCAAAGGCATGGACGGAAATTCCCTGACCGTCGACCGCGCTTTGGTGATGATGGCGCCGGCTGATATGCCCGCTGAAGGGTCGGAAATACTAAGTGCGGTCAGCTCGGCCATTATCGAGTCTGAAGACAGTATAAAAGCCTTCCAGACGG
The DNA here is from genome assembly GCF_017797845.1 of Bacillus sp. LJBV19. Classification (NCBI taxonomy): domain Bacteria; kingdom Bacillati; phylum Bacillota; class Bacilli; order Caryophanales; family Bacillaceae; genus Bacillus; species Bacillus sp. LJBV19. The sequence continues at coordinate 440,109 of NZ_CP072563.1, forward strand.
AGGATGAGGCCGATTTATACAAACGTTTAAACAAGCTGTTTTATCATTTCATTCAGGAGAAAGGACAGCGGTAAACAGGAAGCGCACACCTCATGTGGGGTGTGTTTTTTTGTGCATGTATGAGGGTAAGGGGAAGGGAAGAAACTAAAAACACGGGACTATTGTATCATTCACTGATGGAATAGTTCTAAAACAAAATAGTTTTACAAGTTATATTTTTTGGTTTAAAATGGGTTGCGTGAGAAAGAAAATCTGACAGAGTTTTTTTGTGATTTATCATTATGGGAGATGAAAATATGGAGACATTACAGCATCTGATTCTGCATGACATTTCAAATAGCGAAGAGATCGAAGCTGTAAAAAGCGGTGCGTATACCCTGACCTACGCGGAATATCGAAAACGAATCAACCAGCTTGCACAAGCGCTTCTTGATAAAGGAATAAAAAAAGGCGACAGAGTGGCGATGCTTTGCAAAAACGGCCACGCGGCATCCATTGTCATGTTTGCGGCACTCGAAATCGGCGCGGTGGTTGTGCCGGTCAGCTGGCAATTAACACCTTACGAAATGAAAGGCATTTTAGCAGCCTGTGAACCGAAAGCTGTTTTTTACAGCACTGAATTTAAAGAGATCATGGAAGAAGTGCTTCCTGCGCTTGCATCTTCTCTTAAACTGAAGGTCGTAACAGGAACAGCTGCGGAGACAACGCCTGAGTTTGACGCTTTATTGACAGGCTCCGGTGATACACCGGATGTCGAAACGGTGTCTGAAAACGATACGGCATTGCTGATGTTTACCTCAGGTACAACCGGCAATCCGAAACGCTGCATGATCACTCACGGCGGCATATACAACTATGTAAACGCGACATTGGCATACACGGGGAGAATGCAGCATGTCCGCTTCTTAGCATGCCATCCGAATTACCATACGAGCGCGATTATCTGCCAGATGGTCGGCACGATGAGCGGAACGACATTCATTATGACAGACAATCAGGACCCTGTGGAAAACTTGAAGCTCATCGAAAAAGAGAAAATTCAAACCGTGATGGCGCTGCCTGTCTATTACACATACCTGCTGAAAGCATGGGAAACGCATCAGACTGACATGTCTTCTATCGTTTATATGATGACGGGAGGCACAAAGGTGCCAAGCAGTCTGATCCAGCAGTATCTCGACATCGGCATCCCGCTCATGCACGGATACGGAAGCACGGAAGCGTGGGGCATCAGCTCTTGGAATCCGCAAATGGGAATGGATAAAGCCGCTTCCGCGGGTAAACCGATGGAAGAAGTGGACGTCCGCGTTGTAGATCCGGAAACAGGTGAAGTCCTTCCGCAAGGCTCAATCGGAGAAGTCGTTGTGACAAGTCCGTTTTTATTCAAAGGCTACGAAGGTAACGAAGAAGCGACACGAAAAGTGCTGAAAGACGGCTGGTTCCATACCGGCGATTCCGGCTATGTGGATGAAGACGGATTTATCTTTATCACCGGACGTTATAAAGATGTCATCATCTACGGCGGGGACAATATTTATCCCGACCAGATTGAAGAGGTCATTCAGCAAGTGCCGGGCATTCTCGAAACGGCGGTTGTCGGTATCCCTGATCCGCTCTACGGCGAAAAGCCGAAAGCGTTCATCGTGACAAACGGCAGAGAAGGCCTGACAGAAGAAGAAGTGACCCGATTCCTTCAAGAACGTCTTGCCGCCTTTAAAATTCCGGAAATTGAGTTCGTCAGCGAACTTCCGAAAAACAACCTTGGAAAAGTGAGAAAAGACGTGCTCCGCAAACAAGCGGTACGTTCATAATAGAAATTAAAAACCCGGCTGCCAGCCGGGTTTTTTTCTTGCGTTCCATGTGAAACATTTTTCTCCGAAAACGTTTTGAACTGTCTCATTCATGTTTATCCAAAAGACAGCCGAGGTAGACAAGAAATATGAGATCGAACAAGAAGGAGGAACTTGACATGGAAAACTATCCGAAGGAATTCCCGGCGGAATCACAAAACCGCCAGCCGGGCATTGAGAGCGAAATGAATCCGGCGCCTGTTTATGAATACAAAGAATATAAAGGCGCTGATAAATTAAAAGGGAAAACCGCACTTATCACAGGGGGCGACAGCGGTATCGGACGCGCCGTAGCGGTTGCTTACGCGAAGGAAGGCGCAAATGTCGCGATCGTCTATTTTGATGAACACGATGATGCGAAAGATACAAAAAAACGAGTGGAAGAAGAAGGCGTAAAATGTCTGTTAATCCCCGGCGATGTCGGTGAGGAAGACTTTTGTAATGAAGCCGTTGAAAAAACGGTTGAAGAATTCGGGCGTCTTGATATTCTCGTGAATAACGCCGCGGAACAGCATCCGAAAGAAAGCATTAAAGACATCACAAGCGAGCAGCTTCACAGAACCTTTAAGACAAACTTTTACTCACAATTTTATTTGACTAAAAAAGCGATTGATTACATGAAGCCGGGCAGCGCGATCATCAATACGACATCCATTAATCCTTACACAGGCAATCCGCAGCTGATTGACTACACGGCTACGAAAGGCGCGATTAACGGTTTTACGAGATCCATGGCGCAAGCGCTCGTCAACGACGGTATCCGTGTCAACGCCGTGGCGCCGGGTCCGATCTGGACACCGCTTATTCCGGCGACATTCTCAGAAGAAACAGTCGCTTCCTTCGGTCAGACTACGCCGATGGGCCGGGCAGGCCAGCCTGTTGAACATGTCGGCTGCTATGTGCTCTTGGCCTCAGATGAATCATCTTATATGACCGGGCAGACGCTGCATGTCAACGGCGGCAAATTTGTGACCACATAAGGGGGCTGAAGCATGACGATATCGAAACATGACGTGAATGCATACTATCAAAAAGCGGGAATCGTTCTGACTGATGATGAAGTCGAAGACATTCAAATCATGGATTACGGCTTAGACAAGCTTGAGGAAACCGGGCTTCAGCTGTTTATTTACGTGAATACCGACCGCTACTGTTCGAAAGAATTGGTGCTCTTCCCGGGCCAGACGTGTCCGGAACACCGCCATCCGCCGGTCGGCGGCGAGAAGGGAAAACAAGAGACATTCCGCTGCCGCTGGGGGAAGGTGTATCTCTACGTGGAAGGTGAAAAGACAGAGAACCCAAGTGTCCTCCCGCCGGAAGAAGACAAGGAATACTACACCGTCTGGCATGAGATTGTGCTTGAGCCGGGCGGACAATACACCATACCGCCGGATACGAAGCATTGGTTTCAAGCGGGAGAAGAAGGGGCGGTCGTCACGGAAATGTCATCGACAAGCACGGATGATCACGATGTTTTCACCGACCCGCGCATTTAAGGATGAGGCTGCACGCCTCATCTTTTTTTGTATGGAAAAAAATGAATTTACCTGTATAATGGCTAATAAAGGAAAGAAGGTGTGGTCGTGTTTTCCTGTCAAATCCGGGAACATCTGACGATCAGATTGCTTGCCAAAGAAGATACGGACGAATTGTATTCTGTTATGAAGCGAAATCAAAACCATCTCAGCGAATGGCTCAGCTGGGCGGAAGAACTGGCTGATATTGATACGTACCGAGATGTGATCATCCCTGAATGGCGCTATAAATACGCGGAAGAGAATGGGTTTGACGCCGGAATTTTTGTGAAGGGCCGGTTTTGCGGCATGATCAGCATCCATAATGCCGATCCAGTCAATCAAAAAGCAGAGATCGGCTACTGGCTGGATCGAGAGCATGAAGGATTCGGCATTATCACCGCAAGCTGCCGGGCGGTCATCACCCATGCATTTCAGGATCTCGGCCTGAACCGCATCATGATCAGCGCGGCTGAAAAAAACACGAAAAGCAGGGCGGTGGCGGAACGGCTCGGATTTCAGAAAGAAGGACTGACGAGAGAAGGCATTTTCGTACAGGGCGCCTATCATGACACGGTGACCTACAGCATGCTGAAGCGGGAATGGAGCGAAGATCGGCAGAAGAGCACATTTCTTGGTTTAAATGTCTCCCCAATGTGGAAAAGTAACAGCGGAGACGTTAAAAAGGAGTGATTCTTCATGAATCAAAATGAAATCAAAGAAAAAGTGCTTGAAGTACTGGATCATCATAAAGTCGGTTCGCTTGCGACGGTAGAGCAAGGCAAACCGCATTCACGCTACATGACATTTTTCCATGACGGCTTAACGATTTACACGCCGACGAGCAAAGACACTCATAAAGCGGAAGAAATTGAAAACAATCCGAATGTTCATATTCTGTTAGGGTATGACTGTGAAGGATTCGGAGACGCTTATGTGGAAGTGGCCGGAACCGCCAAACTGAACAACTCAGCCGATTTAAAAGAAAAGCTGTGGGATCCGAAACTGGAACGCTGGTTTGACGGAAAAGACGATCCGAACCTGGTGATTCTTGAAATTGAACCGAAGCAGATCAAGCTCATGAACGCGGGTGAAAAAACGCCGGCCGAGCTGGAACTTTAAAAATCATTTGATCATTCAGGGGCAATCTGTTATACTTAATTGCTAAGTGACAACATGCAAATAAAAAAGAAAGTAAACTTCTTTTTTCTGTTTTGATATAGAAGCTTCAGGCTTCAACGGACAGCTTGAAAAAAAGCTGAGCTTATTCTTTTCCTTCTGACATTCGCCCCTAACGAAGAGATGGAAAAAAGACTTTTTGTTTTACAATTCACACCGGCGCGGCTTCGGAGCCGCAGTGACGATTGAGAGGTAGGGCTTTCGTTGTCTTGTGTTCAAGAACTTCCATGGTGTTTACTTTCGAAGAATGATTCTGTCGGAACTGTTTATACGAATCACCCGCGGGCTAAGGCGGGCAACCATATATTATTTATTTGCGTAAGAAAAGAATAAGACAAAACCGCGCCGGACATCCGGGCGGTTTTTTTATGCAACCGGCCGAAACCTCGCCGCAGTCTGCAGAGTCTAATCAGTAGAAAAGATTTGGAGGAATCATACATTGCACGTTATTACTTCACAAGTACTGTTTATCTTCTGTTTTCTGCTGCTGATACATTCGATTGAAACGCTTGCCTATGCAACACGCCTTTCCGGCGCGAGAGTCGGTTTTATCGCGTCCGCGCTGTCATTATTTAATGTCATGGTCATCGTGTCGCGCATGTCAAACATGGTTCAGCAGCCGTTTACCGGACATCTGATTGATGCCGCCGGATCAAACGCCCTGTCTCTTGTGGGCGCCCAGTTTCGATTTTTAATATTCGGCTCCACGGTCGGAACGATACTCGGCATCTGTCTTTTGCCGACATTCGTCGCGTTATTCACCAGGGCGATTATACACTTGGCGGACGGAGGAGGCTCCGTTATGCAGGTATTTAAAAAAGGATTTTCACTGAACGGGCTGAAGCATGCGCGTTCTTATATCAGACTGCCGTCAGTCTCCTATTTAAAGGGGCTTCAATTCCGAATGATCCCGAAACGCTTGTTTGTCATTAATATGGTCATTACGTCTATTTACACGATCGGTGTTCTGTCCGCTCTGTACGCCGGCCTTCTGGCGCCTGAGCACAGCACGACGGCCGTGATGGCATCAGGCTTAATCAACGGAGTTGCGACTATGCTGTTGGCTGTGTTTGTTGATCCGAAAGTTTCCGTACTGGCAGACGATGTGGCGAAGGGCAAGCGCAGCTACGTCTCCTTAAAATGGACATCATTGACGATGGTCACATCAAGGGTCGCGGGCACGCTTCTCGCCCAGCTCGTATTCATCCCTGGCGCTTATTATATCGCCTGGGTGACGAAATGGATGTAACGCATGAAAAAAGCTCCTCTGCAGAAGAGGAGCTTTTTTATTGATAATGTCTCAGGCCGCGATCATAAATAAAATTACCGAACGGAATAAAGGCCGCGATAAAACCGGCGGCTGACCATTTCACATGCCATTTGACAGTAAACGCCGCATACGCCAGCACCGCCAGATAAATGATAAACAAACAGCCGTGAATGGAACCGGCAATGGTGACGGCGAGCGGATGATGAGCCCAATACTTCAGCGGCATCGCGATAAACAGCAGCACCAAAAGCGACATTCCTTCAATAAACCCCATCGTGCGAAGTCTGCCGATCGGCGTGTGTAACATACAGCTCCCTCCTGTCGGACATCTTTTTTCCTCTATACTATAAGCAAAGGGCAGTCCTAATATGACCATTTCGCGTCTGTTCCTAAAAAACCTGCATGATTTCAGCCTGTTGTTCTTGTCATTTTTCGGATTTCTCTTGATAATATAGCCAAAAGGGTAAGGAAGGACTACAAGTCATGAAACTAGATAATGTTGATCTGAGCATCATTAAAGAGCTGCAGCGGGACAGCCGCCTGTCCATGCGGGAGCTTGGCAGAAAAATCAAATTGTCAGCCCCGTCCGTCACAGAGCGTGTCAGACAGCTTGAATCCTTCGGCGTTATTAAGCGCTATACATTGGACATTGATCAAAAAAAGATCGGACTTCCCGTTTCCTGCATTGTCGAAGCGACGGTGAAAAACGGAAAATACGATCAATTCAAAACCTACATTCAATCCATTCCCAACATTGAATTTTGTTTTCGGGTCGCCGGCGCGGCGTGTTATATGCTGAAGATTAACGCGGACAGCCTGGAAACGATCGAACACTTCATTAACCGCACCTCTCCGTATGCCCAAACCGTGACCCACGTCATTTTCTCAGAAATTGACACAAAAAACGTCCTCGATTAGAGAGAGCGTGAGGAAGTCTGTTATAATAACAGGATGATTGTGAAAGAAAGAGAAGTGAAAAGCATGTCAAAAACAGTTGTATTAGCTGAAAAACCTTCAGTCGGCCGGGACTTGGCCCGCGTGCTGAAGTGTCATAAAAAAGGAAACGGATATCTTGAAGGCGACCGCTACATCGTCACATGGGCGCTCGGGCATCTGGTAACGCTCGCTGACCCTGAAGGATACGGCAAAGAATTTCAATCATGGCGGCTTGAGGATCTGCCGATTATTCCGGAGCCTTTAAAGCTCGTCGTCATTAAAAAAACAGGAAAACAGTTCAATGCGGTCAAAGCTCAGCTTGTCCGGAAAGACGTCAGCCAGATCGTAATCGCTACAGACGCAGGACGGGAAGGGGAGCTTGTGGCCCGCTGGATCATCGAGAAGGCAAACGTCCGCAAACCGATTAAGCGGCTGTGGATTTCTTCTGTGACAGATAAGGCGATTAAAGAAGGATTCCAGAAGCTTCGCAGCGGCAAAGAGTACGAAAACCTGTATCATTCCGCGGTTGCCAGAGCGGAAGCGGATTGGATCGTCGGCATCAACGCGACCCGCGCCCTGACGACGAAATTTAACGCACAGCTGTCATGCGGACGCGTTCAGACTCCGACACTGGCGATGATCGCCAAGCGTGAAGCGGATATTCAGGCGTTCAAACCCGTTCCTTATTACGGTCTCCGCGCGGCGGCTGATCAGATGACGCTGACATGGCAGGATAAAAAAACAAAGCAGACAAGAACGTTCGATCAGACGGTGACCGGCCGTTTGACAAAAGATCTGCAAGGAAAGCCGGCAGTCATTTCAGAATTGAAAAAAACGGCGAAGAAAAGCTTCGCTCCCGGTCTTTACGACTTGACGGAATTGCAGCGGGACGCTCATAAGCGCTTCGGTTTTTCCGCAAAAGAGACGCTGTCCGTGCTTCAAAAGCTGTATGAACAGCATAAGCTTGTCACTTACCCGCGGACAGATTCCAGATTCCTTTCCGCAGACATCGTGCCGACTTTAAAAGACCGTTTAAACGGCATGGAAGTTAAGCCGTACGCACAGTACGTCAATCAAATACTGAAGCGGGGCGTCAAAGCGCATAAAGGATTCGTCAATGATGCGAAAGTATCGGATCACCATGCCATCATTCCGACAGAGGAGCCGCTGATCCTTTCAAGCCTCAGCGACAAAGAACGAAAACTTTACGATCTGATTGCCAAACGTTTTCTCGCCGTGTTAATGCCGGCGTTCGAATACGAAGAAACAAAGGTTACAGCCGATATCGGCGGCGAAACATTTACCGCAAAAGGGAAAACGGTTCAATCGCCTGGCTGGAAAGCCGTGTATGATATGTACGAGGATGACGACGATCACGAGGAAGACAAAGACCAGACGCTCCCGGATCTTCAGCAGGGTCAGCGCCTCACTGTCTCATCATTGAAAGAAACGAGCGGACAGACGAAACCGCCGGCGCGCTTTAATGAAGGCACGCTGTTATCCGCAATGGAGAACCCAAGCGCCTTTATGCAGGGAGAAGAGAAGAACCTTGTGAAAACATTGGGTGAAACCGGCGGACTCGGAACAGTCGCCACCCGCGCTGATATCATTGAAAAACTGTTCAATAGTTTCTTAATCGAGAAAAAAGAAAAAGATATTTTCATCACGTCAAAAGGGAAGCAGCTCTTACAGCTCGTCCCGGAAGATTTAAAATCACCGGCCTTAACCGCTGAGTGGGAGCAAAAGCTCTCCGCCATCGCAGCGGGCAAACTGAAATCCGCCGTGTTCATTAAAGACATGAAAACATATGCGGGCAAAACGGTGAAGGAAATCAAAAACAGCAGCCAAACCTTCAGACATGACAACATTTCAGGCACCGCCTGCCCTGATTGCGGCAAAATGATGCTTAAAGTCAACGGCAAACGCGGCACGATGCTCGTATGTCAGGATCGTGAGTGCGGCAGCCGGAAAACGCTGGCAAGAAAAACAAACGCCCGCTGCCCGAACTGTCATAAGAAAATGGAGCTTCGCGGCCAGGGTGAAGGCCAAACCTTCGCATGTGTATGCGGCCACCGGGAGAAACTGTCCGTCTTTGAAAAGCGCAAGGCGAAAGATAAATCCGGACGCGCATCCAAGCGGGACATCAACTCTTATATGAAAAGCCAAAACAAAGAGGAGCCGATGAACAACGCGCTGGCAGAACAGCTGAAAAAACTCGGCCTGGATAAATAGATCAGAGAAAGGCAGCATTTGTAAAGAAATGCTGCCTTTTGTTGTGTTTTTAACTGTAATGGGAATACGATCCAGACGAAGAGGGGAAAGGTGAGCAGGCGGCGCTCCCATTTAAAATTTTCCAATGTGAAAAAATGCTAGTATTCTTTTATCGTTTCCTATATAGTAAAAATACTTTGTGAAAAAATAAGATATGGGTCTAAAAAAGGGTTTATAAAATAGGAGGATGGACTGTGAAGCAATTCGTTTTTCGTCTGATGATCCTTTTGATTTCGATCGTTCTGACGGCGGGGTGCGCGGAGGCCGGCACTGAAAAACAGGCGGCGGCCGAACCGTCCGGACCGCTTCAGCCCGCAGAGCATTTTATTTATCATAAATTGATGAACGGGCGGGGGATGATCCGGACGAACATATCCGGTGAGCCGGAATATTTATCTGAGTCTCTCGGACTATGGATGGCATTTTTGCTGAACAGGAAAGATGAACGGCAGTTTCAAGCGCAATATCAGCTTCTCACCGATTCGTTTCTGACGAAAAACGGGCTCGTGTCGTGGAAGATTGACGGGAATAAAGCGAGCGGCACCAATGCCTTAATTGATGATTTCAGAATTATGAACTGTCTGAATGAGGCCGGAACCCTGTGGGGAAACAGTGAATACGGGAAAACGTCGGTGCAGATCGGGAAGGCGCTGGAAAAATACAATACGAATGACGGGTATTTTACGGATTATTATGATGCCGCTTCAAATGCCGCGTCAAAGACCGTGACGTTGTCCTATGTCGACCCCGGCGCCTTACAGATGCTCAGAGAAAAGGGAATTATCGATGAGAAAACGGAAAACCTGAACCTTGATGTTCTCAATCTTGCGCCCCTGAAAAATGGTTTTCTGCCGAAATCGTTCAATACCGAAACTAAGGAATACAAATATGACAGCGAAGTGAATGTCATCGACCAGCTGTACGCCGCCGTGAATCTGAAGCGGGGCGATGACAAAGCCGCCGTGCTGTCAAAATGGATCATAGAAGAATGGAAGTCGCGCGGACAGCTGTACGGACGATACATCGCAGACACGAAGAAGCCGGCGGTTCAATACGAATCACCGTCCGTTTACGCCCTGGCCGTTCTTTTTTTAGCAGAACAAAAAGCTGATCCGGCTGTCATCAAGCCGCTTTATGAAAGAATGACTTCATTTGAAACACTGGACACGCTGAAACCTGATTACGGCGGCTATATGAGCGGGGGCGATACACATTCTTTCGATAACCTGCTGCCGCTTCTGGCTGAAAGGAAATTGTTTAATGAAAATATCATTCAATGAATCACAAAAACTGTGCAGCTACACAGCAGTTATGCTGGTGCTGCTGTCTTTTTTTATTTACTATGCGTCTCAGCAATCCGCAGGGCTTCTGATAACCTGCATCACATTGCTTGTCACGGGAGCCGGCATATGGTTCGGGGCAATCTACGCGCTCGTCATCACCTTACTCGTCTTATTTGTTCTCGGCAGCCTGCTCCTGTGGTTTCAGACCGGGGGCTTTATGGCGTCTGCCGGTGCCGAAAGTCTGCAGGTGCTGGTCATTTGGGGGATTGCGCTGCTGCTCTTTTCTTACATAGCGGGAAGGATTCACGAGTTGGCGAAGGAGCTTGAGCGCTCAGTGAAACAGCTGCGTGAAGAGATTACGAGCTTTGTCGCCGTCGACAGGGTGACCGGCTTTGACAACCATCTGCGGATGAAGCTGGAGCTTTCTGAGGAAATCAAGCGGGCGGAACGCTACGGCAATTCCTTCGTCTTTTTGCTGCTGCACATGCATTATTTCAAGGAATTCAAATCCCTCTACGGAGAAAAAGAGACCGACCGTCTGCTGGCATTTATCAGCCGCCAAATCCGGTCAAGCGTTCGGGAAACAGACAAAAAATTCAGGCCGTCCGCCGAACGGTTCGGCATCGTGCTGACCCATACGCCTGAAGAAAACATGCCGGCCGTTCTGGCGAAGCTGAAAAAGGAATTGGATACGTACCGGCTGCAAAACGGTAAATACGTCTCCATCACCTTCCGTGTATGTTACTTGGCGTACCGAAAGGATTTACAAACGGCCGAGCAATTTTTAAATGAACTGGAAAACGAGATGATGATGAATGAACTCTAAATGGATACGTCTCTTACTCTCGGCGCTCTTCATGATTTCGGCGGTTTATGTTCCCCTTACGGCGGAAGCAAAAGACAAAAAGGACGGCATTCTCATTATTTATACAAGCACGGACGGCAAAGAAACCGCTGAGGTCAAAATGCTTGATCTGACCGCGGGCCATTTCTCATCAGCCGTCACCGTGAAAAGCGACGGAGACATCACAGCCGCGGACCTCAAAAAGAATCGGCGCGTCATCTATTACGGCGTCACGAAAAAAAAGCTCAGCACATCATTTGTGTCACTGATCAGCAGTATGCCGCAGCAGCTTATCAGTATCGGCTATAACGCCGGACAGTTCCGCCAATTTGCGGGTTTGTCCCTGACAGAGAAAGAAACGGTATACCGCATTTACAGCAAGAAAGAAAAAACAGACATGCCGCTTGAAAAAGGAATGTCCGTGCTCGGCGTATCGGGAGTAAAAGGAAAGCCCCTTTATACATACCGGTCCGGTGACGGCGGCACCCGCCCTTTTATGTGGAAAACGGCGCGCTCTGACTATTATTTCGGTGTGACGAGCCTGTTAAATGATTCGTTTCTGACGGCGAAAGCGCTGCGCAGCGCATTCGGAGAATCAGAAGGCGGCACCCTCCTTTACTTGCGGCTTGAAGACATCAGTCCGATGTCAGATGAAACATTGCTTTACGAAGCGGGCGCTTACCTGCATAAAAGACACATTCCGTTTATTCTGGCGGTCATTCCGGTCTATCTCAATCCGGAAAACGGAGAAAAAGTATACCTGGCGGACAAGCCGAAAATGGTCAGCGTCCTGAAAAAACTTCAGCAAATGGGCGGCAGCATCATTATTCACGGCTACACGCACGCATACCGATACAGCGAAACGGGAGAAGGCTTTGAATTTTGGGATGCCAAAGCGGATCAGCCGATTACGTCAGAAAATGCGGATGATACTCCGGTCAAGCTTGAAAAGGAACAGGATTTTCCGAATGAAAAAGCGTACCGGTCGTATGTGAAGCCTTTCCGTGAAAAAGAAAACATCTACACGAGAACGAAGCTGGAGCAGGCGATTGACGATCTGACAGAGCTCGGCCTTTACCCGCTGTCATTCGAAGCGCCGCACTATACGATGTCTGAAGAAGGCTACAAAATCGCATCTTCTTATTTCTCCAGCATTTTCGGACAAGTGCAGCTCAGCGGCACGACGTGGAAAACCTCGGGCGCCCCCCCGTTCGTCTCAAAGCCGGCTATGCTGGACGGGATGACGCTGTACCCTGAAACAATCGGTTATGCCGATAACTCAAAGGAAAATCCGCTCGGAGATATGGAGAATCATATTTCGCAGATGATTGATTTCGGCGGCGGAGTGGCGGGCGGTTTCTACCATCCGTATCTCGGCATGAAATACCTCCCCGAGCTCGTCAATCAGATGGAGCGGATTCCCGGCGGCGAGTGGCTCGATCTGAAGAAAACGAAGCAAACGGTAACGTCGGACAGCGTCAGGATCAAAACGGACGGAGACGGAACCATTCATGTGGAAAACAAGATTCATCCGATAACGGCCTTTTTCAATCACCATCAGCAGACGCCTCTGGAAAAAGCGCTTTGGATTCTCTCCGGCGTGGTGTTATTGTTTATCATCATGTTCGCCTGCTACGTTCTTTATTTGCGCGCCACATTAAAAAAACGAATCTTTAAGGAGAGAAGAAGCCTTGAGTAACATTCTGTTTTTTATCTCATTAAGTTTAATATGGGTGATGCTTCTCTATCACATGTTTCTGATGCAGGGCGGATTCAGGCATTATATGACCTTCGAACGGAACATTCCGAAATGGCGTGCAAAGATGGGGGAGCTCCCGAAGGTCAGCGTGCTCATTCCCGCGCATAATGAGGAGGTCGTCATCAGGCAGACGCTGAAGGCGATGGTGAACCTGTATTATCCGAAAGACAGGCTTGAGATCATCGTCGTTAACGATAATTCCTCCGACCGGACGGGAGACATCGTCAATGAATTTTCCCGTCAGTATGACTTCATTAAAATGGTCATCACAAAGCCCCCTAACGCCGGAAAAGGGAAATCTTCGGCGCTGAACTCAGGGTTCGCGGAATCGAACGGAGACGTGATCTGCGTGTATGATGCGGACAATACGCCGGAAAAAATGGCGGTGTACTACCTGGTTCTCGGTCTGATGAATGATGAGAAAGCGGGAGCGGTTGTCGGGAAATTTCGTGTCATCAACGCGGCCAAAACGATCCTGACGAAGTTTATCAATATTGAAACCATCTGCTTTCAGTGGATGGCGCAGGGCGGCAGATGGAAATGGTTCAAAATCGCCACCATCCCGGGGACGAACTTCGCGATCAGGCGGAGCATTATCGAACAGCTCGGCGGCTGGGATGATAAGGCGCTGGCGGAGGATACCGAGCTGACCATCCGCGTGTATAATCTCGGCTACCATATCCGCTTTTTCCCGGCGGCCGTGACATGGGAGCAGGAGCCTGAGACATGGAAGGTCTGGTGGCGTCAGCGGACAAGATGGGCGCGCGGCAACCAATACGTCGTTCTCAAGTTTTTATCCCAATTTTTCAAGCTGAAACGCAAGCGGATCATCTTCGATCTGTTTTATTTCTTTTTTACGTATTTTTTGTTTTTCTTCGGTGTGATCATGTCAAACACGATTTTTATCATCAATCTTTTTTACGACCTGCATCTGGCAGTCGGGTTTTTGGCGATGATTTTGTGGATACTGGCCTTTTTCCTGTTTATGACTGAGGTCATGATTACTTTAAGCATTGAAAAAACAGAAATGAACAAACAAAACTTCTTTATCGTATTTCTGATGTACTTTACATACTCCCAGGCTTGGATCGTGCTCGTCATCTGGTCATTATTCACAGAGATTAAGCACCGCTTGTTCAAGCAGGAAGTCAAGTGGTACAAAACGGAGCGATACAATCAAAATAAAAGCGGGTGACCTTTTTGAAAAAAGCGATCATATTGATAACTGGCCTTTTGCTATTGATGCATAACGGGCAGGAGGCCGCGGCCCGGGAACTGAAAACGGACGGTTCCGCCCTCGGAACAAGCGCCGGCGCAAAAGAGCAGCAGGCGCTGACTGGCGATCTGATGACACTGTACGGGGCGAAAGACAGCGCAGAGCTGACCTATCAGATTCCTGCGGGAGCTTCGAATACCGATCAGTCGCTTCTGATTGATTACGAGGCGTCAAACTTATTAATTGCCCCGTCTTCTTTAACCATCGCCATTGATGATGAACCCGTCAAATCCATAAAGCTTGACGGCAGTTCCAAGCGGAAAACGGTGAAGCTCAATCTCAGCAAAAGCCAATCCGCCCAAGGCTATCACAATGTATCATTACGATTTTACGGCGTGTTAAAAGAGGGCGTCTGCGTCAGGCAGGATACGTCAGGCAACTGGATAAAAATTTATCCGGACAGCCGCCTTGTGCTTTCAGAAGCAAGCAAGTCAAAGGGAGCGGATCTCGGCCATTTCCCGTATCCGTTTGCCCAATCAGGCAATACGGGTGAAGAAACCGATATTATTCTTCCTGACAAACCGACCTCGGCGGAAGCTGAAGCCGCAGTCAAAACAGAAGCATTTCTGAAAACGGCAGACAGCAGGCTGAAGGTATCCTATGTAAAAGAATCCGACGCCGGCAAAATCAGCAATCCGTCAATTGTCATCGGCGCTGATCGGCATTGGAACGGCAAAATAAAAGAACTTTTCGATCAGGGGAACATCAAAGCGGAAGACAACAAACTTCTTCTCGCTGAACGGGTTCTGACATCAGGGGACAAACGGCAGCCCGTCCTGTTTGTCACGGCGCAATCAGACAAAACGCTGGCGGATAAAATCCGCGTCATCACAGACAGCGCTTATTCAGGCCAGCTGGGCGGAGATACTTTGACAATCGGCCGCCTTCAGCCCGCTGCGGAAAAGACAGGCAATAAACTGACATTAGAGGACTTCGGCGCGGGAAATGTAACGGTCGGATCAAACAAAACGGCGTCAGAGCACTTCTTTTACCCTGCGGCGGCCGCTGTTGATAAAGACGGTAAGGTCAAGCTTTCACTTACATTAAAAACGTCGGAATCGATCCGGACGAAGGCGGATTCAGCAAATGACGCCGAGAGAGCGGAGCTGAACGTCATGGTCAACGGACAGCCGAATGCGGTGCGTCTTGATGATCTCGGCAATAAAGATAAAGACGGCTTTTACCACGTCTCAATCCCGATTGATCCGAAGCTTTTGCGAAGCAGCAGGTACATTGATCTGCAATTTGTCACATCAGGCTTGAAACATAACAATCCGTGTATCGACCGTGACGAAAACAAATGGGTCTATATTGATAAAAGCAGCACGCTGACGTATCCGGTAAGCGATGCGGCGCAGAAAGCTGATTTCGGGCAATGGCCGCTCCCGTTTGCGGGCGGCGGGAAAGAGAAAACAGTGATCGTCATCCCGGATGACGTAAACATGCAGACACTGAAAGAGCTTTCTCTGGTGGCGGATTCATTCGGAAACGGCTTTACCGTAAAGACGGCATCAGACATGAAGGAAGCGGATGCCAAAGGCCGGAATGTTGTGTTTATCGGAGGCCTGCCGCAAATTCCGCTTTTGAAATCAAACGCCTCTAAGCTTCTCGTGCCGTCAGACCGCAGCGGCGCGTACGATGTTTCTTCGTTTCAAATGCTGAATGAGACAACGAAACAAGTCGCGTTTACCCAGAAATCACCTTGGGACTCCGGCCGGAGCATCGCTGTTTTTGCTCCGTTATCAGGAAGCGGCGCGGCTGTCACAAAAGAACTGATCAGCTTTTTAGACAGCACAAGCGATGCGGCAACCGTCGTCAACGAAACGACAGGCAAGCAGCTGTTTTCGAACCATCAGCAAATCAAGTCAGATGACAGCAGTCCATCGGCTGATACGAAAAGCCGTTCCGCAGCACTGAACGTCACGTATATCGCTGTTTTCGCGGCGCTTATGATCATTGCGGCCGGTCTGATCTGGCTGACGGCAAGAAGGAAAAAAAGAAAAACGGATCATGAAAAAAGCGAAGAGTAATGAAGGAAAAAGAGGCCGTTAACAGGCCTCTTTTTTTGTATTTTTATTTCCATTTCTGGCGGCGGTTTTTTTATTTTTGAAACAGCATAAAAGCCCCTTTACAACTGAACGGGACGGGAGTATGATCTCTTTTATAATCTATATCGCTTAATCTGTAATCAGAGCGGGGGAACCAATTTGCGGCGCGTGATGCCGCTTGGGGTGAATCCTTTTTCAGGTAGGGCCAACTCTCATCAGCCCGAATCCGACAGCTAACCTCGTAAGCGTTCATGAGAGGAGATGAATGAAACCTGTGCACGATTATGGCGCAGGGGCATCCGTTTGCCTCTGTGTCTTTTTGCTGTGCTGAAATATGGCATGCAATCGTTATTCGGAGACATCATAGCAGTAAGGGTTTGTAAATCAAACGGAAAATGAAAAAAAGGGGAAAACAACAAATGTACCATTCAATCAAAAGATTTTTGATTGGGAAACCGCTGAAATCACAGGCGGCCGGAGAGCAGAAACTCACGAAACTCAAGGCGCTCGCCATGCTTTCTTCAGACGCGCTGTCATCAGTTGCTTACGGAACGGAACAGATTCTGATCATTTTGGCTGCGGTAAGCGCGGCCGCGTTTTGGTATTCCATTCCGATCGCAGCCGGTGTTCTCATTTTGCTGCTTGCTTTGATTCTGTCCTACAGACAGATTATTTACGCTTATCCGCAAGGCGGGGGCGCTTATATGGTTTCAAAAGAAAACCTTGGTGAGAAGCCGGGTCTGATTGCGGGCGGCTCATTGCTTGTTGATTATATTCTGACGGTGGCGGTAAGCATTTCTGCCGGAACTGACGCGATTACATCGGCATTTCCGGCCCTGCACCCGTATCATTTGCTCATTGCTGTTTTGCTTGTGATTCTGATTATGATTTTAAATTTGAGAGGACTGTCAGAGTCGGCGTCCATTTTGGCGTATCCCGTCTATCTGTTTGTGGCGGCGCTTGTCCTTTTGATCGTCGTCGGACTGTTTAAGCTTATGACGGGCCAGGTTCATCCGGCCGAACACACGCCGATCGGCACACCCGTGGCGGGCATCACGCTGTTTTTGCTGCTGAAGGCCTTTTCATCCGGCTGTTCGGCACTGACCGGTGTGGAAGCCATTTCAAACGCGATCCCGGCCTTTAAAAATCCTCCGGCAAAAAACGCGGCCCGCACTTTGGCCATGATGGGGATTCTGCTGGCAATCTTATTTACGGGGATTACGGTGCTGGCGTACGGATACGGCACGGGACCGAAGCATGACGAGACCGTTATTTCGCAAATCGCCGCGGAAACTTTCGGCCGCCATACGGTGTATTATTTCATTCAAGGCGTTACATCCTTGATTCTCGTGCTTGCGGCGAATACGGGCTTTTCCGCTTTTCCGCAGCTGGCGTTTAATTTAGCGCGCGATCAGTATATGCCGAGAATGTTTACGGTACGAGGCGACCGATTAGGATTTTCAAACGGAATCATCTTTCTCGGTATCGCGTCCATCTTGCTCATTCTTTTATTCGGCGGCCGCACGGAACATTTAATTCCGCTTTATGCCGTCGGCGTGTTCATTCCGTTTACGCTGTCGCAGACGGGAATGTGCATCAAGTGGATCAGGCAGAAGCCGAAGGGCTGGGCGGTAAAAATGCTGATCAACTCATGCGGCGCCGCCATTTCATTTATGGTGCTGTGTATTTTATTCGCGACGAAGTTCAATCTTGTCTGGCCGGTGCTGTTATTCATGCCTGCTGTCGTCATGCTGTTTTTCGTCATTAAAAATCACTACACCGCGGTCGGCGAACAGCTGCGGGTCGTTGATCAGCAGCCTGAGGAAATCAGGGGAACCGTCGTCATCGTGCCTGTCGCCGGTGTCACCACCGTCGTCCAAAAATCGATTCAGTATGCGAAATCATTATCGGATCAGGTCATTGCGGTTCATGTTTCCTTTGACAGAGAAAACGAAAAAAAGGTGGAAAAGCGCTGGGAAGAGCTTCATAACGGCGTCCGCCTCGTCACCCTGCATTCCTCATACCGCAGTCTGGTTCACCCGTTTGATAAATTTTTGGAAACGGTCGAACAAAAAGCGAAAAAAGAACAGTTCTCCGTGATGGTGCTGTTTCCGCAATTCATTACGAAAAAACGCTGGCAGACCATCCTTCACAACCAATCAGCCTTCTTGCTCCGAGTCCGGCTGTTTTGGAAGAAGGACATAATCGTCGCCACCCTGCCGTATCATTTTAAAAAGTAACGGCAAAGACCGCAGGCTTTAATGCCGCGGTCTTTTTTGTAAAGGAGGACGCCATGGCTCAAGGCGCTTTTGTCATCATTCAAAATGACGGGCGGGACATATTGCTCGTAAAACGAAAAGACATTCCCTTATGGGATTTGCCCGGGGGCAGGATCGCAGAAGGTGAAACACCTGAATCCGCAGCCGTAAGAGAGGCCTTCGAAGAAACCGGTTATAACGTGACCATCATAAAAAAAGCCGGTGAGTATGAAAGGCCGGCATTTGAAGATACACAACATGTCTTCATCGGAGCCATTACCGGAGGAACACCGCTGATGAACGGGCCGGAAACCGCCGCATTACGCTGGTTTTCCCAAAACCGGCTGCCGCTGTTCATGGTGCCGAACAGGAAACTCCAAATAAAAGACGGACTCAATGGGGCGGCAAATCGTAAGGCAGTCCTTAAAGACCGAAATCTGTTATCCATCCTTGATCTGCTGAGAAAAAAGCTGAGAGTATAGCCCGTGTTTCAACCCGTATGAAAAAGGGGATGAATACAGGTAAAAGGAGGATGCAGTATGCCAAGTAAAACAGCAGGACACGTAATGACGGAGCTGCTTGAACAATGGGGAGTCGGTCATATATACGGCATTCCCGGAGACAGCATTAATGAATTTATCGAAGAACTGAGACATGAACGAAATAACCTGACATTCATCCAAACCCGGCACGAAGAAGTCGCAGCCCTGGCCGCCGCGGCTGAGGCAAAACTGACCGGGCAGATCGGTGTCTGCCTTTCAATCGCAGGGCCGGGGGCCGTTCATCTGCTGAACGGTTTGTACGACGCCAAAGCGGACGGTGTTCCGGTGCTGGCGATTGCGGGACAGGTGGCTTCCGATGAAATCGGCCGTGACAGCTTTCAGGAAATCAAATTAGAGCAAATGTTTGAGGACGTGGCGGTATTCAACCAGCAAGTACATACGGCAGAAGCGCTGCCCGATCTTCTGAATCAGGCGATCCGCACGGCTTACAGCAAAAAAGGCGTTGCCGTTTTAACCGTTTCTGATGATTTATTCGCGCAAAAAATCAAACGGGAGCCGGTTTACACATCGCCGATATACCTCAAAGCTGATATAGAGCCGAAAAAAGAACATCTCGTGACATGCGCGCAATATATTAACAACGCAAAAAAACCGGTCATTCTCGCCGGCCAAGGGTTAAAATCAGCAAAAGAGGAGCTGCTCGCATTCGCCGATAAAGCGGCCGCTCCGATTGTCATTACCCTTCCGGCAAAAGGCGTCGTGCCTGACAGCCATCCCCACTTTCTCGGGAATCTCGGGCAAATCGGCACAAAGCCCGCCTACGAAGCAATGGAGGAATGCGATCTGCTGATCATGCTCGGCACATCGTTCCCATACAGGGATTATCTCCCGGATGATACGCCTGCCATTCAGCTTGATTCGGATCCGGCGAAAATCGGCAAGCGCTATCCCGTCAATGCGGGAATCGTCAGTGATGCGGCTCTGGGGCTGAAAGAGCTGACGGAATACATTGAATATAAAGAAGACAGAAGATTTTTGGACGCCTGCACCGAGCACATGAAGCATTGGTGGAAGGAAATCGAAAAGGATGAAACTGAAGCGACTCATCCGCTCAAGCCGCAGCAGGTCATTGCCCGGCTTCAGGATGCCGCCGCAGAGGACGCTGTCCTGTCAGTGGATGTCGGAACGGTTACGGTGTGGATGGCCCGCCATTTTAAGATGAAGAAGCAGGACTTTATCGTCTCAAGCTGGCTCGCCACGATGGGATGCGGGCTTCCGGGAGCGATTGCCGCAAGCCTTGCCGAACCTGAGCGGCAGTCCATCGCCATTTGCGGAGACGGCGGATTTTCAATGGTGATGCAGGACCTGCCGACGGCTGTTAAATATAAACTGCCGATTACGGTTGTCATATTAAACAACGAAAATTTAGGCATGATTGAATATGAACAGCGGGTCAAAGGCAACATTGACTACGTCACCCAGCTGCAAAATATGGATTACGCCGCTTTTGCAGAAAGCTGCGGGGCAAAAGGCATCAAAGTGACGAAACACGAGGAATTGGCTCCCGCTTTTCATGAAGCGCTCAACTCAAATGAGCCGGTCGTCATCGACGCCGTCATCGGCGACGAGCCGCCGCTTCCAGGAAAAATCACTTACGGCCAAGCGAAGGGCTTCAGCAAATACATGCTGAAAAACTTCTTTGAAAACCAAAAAATCGAAATGCCGTCACTCAAGAAAAGCTTAAAACGCCTGTTTTAAAAAATAAAAATAAACAGGCAGTATGCCTGTTTATTTTTTAGTTATTTACCCAGATAAGCCATAGTAAAAGTCCGGCTTTTTATTTTAGGCTTTTCTTCAATAAGGTCATCCCGGGTTAAATGGAATAGGTCAGCCAAGTTCCAAGAGAGCCACCCATCTTTTCATAAAATTTTTGTGCACGGTAATTATCGGATGCAGTTATCCACGACATATGCGCATATCCGTTTTCTTTTGTAAATGTTTCGCATCTTTTAAACAGTTCTTGGGCTGCTCCTGTACCTCTTGCTTTTTCTATCACGAATAAATCATTCATTACTGTTATTTTATCTGCTTTCGTCGTACTAAAACTAAAATATAATGTTGCAAAGCCAACAAGTTCCCCATCTTGTTCAGCAACGAATTGAATACCCCTGTTCTTCTCAAATAACATTTCAATTAAATGATGTATCTTTTCAATCGGTGGCTTAGGTCTTTTATAAAAATCCACGATATATAAATACATTAAATCGGTCAATTGTTTTACATCATAGGGTTCCGCGCTTCTGATTATCATATGTTTCCCTCCTCACTCTTATTAAATTTTTGTTATACAAAACTTACACAAACATTCTAAATTATTCAATACTTTAAATTGGTTTTGAACCGGTTTGTTGTTTAAGAAATAATAAGAAGGTCTCTTGAAGCGCTCAACTCAAATGAGCCGGTCGTCATCGGCGACGAGCCGCCGCTTCCGGGAAAAATCACTTACGGCCAAGCGAAGGGCTTCAGCCAGTATTCGCTGTCTGCCTTGATTTATTGAGAAGATTAGTTCTTATCAGTTTTACTGACCTCTTCCATGGTAAGGAAGTGCCTAGCAGTTCGAGTCCGCTTGGACACAGGAAGTCTATCGTATTCAAATTTGCTGAAACGGTAACAGAGATCATAAAATCTGCTGCTAGCGAGCGATGGTTGATAAAAAAGCTTTTGAAGGGCCAGGGCGTTTGCACATTAGCGCCGTGAGCCTCTATCAAAAAACAGGAAAAAGGACCGGTGCTAACGTACACCGTCAAAAAAGGCGGAATATTATCGTCATTGCACAGAAGTCAGGCGTAAGCATGGCAACCCTGCAAAGGTTGACGGTATCAAGGACCCGTATTTTATCAAAGTCGGCCAAGTATTAAAGCTGACGGACTCGGCCAGCTCTCCAACAAAAGGCAAAAAATCATCTTACACGCTGCCATCGGGCGTTTTTAAAGTGACAAGCCCCTTAACTAAGGGAACGGCCGTAAAACAGATCCAGACAGCTTTGGCGGCTCTCTATTATTATCCGGACAAAGGGGCAAAGAACAACGGAATAGATGGCTATTACGGACCGAAGACAGCAAATGCAGTCAAACGGTTCCAGTCCATGTATGGACTGCCTGCTGACGGCATTTACGGGCCGAAAACGAAAGCAAGGCTTGGAGAAATGTTAAAAAGGGAATAAAAAAGCAGGCTCTAAATTGCCTGCTTTTCTTTTTATTAGCCTAATTTCTCTTTTGAGATCTTATCCAAATTAGTAAAAAGTATATCCAGGCCCGAAAATAAGAAAGTTATGAAGAATGAAAGAAGAATTTCTCCACCTTGAAATATAGATATGTTTTCAATGAAATTACTGGAAACATATTTAATTGAGAAGTAAACAGCAGCCCATGCAAAAATGAATTCAAGTATATAGGCTAACCAAGCAGGTAATTTAAAAATATGAGTAATTCCTTTTACAATTGCCATAAGGATTAGCATATAAATTAAAGCTAAAATACTTACGACAACAGAAAATATGTATAAGTCTGAAAGTGAACCATAGATGATATACTCTCCGAAAAAATGATTTACAGTTATAGCTACAAAATAAATAACTAGGCTAGGTACAGTTATAGCGAAGAACAGGGAGAATCCAATAAGCCCTATGAATGCTACATGAGCTAAGTGGTTGGGTGGTGTATCCACAATCTCCTTTTTTAATAGAATCATAAAAATAAGAGATGAAATAACAAGACAGCATAGTATGGTGAGCAATACGGTAATAAAGATAGCCATGTTAACCTCCAATGAAAAAGTGCTATTAGAGTGAATCTAACAGCACTTTAAATTTTAAATATGTTAAATCAAAGCAACAATGAATTTAGCTAAAGTGGTAGCTACATCTGTAGGAGCTCCGATAGCTTTAAAAGCTTTTGTAAATTGTTTTACACCCCAATTTTCACCTTTATCCATAATGTCGGCAACCTTCTTAGAGTTTTTTCTAATCCATGCCGCAGCTTTAGGGGAGAATGGCTTTAAGGCTTTTGATAAAAGCCATCCACCTGAACGGCAGGCAGCTCTGAAAGCCTTATAGGACCACGAAACTACACCTTGGGTTTGGTAGTCACCATTGAGAGCCGCTTTGGTTGGAATAGTGCCAGGCATTCCAGTTGGAATAGTACCTGGTGCAGTTTTCGTTACCGGTACAGGAGTTGTGGTTCTGTTTTCAGCTGCTAAAGCACCTGAAGTACCCAAGAATGATGTAAGTAGAGTTGCGCTTAAAACTACAGGGATTACTTTCTTCTTCATATATATTTTCCTCCTAATAATTTATGAATAACAATAAAATGTTTCATCGCTAACGTTGTCCAATGAGCGAGGCTTTTAGCCTTGTCAGAAAGTCCAGACTTTTTAAGTGAAAGATAAAGATTCTCTCCACGTCAATACAACTCAAGGCAACATATTCGTTTAATAGCTTCTTTAAAACCAGTTTAAGCTAAAAGGAAAACGGCTTATCAATTATTATAAAAAATTGGTTTGGTAATTCCAGTGGCATTAGTAGTGATATCTCGGTTTTCTTCAGCTCAGGATGTGGGGACAAAAGAAGCAGTTACAAGGGCTAAAGATGTGGCGAATAGAATACCGTTAGCTACGTGTTTAATGAAAAATCCTCCTTTAGGAATGTAATCTGCCAGCGAAATGAAAGACTATGTATTTAGGATAGTCCTATATTATTCGCTTTGAATATTTTTCCACCTCCTTCAGAAACCATTCTATCAATAGGTATTTTTTGGGTAAATAGTATTTTTATACAGTATTTTTATGTTGAGGTATAATTTCCCTGTGTCTTAAAAACAAGTTAATCAGGTGAGTATGACGCAAAAGTAAATTGCGGTTTTTTTTCGTTTTCACTTTATGTTCAAATAGTTATAATATTACAAAAATAGTGATTAGAGGGAGAGGTATATATGGATCAAGTTTTACCGTCGTCCCAAGTTGGTGTCAAGATCAATGAATGGTACAAAATGATTCGCCAGTTCAGTGTGCCTGATGCTGAGATTTAAAGGCTGAGGTCGAACAGGAAATAGAGGAGATGGAAGAGGATCAGGATTTGCTAGTTTTTTATTCATTGATGTGCTTTCGTCACCAATTGATGTTAGATTCCTTGGAGCCGGAAGACAGATATAGAGATCGCCCTACAGTCGACGAACTGCTTGAAAAAATAGAAAAGCCGCAAAAAAGACTTACAGGCCTCTTGAAGTATTACTCATTATTTTTTCGTGGAATGTATGAATTTGATCATAAAGAGTATGTTGAAGCGATAGGCTATTATCGCAAAGCAGAGAGAGAGTTGAATGCTGTATCAGATGAAATGGAGCAAGCTGAATTTCATTACAAAATAGCTGATGCCTATTATCAAATTGATCAGCACTTTGTTTCCCTCAATCATTTGAAAAAAGCCAAGCAATTGTTTGAAAAAAATCAATTATACAAAGTGAAAGTGATTGGCTGTAATATGATGGTCGGTGCTAACATGTACGATATGTACAGGCTGACGGAAGCAGAATCATATTATCGGGAAGCATTAAGTATCGCCCGTGGGTTGGAAGAGGAAAAAGTGAAAAGGATTATCGGAGTGATCTTTCATAACTTAGGCTTAGTTTATTTAAGAGGGGAAAATTTGATTGCTGCTGAAGAGAATTTCAAAAAGGCAATAGACGTGAAAGAACATATTGATACAGTGTATGGTGTGAGATCATTATATATAATGGCAAATGTCCTGTACCAATGTGATAAAGCCAAGGAAGCACGTTTCTTTTATGAAACGGCTTTAAATCGTGCTCGGACTTCTAATGAAGAAGAATATTTGGCGAAATTAAAAATCATTAATTCATTATACGAAGAATATAATGAAACAGCAGTGAAACAAAGCTTAGGCTACTTAGAAGAGAAACGCCTTTGGTCTGATTTCGCAGAGCTAACTGAACAATTAGGTGACTTTCATTTTGAGAAGAGAAACTATGCAGAGGGAAGAAACTTTTTAAAGAAAACCATACATGCCCAAACACAAATACTTAAGGTTACGGAGGCTATATAATGAAGAAGGTTATAATCAGCTCCGCTTTAATCGGTATTCTTTTTACTGGATTATTAAGTGTAACAAATGTTTATACTGCTGAAATGAGTGATTCTGGAACTTTCCACATCGCTGAAAAAGCTATAAATATTTAAGTGTTCTCCAATTTTTGACCTCCACCTTTTAAGACTGGGGGATTTCTTTTTCTTATCCAGTAATCAACATACGCAGCCTCATATGGTTCTTAACCGCTGAGTGTATTGCGTTCACCTTTCCGTTTTGCTGTGAAGTGTTTTCTTGAACTATGCATGCATGAGAAAGACGCCGTCCATTTTTAAGCCTTTCTTCAATCATTCAAGGAAAAACAAAGGAGCTATCGAGAAGATCTCGACAGCTTGATAAACAGGCAGCATGCCTGTTTATTTTTTTGTTGGGCAGCTTGCTTGCATATAGCCGTCCTAAAAAGAAGAATTTCTCCGCCTTGAAATATAGATATGTTCTCAATGATATGATTGGAAACATATTGAACTGAGAAGTAAACAGCAGCCCATGCAAAAATGAATTCAAGGATATAGGCTGACCAAGCAGGCAATGTCAAAACATGAGTCATTCCTTTTACAATTGCCGTAAGGATAAGCATATAAACTAAAGCTAAGATACTGACGACGACAGAAAATATGTATAAGTCTGAAAGTGAACCATAGATGATATACTCTCCGAAAAAATGATTTACAGTTATAGCTACAAAATAAATAACTAGGCTAGGTACAGTTATAGCGAAGAACAGGGAGAATCCAATAAGTGCGATGAATGCTGCATGAGCTAAGCGGTTTGGCGGTGTATCCACGATCTCTTTTTTTAATAGAATCATAAAAATAAGAGATGAAATCACAAGGCAGCATAAGAAAGTGAGCAAAACAGTAAAAAAGACAGTCATGTGACATCTCCAATGAAAAAGTGCTATTAGAGTGAATCTAACAGCACTTTGCATTTACTTCATACGTATTTTCCTGACGATCATTTATGAATGATTTTAAAATGCTTTCATTGCTAAAGTTGTCAAATGAGCGAGGTTTTTAGCCTGACTGTCAGAAAGTCCGGACTTTTTAAGTGAAAGATAAAGATTCTTTTCCACGTCAGTCCAGCTTAAGGCGACATACTCGTTCAGCATTTTCTTTAAAACCGGTTCTATGTGTTGATTGAAAACGGATTCAAGTTCATTTCTTATTTTCTTTCCTGCTAATTTTTCAACAAGATTGAATAATTTTGTTTTATTTTTCAGCACTTCTCTGATTACATCTTTGACTGGTTTTGACACAGATGCATCGCTTTGTGCTTTAAGTCCGTAGGAAAATTGCGTATCAGTCTGATAAAAAAATGATTTGGTCGTTCCAGTGGCATTGGCAGTATTATTATGATTTTCTTTAGCTAAGGATGCGGGGACAAAAGTAGTAGTTACAAGGGCTAAAGATGCGGCAAACAGAATGCCTTTAGCTGCGTGTCTAATGGGAAATCCTCCTTTAGAAATGTAGTGTAGAGAGAAATGAAAGACTATGTATTTAGGCGGGACCTTTATTATCCGCTTTGAACATTTTCCCCTCTCAGATACCATTCTATCAATAGGTATTTTTGGGGTAAATAGGATTTTCATACAGTATTTTTCTTATAATTCAAAATCTTCTTTAGCAGGATTCATTTTGGCTGCAGTTTCGACGATGGGACATGTGCTGAAGCCTATATAACACATGTACAGGCTGATTGAGGCGGAATCACATTATCGGAGCGGTTTATAATTCAGGGTTAATGAATAAAAATAAACAGGCGGCATGCCTGTTTATTTTCGTTTGCGTGAAAGAGCGAAGAAAAACGGGAAGGCGGAGCCGGCCAATAACGTACCGAATAAAAACATGCCCCCGATGAACACATGATAGTTCACCCCGCCGATCCAAAGCCCCGTGATTAAGGAAACGATGCTTAATGCGATCATCAAAAAGCCGGGAATCAGACGTTTCTTACCCGTTGTCCGATAAGCAAAAAGAGAACAGAAGATGCCGATGACAATCGGCACAATCCACAGATAAAAAAGGATAAATACTGACATAAGCAAAACTCCGATTTTTCTTCTATCATACCAAAAACGCCCGGAAAAAGATACGAACGGCACCCGGCGCCAAAAGAAAAACCGGCCGCTATGGCCGGTTTTTTTCTAACGGAAGGAATCGTAGATCACAAACAGATTAAGCGCGATCACCAAAACCGCAATCAGCCAGGCGAGAGCCGTCACCCATTTTCGGTTCGTCAGGGCGCCCATCAGGCGTTTGTTGCTTGTAAACATAATCAGCGGCACGAGCGCAAAGGCGATGCCGAATGAAAGAACGACCTGGCTCCATACGAGCGCTTCTGTGGCGTTGACCCCCGAGATAATGATGATCATCGGCGGAATGATGGTAATGAAACGCCGCAAATAAAGCGGGATACGGTAACGGATGAAGCCCTGCATGATAATATCGCCTGACAATGTGCCGACAGAAGAGCTTGAAAGCCCTGCGGCCAGCAGCCCGATCCCGAAGAGAATGGCTGAAGCCGGTCCGATATAGTGGCCGAATTGCTGATAAGCCACGTCTAAATCTTCTACATACAGCCCGTTCTTGAAGAAAAGCGCAGCAGCGACGATGAGCATGCTTGCGTTAATCGCCCCGGCGATCACCATCGCGATAAGAATGTCAATCGTCTCGAATCTAAAAATCTTTTTCCGCTCACTATCCGTTTTTCCGACGACACGGCGCTGTGTCAGTGCGGAATGTAAGTAAATGGCATGCGGCATCACGGTTGCGCCGAGTATCCCGGTTGCCAAGAGCACACTGTCCATTCCGTCAATTTTCGGGATAAACAGCCCTTCGAGAACGGAGGCGGCGTCAGGTTTGGCAAAGAAGGTTTGCAGAGCGAAGGCGATCACCACGACAAACAGAAGTCCGGCGATGCCCGCTTCCAGCGCCCGGTAACCCCTGCGCTGCAGCTCTAAAATCGCGAATGATCCGATCGCCGCGATAATGGCCGCTTCAACCATCGGTATGCCGAACAGCAGGTTGAGCCCGAGCGCCGCCCCGATAAATTCTGCCAGATCAGTTGCCATAATTACCAGTTCACCCTGTATCCACAGCCCGGCGGATACCCATTTCGGATACCGGTCTCTGGCGATTTCCGGAAGGTTTTTACCCGTGGCAATGCCGAGCTTCGCGGAAAGAACTTGAATTAAAAAAGCCATCAAGTTTGAAAAGAGGATGACCCACAGCAGCATATACCCATATTTCGAACCAGCTGAGATATTCGTAGCGAAGTTTCCCGGATCAATGTAGGCAATCGCCGCGATAAAGGCGGGGCCTAAAAAAGGCAGAAGCCGCTTGAATCCCTTGCTTTTGCCGTCAAGTGCATCCTGCACGGCTTTTGATTGCAGTGATTGTGCTGAGATGTCTTTGCTCATTATGTCTCACCTAAATTCCGATAGATTTTTAGCTAAATAACAAAAAGTTTCCTAGATGCAAATTATTTTATCTACATCATAAATCCGCTATTATGAGATGTCAAGTTCTTTATGTTCAATAAACCGGCACATTGATGCCCTGTTTTATCTATGATATGTATCCCGCCGAAGAAAGGTCCGAAAATGAAAACGGCATCGTTCCGGGAAAGAAGCGATGCCGTTCGCAAAGCGTGTTTCCGCGTCCGATCATGCGCGAATGTGTGGAGCGTTCTTTTAAAAAGGTGAAAAGAGGACACTTGCCCATATAACTTCACAACTTTCTGTCCGCCCAACTGATTTGAGAAAAAGACGCTGTATTTCCTCCGTTTTCCCGGGTAAATAGAATAATAATGTTTCTTTCCATTGGAAGATAAAACCTTTCTGTACCATTCAAATGACCTCCGGAAAAACTCCGGCCGCTCTGAATAAACGTTTGAATCAACGATATATCAGTGATTCCAGTCCAATAAACCGCTGTTATCTATCAAATAAAGAATCGGCATGGCCACTTGCGAAGAAAAGAAGTTGGAGCATTAGACTTATTTCAGTCTCCCGGGCAAAAAAGTATAATAACGTTAGGAAAGCTTTCCAGCCATATGATAAAAGAGGGGGAATTTTCTTGGTACGTCGTTTGTCGATCATTTCTTTAGCCATGATTTTTGCTGTTTCTTTATTCGCTTTTGGCGGCTCTGCATCAGCAGCAGCTTTCAAACCTAAAGCTGAACCGGACGTTTCCATTTTAGCCAGCGGGGGTACAGTCGGTATTTACGGTGCTAATATGCGCTCATGCTCTAAGGTCAGCTGTTCAACGATCACAACATTCTCAAGCGGTAAAAAAATTACAGGTTCTTGGGTAACCGGAGAATATGTTCAAGGCCACTACACCAATTCTAATAAATGGCTGAAAGTCACGTATGCAGGAGCGACAGGCTACGTTTCAGTCACCACACTATCTTATTATTACGGTTTATAATCAGAAAAACCTCGTTCTCTTGAGAGCGGGGTTTTTCCTTTATTCCGATTCAATTTCCGCGTTTCGTTTCATCATCGTGTTTCATCAGCTGATCGATTTCTTCCTTAGAAGCGTTTTTTTTCCACTCTTTCGCCTGACTTGTCGCAATGGGAATGGCCCGTCCTTCTTCATAACCCTCATCTATCATCGCATTTGCGATTTCGATCGCTTTTTTCTTCACAGGTTCCTCGAGATTCTTCAATGATTGCGGATAATCCTTCATAGACCAAGGCATGTCTATCACTCCTTTATGAAAAGTGTTTCCCGCCTGAAGAAAAAGAAAACCGCCTCATCAAAAAGAATGACAGCTATTTTTATGAGAGACCAGCAATTTCCGAATAAAATATAAAGGATAAAGAAGCAAGTACAGATTGAATGCCCACCACATAAGATCAAAATCACCGATAAATACCCAAAAGGCAATCGCTTGCAGGCCTGAACAAAAGGTCAGCACAAGTGATATTAATGCGAAAGGGAGCCATAACGCATGTTTCCGTTTATAAAGAAACAAGCTGTACAGCCCGGTTATCGAAATGAAAATATCTAAGGGAAAGAATGACCAGTTCCAGGCCATTATCATGGCGTTATCATAATCTTTAAACACCATGTTTTTTGGAATCCACTCAAAAAAAGTAACAATCCAATAAACGATAAATCCAATATCTGTAATGAGGAAGAGAACCTTTAACCCTTTCATCATCTGTTTCTGTCCGTATGAACGCTGATGCCGTTTGATGACGTTTCACTTTCAGAAATAAAGTTTAAGGAAACGACACCGATGATGATCAGAAGAACAGAGACAGCTTTTATGACAGAGAACTGTTCATGAAAGAAAAAAATTCCGATCATGGAAATCAGCACGATCCCCATTCCCGACCAGACCGCATACGCGATGGAGACACTTATATATTTCAAAGTCAAAGTAAGAAAACAAAGGCTGCCGATATAAAACAATAATAATAAAATACTTGGGACAAGTTTTGTAAATCCATTTGATAATTTCATGCTGACCGTACCCAATACTTCAAAAATGATCGCTAAACTTAAATAAATCCATTGCATTCAACATTCTCCTTCAATCGTATTATTCAGAATTATACAATATATAGAATTTGAAGGAAATTAAACAATGGAATGTTTTCCGGATAAAAAATCCGGCCGGGTGTAAAAAGAAAACGCCATAAAGGTATACTATGAACAAAGAAATCAGAAAGGACGTGCAGGACGGGTGACAGAAGAGCGGACAGACCTGGAAAGACAACTGAGAGACATTCAAAAATGGGAAAAGGCGCAGCAGAGGGTGATGTTCTGGCAAACATTCACCCGCTTGCCGTTTCAGCTTTTGGACAAGCTGACACCGCAATTTATTCAGAGGAAAATCGGACTCATTCTCGATGAAACGGGAACGTTTATTCAGTCAGGCGGACAGTACCTTACATCAGAAAAGCGCATCATGAAAAAGTTTCAAAAACGGCTGCCGCACGGTACATGTCAAACGCTTCACGACATCCGCAATGCGCCGCTTGCCGTCATGGACGAAATCGCAGAAGGCATAGCGCGTACAAGCGTAAAGGCCGCGACGGTGCAGGGAGCCGCAACGGGAGTCGGCGGTGTATTCACGCTGGCGGCAGACATTCCGGCGATGCTCGGCCTGTCCTTAAAGACGCTGCAAGATATCGCGGTTGCTTACGGCTTTGATCCGAAAGACAAAAAAGAACGCGTGTTTATCGTCAAATTGCTTCAGCTTGCATCCAGTGACGTCATCGGAAAAAAAGCGATCCTGCAAGATTTACGGCAATATGATCAAAACGACCGCGCCTATCAGCGCGTCGCCTCGCAAATCCAAGGCTGGCGGGAAGTCGTTTACAGCTACCGCGATACGTTCGCCGCGAAAAAACTGCTGCAAATGGTTCCGGCCGCAGGCATCATCTTCGGCGCGTCCGCCAACCGTTCAGCTTTAGAAAGCATCGCGGAAACAGGCATCATGCTTTATAAAAAACGCCGGATTCTAAAACGCATGAAGGATACAGAATAATAAAAAACCACCCGAAAACACATTCAATGTGTTTTCTTTGTTTAGCAGTTCTGAAATCGGGAAACCAACAACCAACACCAATTAAAGGAGGAATTCAAAAATGGCACAAGATAATAACAAAATGAGCAGAGAAGAAGCAGGTAAAAAAGGCGGAGAAGCGACAAGCAATAACCATGACAAAGAATTCTATCAGGAAATTGGTCAAAAAGGCGGAGAAGCCACTAGCAAAAATCACGACAAAGAATTCTATCAGGAAATCGGTGAAAAAGGCGGAGAAGCCACTAGCAAAAATCACGACAAAGAATTCTATCAGGAAATCGGTGAAAAAGGCGGAGAAGCCACTAGCAATAACCATGACAAGGAATTCTATCAAGAAATCGGCCAAAAAGGCGGAGAAGCCACAAGCAAAAATCATGACAAAGATTTTTATAAAGAAATCGGCCAAAAAGGCGGAAACAGACGAAGCAGCTAATAAAAGCATAAAGGCAGACAACCTGCAGATCAAAAGCGATCCGGCGCATCAGCTGGATCGCTTTTTATTTTGGGAAAATCTTGATCTGAGCCGCCGTTGCGATACAATAAAATGAAAAAGGGGTTTTTCACTCGTGTCTGACATGCTGAATTTGCTCGCTATCGCCAATAAAGTCAAAGAAAAACACGACAATTTTTCAATCGCGGAGATCAATGACCACTGTGTGCGCCTCGCAGTGTTTACGGGAGAATATGACTGGCACCATCACCCTGACTCAGATGAATGGTTCATCGTTCTGGAAGGGGAGCTGCTGATTGATTTTAAGGACAAAGAAACCGCAGTGCTCAAAGCAAATGACAGCCTGCTCATCCCGAAAGGCACGATTCACCGCACCCGCTCTTACGTCAGAACCGTGAATCTCTGTGTCGAGCATGCGCATGCGAAAACAGTCATCACAGAGGAACGGTCATGCTGATCAAAAAGATTGTATGTGAAACAGACGCCGCAAACGCTGAAGCATTTGCGCAAGCACAGTCACAGTGGGGAGCATTATCATGTGTAAATGGCTTCGTCAAACAGGCCGGCGGCTGGCGGAAAAACGCAGACGGCCTGTTCATCGCAGAGATCATCAGCGTTTGGGAGAACAGACAGGCCTATGATGATTTTATGGAGAACGAACATGATGTTATCTATGAAGAAATTGGACAAAAGACTACGTTACATTCAATAGAAGTGGCGCTTACACAGGTTGATGCAGAGGGAGTCACTTACTTATTTGAAAAACGGGAAATTGAATACGAGCCTGGATGGACCGTAGTAAAAGCATAGTTATGTGAAGCCGTTCTGAAAAAGGTGATAAGCTGATTTTATCAATCGTTATAACAATGAAGATATTCTCCTGTTATTTTGATTGAATTAAAATGAAGAAAATGACATTCAATTGGGAAAACAGGGGGATTGATTCGGATGACTTTTCATTTTAAGGGAATTGATCATATTCAGCTTGCGGCTCCTAAAGGCTGTGAAACTGCTGCCAGACAATTTTACGGTGGTATATTAGGCTTTCGGGAAATTGAAAAACCTGATGAGTTAAAAGCCCGGGGCGGGGTCTGGTTCAGTTTTGGGAATAGACAAGTGCATATCGGGATAGAAGAACCTTTTGTTCCCGCTAAAAAAGCACACCCTGCCTTTGAGGTTATGAATATAGAAGGTTTAAAAGAACATATAGAATTAAATGGAATTGAAATTGTTGAGGACAATAAACTTCCGGGAGCGGACAGATTTTATATTTCAGATCCATTTGGAAATCGTCTGGAGATGCTTGAGTGGCAGAAAACACACAAAAAAGGATAGATCATGGTTGATGATCTATCCTTTTTATGATGGTCTCTTTACTCGCGTCCGGGAAGCGTGTTATGGACATACGGCGGGACGGGATCCAGCTTAGCTATTTCGCCGTGCGCTTTCGGTTCCTTTTCGTATTCGAATGGTTCTCCGTCCGGCGCTGTTTCCTTCAGCCAATTTTGTTCAGCGCTTTCTGCTCCATCTGAGAAATGAATAAGCTTATGGGAGAATGACTGTTTTTCCAGCGCCTTCGGGAATGTGGAAGGAACGATCGGACCTTCCTGTTCTTCTAATTCTTTAATGGCCGCAAGCCATTGGTTTTGATGCATGGTATCGCGGGCCAATAAAAAGCTGAGCATATCTTTCACGCCTTTATCATCGGTCATTTCATACAGGCGTGCGACTTGAAGCCTTCCTTGTGATTCGGCGTTCAGATTGGCGCGGAAGTCTGCCAGAAGGTTTCCGCTTGCGACGATATAGCCTGCGCTCCACGGAACGCCCGTGCTGCTCTCCGGCATTGCGCCGAGTCCTGACACGATCGCATGATGCGGATTCATGCCGCCTAAAATGGACCCGATGACCGGATCATCAGCCGCTTTTTCCTGCTCTGCCAGCGGGGCGTCTTCTAACAGTCTCGCAATCATCGTCGCGATCATTTCGACATGGCCGATTTCTTCCGTCGCGGTATCCATCAGAAGATCCTTATATTTTTCATTGCCCCGTGTATTCCATCCTTGGAACAAATATTGCATGGCGACGGATATTTCCCCGTATTGTCCCCCTAAAATTTCCTGCATCTTTTTTGCGAACAGCGGGTCAGGACGATCCGGTTTAGCCGGATGCTGCAGTTTTTTCGTATGTGTAAACATGTCTCCATCTCCTTTTTTGATCTGTCCCTATTTACTTCCCCGGCGGGAAAAGGGATGAAACGGAGATGGGCGTATTGGTCCTGCTAAGGCTCGCGGCGCAAGGATAACAAATCCTGCACAAGCCCGCGGCCGATCACCTGTTCATATTGTTCGTAAATCGGGTCGAGGCGTTTCATCCATGTGTTCTTTTCCGCTTTACTCAGCACATGAATATGAATGGATGAATTCTTCTTTATCTCTTCAAGCTGGTCTTTATTCATTTTCTCAGCGGATGCCTCGTTCCACTCCGTCGTTTCTCTCATTGCCTCCGTTAAGATGGTTCTCGTTTTTTCTGTCTGCGAATTCCAGAAATGCTCGTCGGTCATCACGGCATAACCGAGGTACCCGTGATTGCTGATTGTCAAATAATCTTGAACATTATAAAATTTTTTAGAATAGATATTTGAAATCGTATTTTCTTCTCCGTCTACGAGATTGCTTTCCAAGAGCTGAAACGTGGAATTAAAGGAATCCTGCCGCGGGTGCGCGCCGAGCAGACGGTACTGGTCTTCGATCACGCTGCTCGGCATGATCCTGAGCGCCTGTCCTTTCAAATCGTCCGGAGTGAAGATCGGTCCTTTATTTGACGTGAGCTGTTTAAACCCGTTCGTCCAGTACGCCAGTCCTTTCAAATGATGCTTTTCTAATGAAGCGAACAGGCGTGTGCCGATTTTGCCGTTGAGGCCTTCTTGCACGGCTTTATAGTTTGTAAACGCGTACGGCAGATCCAAAACACCCCATTCGGGAGACAGTGATCCGAGCTTTGAGGTGGAGGGAGCGATGAATTGCACGTCCCCGTTTTGGAGGGCGTTTATTTCTTCATTATCTGAATAGAGGCTCCCGTTTGGAAACACCTCTACTTTAATGGTGCCGCCGGACTTTTGATAGACAAGGTCGGCAAACTTATTCGCCGCCCGCCCTTTTGGCGTGTTTTCAGCAACGACATGGCTGAATTTGAAAACGATTTGATCTTTCAGGCCTTCCTGTTCGTCATCATAATACGGTTCTTCCGTTGAGAAACGATCATGAAAGCCGATGAATAAAGCGGTCCCGATACCGAGTACCATCAGGCTGAGACAAGTCAGCAAGCTTTTCATCGAAAACCCCCTCCGCCATTTTCTATAACAAGCATAATCGGGCGGGCCGTTTTCGTAAAGAGACGGAAAGGAAGAGGCCAATGACGAAAAAAAAGCTCACCATCCGCTGGAAAATCACCATACTTTCGTATATCGTCGTGCTTTTTACCTTTTTGATCGTCGGCATCGTGCTGATCGGCAATATTCAGCATACAGAGGAGCGCGAGCTGAAAAAACGGCTGATGAATACCGCGCGGACGGTATCTGAGATGACCGATGTCAAACGCGCCCTCGAGCAGAAAAAACAAAGGGAAGACGTGCGCCATGCGGTCGAAGAAATAAGGATCATCAATGAAGCGGACTACATCGTCGTCATGGATATGGATCATATTCGCTATTCACATCCCGTCAGCACAATGATCGGAAAGCGTTCAAGGGGTGAGGACGAAGCCGCGGCGTTCGCCGAGCACATTTATTTTTCCGAAGCAAAGGGAGAGATCGGCACCGCCGTCCGCGCTTTTTATCCCATCAAAGACCGGGATTTGAATCAGATCGGCGTCGTTCTGGCCGGTAAAACGCTGCCCGGATTCGGTGAAATTCTTCTTCAGCTGAAACATGAAATACTGTTTATCGTTCTGCTGGCGCTCGGGTTCGGACTGGCCGGCTCCTTTTTGCTGGCCCGCCACATCAAAAAACAAATGTTTTGGCTGGAGCCCCATGAGATCGTGAGAATGTATGAGGAACGGACCGCTACGTTTCATTCGATGAATGAGGGCGTCATCGCGATCGATAATCAGCATCACATCACCATTTTTAATGAAAAAGCGAAGCAGATATTCAATGTCAGACAAGAGACCGATGGCAGGCTGATCTGGGACGTGTTAAAAGATTCGCGGCTCCCTGAAATCGTCGAGCGGAACCGAGCCGTATATAATGAAGAAATCCAAGTCAGCGGAAAGGTGATCATGAGCAGCAGAATTCCGATCGTCATGAAAAAGAAGGTCATCGGAGCCGTCGCTATTTTTCAGGACAGGACGGAAGCGGCGAAAATGGCGGAAGAACTGACCGGCGTGAAAAATTTTGTCGATGCGCTCAGAGTCCAAAATCATGAACATATGAACAAGCTTCACACCATCGCGGGACTGATTCAGCTCGGAAAATCAGAAAAAGCGCTCCAGCTTGCTTTTAAGGAATCATCAGAACAAGAAAGCGTCACCGATTTTCTTCATCAGGCCATTCAGAATGACGCTGCGGCGGGGCTGCTGTTAAGCAAAATCAAAAGAGGAAAAGAGCTTGGCATTTCTGTGAAAATTGATGAAAACAGCAGTTTCTCGGCATTTCCGGAGCATGTCGACCAGCATGACATCGTCGTCCTGCTCGGCAATTTAATTGAAAATGCGTTCGGCGCATTCGAAACAGCAGACAGGGAGGACAAACATATTGACATCAGTATCGAGCAAAATGATGAAGTGCTTGCTATATTAATAGAAGACAACGGAAGCGGGATTTCCGATCAGCACATCCCGCGCCTTTATGAAAAAGGGTTTACCGTCAATAAAACGGGAGGAACGGGATACGGCTTGTACCTCGTCAAACAAATCGTCGACAAAGGGATGGGCGTTATTGAAGTCGACACACGGCAGGGACAGGGAACGGCATTTTCTATTTTATTTCCGATGAAGGGGGAGGAATCATTCGATGGACATCAAGGTGCTGCTTATTGAAGATGATCCGATGGTGCAGGAGGTGAATAAAGAATTTATCACCGGTGTTTCGGGGTTCAGCGTCATCGCCACAGCCGCTGACGGAGACGAGGGAATCAGGCTTATTAAAGATCTGCGGCCCGGGCTCGTGGTATTAGACGTATATATGCCGAAAAAAGACGGAATTAAAACGCTCCAGGAAATCAGAAAACAAAAGCTCGAAGTGGACGTCATCATCGTCTCGGCCGCAAAAGACAAAGAAACAATCCAGCTTATGCTGCAAAACGGTGCGGCCGACTATATTTTGAAGCCGTTTAAGCTGGAGCGGATGAGACAAGCGCTCGAAAACTATAAACAATATAAACGGAAAATTGAAGAGCATGACACCATGTCGCAAGAGCAGCTTGACATGCTGCTTAAAATTCCGCAAAATCCGTCCCGGGATCTGCCGAAGGGGTTAAATCATTTTACGATGAATGAAATTTTGACCTATATGAAACAGCAGACGGAGCCGCTTTCAGCTGAAGAAGCCGCCAAAGCGCTCGGAATCGCCAGGGTGACGGCGCGGCGTTATCTTGATTTTCTTGAGAAAGACGGCCAGATTAAGCTCGACATTCAATACGGGGGAGTGGGCCGGCCGGTTAACCGCTACAAATTCGTCCGCTAGCCGAGACCAAAAAGACCAAAATGTCCGTTATGATCATAAGCTTCCCCTCTTTGTTTGAAAACGCTATCATTTTCATATAGACGCAGCGAGAGGCAAGGGGGAGCAGGGATGAAAATTTTCAAAAATCTTACGGTGCAGGTCATCACGGCGGTGATCATCGGCGTCATTGTCGGACTCGTATGGCCTGAGGCCGGGAAGCAGATGAAGCCGCTCGGCGATACATTTATCAATGCGGTAAAAATGATTATCGCACCGATCATATTCCTGACGATCGTGCTTGGCATCGCCAAGATGGGAGACATGAAAAAAGTCGGCAAAGTCGGGGGAAAAGCATTTATTTATTTTGAAGTCGTGACCACCATCGCCCTTATTATCGGACTTCTGGTCGTCAATATCATGAAGCCCGGTGAGGGGCTTGATTACAGCAAGCTTGAAAAAGGGGATGTCTCTCAGTATACGCAAAACGGGGGACAGGGGATTGACTGGATTGAATTTATCACTCACATCGTTCCGTCAAATATGGTTGACGCTTTCGCAAAAGGCGACATTCTTCAGGTCTTATTCTTTTCTGTTTTATTCGGTGTCGGCCTGGCGGCGCTCGGTGAAAGAGGCAAAAGCATTATTGATTTCTTTGATAAACTGTCGCATGTTTTTTTCAAAATCATCGGCTACATCATGCGCGCGGCGCCGATCGGCGCATTCGGGGCCATGGCCTATACGATCGGGCACTTCGGCCTTGATTCCATCAAGCCGCTGGCGAGTCTGATGCTGTCTGTGTACGTTACGATGTTCCTGTTTGTATTTGTCGCTTTGAATATCATTTGCAAACTATTCGGTTTCAGCTTGTGGAACTATCTCCGTTTTATTAAAGATGAACTGCTCATCGTTCTCGGCACAAGCTCTTCTGAGTCCGTCCTTCCGCGGATGATGGATAAAATGGAGCGCTACGGCTGTTCCAAATCGGTTGTCGGCCTTGTCATTCCGACGGGATATTCTTTTAACCTGGACGGCACCTCGATTTATCTGTCCATGGCGACGGTTTTTCTGGCGCAGGTGTTCGGCGTTGACCTTACCATCGGCCAGCAGGTTACGATCATTCTCGTGCTGATGCTGACATCAAAAGGCGCGGCGGGCGTAACCGGAAGCGGATTTATCGTGCTCGCCTCCACTTTATCGGCGCTTCAGGTTATTCCGCTGGAGGGGCTGGCGCTGCTCCTCGGCGTCGACCGCTTTATGAGTGAAGGAAGGGCGATCGTCAACCTGATTGGAAACGGAATCGCCACCATCATCGTAGCCAAGAGCGAAAATGAGTTTGACGAAGCGAAAAGCACACAGGCCGTAAAAGAAATGAAAACGGCGGTATAAAAGGAAAGGAACGGCATGCATCGGGCATGCCGTTCTTTTTTTCGGCCGCCATGAGTAAAAAAGATAAATTTGTTTAAATTTATTAGGAGGTGGACAAAGACCTTAGCGTCATTTTGTTATATAATTTACAATTAGAGAGTGAAAGATGAAATCTAAGGGCTTTTTGTCCTAGCAGGAGTGTATAAATGGCGGCTATTTTTAAATTTTTTCAGCATCCGGGTGTCAGACGTTTTTCGGTTTTTCTTGTTTTGACTGGGGTGTTAGTTGTATTCCGAAGTATGATTAATTTGATTTTGCTTACGTTTATTTTTACTTTTCTGATGGATCGGCTGGAGACTGTCATCCGGCACGTGTTGAACCATTTTTTCCGGATCAGCCAGAGGGTGGTCATCACCATTTTATATATTGCGCTGGCTGTCGGGGCGACTGTCGGAGGCTTTGTCTTTTATCCGATTGTTGCCAAGCAGATTGAACAGCTGATTAAGCAGATCAAGCACATCGCGTATCATCCCGATGTCATTCCGTTTTATGATGAGATATCGAGCGTGTTCGGCGATATCAATATCGGTTCCTATGTAAAAGAAGGTTTTAATGTACTGTATACATACTTGGCCGATATCAGCACTTTCGGTTTGCAGGTCGTGATGTCACTGATTCTCAGCATGTTTTTCCTGTTCGAGAAAAAGCGGCTCACGGAGTTTATGAAAAAATTTCAGCACAGCAAGCTGTCTGTTTTTTACTACGAACTTGCTTTTTTCGGCAGCAAATTTGCGAGAACATTCGGCAAAGTGCTTGAAGCCCAATTTATTATCGCGCTGGTGAACTGTATCCTCACCTTGATCGCATTGGCGATTCTGCATTTTCCGCAGCTGTTCGGCCTGTCAATCATGGTCTTTTTCCTCGGGCTCATTCCCGTGGCGGGTGTGGTGATTTCGCTCATTCCGCTCAGCATCATCGCGTATACGACGGGCGGCGCTGCGTATGTCATCTACATCGTGCTGGTCATTTTCGTCATCCATGCGATTGAGACGTACTTCCTTAATCCGAAACTGATGTCAGCGAAAACGGAACTGCCGATCTTTTTTACCTTTACGGTTCTGATTTTCTCGGAACATTTCTTCGGCATTTGGGGCTTGATTATCGGAATTCCGATTTTTGTGTTCCTGCTTGATATTCTGGATGTCGTCAATAATGAAGAGAAGGAAAAAAAAGGACCGGTCCCGGATAAGACATAACGTCGGCTCCGGCTCTTCACGAATATATGACTAATGTTATAATGCAGACAGTGCCTATGTACGGGCACTGTTTATTTTTTGTGAAAAAGGAGGAAGGCTGTATGACTGAGCCGATTTTACATATTGAAGGCCTTGACAAAACAATAGGCAAGAAGCACATTTTAAAAAACATCAGCATGGATGTCAGGCAGGGCGAGATCATCGGTTTGCTCGGTCCGAACGGGTCGGGAAAAACCACACTTATCCGAATCATCGTCGGTCTTTTAAAGAAAAACAGCGGCACGATTACAATTAACGGCTTTCAGCACGATGCTGATTTCGAAAAAGCGCTTGAATCCGTCGGAGCGATCGTGGAAAATCCTGAATTCTACCCGTACCTGACGGGGTGGGAGAATCTGAAGCACTTTGCCAACATGCACAAAAACATCAAA
The DNA here is from genome assembly GCF_017797845.1 of Bacillus sp. LJBV19. NCBI lineage: Bacteria > Bacillati > Bacillota > Bacilli > Caryophanales > Bacillaceae > Bacillus > Bacillus sp. LJBV19. The sequence goes on from NZ_CP072563.1 coordinate 480,965, forward strand.
GAGGACAGGCTTCAGGAAGTCATCGAGCGGGTCGGGCTCACAAATGCCGTTCATGACAAAGTTAAAACGTATTCCCTTGGTATGCGTCAGCGTCTCGGGATTGCACAGGCCATTCTTCACCGTCCGAATCTGCTCATTTTAGATGAACCGACAAACGGGCTTGATCCCGGCGGAATGAAGGATTTCCGCGATCACTTAAAGGAACTCGCGGAGCTTGAAGGGACGAGCATCCTTTTTGCGACGCATTTATTGCGTGAAGTGGAGGACCTTTGCGACCGTGTCATCATCATTCAAAAAGGTGAGATCAAAACAGAGGTTGTTCTGCGCGGCGCTGAGGAAAAAGAAGAAAAAGCCGTCCTCGACATTCAGCCGGCTGACGAAGCATTTGAATGGCTGTCCCAACAGCAATTTGCTCCGGAGAAAAACGGCGGGGGCATTACCGTCACCGTAGCGAAGAAGGACATCCCGGCATTAAACCGTGCGCTCGTCGGACAAGACTTTCTCGTGTATTCCATCATGCCGTATGCGGAATCGCTGGAGGATGAATTCATGAAAGTGACGACGGCGCTTCAAGAGGAGGGGGAGACGAATGTTTAAATTGACAGCGAATGAGCATATGAAACTCTTTAACCGAAAAGTCTCATTAGTGGCGCTGATTCTGATGGCCGTTCTCCAATTTATTATGGCGCTTGTCATTAAACGGCTTGTCATCAGTTCCGGAACGGATGAGAATTTCATCGGCTATATGGCGTATGCGCCCGGGCTGAATATTCTGCTTGAGGCATTAACAATCGTGATCGCGGCAACGATCATTTCCGCTGAATTTGATAAGAAAACGATCAAATTTTTGTTAATCCGCCCGGTAAAGCGGGAGCGGATTTTTGTATCTAAACTCATTACCGTATTTTTGGTCAGCTTGTACCTGTATGCGGCGTACTATATTCTGTCTCTGCTGTTCGGCATGGCTTTCTTCGGCGTGTCGGTGACATCTGAATCAGGGACGCTTCTGATGAACACCCTGAAAGTAATCGGCACGAACTGGGTCGAGGCGTTTGCGATGGCATGCTTTGGCTTGTTGTGTTCTTCTGTATTCCGAAACAGCGCAACGGCCGTCATTTTGTCATTTATCGTGCTGTACGGCGCAAAATCACTCGTGACAATTATGTCGCTCTTCCAAAACAAATGGGGAAGTTTTCTGCTGTTCGCAAATACTGACCTGACGCAATATATGAGCGGGGCGAAACCGCTGTTTGCGGGAATGACGCCGTTATTTTCCGCAGGCATTATCATTATCCATATCGTATTCTTCTTAGCCGTCGCTTGGTGGAGCTTTTGCAAACGCGATGTTCGGGTATAAAGTAAAGGAATGACATTTTTGTGAAAAAGATCACGATAAATCAATAATTTATGCTATTTTGATTTATAATAAAGGTAATGACGGAGGTGCTCACTTGAGAAATTTTATTACCGCATTACCGATTGTGTTATTGCTTGGTTTTTCCTTTGTGTCATTCATGTTCCAATTCGAACATCTTGTTTATTTCAGGCTTGCGCTGGGTTTGTTTTCTACAGTGGGGCTGTTTCTCTTATATAAAATGAAGTCGGGATTCCGTTATTTCATCATCTACCTGTATGCAAGCTGGATCGTGCTTGCGGCGGTTACCGCGTTTGAAGAGCCGATTTTTTCAAGCTTTTTCTTTGGCGGGCTTGTGATGACGATGGGTTATCTCACATATATGCTGATTTATCTCGGGCTCAAGCAGGACCGCGGCCCGGAAGCAGTCTGAACGCGCTATTCCATGGAATAGCGTGTTTTTTTGTACAGCCTCACAGTTGCGAAACGAGACTTGAATCTCTATAATACTTATTAACTTTATCGGAATTATAATGGGGGGATTCCAGTGTCTTTATGGATACAGAATGAACGGCAGAGGTTATGGATGGAAAAAATCGGCCTGCTTGCAGACGAATTTCAACAAACAGCCGCGCTTGATGATGAGGCGGGCCGTTTTCCCGCGGAGAAAATTCAAAGACTGCGCGACGCGGGATATACGGCGTTAACGGTGCCTGAGGCATTCGGCGGTGCAGGCATTTCCGTTTATGATATGGTGCTGTTTCAGGAACGGCTGGCGCGGGGAGACGCGGCCGTTGCTCTCGGAATCGGCTGGCATTTATCCGTCATGGGTGAGCTCGGAGAAGGAAACAGCTGGGATGAAGGTGTCTTTTCATTTATCACAGAAGAGGTGAAAAAGGGAGCCGTCCTGAACAGGGCAGCGACGGAACGGCAGACCGGCAGTCCGACGAGGGGAGGAAGACCCGGCACCTCCGCTGTCAAAAAAGACGGAAAATGGGTGCTGAACGGCCGAAAAACCTTTACAACCCTTTCACTGACTTTGGATTATATGCTTGTGACGGCATGGATTGAAGAAAAACAAACGACCGGTGTTTTTCTCATTCATAAAGATCAGGCAGGCGTTTCAGTCGAAGAAACATGGGATATGATTGCCATGAAGGCGACCGGAAGCCATGATCTCCTTTTAGATCATGTCACGGTCAGTGATGAGCGGCTTGTGGAGCTTATCAGCGGGCCGAGAGCGGCGAAAGTGAATGGCTGGCTGCTTCACATTCCCGCTGCTTATCTGGGCATCGCTCAAGCGGCAAGGGACTATGCCGTCCGGTTTGCATCCGAATATTCGCCGAACAGCCTGAACGGACCGATTAAAGACGTGCCGGCCGTTGGGCAGCGTGTCGGGGAAATGGAGCTTGAATTGTTAAAAGCGAGACAGTTTCTCTTCACTGCGGCGCAAATGTGTGATGACCCGAAACGCCGTCCTTTCATCAAAAGCGAGCTCGGCGCGGCAAAACATATTGTGACAAATGCCGTCCTTTCTGTTGTTGATAAAGCAATGAGAATCACCGGCGCCAAAAGCCTGGAGCGAAATAATCCGCTTCAGCGGTATTACCGGGATGCCCGGGCCGGCCTTCACAATCCGCCGATGGACGATGCGGTCATCGGCAAATTAGCGGCGGAAGCCTTTGAGCAATAAAAAAAGAGCCTGAAAAAGGCTCTTTTTATGTATGGCTGTTGTGCCGGAGCAGTTTTTGATGCTTGCGGTCAATTCTGTCATAGATCACATTCATCAGCTTTTGATTATTCATAATGGCCGCCTTGTTTTCTTTTATCAGCTGTTCGTATGTTTTTATTTTACGTTTCGCCATGAGCCCGCACCTTCCTAACATATTTGTATTCGCTTTCTAATTCTCCGAGCGATAATTCATATAAATGCCGTTCCGACTTTTTGTATATTCCGTTATTGATCAGCAAATGGATCAGATGTTTTTTTCGTCCTTCAACTGATGATCTGAGCTGAGGAGAAGACCTCATGATTACCCTCCTAATCAAATGATATTGAGAATCATTATCAGTTAATGAAAGTATACAATGGGCATATTCATATGTAAAGGAAAAATACCGCCAATTTTTCGACAAAAAGTTTCCCGGGGAATAATGCTGTCGAATTGATTGCGTTTCTGTCAGATCAAAGCTGCTATTTTTCCGCTTTTCCATCCATACTATGAATGAGAATGGAGGAGTCCTTACATGAATGATCAAACGGCAAACTTAAAACGGGGCGAAAAAGGCGCGATTCTTAATATCGCCGCGTACCTCATCCTTGCCGCCGTCAAACTGGTGATCGGTCTTATTTATCATTCCGAAGCGCTCAGAGCGGACGGGTTAAATAATGCCACGGATATTGTCGCATCACTGGCTGTGCTGATCGGGCTCCGGATTTCCCAGCGACCCGCGGACAGTGATCATGCTTACGGACATTATCGGGCTGAAACAATTTCTTCATTAATTGCGTCTTTTATTATGATGGCGGTCGGTATTGAAGTGCTGATCGGAGGAGCAAAGGCGATTGTCAGCGGAACGGAGGCCGAGCCGAGCTTCATTGCGGCATGGACGGCGCTCGGGAGCGCGATTGTAATGTACGGCATGTATGTATATAACAGCCGACTTGCGGATCGGGTTAAAAGTTCTGCGCTTCATGCGGCGGCGAAAGACAGCCGTTCTGACGCCTATGTCAGTATTGGGGCGTTTATAGGCGTCTTAACGGCCCGGCTTCATCTGCCGTGGATTGATCCGGTCATTGCTTTTCTGATCGGAATCATCATCTGTAAGACGGCATGGGACATCTTCAAAGATGCTTCCCACTCATTGACGGACGGGTTTGATCTGAAAGATTTGGAGCCGTATAAACACACAGTGAAAGAAATAAAAGAGGTCAGCAGGCTGAAGGATGTGAAAGCAAGGTATTTGGGGAGCACGGTTCATGTGGAAATGGTCATTACGGTAGATCCGGGACTGTCTGTGAAAGAAGGCCATGAAGTAGCCGATGAGGTCGAATATGCAATAAAACATGAACATGATGTGACTCATGTCCATGTTCATGTAGAGCCTGAAGTCATAAACAAAGATCGTGAAACGAATTAAATATGCTGTGATAAAAACTCTGTGACTTCTTCGGGCGTTTTCGCGTTTGCGCTGTGAAGATGCGCTTTCTTTTCGCCGTTTTTAAAGATCAGAAGGCTCGGTATGCCCATTACCTGATATTTGTCGGCAAGCTCAGGGAGCTCGTCTCTGTTCAGTTCATACCAATCATTTTGATTATATTCTTCCAAAATATCGCCGATGAACATATTCATGCGCGTGCAGTCAGGGCACCAGTCAGCGAAAAATTTCACGATGATTTCCTTGTCGGATTGAATAAGTTCATTAAATTGTTCTGTTGTACTGATTTTTTTCATATGACACATCTCCTTTTCCATGCCATTTTAATATAAAATAAAAAGGAATTACATACAAATGCTTTCATATTCAGAATGCCCAAAAATAATTAGATCATTTTCTGAGGAAAGTGATAAGATAGTAAAGATGAATTGTTGTGGGGGGAATATCCATTGAAAACAAGTCTAGGATTGGTGTACGGCGGAAAGTCAGCCGAACACAATGTATCGCTGCAGACAGCATTAGCTGTAACAAAAGCGCTTAATACTGAGAAGTTTGATATACATCCGATTTACATCACTGAAAAAGGAGAATGGCAAAGAGGCCCGCTGCTGACTGAGCCGGTTTCCAACGTGAAAATGCTTCAGCTGGAACAAAACGGTGAAAGTTTCGCTCTATCAGCATTGAACCGGGAAATGTTTCCTGAAGCGTCGCCTGACGAAAAGGCGCCGATCGATGTCGTATTTCCGCTTCTGCATGGACCGAACGGTGAAGACGGCACCATTCAGGGTCTGCTGGAATTGCTGAACGTTCCTTATGTCGGCAACGGAGTGCTTGCATCATCAGCCGGCATGGATAAAGTCATCATGAAGCATTTGTTCGCTCAAGCGGGGCTTCCGCAGGCGAAGTACGCCGCTTTCTTAAAAAAGGACTGGAAACAGACGCCGGACAGCTGCTTACAGCAGGTTGAAGAGGAGCTTGGGTATCCGTGCTTCGTCAAACCGGCGAACCTCGGGTCAAGCGTCGGAATCAGCAAATGCCGAAATCGCGAAGAGCTTGAAAAAGCCTTCGAACTGGCTTTTGAGTATGACCGGAAAATTGTGGTGGAAGAAGGAATCGCCGGCAGAGAAATCGAAATCGGCGTACTCGGAAATGACGAACCGAAATGCTCCGCCGTCGGTGAAATCGCGCCGAAAACCGACTTTTACGATTACAAGGCGAAATATGAAGACGGCGACACGGATTTAATGATTCCCGCGCAAGTGACGGATGAACAATATGCGGAAATCAGCGAGATGGCGATTAAAGCCTTCAAAGCGATTGACGGATCAGGCCTTGTCCGCGCCGATTTCTTCCTGACCAATGACGGTCAAGTGCTCATTAACGAAGTGAACACAATGCCGGGCTTTACGCCATTCAGCATGTTCCCGCTGCTTTGGAAAGAAGCAGGCGTAGATTACAGTGATCTAATCGAACAGCTGGTTGAGCTGGCAAAAGAACGCCATGCCGAAAAACAGCTGATTAAACATACATTTTAATGAAGACGGACACTGCCTGAAGGGGCAGTGTCTTTTCCCGTAACAGACAACATTTTCAGAAAGCGAGGTGCCACCTTTGATAAAGCGAACTGTAAAGCGAATCGCAGACATGGTCAAAGGCACACTGACAAATCCCGTATTTGAACAAACAATGATTGAGGGCGCCGCAACCGATACGCGGACTTTGGAAAAAAATCAGCTGTTCATTCCTTTAAAAGGCGAGCATTTTAACGGCCACACCTTTGTGCCGCAAGCATTCGAAAAAGGCGTTTCCGCGGTGTTGTGGGACCGCTCTGAACCGAATCCGCCGGAAGAGCGTGCTGTCATCCTTGTCGATGACACGTTGGAGGCGCTGCAAACATTGGCAAAAGCTTATTTGGAAGAGCTCGGCACACGGGTTATCGGGGTGACCGGGAGCAACGGAAAAACGACAACGAAAGACATGCTTCACGCCGTTCTCGGCACGCAGTACCGCGTTCACAAAACCGCCGGCAATTTCAACAACCATATCGGCCTGCCGCTGACCGTGCTTGCCATGCCTGAAGATACAGAAATCGCCGTTTTAGAAATGGGAATGAGCGCGAGAGGCGAAATTGATTTTCTGAGCCGTCTTGCTGAACCGGAAGCTGCCGTCATTACCAATATCGGCGAATCCCACATGCAGGATTTAGGCTCAAGAGAAGGAATTGCGGAGGCGAAACTTGAAATTATAAACGGACTTCGGGAAGACGGCGTTCTGTTTTATTTCGGGGATGAGCCGCTGCTCCGCGAAAAGACGTACACTTGCCGGACAACGACATACGGCGCAGGCGCGGACAATGATCTCCCCCTGAAAGAAATAAAACAGGCGGAAGAAGGCACGTACTTTAATATCGACGGGATCGACCGTTCTTTCTTTATTCCCGTTCTCGGCAGACATAATGTGATGAATGCCATGGCCGCATACGCCGCCGGCATCTATTTCGGCATTACGCCGGAAAATGCCGCTCTGGGACTGAGCCGTCTGAAGGTGACAGGGATGAGATTGGAACTGGTCAAAACGGACAACGGCATCTCGATCGTAAACGACGCGTATAATGCGAGCCCGACGTCAATGAAAGCGGCGGTCGAATTAATCGAAACGATGAAAGGCTATCGGAAGAAAATGCTCGTGCTCGGTGATATGCTTGAACTTGGTGATGAAGAAAAAGCATTCCACGAAGAATGCGGAGCTGCGGTCAATCCGGCGGAAATCGACCATGTATTTACTTACGGCACACTCGGCGCATTCATCGCTGACGGAGCGCGCCGGCATTTTGAAGAAGGGCGCGTCAGCCATTATCTTGACAAAAAAGAACTGCTTCACGCTATACAGGAAATGGCCGCTTCCGGCGATCTCCTTCTGTTTAAAGCATCGAGAGGTATGAAGCTCGAAGAAATCGTTAAAGATTTATTAGAGAAGCACTGAAAAAATAATGATCAGCATCATAAAAATATACAAAAATGAAGAAACTAATTCAGGGTGAAATAATTCTGTCCGTATGAAAAAGAAAGACCGCCGGCTGGGAAATCCCGTCCGGCGCGGGGTCCGGCCCCGTTCGCGGGAAGAATCCGGTCAGGCCGCTTCCGGCCGCCTGACCATCTCGCCTTATTGAAAAACACATAGTGTAATGGTAAGATTAAACGTAAAGTAATTCGGGCTTTGTATACGTATGATCCTGTCCTTTGGATGAAAGGGCGGTTTTTAGTGGTAAATCACGACATTACTGAAACAGCAATCAGAAGGAGTTTGAATAATTTGACTATAACGTTTCAAGATTTCCAATTAAGTTCTGATCTCATGAAATCAATCAATCGTATGGGATTTGAAGAAGCAACACCGATCCAGGCACAAACGATTCCGCTCGGACTTTTAAATAAAGATGTCATCGGACAAGCGCAAACAGGTACAGGTAAAACAGCTGCGTTCGGTATACCCCTTGTTGAAAAAATGAACCCCGAGTCTCCTAATATTCAAGCAATCGTAATCGCGCCAACCCGTGAATTAGCCATTCAAGTATCTGAAGAGTTATATAAAATCGGACAAGATAAGCGTGCGAAAGTGCTGCCTATTTATGGCGGACAGGATATCGGACGTCAGATCCGCGCATTGAAGAAAAACCCGCATATCATCGTAGGTACGCCGGGGCGTCTTCTTGACCATATCAACCGCCGTACGATCCGTTTAAACAACGTGAATACGGTTGTCATGGATGAGGCTGATGAAATGCTGAACATGGGATTCATTGATGATATTGAATCCATTCTCTCAAATGTACCGAGCGAGCACCAAACGCTCTTATTCTCAGCAACAATGCCTGCGCCGATCAAACGGATCGCAGAGCGTTTCATGACTGAGCCGGAACACGTAAAAGTAAAAGCGAAAGAAATGACTGTGTCCAACATTCAGCAGTTCTACTTGGAAGTGCAGGAGCGCAAAAAATTCGATACCCTGACTCGTCTTCTTGACATTCAGTCTCCGGAACTTGCGATCGTATTCGGACGTACAAAACGCCGTGTCGATGAGCTTGCTGAAGCCCTGAACCTTCGCGGATATGCGGCCGAAGGAATTCACGGCGACTTAACGCAGGCGAAACGTATGGTTGCGCTTCGTAAATTTAAAGAAGGTGCGATCGAAGTGCTTGTAGCGACTGACGTTGCCGCCCGTGGACTTGATATCTCAGGCGTTACCCACGTTTACAACTTTGACGTGCCTCAAGATCCTGAAAGCTACGTTCACCGTATCGGAAGAACGGGACGCGCAGGAAAAACGGGTATGGCGATGACGTTTATCACACCGCGTGAGAAAAACATGCTTCGCGCGATCGAACAAACGACAAAACGCAAAATGGACCGCATGAAAGAGCCGACGCTTGACGAAGCATTAGAAGGTCAGCAGCAGATGACGGTTGACCGTCTGCGCACGGCGATCAGCGAAAACAACCTGAACTTCTACATGACGGCAGCTGCGGAATTGTTAGAAGATCATGATGCAGTGACAGTTGTGGCTGCAGCCATTAAAATGGCGACAAAAGAGCCGGACAGCACGCCTGTACGCCTCACTGATGAAGCGCCGATGGTCAGCAAACGCTATAAAAACCAGCGTACTTCTAAGCGCAGAGACGGCCAAGGCGGCGGCTACCGCGGCGGCAAAGGGAAAACAAACAACCGTTCTTCCTACGATAAAAAACGCTCAAGCGACCGCCGTTCTTCAGGTGACAGACGCCAGAAAAAATCATACTAAGACACAGGAAGCGGACCCTTTTACGGGGTCCGCTTTTTTTTGATATGCCGGAAAGTGAATCTTTTTTGCAAATCAGCCGTATTTGTATGTATGATAAAAAATGGGAGGTAGGTATGTTGAGAGCACAGCCAAAAAATCGAATCAGTCCAAGCGGCTTAAAAGTCTGGCGTCTTCAGGAAATCATCCTGTCCGCCTTCTGTCTTCTGGCCGTTATAGCAGCAGCTGTTTTAAGCCATTTCTTCCATTGGCCGTATTGGATCACCGGAGTCCTCGGCATCATTTGGATCTTCGGTTCAGTGATATCCGTCTATGCCATACCGAAAATCAGGCACAGGATCTGGCGCTATGAAGTCCATGAAAATGAAATTGATATTCAATCCGGCATTTTTATTGTCAAACGGGTCATTGTGCCGATGGTGAGGGTGCAGCACGTAGATACTTCACAAGGCCCGCTCCTCAGAAGGTACCGTCTGGCCTCAGTCAAAATCTCCACGGCGGCAACCGTTCATTCCATTCCGGCGCTTGATATGGAGGAAGCTGACCGGCTGAGGGATTCCATTTCCCGTCTGGCAAGGGTGACGGAAGATGATGTCTGAGCCGAAACGTCTGCACCCGGCGGCCGTGATTTTGAACTTATTCCATATTATTATCGAAACCATTAAAAACATTATTCTGCCATTTTTTCTCGTCTATATTGTTAATTCCAACCACTTCATCCGCTTTTACGGAGGCATTGCGCTCGCCGTCCTGCTTATCTGGCTGATTACGGCAAGTGTGATCGAGTGGAGAAAATTTACATACCGGATTGAGGACGGAGAATTCAGAATTGAAGAAGGCTTGTTTTTTACGAAAAAGAGATACATCTCCATTGACCGGATTCAATCAATGAATACGAGTGCCGGCATCATTCAGCAGCTTTTTAAGCTTGTTAAGCTTCAAATCGAAACAGCCGGCGAAGGGAAAAACGCTGAAGCCGTCTTATCCGCCATTACTGTGGAAGAGGCGGAACGGATCAGAGCGGCTGTTTTTCAGCAAAAAGCGGAGCAAGAAGAACGAGGGGAGACCGCAGCGGAGCAGGAGCCGATGCGCGGGGAAGATGTGCAATCCGTTTACCGCCTGTCTGTAGGTGAGCTGCTTATGGCCGCCTCAACATCCGGGGGAATCGGTGTCATCATCTCAGCGGTATTCGCCCTCTTTTCTCAGATTGATGAAGTACTTCCGATGGACTGGCTCTATGACAGGTTTTCCTTTCTCAAGCATGCGAGCATCGGCATATACGCCGTGATCATTTTCATAGGATTGTTCATCGCCTGGCTGTTAAGCATCGCCGGTATGATGATCAAGCATGCCAACTTTAAGATAGAAAAAAAAGAACACGAATTGGTCATTACCAGAGGAATTATTGAAAAGCATCAAGTGACGATCCCGCTCCGTAAAATCCAAGCCATTAAAATGAAAGAAAATGTGATCAGGCAATTATTCGGATACGCGACGGTTGCGATTGTCAGCGCCGGCAGTGCGGGGAATGAGAAAGAAGGAGCACAGACGATTCTGTTTCCGATCATCCGCAAATCAAAGCTCGGAGTGATGCTGAATGGTTTCACACCGGATTACGTGCTGGAAGAAAACCGGAATCATTTGCCGAAAAGGGCGCTGCGCCGGTATTTATTCCGATCCATAATCTTCTCGGTATTCGTGATCATCCCGCTTTGTATTCTGTTTAAACCGTGGGGATATGCATCGCTCCTTGTGCTTCCCGTCGAAATGGTGCTTGGATATGCCTCGTTTAGGACAGCGTCATGGTGCATAAACGGCGGCAGGCTTCAGATCACCACGAGGCTTATCGGGAAGACGACCACGATTATGCTGAGAAGAAGAATGCAAATGTTTGAAGTCAGCCGCTCCTTTCTGCAAAAAAGAAGGCGGCTCGCATCTGTGGCTACCGCAGTGAAATCAGCTCACCACATGGAGCATGTCATGCTGAAGGATGTCAGCGAGGAAGATGCCGAACGCATCGGGCGCTGGTATTCATATGAAAAAGCGGACGGTTAATACCGCCGCTTTTTTTGCTGCACGCATAAAAAGGAAAGCAAAAATCCGCCTGCCAGTCCGAACAAATGCGCCATAATGTTAATATTAGAGTTGATAAACGTCGACAGCACCGCGATGATAAGCAGGGTCATAATCATTTTCGACTGATCCCGGCCGATCAGCTCCTTGCGGAAAACAGTCAGAAACACATACACGCCGAAAAGTCCGAAGATCGCGCCGGATGCGCCGACATGCACATAATCAAGCGGTTCGGCAAGATACGTGCCGATATTGCCGATAATGCCCGATGCGATGTACACAATCAGAAAACGGACTTTTCCGAGCATCTGCTCAAGCGGGGGCGCGAATAAAAAGAGAGACATGGAGTTAAACAAAAGGTGAGTGAAATTCGCGTGTAAAAACATCGGTGTCACCAGCCGCCACCATTCTCCCGAGGAAACGCCGTAATTATAGCCGGTCACAGCATCTGACCACATCATGACGGAATGAAGCGGCATACTGAAAAACAGCCACAAGAACGCCTGCAGCGCCAAGATACAGCTGACGGCCGGATAACGTCTGATAAAAGTCTGGAAATTTTCCGTTCGTATAAACATCGCAAGCCCCTTTGCATCTGATTTGTTACATATATAGTAACACGTTTATGACATAAACCGTTTTTTAGTACGGACTTTTAGGAGGAATTCACATGATTTTCGGAATCGGAATCGACATCGTTGAACTGCACAGAATTGAAAACATGCTCAGCCGGCAGGCGAGGTTTCCCAAAAGAATATTGACGGAGGCTGAATACGCCCGCTTTACATTGCTGTCGGACAAAAGGAAAATTGAATTTCTCGCGGGAAGATTTGCGGCAAAAGAAGCCTTTTCGAAAGCATACGGCACAGGTATCGGCAAAGAGCTCAGCTTTCAGGATATTGAAACCGGAAACGACACGGCGGGAAAGCCTGTGCTGGCCTGCGCCAAGCTTGACGGCGCGGCGGTTCACGTCTCCATTACCCATACAAAAGAATACGCCGCGGCACAGGTCGTGATTGAAAGGTTGTCACGCTAGTCTGCATATTAGCCGAAACCCCTTCATATATTTGATAGTGCATTAAGGGAGACAAGTTGTTTGAGGCTTTTATGGTACGCGTCCGTCCGTTCAGGGCGTACCGTTAAAGTCAAACAAGCGATTTCTTCCCTTTACATCAATTGAGAAGAAGGGGTTGAAAAAAGGTGAGAAAAAGCTTTGTTTTGCTTTTAACGGGACTGCTTGCCGTCCTTATTCTTTCGGCCTGCGGCCAAAAGTCACAGGAAGATATCGTGAACGGTTTAGATAAGAAGGCGAAAGAATACACCTCGTATAAAGCGAAAGCCAAAATGACCATTGAAACGGGGAGTGATCCGCAAGTATACAATGTGGAAATCTGGCATAAAAAACCTTCCCTGTACCGGGTCTATCTGGAAAATCCGAAAAAAGACCAAAACCAAGTCATTTTACGGAACGCCAACGGAGTCTTTGTCCTCACGCCGTCTTTAAATAAGAGCTTCAGATTCCAAAGCGACTGGCCGAATAACAGCAGCCAAGTATATTTGTTTGAGTCACTTGTAAAGGACGTGCAGCATGACAAAGACGCCGTCTATTCCGCCAAAGATAAAAAGTACACGTTTGAAACAAAAACAAACTATCAGCACAACAAAATGCTGCCGACTCAGGAAATCACTTTCAACAAAAAGGACATGAGCCCGTCGCTCGTCAAAGTTATGGATACAGACCGGAAAGTGATGGTAAAAGTCGAATTCAAAAGCTTTGAATTCAACAAACCGTTTGATAAAGACTCTTTTGACGAGAAGAAAAATATGACGCTTTCCCAGATGGACGTCGCCACAAGCGCCAAGCCGTCTGATTCATTTGCGGTCAAAACACCGCTTCAAGTGCCGGCCGGCGTCAAAAAACTTGAAGAGAAAGATATTTCAACGGCGGACGGCAAACGGATCGTCATGACTTACGGCGGAGAAAAATCCTTCACCCTTATTCAAGAAAAAGCCCATATCGCAAAAGCCGCCTCTGCCGTCACGCTGAAAGGCGAACCGGTTAATCTCGGCTTCACGGTGGCCGCATTATCTGATACGTCTTTAACGTGGACATATGACGGAGTGGATTATCTTCTGTCATCACAGGATCTGACAAAAGATGAAATGGTGGCCGCCGCCAAAAGCATGCAGGGACAGTCGTCAAAATAACGTCAAAAAAGAGGCCGCCGCTGTCGGTCTCTTTTTTGATTCCATTTCACTTTGCAGAATAATTTTAGTATGATAATAACAATATGAATCGAAAATAATGCTAGGAAGTGTATCGAATGAACACAGCATCCTTTTACAGAGAAACGTGGGCGGAAATCAACCTGTCCGCGATTAAAGAAAATGTCACGCATATGAAAAAACACATCGGGCAAAACGTCCATCTCATGGCGGTTGTAAAGGCGAACGCTTACGGTCACGGAGATTTGGAAGTTGGGAAAGCCGCGCTTGAAGCGGGTGCCTCTTGTCTTGCCGTAGCCATACTGGATGAAGCGATTTCATTGAGAAAACGGGGCATTACAGCGCCGATTCTCGTGCTTGGCGCCGTGCCGCCCGAATATGTACAAGCAGCTGCCGAGTATGACGTAACACTCACGGGATATTCTGTTGAATGGCTTCAGGAAGCCGCGCGCCACCTCGGAAGTGCAACAGTGCCGTTCCACCTGAAAGTCGACACCGGCATGAACAGACTCGGAGTCAAAACGGAGGAAGAAATCCAAAGCGTGTTAAAAATCCTCGGTCAAAATCCCGGTTTAGTCTGTAAAGGCGTATTCACCCATTTTGCTACCGCGGATGAGAAAAACAGAGATTATTTCCTCTTCCAGTTTGACCGCTTTAAAAAATTAATCGCTCCGCTTCCTTTAAAAGAATTGATGGTGCACTGCGCGAACAGCGCTGCCGGACTTCGTCTTAAAAAAGGCTTCTTTAACGCGGTTCGTTTCGGCATCAGTATGTACGGGCTTCGTCCTTCTGCTGACATCCAAAGCGAAATTCCTTTTCAATTGAAGCCGGCTTTTGCGCTGCACTCTGTTTTATCCCATGTGAAAAAGATCCGCAAAGGGGAAAGCGTCAGCTACGGCGCAACATATACGGCAGAGAAGGATCAATGGATCGGAACGGTTCCCATCGGCTATGCGGACGGGTGGCTCCGCAAGCTGAGCGGCACGTCTGTGCTGATCGGCGGCAAACGGATGAACATCGCGGGAAGAATCTGCATGGATCAATTGATGGTCGAATTAGATCAATCTTATCCGCCGGGCACCAAAGTCACCCTGATCGGCAGCCAGAAGGGAGAAACGATCACAATGGATGAAATCGCCGGGCGGCTTGGGACGATTAATTACGAGGTCCCTTGTACCATTAGTTCCCGCGTTCCCCGTATGTTTTTGGAAAATGAGAGTATAATGGAAGTAAGAAATCCTTTACTGCAAGATAATACAAGCAAGTAGCCGTCATCCGGAAAAAGAGAATTTATAAAACAGCTTTGCTTGACGTTTGAATAATGGTATCATTATGTCTGGATGGATGAATTGGTCGTATCCGTAAGTTTGGTGGAGGTGTATGTTTTTTGTCTGAATCCAGCGCAAGAACCGAAATGAAAATCAGCTTGCCCGAAAACTTAGTAGCTGAATTGGATGGTGTAGCGATGCGGGAGAAACGAAGCAGAAACGAACTGATATCACAAGCAGTGAGAGCGTATGTCAGCGAACGGACAACTCGCCATAACCGTGATTTGATGAGACGCGGGTATATGGAAATGGCGAAAATCAACTTGAATATCTCTTCTGAGGCTCACTATGCTGAGTGCGAAGCAGAAACGACCGTTGAGCGCTTAGTCAGCGGAGGATAATCATTTTGATTGTAAAGCGCGGCGATGTTTATTTTGCTGATTTATCTCCTGTTGTTGGCTCAGAGCAAGGCGGCGTACGCCCGGTTTTAGTGATCCAAAATGATATCGGAAATCGCTTTAGCCCGACTGCTATTGTTGCAGCCATAACAGCCCAAATACAGAAAGCGAAATTACCAACCCACGTCGAAATTGATGCAAAACGCTACGGTTTTGAAAGAGATTCCGTTATTTTGCTGGAGCAAATTCGGACGATTGACAAGCAAAGATTAACGGATAAAATAACTCATCTGGATGATGAAATGATGGATAAGGTTGATGAAGCCCTGCAAATCAGTTTGGCACTCATTGATTTTTAGTCATATTTTGGTTGCTCATATAGAGCAACTTTTTTTGTTTTCGAAAAACATAAGCGCTATAATAAAGAGATAATCAAACAAAATTTGTTGTTTTGTGTCGGGAGGTCAGTGAAACCCATGTCGAATCAGAAAGTGTATCAGTTCATCATTGATCAGCATGATGAACTGCTTGATACTTGGACAGCCAAATTAAAAGAAGTAGGCAATCAGGAAGACTATCAGCTTACGAATCACATATGTGAAAATATTTGTAAAGACTATATAGACATTCTTTTATTATCGACTAAAAATGACGAGGCTACGGAAGAGCAGATCAGTGAGCTCGCACTGCGCGCCGTTCAGCTCGGTCTGTCACTAAAACTTCTTTCAGCTACCCTGTCAGAGTTTTGGAAACTGCTTTACGAAACGATGGTCGACCTTAATATGGCCGATCAGGACAGAGCAGATTTGATTTTGGAAATAGACAGCTTTTTCAATCCGATCAACACGGAAATTTTAAATCAGTATTCTATCTCCTGGGAAAAAACGGTTACTTTGCAAAAAATCGCGCTTCAGGAATTGTCGGCTCCGCTGATCCCGGTATTTGAGCATGTAACGGTCATGCCGCTTGTCGGGACGATTGATACGGAGCGTGCAAAGCACATTATGGAAAATCTGTTAAACGGCGTCGTAAAGCACCGTTCACAGGTTGTATTAATTGATATCACGGGCGTGCCGGTCGTTGATACGATGGTGGCGCACCATATTATTCAGGCATCAGAAGCGGTGCGGCTTGTCGGCGCGAAATGCCTGCTCGTCGGAATCCGTCCGGAGATTGCGCAGACGATCGTTAATCTGGGAATTGATTTGTCGCAGGTTATTACGAAGAATACCCTTCAAAAAGGAATTCAAACAGCGCTTGAAATGACAAATCGAAAAATCGTTTCATTGGGGGAATAACATTGTGAGACATCCAAAAATCCCGATCCTGAAACTGTATAACTGCTTATTGGTATCCATCCAATGGGAACTTGACGACCAGACAGCTTTGCATTTTCAAGAAGATCTGCTGAACAAAATCTATGAAACCGGCGCAAACGGGGTCGTCATTGACCTGACATCCGTTGACATGATCGATTCATTTATCGCGAAAGTGCTCGGCGATGTCATCACCATGTCTAAATTGATGGGCGCAAATGTCGTATTGACGGGAATTCAGCCGGCTGTGGCGGTCACATTGATTGAACTCGGAATCTCACTTGAGGAAATCGAAACAGCGCTCGATTTAGAGCAAGGGCTTGAGACATTGAAGCGGGAATTGGGGGAATAGCGATGAACGACCAATCCTGTGTGAAAATCATGACAGAATGGGATATCGTAGCCGCCAGACAGCTTGGCCGCAACGTTGCGAAGGAATTAGGCTTCGGCACGGTGGACCAGGCCAGAATCACGACGGCTATCTCAGAATTGGCCAGAAACATTTACTTATATGCAGGCAAGGGCCAGGTCAGCATAGAACAAGTAAACGACAGAGGGAAAAAAGGCCTTAAAATTATAGCAGAAGACAAAGGACCCGGAATCCCCGACATCCGTAAAGTGATGGAAGACGGCTTTTCAACGTCAGGCGGACTGGGAGCGGGACTTCCGGGCGTCAAAAGGCTGATGGACGAATTCAGCCTGCAATCTGTTGCAGAGGAAGGAACAGAGATTCAAGCCGTGAAATGGCTTCGGTAGGAGGTTAGAACGTGGATTTCAGGGAGGTTATAGAGCAGCGGTATCATCAGCTGCTTAGCCGATATATAGCCGAATTAACAGAAACATCTTTATATCAAGCCCAAAAATTCAGCCGAAAAACGATTGAACATCAGGTTCCTCCGGAGGAGATCATCAGCATCCACCGAAAAGTAGTAAAGGAACTGTATCCGGATCTGCCGGAAGATGTTTTTCATTCGCTGGATTTTTTAATAGAAGTCATGATTGGCTACGGGATGGCTTATCAGGAACATCAAAGTCTGAGAGATATCCAGCAGGAGCTTCGTTCAGAAATTGAAATTGCCGCAAATGTTCAGCAGACGCTGCTTGGCACAAAAATTCCTGAAGAAGAAGATCTGGATATCGGGGCAATCAGCGTCCCCGCCAAACAGATGAGCGGGGATTATTATCACTTTGTCAAAGACAAGGAATCGATTAACATCGCGATAGCCGATGTCATCGGAAAAGGAATACCCGCCGCATTGTGCATGTCGATGATCAAGTATGCCATGGACTCTCTTCCGGAGACCGGCATTCACCCCTCCCAAGTGCTGAAAAATCTTAACCGCGTTGTAGAACAGAACGTGGACTCAAGCATGTTTATCACCATGTTTTACGCAAACTACAATACGAAAAATCACCAATTTACATATGCTTCTGCGGGGCATGAACCGGGCTTCTACTACTCTGAAAAAGAAAAAAAGTTTTATGATCTGGAGGCAAAAGGATTGGTGCTGGGAATTTCTCAGGATTTTGATTACAGCCAATATGAACAGCAC
This sequence comes from Bacillus sp. LJBV19, assembly GCF_017797845.1. Taxonomy (NCBI): domain Bacteria; kingdom Bacillati; phylum Bacillota; class Bacilli; order Caryophanales; family Bacillaceae; genus Bacillus; species Bacillus sp. LJBV19. The sequence goes on from NZ_CP072563.1 coordinate 499,106, forward strand.
ATGGACGAAGGAGACATGATCGTTCTTTTTTCTGACGGCGTCACCGAATGCCGTACCGAAAACGGTTTCTTAGAACGCAGCGACATTCAGCGCATGCTGGAAGAACATATGGACTGCTCCGCGCAGGATATGGTCAAAAATATTTACGACAGCCTGCTGAGACTCCAGGACTTTCAGCTTCATGACGATTTTACGTTAATTGTTTTGAAAAGAAAGGTTTAAAAAAACAGCAGCACGGGTAAAAAGCCATTAGCACGAGTAAGGATAACTTTCAGAGGTGATACGATGAATTTAACGGTAGATATGAAGGAGAATCTTTCAGATATACAAATCAATATCGCTGGAGAAATCGATGTATACTCAGCTCCGGTGGTTCGTGAAAAGCTGATGCCCCTGGCAAACGAGGGGAAGGACATGAGAATCTGCTTAAAAGATGTAAACTATATGGACAGTACGGGTTTAGGCGTTTTTGTAGGCGTGTTTAAAACGGTGAGCAAGGAAGGCGGCTCTCTGAAGCTTGAGAATCTTTCCGACCGGCTCGTCCGTCTGTTTGAAATTACGGGGCTTAAGGACATCATCGACATTTCGGCAAAGTCAGAAGGTGGCGTGCAATGAGTACATCAGTTGATTATATAGAGATGAAAATTCCGGCCGAACCGGAATATGTAGGAATCGTCAGGCTTACGTTATCAGGGGTCGCAAGCAGAATGGGCTATACCTATGATGACATTGAAGATTTAAAAATCGCTGTCAGCGAAGCTTGTACAAACGCTGTCCAGCATGCATACAACGATGAAAATAAGGGAGAAGTATCCGTGCGGTTCGGTGTGTTTGAGGATCGGCTGGAGGTCATTGTCGCCGATCAGGGAGACAGCTTTGATTTTGATCAGAAGCAGCAGGATCTCGGGCCGTACACACCTTCGCACACAGTCGATCAATTGTCAGAAGGAGGGCTCGGTCTGTATTTAATGGAAACGCTCATGGATGAAGTCAAAGTTCAAAGCAACTCTGGCGTAACCGTGGCGATGACAAAGTATTTAAATGGGGAGCGAGTTGATCATGGCACAACCATCAAAAACTACGAAACTAACTAAAGATGAAGTTGATCGGCTCATACGCGACTTTCAAACACATGATAATAAAGAAGCCCAGGAAACACTCGTCGAGGTGTATACCAATCTCGTCGAAATGCTGGCAAAGAAATATTCAAAAGGAAAAAGCTTTCACGAAGACCTCCGCCAGGTCGGAATGATCGGACTTCTCGGAGCCATTAAACGGTATGATCCCGAGGTCGGCAAATCCTTTGAAGCATTTGCGATTCCGACCATCATCGGCGAGATCAAACGCTTCCTCAGAGATAAAACATGGAGCGTACACGTTCCGAGACGGATTAAAGAACTCGGGCCGCGCATTAAAATGGCGGTGGATCAGCTGACGACAGAGACGCAGCGGTCGCCGAAAGTCGAAGAGATCGCAGCCTTTCTCGATGTGTCAGAAGAGGAAGTGCTTGAAACGATGGAGATGGGAAAAAGCTATCAGGCGCTGTCTGTCGATCACAGCATCGAAGCGGATGCGGACGGAAGCACCGTCACGATTTTAGATATCGTCGGTTCGCAGGAGGAAGGATACGAACGCGTCAACCAGCAGATGATGATCAAAAGCGTGCTTCATGTGCTGTCCGACCGCGAAAAACAGATTATCGATCTAACATTTGTGCAAAATAAAAGCCAAAAAGAAACAGGGGACATTCTCGGAATATCTCAAATGCACGTCTCGCGCCTGCAGCGGAAAGCGGTGAAAAAACTGAGAGAGGCCTTGATTGGAGATCCCTCCATGGAGCTAATGTAATGATTCAGGTTGAAGAAAATGAACATGTTCAAACTCTTGTATACCAATTAAATAAAGAAGGCAAGTCCATATGCGGCGACAGCTTTTTTATGAAGGCGAATGAAGAAGAATTAGTTTGCGCGGTAGCGGACGGTCTCGGCAGCGGATCTCTTGCCAACGAATCCTCGTCAGCCATTAAAGACATCGTGGAAACGTATGCGGATGAGGATGTGGAAAGCATCATTGAGCGCTGCAATCAAGCGATGAAAAACAAAAGAGGGGCGACTGCCTCCATCTTAAAAATCAATTTCATCAAAAGGGAATTGACATACTGCTCGATCGGCAACGTCCGTTTCTTCCTGCACTCCCCATCAGGCGAAGTCTTTCATCCGCTGCCGATTTCGGGTTACCTCTCAGGCAAACCGCAAAGATACAAAACGTATACGTCATCATACGAAAAAGGGGCGAGGTTCATCATCTACACGGATGGGCTTGAGGTTCCGCATATCCGCACCTGCTTAAAGCAGGGACACTCAATAGAAGATATATCAAAATCACTTCATCCGTACACAACATCCAGACGTGATGATTTGACCTATATTCTAGGGCAGCTTTTATCGTAAGGCTGCTTTTTTTATGTTCCGCCGTTTTTTGATACACTAGAGAAAGAATGAAGAGATGGAGGCTTTTGTGATATGGAAACGTTAGCCCTTTTGAAAAAACAAATTGCTGAAGAAACAGCGTTATCCCAAAAACATGTCGAAAGTGTCATCCGCCTGCTGGAAGACGGCAATACCGTCCCGTTTATTGCACGGTACCGAAAAGAGCAGACCGGCTCAATGGACGAGGTGCAGATTCAGGCAATCTCCGAGCGGTGGCAATACATACAAAACCTGACGCAGCGGAAAGAAGAAGTCATCAGATTGATCGCCGAGCAGGACAAGCTGACGGAAGGGCTGAAGCAAAAAATCGAACAAGCGATCAAGCTTCAGGAAGTCGAGGATTTATACCGTCCCTTCAAACAAAAACGGAAAACAAAAGCCACCGTCGCCAAAAGCAAAGGCCTTGAACCGCTTGCGGACTATATTCTTTCTCTCCCGAAAGAAAACCGCCTTCACGACATCGCTGATCAATATATCAGTACAGAAAAAGAAGTCGCTTCAAGAGAGGAAGCCATTGAAGGCGCGAAGCACATCATAGCCGAGCAAATCTCGGATGATCCTCATTTCAGAAAGTGGATCCGCCAGGAAACGTATAAAAAAGGAATTCTCACTTCCGCGGCAGGCAAGTCAGCCGCAGATGACGAGAAAAACGTCTATGAAATGTACTACGAGTACGAAGAGCCGATCCAAAAGGTCGTTCCTCACAGAGTGCTTGCGATGAACCGCGGTGAAAAAGAAGGCATTTTAAAGATTGCGATCGAACCGCCCGCCGATCAGATAAAAACTTATTTAGAAAAGCAAATCATCAAACGCCGTGAAACGCCTGTGAAAGAAACGCTGAAAGAAGCCATTGAGGACAGTTACAAACGTCTGATCCAGCCGGCTATTGAGCGCGATATCCGCAAAGAGCTGTCAGAAAAAGCAGACGCGCAGGCGATTCATATTTTCGCTGAAAACCTGCGTAAGCTCCTGCTGCAGCCGCCGATGAAGGGGAAAGTTGTGCTCGGCGTCGATCCGGCCTTCCGTACGGGGTGCAAACTGGCAGTTGTTGATGAGACGGGAAAAGTGTTGAAAATCGACGTCATTTACCCGCACGCTCCCGTAAAAAAGACAGCAGAAGCCCGGAAAAAAATCAGAGAATTGCTGGACCGGTACGAAGTCGAGGTTGTGGCGATCGGAAACGGCACGGCATCACGGGAGACAGAGCAATTCGTCGTTGATGTGCTGAAAGAAACAGAGCGGGACATTTATTATGTCATCGTCAATGAGGCCGGAGCAAGCGTGTATTCCGCGTCAGAAATCGCCCGTGAAGAATTTCCGGATTTTCAGGTCGAAGAGCGCAGCGCCGTCTCCATCGCGCGGAGATTGCAGGACCCGCTGGCCGAGCTTGTAAAAATTGATCCTAAATCCGTCGGCGTCGGGCAATACCAGCATGATGTCAGCCAAAAGCATTTAAACGAATCTCTCCGTTTTGTCGTAGAGACCGTCGTCAACCAAGTCGGGGTGAATGTCAATACAGCATCCGCCGCGCTGCTTCAATATGTAGCCGGGTTATCCAAAACCGTTGCCGGTAATATCGTTAAGAAAAGGGAAGAGCTCGGAAAATTTACAAATCGCAAAGAGCTGAAAGAAATCCCGCGTCTCGGCGCAAAAACATATGAACAGTGCATCGGCTTTTTGAGAGTGCCCGGAGGACCGGAGCCGCTCGACCGCACCGGGATACACCCGGAAAGCTATAAAGAGACAAAGGCGCTGCTCAAAAAACTGCAGCTCACTGCGGATCAGATCGGAAGCGCGGACGCAAAAGAGAAAATCAGCTCAGTGCCGCTGTCTGAAACAGCTGAAGAGCTCGGTATAGGGGAGATTACGCTTGCGGATATTTGCGGGCAGCTGACAAGGCCGGAGCGAGATCCTCGTGACGAAGTGCCGAAGCCTTTGCTGAAAAAAGACGTTCTGCAGCTTGAGGATTTAAAGGAAGGAATGGAATTGCAGGGCACCGTCCGCAACGTTGTGGACTTCGGCGCTTTCGTCGATATCGGCGTCAAACAGGACGGGCTTGTGCACATTTCAAAACTGAGCAATCAATACGTCAAACATCCTCTTGACGTCGTATCGGTCGGAGACATCGTCACCGTATGGGTCGAAGGGGTGGACGTGCAAAAAGGCAGAGTGTCGCTGTCTATGGTAAAATAAAAGCACTGCTTACGAGCAGTGTTTTTTTCTGTAGAAATACCAGCACTGGTTCAGCAGTTTGATTTGGTAATTGTCCTTTTCTAAAAACGCTTTTTGCATTTGTTTCATCAGCCAATTCGGCATGGCTCATTCCTCCTCAGCTTTTAGTTAGAGGTCGGTTTTAACTCATTGTATGCGAACGGTGAATTGTCCCGTTCAATGTTTTTAAAGCGGGGTGCACATATGGATAACGAACAACTTCAAAAGCTGACGGAAGACATCTCTGCACAAGATTTCGGAAAGCCGTTCCGTCACAGAGCCTTCTTCAATGACCGGCTGAAAACGACAGGCGGCCGGTACATGCTGTCTTCCCATAACATCGAATTAAACCGCAGATATCTTCTCGAACACGGGCAGAGCGAGCTGGAAGGAATCATTAAACACGAGCTGTGCCATTACCATCTTCACCTTGAAGGAAAAGGGTACAAGCACAGAGACAAGGACTTCAGAGAACTGCTTCAGAAAGTCGGAGCGCCGAGATTCTGCACGCCGCTGCAAACCAAAAAGACACAAAAGAAAACATATATGTATAGATGCGCGGCCTGCGGCCAACAGTATATAAAGAAGCGGGCAATGAACCCGGAAAGATATGCCTGCGGAAAGTGCAGAGGAAAAATCAAAAGAATTTTTTAAAAAGGCTTGACTCATTTTAATGTTCTATGTTAAATTATAAAAGTCGTTGAGAGACAACGACACTTTCTTAAAAAAATAAATGTTGCTTCTTGACACAATATGTCGCATCATTTATAATAAAGAAAGTCTGATTATTCCACAGTAGCTCAGTGGTAGAGCTATCGGCTGTTAACCGATCGGTCGCAGGTTCGAATCCTGCCTGTGGAGCCATATGGAGAAGTACTCAAGTGGCTGAAGAGGCGCCCCTGCTAAGGGTGTAGGTCGCGTAAGCGGCGCGAGGGTTCAAATCCCTCCTTCTCCGCCAGATAAGTTCTCAACCAGACGGCCCGTTGGTCAAGCGGTTAAGACACCGCCCTTTCACGGCGGTAACACGGGTTCGAATCCCGTACGGGTCACCATTTACCTTCGTTGGGCTATAGCCAAGCGGTAAGGCAACGGACTTTGACTCCGTCATGCGTTGGTTCGAATCCAGCTAGCCCAGCCATTTTATTTAAAAATTTTGAATCACTTTTAGAGCGAGCCATTAGCTCAGTTGGTAGAGCATCTGACTTTTAATCAGAGGGTCGAAGGTTCGAGTCCTTCATGGCTCACCACTTGTCACGCGGGTGTGGCGGAATTGGCAGACGCGCTAGACTTAGGATCTAGTGTCTTACGACGTGGGGGTTCGAGTCCCTTCACCCGCACTTTCTTTTCAAAGTGCTGATCATCATCACTAGCTTATATGCTTAGTGGAAAGACAGCTTCATAGCACGCGGTCGTGGCGGAATGGCAGACGCGCTAGGTTGAGGGCCTAGTGGGTGAATAACCCGTGGAGGTTCAAGTCCTCTCGGCCGCATCTCAATGATACCAAGGATAATAGAGATCCTTGGTATTTTTTGTGCTTATTTTTAAATGATCTACTATCCACAAACTGTCCACTTACCTGGAGTAAGTCATCTACAGTAGACATCGCACAAATATTTTCATTATTTATTGATAGTTACTAATGCCTCAAACTCCAATTTGCAAAAGCAGAGAAAGTATTGCTAAGCATGGAGGAAAACAAAGATCCCTTGTTATATGATCAGCTATTAGAATTTAGACACGAGATAATAGGGTAGGGGCATAAGGGTACTGAAAAGGCTTAATCTTTTTTAAAAGGTTAAGCCTTTTTTGGGCTATTAATGTAATCAGTGTCCAATTAGTTGCCCTGAATTCATGAAAAAGGATAAACTAGGTGTAAATAAGTTGTTATTTTAAAATTAGATTCAATTCATTATCGCAAAAGCAATAATAACTAATCGGCGAAGAAAGGATAATCAGCCAAATGAAAACATTAGTTATCGTTATACACCCTAATTTGGAAACGTCTGTTGTCAACAGAACCTGGATGAATCGTTTAAAGCAAGAGAATGACATTACGGTTCATGACCTGTACGGTGAATACCCTAATTTTATCATTGATGTAGAAAAAGAGCAGCAGCTCCTGTTAGATCATGAGCGTATCGTTTTTCAGTTCCCAATGTATTGGTACAGCAGTCCCGCGTTACTTAAACAATGGGAAGATGATGTGTTAACACATGGCTGGGCTTATGGAACTGGAGGTACTAAATTGGATGGAAAAGAACTACTCTTAGCTATCTCCTTAGGCGCACAGGAATCTGATTATCAAGCAGGCGGAGAATATAATATCACGATCAGCGAGCTTATCAGACCGTTTCAAGTCACTGCTAACTATATAGGAATGCGTTTTCTTCCTGCCTTTACACAATATGGGACACTTCACCTTTCAAAAGAAGATGTTAAGAACAGTGCGGAGAAATTGGTTGACTATCTTAAAGCTGAGCATTGATCCGGTATTCGCGAGGGAAGTTGAAATAAATGATGTGAAAATAATTACAGCAGGGCGATGAGTACATATTTCTTGATGAAATGTAGATTTCCTTGGTCTCTAATAGGTGCCCAGTTTGTGCTCAGAATTCATGAAAAATGATGAAAATAAGTATAAATAAAATAAACAGATGCTTTGAATTAGAGGCTTTTGTAAATGACGACATGTTTTTACTAGGTTGAGGGACCAGCGGGTGAATGACCCGTGGAGGTGCAAGTCCTCTCGGCCGCATCTCAAAAATACCAAGGGTTTAACCACCTTTGGTATTTTTTTGTGCTTATTTTTAAATGATCTACTATCCACAAACTGCCCACTTACCTAAAGTAAGTCATCTGCAGTAGACATCGCACAAATATTTTCATCTTTATAGGTAGTTACTAATGCCTCAAACTCCAATTTGCAAAAGCAGAGAAAGTATTGCTAAGCATGGAAGAAAACCAAGATTTCGAGGAAAATGTTTCTGATGTTGAAAATTTTTCGATTGAAGTCGCTGATTATTTTCATGAACGAGGAAGCTTAATGCTCTCTACGAAAATTAAAAAAGGGGAGATTATTGATGAAAATCAGCCGGTGTCTATTGGCTGCAGTGATTTTAGGTAGTGTATTTTCAATAACTTATTTGCAAAGTGATCAAAATACTCAACGTATCTGGACAATACTTTGTTTGGTTCTTATTTGTCGATAGTCGCCGTAACGAAAGCACTAAACAACACCTTAAAGAGATTCTTTTGATATGACGGATACATATGACAGTTTGTGATTGTCAAAATTCAATGTTTAATCCTTGTTCAACTTACCCAGTTCAGTTAAAAGATTGTTAAAATTGTGATAAATGTATGAAAGGATTAAATGTTCATATCGAAACATTTGGATTACAGGGAAGGGGAAACAAATACATGTCGATTTACCAAAAATAAAAACCATTACCTAAGAAATGTTTCTTTATTTACAGCTGGATTTAAAAAATAATTTTGTTAGGTGTCATGCAATAAATTCAATTGTCGGTGATTGGCCTGATTATATGCATCCATTATTTCATACCCGGTGCTACTTATTTCTGTTGTAGTCTGTATACTGATTAATAGGTAAAGAAAGTCGAAAAGGTATACGACATTCTTCATACAAATTAAAGTTTTGAATGAAAGAGCAGGATTACTCCTGCTCTTTTTCTTTCTAATTGGGCTAGATTAAACGCAGACGGTTATTCCTTGGGAAAAACAAAAAAAATTCTTCTATCCATTGACTAGCTTGGCTTTAGCCGGGTTTCTATCACCCTGTTGGGCTTGTCAGATTTTAAAAAGGTATGCTACGTTTATAGTGTTTTGTTTCACCTGATTGCGGGGTAATAAAGATAGAATCAGTAAATAAAGACGTAATGGAAGAACTAAAATATAGGTTTAGGATCCTTTGAAGAAATAAAAGTTTTTTTTCGATTGTGATAATATTCACAATAGAGCTGTATGAAGGGGAATCATTTCTCCAAATAGTCTGCAGAAAATACCAACCACAGCCCAAGGATATATCACTAACCGCTTTGGCTGGTATTATCTGTTGGATGTTTCTCTTTTTGTTGCTTTTTGTATTATTTTTAGTCCAATCGGCAAAAATAAGTTAAGGAAACCAGCGAAAAAACTGAATTTCATCCTTCTTTCCTGGTTTACAATGTTATTTGGCGCTGGTATGGATATTCGTCTAGTCTTTTAAGGTACAGTTGAACCAATCATCCACTATGCCGTTAGCTCTCCATCAGGTGAAACAGAAACCCCCAGACTTTAGAGAAGCATTACGCTATACATTCTGGGACTGCATGCTTGGACCGTTTATACGCTTGTATAATGTGGATTTGATAATTAAGGAGTCGATATTATTAAATGAAGTTTAACAAGAAAAAAATTAACGTTGTAGACATTCAAAAAGCGAAGAAAAGCGTGTTTGCTACAGGGATAGGAAACGCGATGGAATGGTTTGATTTTGCTTTATATTCTTATTTGGCAGTTATTATTAGTAAAAACTTTTTCAGTCCAGTTCAAAACGATGAATTAAAGTTAATATTTACTTTTGCTACATTTGCAATTGCCTTTTTACTTAGACCGGTAGGCGGAATTATTTTTGGTAAAATGGGTGATAAATTTGGTCGGAAAATAGTATTAACAATCACTATTTTAATGATGGCTTTATCTACTTTAATAATTGGTGTACTTCCTACCTATGATCAGATTGGCGTATGGGCCCCTATATTATTACTCTTAGCTCGTATTTTACAGGGCTTTTCTGTGGGTGGAGAGTACGCTGGTGCAATGGTATATATCGCAGAATCTTCTCCAGATAATAAACGTATAAGGTTAGGCAGCGGTTTAGAAATAGGCACATTATCTGGTTATATAGTAGCTTCTGTTTTAGTTACAGTACTTTTCTGGACTTTATCTGATGTTCAAATGAATAGTTGGGGATGGAGAATTCCTTTCTTCTTAAGTATTCCAATAGGATTATTTGGTTTATATTTGAGAAGTCATTTAGATGAATCACCAATCTTTGAAAATGACATCTCTGAAAACCAAGAACAACAACCAGGTTTATTAGAAGTCATTAAAACATATAAAAAAGATATCTTTTTATGTATCGTATTTGTGGCATTTTTCAATATAACCAATTACCTATTGTTAGGTTATATGCCTTCTTATTTAGATGAGAACCTTGGTATAAGTGATAATATAAGTACACCGATTACAGCAATTGTATTGATTATTATGGTACCGTTCGCTTTAACTTTTGGTAAATTGGGAGATAAATTAGGAAATAAAAAAGTTATAACAATTGGATTAGTATTAGGAATTGTATTTTCGATTATCTCTTTCCAATTTCTTAATATGGGGAATATAACATTCTTATTTATAGGACTTTTAATGTTAGGTATTGTATTATCTGTATACGAAGGTACTATGCCAGGATCTTTACCTACGTTGTTCCATACTGACATTAGATATCGTACTTTATCCTGGACATTCAACTTATCAGTTTCTATTTTTGGTGGAACAACACCTTTAGTTGCTTCTTGGTTAACCCATGTGACAAGAAACAATTTGGCGCCGGGCTTCTATTTATTAGCAGTTAGTTTAATTGGCTTAATAGTTGTGTTAACCTTATTTAAAGATACTTCAGGTAAATCTTTAAAAGGTTCTTACCCAACAGTTGCTTCTAAAGCTGAGTTTCAAGAAGCTGTTGAAAATCCAAAAGATTCACTGTGGTGGAAAATGGAACAAACAGAAAAGGAATGAAAAAAACATCCATTTAATTGACCGGCTACTCGAAATACAGACTCAGAGTAAGCTGGGATTATCCGAGCAGCAATGACTGCAGCTCTTTTATATTCTGGAGGGCTTACTGCTTTGCAAAAGCAGCGTTGCTATTCTCGATCGTCATTATTTTATTGATTGTGTCCTAATAATAAAACATTGACGCAAGAACGAAGAGAAATTAAAAGGTCCGAGCAATACAGCCAAAATAAGAAGCAAGAAGCTTTGTTATGCCAGTTCTTCTCCCGAAGGAGAGCTGGCTTTTTATTTTCTATATGGGGTCCAAAGCAGAAAACGAGAACTTGTACGCTAACTAATAATCCTATTGTTTTTATCAACAAAGGTTTTTTGGATATGAAGAGGGTGGACTGGTGAAAAAATAGAGTTTGTTGTGGAGTTAGCTTTTCAATTAGGGACATCTCAACAACAAAATAATAACCAGCCCGATTAAAAAGCTCATCAAAAGTTCCATTATTCCAACGTGAATATATTTGCGATAAGTTATTGAATCAATATACGATCCACTCAATTATTTGAGTGGATCTGTTTGTTTTTTATTTATTTGCAGCAGTCTCTATGTGACGAAACAATAGATGAATTAAAACCCTTTACGCAGCCATGTTGCGGCAAGATCAATTGCTCCGCGCGCAGCTTCAGTTTTAGCTAAGGCGTTGAGCATCACGAAACCGTGAATGATACCTAATGCAGTATTTGATAAAACCGGTTGTAATGAAGAAGAAATTAAAAGTTATAACAAGGAAATTCGTAATTTACTTAACATGCTGACAACTGAGCAATAGTTTTATGAATATAGCTGGTGGGCCCAGCGGGTGAATAACCCTTGGAGGTTCAAGTCCTCTCGGCCGCATCAATGATACCAAGGGTTGTAGACGCCCTTGGTATTTTTTTTTGCGGAAAATTCATCTGTTACTGTATTGTAGGCCGTATGATTTGTCAGTCACCTTCATCCTTCTGCTGACTGCGTGCGGCGGTAGTAAATATGATAATGCAATTAATGAAGTGATGAAGCAGGAGAAGAAAGTCAGAAAAGAAATGCGAGCAGATTCAGATGAGTACAAAAGAGATAACGCTATAATTCGTGTATGTGATGACGGGAAGTATATTCAACTTGCGTTTTATGCCAGAAGAAAGTTCTCGTAAGCTTACTGCTTATTCTTATTATGAGAAGCTTGGAGATTCTTATGAGGAAATGGCACATATGCCGGGTGATGGTGATGGCGACCGCCTTGGTCTTTATAAGAAAACACCTGATTATAAAGAGGTTAAAGGCAAAGAAACCAAAACAATGTGCTTGTTCATTCCTGATAGGGGAACAATTGTTTCACCGTTAAGTTGTTGTGTGAGAGCCAGTATGTTAAAATGCTACGTAGATTTAATAATAAAGTTTAGATTCAAGGAGATTTATTTATGAAGTTGGATGAATTTACCATCGGGCAGGTTTTTCAAACTAAATCTTTTGAATTAACAAAAGAGAATATAATGAATTTTGCAGAAGTGTATGACCCACAATACATGCATTTAAATGAAGAAAAAGCAAAAATGGGCAGATTTAATGGAATTATTGCTTCTGGAATACAAACGTTATCTATTACTTTTAAGCTTTGGATTGAAGAAGGGTGTCATGAAGACGATATTATTGCTGGGACAGGAATGAATAATATAAAATTCCTAGCACCCGTTTACCCTAATGATAAACTGCACACTATTGTTAAGGTTATTGATAAAAAACCAAATAAAAGCCAGACGGGGATACTTACTGTATTGTTATCTACCTATAATCAGAAAGAGGAAAAAGTGTTTGAAGGTGAGTTATCAGTATTAATTAAACGCTAAATGACCTTTGTGGCATATCATCGTCACCTTTCATTTTTTATAGGTGTCTGGATGAAATAAGCAATCATCTTAATGAATTGAGTGGACTTTGAGTCTGCTCTTTTTTATTTGTTCAACCTATGTCAAGAAACAAAGGACTAACAATAACGAAAAAATCATCTCGTAAATACGAATTTAAACATTGCTGCCTTGAGGTTTTTTGCATATTTCTCTGTATCATTGCACCGGATGAATATCTATAATGAGCGTTCTATCCTTCGATGTTATGTTTCCTTTTTACTTTTTGGTTTTGTCAGTTCAAAGCTGTACTTTACCATGTCATGGATTTGGTGCTCTGGGAGTCTCTCATCTAAGGTAAGAGTATTCCAATGCTCCTTGTTCATATGGTATCCGGGCTTGATTTCTTCAAAAAGACCACGTAGAAAATCAGCCCTTTCAGGTTCGCATTTAAGGTTGACACATAAGTGTTCGTCGCGAGTGAAGATAAGTGCAAATATTTTCTTATTCCCTTTGTGCCGAATTGCAGTCCAACCATCTCCAAAAGGATGGTCTTCATAAGAGTTTGGAAAGGTTAGACAGTAATCTTTTATTTCATCATAATTCATTATCAATTCACTCCATACCTCATTATTTTTATATACAGAACATATTTGTTCAAACTAAGATTTGCGGTTTCTTTTATACCAATCCGAGATTTCCTCAAGTCTTAGCTTCTGAACCTTGAGTTGTTGGATAGTAATACTCACCCCTATTAAAGAATCTGGCATCGTCTGCATTGTCGTTAATTTTTCCTCTGTATCATGAGCATATTTATATCCCTTACCGTAATCTAAATCTTTCATCAAAAGGAGCAGACTTTATGTCTGCTCTTTTTTTGTTCATGAAAAAGCCATTTTTCTTATCCTCAGTCTGATAAAAGATTTTCTGTGAAATCATTTAACAATTATTGGTCAATTTTTCTTTTTCAATAATATCCTTTACCACATCCTCAATTGTGATATGCCCAAGAGCTTTTTCCAAGGCAGATTGGGCGATTTCAAATATTGGACCAATTGTACTTTGAATGTTCCGGCCTACAGGACATTGAGGATTGGGATTTTCATGTATACTAAACAATTCTTTATCTTGAACAACATGAACTGCTCTATAAACATCAAGTAAGGTGATTTCAGTTAAATCCCTCGCTAATTCAGCTCCTGCAATACCTGGCCGAACTTTTACTAAACCTGCTTTTTTCAGCATCCCCATAATTTTTCTTATGAAGGCGGGATTTGTATTTACACTTCCAGCTAAAAATTCAGAAGTGCTAATTCCGTCTTCATTTATTTCAATAAGAGCCAATATATGAATTCCTACAGCAAAACGGCTGCTAATAGACATGATTTCTTCACCATCCTAATTACGTTACACTCTTTATAGTACACTTGTAACTGAATGTATTACAAGTTCTTTTACTCTAATATGCTCAATTAACAAGATGATAAAAGTATTGACAAATAAATAAGGTGTAACTAAAATTATTACATGTAATCAATATGGTTACATTTAAAATTTTGAATGATTAGGAGGACTTTAAATTGAAAATTGGAATCATTGGTGCAACCGGAAAAGCTGGAAGTCTTATCTTGAAAGAAGCGGTAAGCAGGGGACATGAAGTAACTGCAATTGTAAGAGATGCTGCAAAACTTAAAGAGGACAAGATTTCAATCATTGAAAAAAATATAATTGATCTTACATCGGATGATCTAAAAAAGTTAGATGTAATAGTTAATGCCTTCGGTGCTCCATTAGGAGAAGAACAGGCACATGTAGATGCCGGCCGGGCATTAATTAGGGCATTAAAAGGAACGGGTACAAGAGCCGTAATTGTAGGTGGAGCAGGGAGTCTTTATGTAGACGAAAATAAAACTGTCAGTGTAATGGATACACCTGATTTCCCGGAGATTTTTATTCCAACAGCTAAAGGGCAAGGTCGTAACTTGCAAGAACTAAAGGAAACTTCTGATATTAACTGGACATTTATCAGTCCTTCAGCGGTATTTGACCCAGACGGGAAAAGAACTGGATTTTATCAGTCAGGAAAAGATCATCTTCTTGTGAATTCGAAAGGCGAAAGTTATATCAGCTATGCAGACTATGCAATTGCAGTATTGGATGAAATTGAAAATCCAAAACATATAAATGAACGCTTTACAGTTGTTGGAGAAGCTGAATAATTGAGTAGAAACAAAGGGTACCATTAGTGTCATCGCTAATGGTATCTTTCCTTCTAAGAATGTACGGAGACATTGAAAACTTTGCAATCAGAGCAGCTGATTTATTCGAGTTGAGGATAGAGTAGGTGCTTAGTGAGTTGGACCAAAAAAATATGTATAAATAGCTCTGACTAAAACCTTTGTGGGTTAGTTAGAGCTTTTGTAAACCCACTCGTTTTCGTGAGTGGGCTTTTTTTAAATACATCTATCAACATGATATTTATTATTAAGTACGGTAAGGGGTCCGTCAAAACTTCTAAATTACAGAAGTTTATTTTCATGGTAGTTTAATCATGATGTCACTTTCGAATAATATTGATTAAACTTGATTGAATAGATCAAGACATAAATAACGATTAGTGCGGCAAATGTGTTTAGAACAATTAATGAGTGATTCAAGCTAAAGAAACTGGTCAAAATGCCGACTCCAATTGGAGGGATAATGAATCCGGAATAAGCGCACAAATAAAATGCTGATATTACTCTCGGTCGTTCTTCCGGCTTAGGCAGCTGTCCGGCAAACCTTAATGCTGCTTGGAACGACCAACCGGCGCCGACCCCTTGGATAAGCATTCCAATCCAGAGCATCCATAAATCGCCTGTCTGTCCGGAGAAAACAATGATCCACGGACCGATGGCCAGCAATACAATTCCGATGCGCATTCGCTTAACTGGATTCTGTACCCACGGGAAGAATTGTATCAAGGCAGCCACGCCTAAGAGTATGAACACCAACACACCTGCTAATGAGAGATTAGAGGAGTGAATGACGTTTTTGACATAGGAAGGAATGACGGAAAATACGATTCCGCCTAACATGAAGAATGTAAAAGCCGGAAGTCCAATAAATGAAATAAAATGGGATCGTATATTTTCCGGTATACCGAGCGAAATTTTTGTATTCAGCGGTTTTGGTTCTTCTTTAAGACTCGGTAACATTTCCAGAAATACTAAAGAACTCAATAGCATGGCAAGCAAAAGCCAAAATGGCATTCGAAGCGGCTGAACCTGCACATATTGCAACACTAGACCGGATATAGCCGGACCCATGCCGAATCCAACGTTTACGAATACTCCCGATAACTTAATAGCAGTACTTAGATGCTGGCGAGAGGTTTGTGATAATAAAAATGTGGTGGCCGTTCCTGTAAAAGCGCCATATGCAATGCCTTCCAAAATCCTTGCCGCAAATAGCATCCAGACGTTCTGGCTCCCTATGAAAAGCAACGTTGACGCAATGGACAGCCAGATGCTGATGCGAAGGACCTTCTTTAATCCCCAGGTGCTCCCTTTGGCTCCTACGATTAGCAAGGTCGGAACCAAGATAACGGCATAAACAGCAAACAACATTGTAATCTCTAGGCTGCTCATTTGATAGTGACTCCCGTATATAGGGAATAATGATGAAATATAAGTGGCTCCGCAAGACATCATCAGAATAATCCAAAACATTCTCTTCATCTTTCGTTCTCCTCGCATTTTATTAGTAAATCCGTTTTATTTGAGAATGATCGTTCTCAATAGGATAAAAAAATTATTTCTTTAAAATGGATAATGTCGTATCCACGATCTGCTCTAATTTATCTCTGTTATCTGTTGTCTTGATCATCACTCGAAGCCCGATTAAAGCATTATTTATATATTGGGATAGTAATTCCGCGTTTAGCATCTTATCGAGTTCTCCGGACTGCTGACCTGCCTCAATGAGTTCACGGATTAGACGCTCTGTATCGGTTAATCGTTGATCTACCCAATCCTTACATTCGGAATCATGCAGAGCCAGTTCAACTGCTGTGTTTACGATCAAACATCCTTTAGGGTATTCGCCTTCTCCTCTAGTAATGACTCTATCGAACAACTGCCGGATTGCTTCAACCGCAGTAAGATTCTCTTTATTGATTTTTTTCTCCGACTGCAGTTGAGTGTAACGGTTTAAAGCCTTAATGTATAACGAATGCTTATCTCCGAAGGTATCGTACAAACTTCTCTTGTGCACTCCCATATGGTTAACTAAGTCTGTCATGGAAGTTTTCTCATACCCTTGTTCCCAAAATAAACGAACAGCTTTAAGCAGTACTGCATCTTCATCAAATTCCTTGGTTCTAGCCACTAAATTCCCCTCCTTGTGATGGCAATCATAACATATTGAGAACGATCGGTAAAGAATAATTATGATCCATTCCTCTTCTTATCTTTAGAACGATCCTGTCATTTTGTCATAAATGGGGTCAATCTAAGATTGGGAAAGATCAGTTTCAAAAGATTCTTTTTTTCTTTAAACAGTGGCTATTTTAAGATACATTGCACCAATGACATGTCATGTAACTTTTTGGAAATAAAAACTGCTCCATTTTTACTCCACAATATAATATTCAAAGGTTTTATAATAGAAAACACAGTTTCACTTTATTGTGGACCCAGCGGGTGAATAACCCGTGGAGGTTCAAGTCCTCTCGGCCGCATCTCAATGATACCAAGGGTTTTGACACCTTTGGTATTTTTTTGTTGTAAGTGCATGTGGCATTAAAAAAAGTGCTGACCTCTGCACAAAATCTTTGTGCGAGTCTGCACTTTTATTCTGCAAGATACACTGCCCATTATCACCGATTACGGGCGTTTATTTAATCCGTTCTTAGCCGAGCTGATACCTGGCTTTTAGAAGTTTTTTTTAAGTGGTTAAAACCAACAAATTTTTTGCCTTCTTCATCCCATAGGCGGAACTTTAACGACTTAATACTTGTTGCCAGTGTGATGGTCGGAACATTTTGCAATGGTTCAGTGTTGTTATGCACGATTTCAAGCTTATAGTTTGGGACTCTTGGGCTTAAATGATGAACATGATGGAAACCGATATTGCCTGTCAGCCACTGCATGACTTTTGGAAGCTTATAAAAAGAGCTTCCTTCAACGGCTGCTTTTACATATTCCCAATGCTCATCTTCTTCGAAATATGAATCCTCAAACGTATGCTGAATATAAAACATCCAAATTCCGAGGGATCCCGATATCATAAAAATTGGCGTCTGGACCAGCAGAAAGTTTTTCCAGCCGATAGCCCAACATAAAAGTGCTGCCAAAGCGACGATCCCCAGGTTCGTTACATATGTATTCATCCGTTCTTTGCGTTTTGCCCCTTTACGATTAAAACGATTGGTAATCCCGAAGACGTAAATCGGTCCGATAATAAACATAACAAACGGATTTCTGTACAAACGGTACATTATTTTTGTCTTAGTTGAGGCTTCTTTATATTCCTCAACAGTCAGTACCCAAATATCGCCCGTACCGCGTTTGTCCAGGTTGCTGCTTGTCGCATGATGGACAGAATGATCGTGTGCCCAATGATCAAACGGATGCAGAGTCAGAATTCCTGTAATTGTTCCAAGGATTCGATTCGCCTTTCGGTTCTTAAAAAAGGAATAGTGGCAGCAATCATGAAAGATGATGAAGGTTCTCACTAAAAAACCTGCCGCAACGACAGAAATCGCTGATGTAAGGATATAAGAAATCGGCAAGCTCTTATAGGCCAAACACCATAACAGGAAAAACGGCACCAATGTGTTAATGATTTGACAAATACTTTTTTGTAAATCGGACTTTTCATAAGGGGTAACCAGTTTTCTCAAAGTCCTTAGGTTTTGTTCATTCATTTTTAAAAGCTTCCCCTTCCCTGATGTTCTTAATCTGCGTATAGAAAACGTTTTATTGCCTTTGAAGTCCCAGCTGTCATACTCCATGTATGATAAGTATCTTTTCTAATCCTATGTAAAATTATTGAAGGTCAGAAACTGATCTCCATCTCGATTAAATCTTTATTAGCAATGGCCAGCCGGGATACAAAAAGCGTATGAAGATTATACCCGGCTCTTTATCGGGCCAAACTCTCTCCATGCTCCCCTATGTGAATCGGTTTATTTAGACCGTAAACATTGATTGTTTGAGGAACAAACATGACAAGTTAATACCGTTAAAATAGGGGGTATACTTGAATGATCGTTTGGAAACATCTGCAGAAACAAAGCTATACCAGTGAACAGCCAAGAATATCTAGTACTTGAACAAGAAACAGCTGAGCTTTTTAAAGAAATCTTTAACAATCAATATGAAGTACTGGGTTTGAAGACACTCGTGATTCATGTTCACGGTGTTTTCAAACCATAGTTATTAATAGGCATCTTATTTTGCACTCGTATCGACAGGTTTAACAAATAAAACATGAATGAACACATTATTAATTTGCAGTTATTTCCGTTTCGTGCTATGATAAAGGGGAATTATTTTTGTTCGTGTAAAGGATAGTATGAATATCGACTTTTCGTCTTGATGATACTTTGGGCAAGGATAGTAATACAATGTGTAACACACTAGGAGGCAACAAAAATGGAACAAGGTACAGTTAAATGGTTTAATGCAGAAAAAGGTTTTGGATTTATCGAACGTGAAAATGGAGACGATGTATTCGTACACTTTTCTGCAATCCAAAGTGACGGATTCAAATCTTTAGACGAAGGTCAAAAAGTAACGTTTGACGTTGAGCAAGGTGCTCGTGGAGCTCAAGCTGCTAACGTTCAAAAAACTGCTTAATCTTTAATCGTTTATACAAACAGGCTCTTTATACAGGGCCTGTTTTTTTATGTTCTCTGTATATACTGAATAAAAAAACCCTACTCAACGTTCGAGTAGGGACAGTTGCTACAAGGTAAGAAAAAGGTTTAAAACCTCAAAGGATTGTTTACAGTATAACATACCGGATTGACGATATGTGGAATATATATAAATGATTTGTTTTTATGTTCTCAATATATCTGTATGTTATTCTTTGTTACATTTCGCATATCTCTAATATGAAAAGAAGATAAACAACTGCTATTCACTGTCGCAAGAGATGTAAGAAATTCTTAAAGATAAAGAGGAGAGTGGTTGTTTTTTCTTCCGGAAATAATCACTTAGACCTAAAACAATGAAAGCCCTGCCTCTCTTCCATCCTTACGGCTCCTTGTCCGTGCCAGTGTGAATCAGGATTACAAAAATCAAGTGACTATTTCATCGAAATTCAAATGTTCGTTGAAGAAAAAAATAAAACAGATTAGATTGTTGGGGTAATAAAAGGGGTTAATGTTTTAAAAGTAAGTAAGTTAAACATCTAATCGTAATATTCCGAAAACTTTTAGGTGCTTTTTTTGGAATGCAAAACATTATTTAAAATTAACCTTAGCAGAAACTTTTTATTTGTTTTTCAGTGATTCCTTTAATGACTTCCAGTTCACTAATCAAAAATTCATATGCATGATCCAACATTTTTTTTTCGCTTGAATTAAGTGCTTTTTCTTTCTTCATCCGTCTTAAATCACGTACAACTTCAGCGCCTTCTTGTATTTCACCCGTTTTTATTTTGTTCGTGTTTACTATATACCTTTGCTTCCACGGCAGTAGCCTATCTGATTCTCCATGCTGAAAAATGTGTATAATGTGTTTTAATGCACGTATATCAGTAACCGGCCGTATATTTGAACTCAATATTTTACGCGTTGGAATCATAACTGTCATATTACTGATTGACATTCTTATGACATAATACTGTTGTTTTTCCTCTAAGAATTGTTTTTCTTCTATGGCTTCAATTGTACCTGCTCCATGCATTGGATAAACAATGTTATCGCCAATTTGAAACATATCATCCACCTCCATATATAGGAACTTAACTTAAGGTTATCATATATGGAGTGAGATATCAAATTTATAATGATAACATGGTCATTTATTGGTGTCAATAACTTTTTTAAAAAAACAACATCAAAACAAGAGGGAGCCTGTGGGATT
The DNA here is from genome assembly GCF_017797845.1 of Bacillus sp. LJBV19. NCBI lineage: Bacteria > Bacillati > Bacillota > Bacilli > Caryophanales > Bacillaceae > Bacillus > Bacillus sp. LJBV19. The sequence continues at coordinate 519,552 of NZ_CP072563.1, forward strand.
CCCGCTTTCATAACCAATGAAATGTTGAGGGCCCAGCGGGTGAATAACCCGTGGAGATTCAAGTCCTCTCGGCCGCATCTCAAAGATACCAAGGGTTTTTGATAACTTTTGGTATTTTTTATTTCTTTTTAAAACATGTGTTTTGTGGCCAAAAGAGTCCGCTGCTTATAGGAAGTCGTCCGGTTTGCCAGCCATCCTTTGAAGAGTCTTTTTATTTTCCTTAGTGTATCGGTTATTCTGCTGACTGCGTGCGGCGGAATGAGATATGATAATTCGATTAATGAAATGATAAAATAGGAGAAGAAAGCCAAAAAGAAATGAGAGCAAATTCAGATGTGTAACACAAGAATAACTCATCGTGATCGTATTCGTACACATTTTTACAGAGGAGGACAATTATGATTGGAATACTGGCAGGTTTCAAAAAAGCAGCTCTTTTAGCCACCGTTCCAACGGTTCAATCTGGAATATTTCAAGAAGCGTTAAACAGAGAAGGTTTTGATTTTTTACATCAAGATAGTTGGCAAATCTATGTCGATCACATAATAGAAAAGATTAAACAAGGTCAAATCGATGAGGCTGGTACATTATATGATGAATTACACCGTGAATTAGCAGAAAAGGTTGATACGGTTATCATTGCATGTACGGATTTAAATATGGTCACGGATCAAAAAAGCAGCGAACTTACCTTTGTTGATTCATCAGCTTGTCTCGCTCAAGCCATTGTAAATAAGTATGTATCATTAACAAAATAAGCCGTCTGATTTATCAGCAAATTCAGGGCGCTTTTTTCCGTTAAAGCGCCCGGCTTCGGCAGATATATAATCCTCGATTACTTCTTGAATGTAACTTCCCCGCGTTATTGTTCTTTTAACATTGAATATTTTCGATACGCTTTATAGTAACTGATGCCGAAGACAACAGCCATAAGAGCGGGAAGCGACCTTAAAAGGGCAAATGGAGTTTCAAATAAAAATGCTTTCCAAAACATTGCGCCTTCCATACTCCACAGACCTTCAGCTAAATACAAACCTGAATCCTTGTACATCAAATAAGAATAAAATAAGCAAAGTAAACCAAAACAAGATGAATAACTCATTAATCTTTTATAATAACTACTCTTTGATTGGCGATCCGAGAAGATTTCATTTTGACCATCATCTTCTTTTTGCCAATATCGAGTTCCGCTAAGCCATGGGCTGTTTATATAACTCCAGCCGAAGTCTTCATATATCTCTCTGTAATCTTCGAATTTTTTCTTTGATAAATAATCTTGATAATCCAGTCTCATCACATATTTTTTGTCGGTTTTTTCGAAAGTGTATATTCCTAATCCGCTGATATTTGTACAGCGATAGCCTTTTTGTAATTGCTCGTTCAGCCATTGCTCCTCTTTTTCAATATCAAAAAACATCTTAAATGTCTTCATTCGATTCACTTCCTTCGTGCAGGGATAAAATATGCAGTAACCTGTTTTGTTCCATTTTCAAAATGGCGCTTCCTTCCGCAGTTATCATATAAACTTTTCTCCGGCCCGACTCTCCAACAGGTTCAATCCAGCCATGCTTATTCAAGTTTTCAATCGCGCCGTATAATGTGCCGGCTGCTAAAATAACAGTTCCGTTACTCATTTTTTCGATCTTCTGCATGGCGGCATAGCCATGAAGCGGCTCCCGCAGAGCTAATAAAATATAATGCATGGTTTCAGACAGCGGTAATAATTTATGTTTCATATCCTCATCCTCTATTCAGTCTGACTATATAGTTAAACTTAATACAGTTCAACTGAATAGTCAATGGTCTTTTCAAAATTTGTCAAAGGAACTTGAAAATCAAATCTAAAAAGTCGCTTTTCTTACGTAATGGGACGCGACTTCTGAGTAGTCCTATTCAATTAAATGGCCCGATTGTTGGATGTAATGCTTAACTTCAGTGTTTGAAATGCCGGGCGGTAATAAGATTTCACTTTATCGAATGCCCAGCGTATAAATACCCCAGGAAGGTCCAAACCCTCTCGGCCGCATTAATAATACCAAGGGTTTTGAGTCCCTTGGTATTTTTTGTTCATTGTATGATGACGTAAACTTCTGACTTACTTAGTGGCTGTCGTTCCAGTTTTTCTCTATAAATGTATTCACAGGCTGTAAGTTGGTTTTGTTCGCAATTTCAATGACAGCGGGAACCACGGAAGGGTCTGTTTTGGAGAAGTTAGGAATCCGCGGATCTAACCGGAAAAAGCGATCTCCCAGCAGGTTCGCGCTGACCATGGATTCATAGTAGCCATTTCCGCCGGAGATCATCTGAAGAAATGGCAGTAAAGGTTCATTAGGCGACCTGTCCAAAAGGACTCCCCAATTTGGAGGAAGGTTCTTCAGATTTTCGGGACGTATGTTATCCGCACTTACCATTCCCCACCCCCTCGTATCTCTTCTTAACCGAGTCGGGGCTTCACCTGTACCGATGGATAGCGCCGCAATTTGATCCAATGGCACGTTGGCTTTACCAACCGCAAACGCGATACTGGCCGTACTGGGGTTCGTTGCCACTACATATCCGTCCACGTAGTTTTGATAGGCTCGTTGCGTTGCGGGAGCACCGCTGCTCCGCAGTATGACATCACTCACTTTCTCATTTAAATAGGGAGAGCCGGGAAAGTTGTGAAATAATACGGGCGTCCAACGATCCAGTGCTGGGGAGTATAATTTGAATGAAGGGACAACAATTCGTTTTCTTACATCTTTAAGACGTAGGCCTGGCGGGAAAAAGTTTCGTACCGCTTTAATAAAACCGGAATATGGTAATTGTTGATTGAAAACAGGTCCGCCCGGCCGGGAAGTGCTGAAAGCGGGCAGGATTTCATCCTCAAAATACTGAAGTGTTTCCTTCGGAGATCTTCCGCTTGCTAATGCAAGGGCAGTAAATGAACCGATTGAATTTCCCGCAAATACATGGGTTCGACTTATTAATGCTGGATTTTCTTCAGCCAGTCTGTTCAATAGTTGTAAACTTAAAGCACCTAAGGTACCGCCCCCGTCAAAGGTCATGATCCGATATTTTGCCAAAGCTGATTTCTCCTTTCTGATGAAAACTATCATTCAGTATATGTTCAACCAGAGTCTATTGTATGGATGAATGAATATCTCCTTATCTTAAAAATGGTTTGATTATCAATCCAGCGAGTCGGGAAAGAATATGTTTTTTATTTGAAGAGGTTTTTTCCGGGAAAAAGGAGAATTATTTAAAAATAAAAGGGGGAAAACACTTGAATACGATTGACCTTATTGTTTTACATTTTGAAGAAGTAAGACGGCGAAGCATCAAGTTATGGACAGCTATACCTGAGGAAAAAATGGACTGGCGCCCCGATTCCGAAGCAATGTCGTGTAAGGAAATGATAAGACATGTAGTAGAAGCGGAATTTCTTTATCATCACATTTTACTAAAACAAATGAATGAGTCTTCAGAGGAATCTAAAAACCCGTATGAATCAAAAACGTTTACCACAGTAACCGAAGAATTAGAATTCGCAAAACCGTATCGGGCCGAGTTTTTGACATTCATCAAATCGTTAAACGAAACAGATTTAACAAATATAAAGATTGACAGGTCTGATGTTGGATATATTCGCGAACTAGGAGACATGTTATTAAGAATCGCTTACCATGAGTCCGTACATACCGGTCAGCTTTTAGACTATCTCAGAACTGCTGAGGTTGACAGGCCTTTAATTTGGGACTAGTTAAATGATTGAGTTTCACACGGGAAGGGGAAATAACGGAAGCCTTAACTTCACCCAAAGTTAAGGCTTTTTATAAATCATTAAAACAAACATGTTGCCGTTGTTTTAATGATCTGTTCCCCAAACCGCTTTCCGATAATTTTCCGGATCAGTATCACCTTCTGTATTAATCATTAACACATTAGATGACTGATCTAATTCTAATTTCTTCTTTATCTGTTCCATTGAAGTATTCTTACTTAACTCATGCAGCAAACCTAATGGTACGGAACCTGACTCACCAGAAATAATCTTCGGATCCGGATCAATAGGATTACCCAATATTCTCATCCCCAATGCGCTTATCTTGTCATTACAGGAAAAGAAATAATCACTGCATGTTCTCAAAATGTTCCAACCGAATGGGTTGGGTTCGCCGCAGGCAAGCCCAGCCATCATTGTAGAAAGATCACCGTATACTCGGACAGGTGATCCAGAGGCGCTTTGGGCTGACCGGTACAGACAATTTGCGCTTTCGGGTTCAACTATGGAGATTTTGGGCTTATTCCCGCTTTTTACATTTAATAGGGAAGCTGCCATTGAAGCAGCGAAAGATCCCACTCCAGCCTGAAGGATAACATGACTGATTGTATTGAAGAAATCTTCATTTTGTTTGTATATTTCTGCAATAATTGTTGTATATCCTTGCATGATAGAGAGAGGAATTTGCTGGTATCCTTCCCAAGCCGTATCCTGAACTAAAATCCAATGATGTTTCTCAGATAAATCTGCCGCCATTTGAACAGTGTCATCATAATTTAAATCTGTAATGTACGCATCAGCACCTAAATGTTTAATGGCTTCCAATCTCGCGGGAGAAGAACCTTTCGGCATATATACCTTTGCTTTCTGTCCAAAAAGGGAAGCCGCCCATGCCAGTCCCTTTCCGTGATTACCGTCGGTAGCTGTAGCAAATGTAGCAGAAGGAGCGCTTTTTACAAGTTCAACCAATTCGTTAAAATGAATGGAATTAAGGTCGATTTTAAGTTTTTTACTATAGTAAGAAGCAATCGCATATGAAGCACCCAAGCTTTTAAAAGCATTAAGGCTAAAGCGTTTAGATTCATCTTTGACATAAAGACTGTTTATGCCGAGATATTGTGCGAGACTTCTTAACGAGTGAAGCGGTGTTGCTTGATAGCCGGGAATGCCGGAATGAAAATGAAGCGCTTTTTTTGTTTCCTCTGCAGAGAAATAGGAAGATTCCTGAGGTAACGTATCAGATCTGAAATGATTCGAAACCCAATCAATATTCGCAAACAAATTTCTTCATCCTTCCAATATGTGATATATCACATTATACATGGATCGGAATGTAAAGCAACTTTTCTTTTTCGCAAACGATATACTGAAATGTGGTATATTACATGTAAAATGATGTTTTAAAGAGGTGAAAACGTGACAATGAACCAACAGCACCAATTAAAACGAACATTTATGAAAGTTGAAGCTTATCAGTTTCTGAGAGAGTGGATTATAACAGGTAAGCTTGAGCCGGGAGAAAGACTGAGAAATCAAGATATATCTGAGACACTCGGAATCAGCCGCACGCCGGTCCGGGAGGCGCTGCTTCAGCTTGAAAATGAAGGTCTTGTCATAACGAAAGCCAATCGGTGGACAGTGGTAGCACCTATTGACCTGGAAAATGCGAAAGAGGTTTACTCGGTCGTTTGGTCTCTCGAGTGTCTCGCTTTTGAACAGGCACTTTCAAGATTTACACAAGATCATATAGACGAGATGGAAAAATTAAATAAGCAAATGAATGCAATAATGGAGACGGATGATAAGGTAAAAGCGCTGGAATTGGATAATGCCTTTCATCAAAAGATCATTGAAGTCTCAAATAATACTGAACTGCAGAAATTACTGCAAGGACAAAAAACGAAAATACAGAGAATTGAAATTCGGTATTTCAGTCAAAATCACGCAATGAATGCATCCTGCAGTGAACACAATCAAATATTAGACGCACTGAAGAATAAAGATCTTAAACAAGGACTGAATGCCATAAGGAGTAACTGGGAAAACAGTCTGACTCGAATCATTTTAAACAGCCAGTTAAAAGCCTGACAACTCGTCAGGCTTTTTTGTATGAATTTTTCGTTTGACTAATATGAGATATGTGATATATTACTCTTAACTGAAAGCAATTCAGTTTTTTTGTGAAGAATATTTAGAATTTTACATCAATAAGGAGAAGGTGATTATTATGTTAAAAACAGTTTTTACAGAAAAAGCACCAAAAGCGATCGGACCTTATTCTCAAGGCATTAAAGTACAAGATTTTTTATTTTTATCAGGACAGCTTCCTGTTAATCCAAACACGGATGAAGTTCCGGCTGATATTAGGGAACAAACGATTCAAGTTTTAAAAAACATTGAATCCATTCTGAAATCAGAGGATTTAAAAATTGAAAATATAGTGAAAACGACTATTTTCCTTAAAAATTTAGGTGATTTTAAAGCTGTTAACGAGGAATATGGTAAATATCTTGGAGACCATCGTCCTGCGAGATCCACAATTGAAGTAAGCCGGTTGCCTAAAGATGTACAGATTGAAATTGAAGTCATCGCGTATTCCGGATAAATATATACGAGTGAAAAGCTGCCCGGCTTCATGGTAATTCGTGATGTTCCAGAGCATGACATTCTTTTTTCGGGAGGATAAATATGTCTATAGAACAGGATGTGGATGTGCGGTGCCGGAGTTCTTCATCGAATAATGCCTCTTATGAAGATCCGGCTAAATGGTGCAGGCAAAATACAATTTGGGTCTTAGGCCTGTTTGGCACAGCAATAGGCGCGGGCGTGCTTTTTTTGCCAATTAATGCGGGAATAGGGGGCATTCTGCCTCTGATGATCATCACTGTTCTGGCTTTTCCGATTACGTACTTTTCTCACAGAGCTTTGGCCAGATTTGTTTTATCGGCAGGTTCTGCAACAGACGGGATTTTAGCGGTGACAGGAGAATACTTTGGGGCGAAAGCAAGAAGAGTATTCACTGTCATTTATTTTCTTGCGATTTACAGCATCCTGTTAATGTATTCAGTTGCCATTACAAATACAGCTCAAAGCTTTATTGTGAATCAAATGAACATGCCAGAGCCGCCAAGGGGTTTAACTGCCGGATTTCTGATAGCAGGATTACTGTTTATCGTGCGTTTTGGTCAGGATGCGGTCATGAAGACTATGAGTTTGTTAGTTTATCCATTTATAGGTTCGTTATGTTTGATGGGGATCTATCTGATACCTAAATGGAATACAGCCATTTTGGATGTCACACACCTATCATTATCCGGATCAGGACAAGGGATGTTCATGACGGTATGGATGACATTCCCTGTCCTGGTGCTTTCATTTAATCATTATTCAATGATTTCACCATTCGTTGTAGCTCAAAGGCAGTGTTATGGAGACAAATTTGCTGATGATAAATGTGCCCAAATACAAAAATACAGTTATATATTGATGATACTTACTGTTTTATTTTTTGTATACAGCTGTGTATTCAGTTTGTCGCCGGCAGATCTTGCTATGGCAAAGAAACAAAACATCTCAATTCTCACTTATCTCGCCAACCATTTTCATTCAGCGTTTATTGCTTGTCTTTCCCCGATTATCGCATTTGTCGCAATTACGAAATCCTTTTTAGGACATTATATAGGAGCCTATGAGGCCATGCGGGATATCATTGTTGAGGTTTTTCCATCAAGAAATAATAAGAAAAAAACAGATTTTATCATTCTGTTTTTTATGTTTGTCACTTGCTGGCTAATAGCTTATATCAACCCAAGTATTCTAGGCATCATTGAAAGCATCAGCGGACCGATAGGGGCTGTTATTCTATTGCTGCTCCCTATGTATGCCATTCGTAAGCTGCCAGTATTAAAAATGTATCGAAATAAAATCAGTAATGTTTTTGTTGCGATTATTGGTGTCATCACTGTTTCGGCAATTATTTTTGCTTTATTTTAATTATTTATGTAAACGCTTTCTATTTAATGATTATATTGGAGTGGTCTTTATGAATGATATCACAATGAAAGATCAATTAATAAAATGGAGACATGACCTCCACATGATACCTGAAACAGCTTTTGAAGAACACATGACCTCAGTGTATATTGCTGAAGAATTAAAAAAAATGGGAGTAAGCGTTTGTTCGGGTCTGGGCGGAACAGGTATAGTCGCCACCTTAAAAGCGGGAGAAGGTTCAAAGGTTATAGGAATCAGAGCGGAAATGGACGCATTACACTTCACTGAAGCAGCAGATCATTCGTATGTGTCTAAAAATAAAGGGAAAATGCATGCCTGCGGTCATGACGGACATATGGCAATCCTTCTTGGGACAGCTAAAATATTGAGTAAAAGACAACATTTTAACGGCACCGTGTGTTTTATTTTTCAACCGGCGGAAGAACCGGGCAAGGGTGCGAGGGCCATGATTGAGGATGGACTTTTTGAACAATTTCCGCTCGATGAAATTTACGGATTGCATAATATGCCTGGATTGCCGGCGGGTACTTTTGCAACCCGCCCCGGGGGAATTATGGCCGGTGAAGATAACTTTGTCATCCGGATTAAAGGAAAAGGCGCTCATGCAGCCCGCCCTCATATGAGTATTGATCCATTGGTCATAGCGTCGCAAATTATTCTCGCCTTACAGACTATTGTGTCCAGAAATTTAGATCCAAGCGTTCCTGCCGTTATATCCTGTACGGAAATCGTAACAGACGGGGTGAGGAATGCGATTCCGACTTATGTGGAAATCAAAGGTGATACGCGAAGTTATTCTCCTGACACCCGACGTTTTCTCGAAGAAAAAATGAGGACTATCAGTTCCGGGATTTGTGAGATGCATGGTGCGGAGTGTCAGTTTGAGTATACACATGAATTTGCTCCAACGACGAATTGGGAAGAATATGTCGGGTTTACTGTTGAAGCTGCTGCCAAAACAGCCGGAAAAGAGAATGTCACTTCTAACATAAATCAGATGATGATTTCAGAAGATTTCTCGGCTTTTTTAGAGAAGGTTCCCGGTGTATTTGTTTTTCTTGGCAATGGTGATGAGCATGATCAAAAGGGCCATATTCCATTACACAGCCCGTCATATGATTTTAATGATGACATTCTTTTAACCGGTGCAGCGTATTTTGCGGAATTAGTTAAAATTCGCTTATCCTAAAACACATGAAACAAAGAAAAACAGCAATTACTGAATCAGTCAGTGCTGTCTTTCTTTGTTTTTTTGTTTTTTATAAGCCAGCGGCGTCATCTTCATGGCATGTCTGAACCTGCTGATGAAATAACTTGTGCTGTTAAAACCAACTTGATAAGAAATGTCTGTCACACTCGCATCTCTTTGCTGCAATAAATATAAGCTTTTTTGAATTCTGTAATCTATAACGTAGTGTAACGGAGAACATTTTAAAAAGCGCTTGAAATAGCGGCAGCACTCAGAACGGCTTAGCTGCCCGGCTTTCGCAATATCCTCCAATGTGATTTTTTCAGCATAATGCTGATGGATCCAGCTCAGCATATTCTTCATCCTTTGGTTCTTCAACCATTCTGTTTCGATACATTCAAGGTGGAAGCAATTGGCGATTAAGTGTTTCCAAACAGACGTAAGTTTCATCGTGATATCTATTTCATAAAAGAGGGATTTTTGCTCGATGCATTTGTGGATCTCTAATACAGCATTCAGAATGTTTTTTTCTAAAGGGTCGTCTGCGTGGATATATAAGTAAGGGACATTCGTTGCGTGAATCAAAGGTTTTACATAGGTCGTGTAGAGTTCCTGTGATAAAACGAAATGCGGGGAGACATTTAAACAGATATAAAGACAATCTGAACTGCCATGCTCCTTTGTCATATGCAGGCAGCCGCTGTTAATAAACAGCCCGTCGCCTTGATGGACAACCACCCATTCCTCATTTACTTGGAACAGCGCTTCTCCTTTTATTATAAGCACGAATTGAATTTCATCATGCCAATGAAGGGGAATATATCCGTGCAAATGGTTCTTAATGGTTTTTTCATAGCAAGCAACCGGCATAACAATTGTATGGTGTTTCGTCAAATCTTGCAGACTGTCATCCATCAGAAAGTTTTGCGTTTGCATGTTAAACACCTCAATATACTTATATTTTTAAATCCAATATTGGTATTAAGATGATGAATTCTTATATATCATAACATTATTGTTATATCAATGAAGCGATTGACTCAGTGCAGGGAGGAATGCAAAATGGCATCTGAACATGTGAACCTTTACATGAATTCTGAACGTTTACTCAGCCGTCTTAAGGAGCTTGGTGAAATCGGACGTGACCGCAATGACAGACTCACAAGGTTAGCTGCTTCCGATGAAGATAAGGCGGGACGGGACTTATTGGTAACATGGATGAAAAAAGCAGGCTTAGAGGTTATGATTGATAAAATCGGAAATATTTTCGGGGTATGGTACGGTTCTGATCAGAATAATGATGCGCCCATTATGATCGGCTCTCATATCGACACGGTCATCAACGCGGGTATTTACGATGGATGTTACGGGGTTATTTCGGGACTTGAAGTCATAAACACTTTAAAGGAGTCCGGCTTCAAACCGGAGCGTCCGATTGTCATTGCGGCTTTTACCAATGAGGAAGGTGTGCGATATACTCCAGATATGATGGGATCACTCGTATTCGCCGGAGGACTTTCTTTAGAAAAGGCGCTTCAGACCCGCGGTACGGATGGGACGAAACTGGGTGAAGAACTTAAGCGTATAGGATATGAGGGAACAGAAAAGCCCGGCTTTTTAACACCGCACGCCTTTATTGAGCTTCATGTTGAGCAGGGGCCGATTTTAGACAAAACAGGCATTCCGGTCGGTGCCGTTGAGAATTTGCAAGGGATTTCGTGGCAGCGTATAACGGTTCAAGGCGTTTCAAATCATGCCGGGACAACTCCGACTGATATGCGTCAGGATGCCGGGCATGCAGCCGCACAAATCATAACGTATTTGCGCAAACGTGCCAATATGTCTAACGGCCAAACTGTCGCCACGGTCGGAACAATCAGTTTTGAGCCAAATGCTATCAATGTCATTCCATCATTGGCAGCACTTACAGTTGATTTGCGGGATCCGGACGAAAAGAGACTTCAAGAAGAAGAATCAGCACTGGCCGATTACCTGAAAGATTTGGAAGAGGCTGAAAACGTATCTATCACATCTGAACAATTAGTCCGTTTCAATCCCGTTGTATTTGATAAAAACATTGTTGCATTAATTGAGCGGGCTGCAAATAAACGGGGACTGGAATCAAAACGGATGACATCCGGTGCCGGGCACGATGCACAAATGATGGCCCGCATCTGTCCGACGGCTATGATTTTTGTTCCAAGTATAGAGGGGATCAGCCATAATCCTGAAGAATACACGAAAGATCATGACTTGGCTGCAGGTGTCAATGTATTATTAGATGTCGTTAGTGATCTTTCTTCTAACTAAGGAAACGGGAACATCAAGGAATACAAATCGAGATAAAGAGTGAAGATAAAGAGTGTCGTACAGAAAAGCTCTTCTCATCATTGATATCTCTGATGAAAGTTCAATTTTTCCCGGCGTATCAATCATGCCAAAGGTTTAACCGCCTTTGGCTTTTTTTTATGTCAACTTTTGCGTCTGTTAAGTGAAAATTGTTTTATAAACAGTGTGATCATATAATTGAATGAAAAAGGATGCATATCATGCCGATCAATTCTTTTGAAAACTATCCGATGAGCTGGAAGCCGGCGATTGATAAAACGGAAAAACCCATTTATAAAGCGATTGCAGAGAAATTAGAACAGGATATATTACAAGAAGTTTTATTACCCGGAACCAAACTGCCTCCTCAGAGAGAACTGGCTGATTTTTTGGATTTAAATGTAAGCACCATTTCAAAGGCTTTTAAAGTCTGCGAGTTAAAGGGTCTGCTGAGTGCCTCTGTCGGGAGCGGGACTTTTGTTGCTTATGATGCGTTATCGAATGCGTATCTGCTGGAAGATACAAAGCCGAAGCATCTGATTGAAATGGGGGCGACGCTTCCGGATCAGGCTTCTTATGAGCCGCTGCTGCTCCAGCTGAAAAGTATGCTGCAAGAGGAAGATTATGAAAAGTGGTTTGGCTATGGCCGGACGGGTGAAAGTCTTTGGCAGAAAGATGCGGCTGTTAAGCTGATTCGAAGAGGCGGATTTGAAACGTCCGTTGATCACATTTTATTTGCAAACGGCGGGCAAAATGCGATTGCCGCGGCATTGGCGAGTCTTTGTAAACCAGGAGACCGCATTGGAGTTGATCACCATACATACCCAGGCTTGAAAACTGCCGCTTCGATGCTGAGTGTGCAGATTGTGCCGATCAAATCAGAGAACAATGAGATGAGCCCTGCCTCATTTGAATATGCGTGTAAAAATGAAAATATTAAAGGCATCTACCTCATCCCGGATTATCATAATCCGACAGCGTCCTTTATGTCTGTTGAGAATCGAAAAATGATCGCGAAAATTGCAAAAAAATATAACCAATTCATTATTGAAGATGCCTCGTACCATCTTCTTGGCAAGAATCCGCTTCCGGCCATCGCATCATTTGCACCGGAACAGGTCATTCACATTGCCGGTTTATCAAAATCACTGGCACCAGGGTTAAGGATGGCGTATGTCGCCGTCCCGAGTCAATATAAGGAGCCGATTTCAAAGGCGCTTTACAATTTAAATATAACCGTTTCCCCGCTGTTAGCAGAACTCACTGCACGGACGATCGTATCGAATCAATTTGAAATCTTAATTGACAGTCATCGTGAACAGACTATTCGCAGAAACAAAATGGTCGATCAATATTTAACCGGCTATGCGTGTGCAGGTGCTGAGACGGGAATCTTTCGATGGTTACTGTTACCCGGAAATATGACAGGTGCTGCATTTGAAAAATCAGCCGCACAGCATGGAGTGCAAGTATACGCGGCTGAACGTTTTGTCGTCGGGAACAGTTGTCCGGAAAAGGCTGTAAGGGTGTCTGTCTGTGCACCGAAAACGCTTGGGGAGCTTGAGCAGGGACTGCTGATTCTTAAACGCCTGCTGGATGAGCACATCTAATATTGTCCGCCATACAATTATTTTATTGTATGGTTTTTTTGTGCGTGTTATGATAATCCAAATCTGTTGGAGGTTATAGAAAGGCAGGTCGGATTATGCTTCACAAAGACAGTGCAAAAGGGTCAGATACTCAATCGGCATTATTGGAGCAATTCATAGGTTCTCCTGATAAACAAAAAAGCTTATATAAGCGTACTTTGTTTGTCGTCAGTCTTTCACAAATTTTCGGCGGCGCAGGGTTGGCGGCCGGAGTGACTGTCGGTGCTCTTATTGCACAGCAAATGCTTGGTACAGATGCGTTTGCCGGTGTGCCCTCTGCTTTATTTACCTTAGGATCAGCAGGCGCCGCGTTATTTGTGGGGAGGCTTTCTCAGCGTTACGGCCGCCGGACAGGTCTTTCAGCCGGATTTATGATTGGCGGACTGGGAGCGATAGGAGTCATCATTGCGGCTATTTTAAATAGTGTGTTTCTGCTGTTTGCTTCTTTGATTATTTATGGTGCGGGAACAGCGACAAATCTGCAGGCCCGTTATGCGGGTACGGACTTGGCAAATCATAAACAGCGGGCGACTGCTGTCAGTATGACTATGGTTTTTACCACATTCGGTGCCGTTGCAGGCCCGAATTTAGTGAATGTAATGGGGAACTTCGCTCGCTCCATTGGTGTTCCGTCACTGGCGGGTCCATTCATTTTAGCGGCGGCAGCATATATGTTGGCAGGTGTTACTCTTTTCATCATGCTACGTCCTGACCCTTTAGTCATAGCAAGAACAATAGAAATGGCCGGCCAAACACCTGATGATAGAGGACAAGTGACCGCCGACGAACACACAGAGAACAAAAAAGGTATTATTGCGGGCGCGGCGGTTATGATTCTTACTCAAATTGTAATGACTGCTATTATGACAATGACACCGGTCCATATGAGACATCACGGCCATGGCTTAGGAGCGGTAGGTCTTGTTATCGGTTTTCATATAGGCGCCATGTATCTCCCTTCTTTGGTGACAGGTGTGCTTGCGGATAAATTAGGCCGTACTGTAATGGCTGTATCTTCCGGAATGACGCTGCTTTTGGCAGGGCTTATATCGGCATTTGCACCGGGAGATTCTATGATTCTTATGGTCATTGCTCTGTCTTTGCTCGGGTTAGGATGGAATTTTGGTTTGATAAGCGGAACGGCACTGATTGTTGATTCAACTGAAACGTCAACACGGGCTAAAACCCAAGGTACTGTGGATGTTTTGATTGCGTTGTCCGAAGCCGCCGGCGGAGCCTTGTCCGGAATGGTCGTAGCAGGTGCCAATTACCTGACATTATCACTTGGCGGAGGGATATTATCGTTATTATTAATTCCGGTGGTGATATGGTCGCTTGGAAGTAAGGAATAGTATCTTATGTTTAAAAGCAGTGCGAGGCTCCCGTGGTTGAAAAACCCATGAAGCGTAAGTCCTCCCGGCTGCATCTCAATGATACCAAGGGTGTAACGGCCTTTGGTATTTTTTATGGTCTCTTTTATTTTTAAAGTTTACTCTTATTTGCTCTGCTCAATAGACTGTCGTTTTTAAAAAAGGTTCTAAAACGATACAAATGATGCGCTTGAACGGTTGTAAGTTTGATGTATTACAAAAAAACAGCTGTTATATCCCTTTATATTCTTTATAGTAAATATATAGAAAATAAATAAGCGGTTAAAAAATATTTTTAGTAAAGGAGAGTCATATGGAAGAAGTTAAAGTTGTATACGCATTGATTAGAAATGAGTTCAATCAGATAGTAATGGTAGATAATCATGAGGGGCATTGGTCACTTCCAGGCGGAAAAGTTGAGCTTAATGAAAATCTAATAGAAGCAGCTGTACGTGAGGTATATGAAGAAACAGGGCTGGAAGTTGAAATTGGGAATATACTAGCTGTTAATGAAGCGAAATTTATAAAGAGAAATCATCACGCCATATTTTTTACATTTGAAGCAAAAGTTACAGGAGGGAAAGAAGGAATTAAAAAGCAAGAAATATTGAAAATAGAATGGGTTGATATTGAACAGGCAAGTCAACGATTGCCTTATTACACCGAAGGGATTAAAAAGCTTATGAAAGGAAATGCGCTGTATAACAATCAGGGAACAATATACTGATAATCCCGTACTTTGATTAATGGTTGTGGAGGGTGAAGAGGTAAGGTACTCGTTCTTCAAGGAAAAAACAAAATAGTAATAATGATTTTTACTTGAACGACACTTAAGAAAAATTTAAGGTTAAATATTGAAAAATTTTGTTAATATTATAATACATTGTTTGGAAATGTAATCATTTTATAAGGAGTTTTCTAATTGCGTTGGAGTAAATGGTTCAATATTTTTTGCATAGCAGCATTGGGATCAATATATGGCTATAAATTGTTTACTAACCAAGAAGTCAGTACGGCTCGTTTGATCATAGCTGCTGCAATTATCTTGTGGAACATTGTCGGACTTTTTAGCAAAGAACCAGTAAAACAAACACAGCAAGCAAACTAAAAGTCAAAAACACAAAAAGTTGGTACAGAAGGATGCTGCAGCGCGCAGCATCCTTTTTCGCAGTCTCTCTTTTTACGCTGCTTATCATAAATCATTTAAGTTTCATCAAGCATCCAGAATCTGTTGCATCGATAAATGAAAATTGCCCTAAAATGTGCCGGTTCATCAACATAATAGTCCAAGCTGGGGTTTTTTATTTACATAGTATGAAGAGATTAAAAAATGCGAGAAGGAGTGGCGTAATGTATTATAACGAAGGTGAAGATCAACAGTACGTTCAGAAGAAAAAGCCATACAACGAAGCCTGTGACCTTGGCCATGATTTTGATATGGCGGACGACGAAGCAAGAGCGGAAGCAGCAAGAGAAGCAGAAGCGAGAGCCAGAGCGGAAGAGGCAATAGCAAGAGCGGAAGAAGCAAGAGCCCGAGCAGCAGAAGCAAAGGTAAAAGCGGCAAAATTAGCAGCAAAAGCGAAATGTAAAAAACGTCATAAGAAAGAGAAAAAACATGATTGCAAACGTAAGCACAAGAAGAAAAAATAAGAGCTTTTCATCATGTAAAAGATAAAATTCATGTGTATTGATTTTACCCGTACAGGGGTGCAAAAACGATAAAGAAAAAGATTCTTGTCGGGGGATCAAACAGAAAGGTTGCTCAGCCGGTGTCTCAGCAGAACCACGCATGGCAGGGCAAACATAATTTTCTATGGACTTCCATAGTCAGGTCGGGATATCACGCCAATAAATGTAAGTGCCTATCATGACAAAAAGGCAGGAGAGACAAGAGTTTCGGCAGCTTGCCGCTCTTGTTTTTTTTGTTTTTATCTCATCTTCGCGTATAGGTATCTATTTTTAAGTTTGCAGATCATCTGTCTAAGAATTTGTCCAATTCCTACATATACTGGTATCGGAATCAAATGCTTATTGGGAGTGAAATAGATGGGATCAGCACAGTTAACAGGACGCGTCATCTTCAAAGGGGACCCCGGCTATACACAGGCGGTTAAGAATTGGAACCCTTATGTTGATGTCTGTCCGCTTGTCTTTGTTTTTGCACAAAATTCATACGATGTAAGTAATGCTATTAAATGGGCTCGTGAGAAGAATGTGCCTATGCGTGTCAGAAGCGGCCGCCATGCTCTGGATAAAAATCTTTCCACGGTAAGTGATGGGATTGTTATTGATGTGAGTGACATGAATAAAGTTTTCTTAGATGAAAAAAACGCGGTAGCAACCGTTCAAACCGGCATTCACGTCGGCCCGCTTGTAAAAGGTTTAGCTCGGGAAGGTTTTATGGCCCCGTTCGGAGACAGTCCAACCGTCGGAATCGGAGGAATCACGATGGGAGGCGGATTTGGAGTGCTTTCACGATCGATCGGCCTGATAAGCGATAACCTTCTCGCACTGAAAATGGTAGATGCCAAAGGCAGGATTATTCAAGCAAATCAATCCCGCAATGAAGATTCACTGTGGGCTTCCAGAGGCGGCGGGGGAGGCAATTTCGGATATAACACCCAATATACGTTCAAAGTTCACCGTGCCCCTAAAACCGCAACCGTCTTTAATATTATTTGGCCGTGGGAACAGTTAGAAACGGTATTTAAAGCGTGGCAAAAATGGGCGCCGTTTACAGACGAACGATTAGGATGCTACCTTGAGATTTACAGCAAAGTAAATGGCTTGTGCCATGCGGAAGGATTGTTCCTCGGTTCAAAACCAGAGCTGGTTCAATTATTAAAACCTTTATTAAATGCCGGAACGCCGGCACAAACAGTAATCAAAACACTATACTACCCGGATTGTATAGATTTCTTAGATCCTGACGAACCGATTCCCGGCAGATCTGATCAGAGTGTAAAATTCTCCTCGGCGTGGGCGCTCAATCTTTGGCCGGAAGAACCTATTGCAGTAATGAGACAATTTTTAGAAAAAGCGACTGGGACAGAAACCAATTTCTTTTTTATCAATTGGGGCGGCGCGATAAGCAGAGTTTCAAGCAGTGAAACAGCCTTCTATTGGCGCCGGCCATTGTTTTATACGGAATGGACGGCTAGTTGGAAAAATAAATCACAAGAAGCTTCGAATCTTGCATCAGTTGAAAGAGTGCGTCAGCTGATGAAACCATATGTAACAGGTTCTTATGTAAATGTTCCGGATCAAAATATCGAGAACTTCGGAAAAGCATATTATGGCTCAAACTTTGCAAGGCTTCAAAGAATAAAGGCGAAATACGATCCCGAAAATGTATTCCGTTTTCCGCAAAGCATCCCGCCATCGTATAAATAGTTTGATCGTTTTGGGAAACAAAATAAAATGCTGCGTTTGCATTCTAAACATCATTATTGGAGCACACCAGAACATTCAGGTGTGTTTTTATTGTTGTTTTCATTTCTGAAATGTGGTTATTCACTTATATCCCAGTGCGGATTCCAAACGATTTCCCATAAGTGTCCATCGGGGTCTTGGAAGTGATCGGCGTATCCGCCCCAAAAAGCATCATGAGCGGGATCAGTTATCGTTGCTCCTGCCTGTTTTGCCTGTTCCATGACTTTATCGACTTCAGCTTTACTGCTGACGTTATGTCCTCATGTAAATTCCGCAGGGCTTGGAGCAGTTAACGTAACGTTTGATTCATGTGCGATGTCTTTGCGGTTCCAAAGAGCAAGTTTCAGTCCCGTTTGCAAGTAAGCAACTGCGCCATGTTCAAATCTGTACCGGCTATTCCTTCTGTAGGTAGTCCGAGGCCGTCCCAATAGAAGTGCAGCGATTTTTCTAAATTGTCTGCGCCTGAAGTAATTACTGTAATCCGCGGCTTCATAGCAATCATTGATTAAGAGCAATATAAAGTATTGGACATTTTCATTGAAAAGATTTTGACATTTCAGTAAAGAACCTATATATTCATATATGAGCACATAATCATATACGGTTATTTTTGTGTCCGTGTTAGAATGCTTCATAACAGAAAAGAAATAATAAATGCAGTGTATGAGATAAGGAGGAGATTTTTATGGGTCACAATCACAATCACGCTGGCGGGTCCAATAAGAAGGTTTTATTGATCTCTTTTATCGTGATTACAGGTTATATGATAATAGAAGCGATAGGCGGATTCTTAACCAATAGTTTAGCGCTTTTGTCAGATGCAGGCCATATGCTGAGTGACTCGATCTCATTAATGGTTGCTCTGATTGCTTTTAAATTGGCCGAAAAAAAGGCAAGTCATCATAAGACATTCGGCTACAAACGATTTGAGATTCTCGCAGCTGTGATAAACGGTGTTGCATTAATAGTGATTTCCCTTTATATCATTTATGAAGCAATCAAACGTTTCTCTCATCCGCCGGAGGTAGCAACAACCGGCATGCTGACGATTAGTATCATCGGGTTAGCTGTGAATATATTGGTCGCTTGGATTATGCTGAACGGCGGAGATACAAAGAATAACCTGAACATAAGAGGGGCTTACTTACATGTGATAAGTGACATGCTCGGATCTGTAGGTGCCATACTGGCTGCGATTCTTATCATCTTCTTCGGGTGGAGCTGGGCAGATCCAGCGGCCAGTGTCATTGTGGCTATTCTTGTTCTGAAAAGCGGTTACCATGTGACGAAAGACTCCATTCACGTATTAATGGAAGGAACTCCGGAAAATATCAATGTCACTGACATCATTCATACAATTGAAGAGACAGAAGGAATTCAAAGCATTCATGATTTGCACATATGGTCTATCACAAGCGGATTGAATGCTCTTTCCTGCCACGCTGTTGTTAACGATCAACTGACCATTTCTGAAAGTGAAAGTATTTTACGCAAAATTGAACATGAACTTGGAGACAAAGGCATTACACATGTAACCATTCAAATGGAAACAGCAGCGCATAATCACGACAATACGATTCTTTGTCAGGCCCAAACTGAGAATCCGCGTGACCATCATCATTAAAGGAGGAAATAGGGACTCACTTGTCTGCTGACAATTAAGATAAAACCGGAGGGGGGATTCATATGTACGACACGATAGTAATCGGAGCCGGTCAGGCAGGAATCTCAGTAGGATATTATCTAAAGAAGTCGAAACAAAAGTTTATCATTTTGGATAAAAGTCATGAAGTGGGAGAAAGCTGGAAAAACCGGTATGACTCATTGGTTTTATTTACTTCTCGAATGTACAGCTCTTTGCCTGGAATGCCGCTTGAAGGAGACAAGCATGGACTCCCTTCAAAAAATGAAATTGCTGCTTATCTGAAAAAATATGTTAAAAGATTTGAAATCCCGATCCAATTACGGACAGAAGTAATAAGTGTCCAAAAATTAAAGAACGATTTCTTAATAAAAACAAACCGGGAAGAATATCAAACGAAGAATCTTGTGATGGCCGCAGGTCCTTTTCATACCCCTAACATTCCATCAATATCAAGGGATGTAGCCGATCATATTCATCAATTACATTCTTCACAATATAAACATTCAAAACAACTGGCGCCTGGGAATGTACTGGTAGTCGGCGGCGGGAATAGCGGAGCTCAGATAGCTGTTGAATTATCCAAAGAAAGAGTTACATATTTGGCTTGCAGTAATAAACCGGCTTATTTCCCTTTATGGATTGGAAAAAGAAGCATCTTTTGGTGGTTTGATAAATTAGGAGTTTTACATGCAAGTCATACATCAATAGTAGGCAAGTTCATTCAAAAGAAAGGCGACCCCATATTTGGGTATGAATTAAAACATGCAATAAGACAGAAGAAGATCATCTTAAAACAAAGAGTCATAGCCGGAAAGCAAAATGAAATCATTTTTAAAGATTCATCTTCATTAGAAGTAAACAATATCATTTGGGCAACTGGTTTTAAGAATCCGCTTTGTTGGATGAAAATAGAAGGCGTTTTGGATAAGGAAGGCCGAATTATACATCACCGGGGTGTTTCAGCTGTGGAAGGATTGTACTTTATTGGTTTGCCTT
Source organism: Bacillus sp. LJBV19 (assembly GCF_017797845.1). NCBI lineage: Bacteria > Bacillati > Bacillota > Bacilli > Caryophanales > Bacillaceae > Bacillus > Bacillus sp. LJBV19. The sequence goes on from NZ_CP072563.1 coordinate 539,938, forward strand.
GGCAGCATAGGCGAGGTTCAGCGCTGCTTCAAGGTGTAGGAAATGATGCTGAATACATTGTAAAACAAATGAATGGCGGATAGACTGAGGAGAGCAGTAACTTACGTGTTTACTGCTCTTTTTTGTGTTGAATAAGTCCGGTTATGTGACTGTGTAAAGCCGAAAAAATCATTAATAAGAAGATCCCTGACTCATTGATTGTGCAACATTCTGACGTACTTCCCGAGCTAACTGCGCGGCACGTAAGGAAGCCTGCCAAATAGCCGGACTCACTGCAGATTCACTGATGGATAATGCCTGTTGTGTGGCTGGAACCATTGGTCTTAGGAGATTTTCCGCCTCGTCTACAGATGACGCGTATTGATGACCGGCTGCTCTTCGCAGGTCTGCTATCGCTGCGGGGAAGTTTGACTATAGACGAAGTATTGAATTCATGCAGCCAACCATAAGAGGAAAATGAGGAGCCCGGCCTTGTCCGGAGGCGAGAAGCTCTGCTGCGCCTAAAGCGGAATAAACGTGATAGCTCAACGGAGTAAGATATTTTGCGTGTACAGTATGAAGTTCTCGTAATCCCCAAGTGTCTGGAAGAAATCTGAATTCTGAACTCATACCGCATCCCAGAGCGAGTGCTCTGCTGACAGCCTGCAAGTGTTTCACTACCGCAGCCATTGATTGTTGAAAGGAGGACGAGTGTATTGGAATTTGTTGAATCGCAGATAAATGGCTTCGCATTTTATGATTTGCCTGACTTAAATCAGGCTGCTGTCTGTAATCATATACATAATACGGATAATAATCATAATACATATCTAAACTCCCTTTATGAATGACTTTTAGGAGCAGGATATGCACCCAGATTGTTTTTGATAAGGGCATGTGCCTAAATGAATCCATCAGTGCAACTATTTTAGTCCGCGCATATTCAGTTGGTATTTTTTATGCAAACGGATTTTGTGGCCAAAACGTTTCTGCTAACTTAAGTCTTTTAGGCTGAACAAGGGAATTTCTTAGTGCGGCACACTCTCATACAAAAAGCATAGGATAATATCACAAAAATTTAAAATTGCGGGGATGAAAAATGTATTATATACCTTTTTCGCATCAATGTTATTATTGTGTGAATGTACCGATGTATAGCGATGGAAGATCTGTTTATTGGACTTTTCCAAATAACTATGATCCTTCATACGAAGATAGAAACCTTCTCTTGAAAGATTATGGACCAAAACCATTTGTTGTGAATATTAATAAAGCCGCAAAACAAAACAATACGTTCCGTACGGCACTATGGACAGGAAAGCATTTTCAAATTACTTTGATGAGTCTTGGTATTGGAGAAGATATCGGTTTGGAGATCCATCCTCACGTAGATCAATTCTTACGGATTGAGCAAGGCCGAGGGATAGTTAAAATGGGCAAGAGTAAAGATAATTTAAGTTTCCGAAGAAATGTCTATGATGATTATGCCATTGTTGTCCCTGCCGGCACTTGGCACAATGTTATTAATACGGGTAATACGCCGTTAAAACTATATTCAATTTATGCTCCTCCCAACCATCCGTTTGGTACAGTTCATGTGACAAAGGCCGATGCAGCGGCTGCGGAAGATTAGTAGGATTCCAGAGGACTTTGCTGCTGCAAAGACTATAGAAAAAATGGTATTGGGACAGCATGATGAAATAAAGCGATTGAATGGCTGAAACACAAAATAATTAACGGGTTCAGCTTGTCATAGTGCAGTTGATGCGATGCTTTATTCCACAACTTTTCAACAGCAAATGTGGTTTTTTTGTCTGACCATTTTAATTGATTGGCAGTCAGTGAAAATAGACATTTGTAATGAATTTATCCTTGCTCCTCCTAATAAGCGGCTTTAACTGCCAAGTTTCTGTTTCTCTTCAAACCATTTGCGAAGCTGATGAATATGAGCTTGATGATATCTATTATGGTCTGCCATATGCCATATTCCCCATTGAATGGTTGCTTGTTTTTCTGCTTCATAATCTACTGTATGATTCAGCTGATCGTCAGTTAATTGATAACAAACAGACTTAAACATGCTGAATACTTTTTCATAATCAGTGAGATTTGTTTTAATGAAACACCGGAAATGAAAGGGATCTTATTGTTCTGATCTAACATTGGTCCATACTTCTCTTCAAGCTGCTTTGGTATCGGTTCACCCTTTATTCTGAATATCCAGTTGAGATCAACATATGCTAAGTGTCTTATTAGCTGAGCTGTACTATTGTATGTTTGATTTGGTCCTTTATAATCAATCTCCTGCGGATATTAAGCGGCTGTAATTTTCATTAACGGCAGAATACAGCATTCCCACAAGATGGTCCATATGCATTTCACCTTTTAAATCTAAAATCATTAACCCCGCCTCATTAGCACAATTTTTATATTCAGTTTGCCTTATTACTCATATTTGTCAAGCCATCCGGGGAATGGGCCGCTGTAAGACGAAGCTATGAAGCAGGCTCTCTTTGCCTGCTTTTTTTGTGTGCCGGCCTTTACATCTGACATGTCGAGTTTTCTGAAACTGTACCTTTTTAAATGTCAGACAGTGTTATATGATACTCTGCAGATATTCAAGAATATGTACTTGGAGGACATTCTCATGCGAAATTTTAATGTTGCTATCCCTACGCCTTTTCATGAAGATGAAAGTTTATATTTAGAAGGATTTGATGCTATTGTCGAACATTTGAAAAACAGCGGTATCCATTCGTTACTCATATGCGGCACGACTGGTGAACAGCATTCACTCAGCATAGATGAGCGTCTTCAGATCATTGAGTATGTTAATCAGCGAAAATTTGAAGATGTTGAACTGATGTTCGGTGTTTCAGCCGTAAGAACCAGTGATGCCGTCAAACTGATGAAACACATCGAGAAAACCAATATTGATTCTGTACTGATTGGTTTTCCTCCTTATATAAGACCGACACAGCAGCAAGCCGTTTATTACGTTGACGAACTTCTCAGTCATACCTCAAAAGAGGCTGTGCTTTATAATAACCCCGGCCGGACCGGTTTTAATCTGAGTGAGAAAGCGCTTAAAGACTTAATAAGCCGGCATCCCGGGATAAGGGGGCTGAAAGAAGGAGGAGACGTTCTGCGTCATAAACAAACAGAGTTCCCTGATCACTTTATTTTGTTTGCGGCAGGAGACGTTGAATTTCCGAAGATGCTGAGTAACGGGTGTAACGGCCTGTCAAGCATGGCCGGAAATGTCTATCCTGAAGAAATCAGAGAAAGCTTCAGCAGCTTATCAGAAAATAAACCGATTAATCTGGATCGAATAAACGATCTGATTGCTGAAGTGACAAATCATCATACTGTCATGAATATAAAAAATCACTATAAGAAGATTGGGATTCAAGCAGGCAGCTGCCGGTCACCCATTATATAAGAAATGTTCCGTCGCGGATAAGTGAAACATGTGATCAGCGCGCTTTCTGTACTTGGATTAGGCTTAATAAGCAAGTTATATAATACTGTCATTAGCGGGGGCGTAAGCATTTGTTTAACTTTACATAAGGGAACCCTTATGATATGGTGATTATTGCTAATATTGACAAGAAAGAGGTGAAAGCGATGATAACGATTTATGGAATTTTGTATGGTGAAAATGCAAAAATTGGAAACATCTTGGCGGATAAAGGGAGCAGTCTGTCCTTTTTTAAGCCAAATCATCATACAAAAACAGTTATCGGTGCTTTTTCTCTATGTCAAATAAACGATAATCCAATGACATAATGTCCTTGTTTATTTGTGCATGATGTTATTTAAGCGTAACACCGATAATTGTGTCGGTGTTTTTTTGTGCCTGATTTTAAAAAAAGGTTAGATGATCACTCCCTTCTATTTACTCAAACAAACCAGAGTTTTATGGAAGGATGAGAAAACATGCAACAAAAAAACAAGTATATAAGAATTCAAGAGTTCCTGAAGCAAAATAAATTTCCTGATTTTAGAATGAATCAAATCAAAAATGCTGTGTTCAAAGGGAGAATAAATCATTTTAATGAAATAACGGTTCTTCCTAAATCCTTGAGAAAATTGTTAATGAATGAGTTTGGAGAGTCAATTTTAAATATTGCTGCTTTAAAAGTGCAGCATTCTGAGCAAGTAACAAAAGTCTTATTTGAAATTTCAGGAGACGAAAAAATAGAAACGGTCAATATGAAATATAAAGCTGGCTGGGAGTCATTTTGTATATCCTCGCAGTGCGGCTGTCATTTTGGCTGTACATTTTGTGCAACAGGAGATATTGGTTTAAAACGCAGCTTAACATCAGATGAAATGACTGACCAAATTTTGTACTTTCACTTAAAAGGACATTCAATTGACAGTATTTCTTTTATGGGAATGGGAGAAGCATTAGCGAATGTACAAGTTTTTGATGCTTTACATGTGCTTACAAATCCGGAGTTGTTTGCTTTAAGCCCTCGTCGGTTATCTATTTCGACCATAGGTATTATTCCGGGCATTAAAAAAATCACTCAGGATTATCCGCAGGTCAACCTGACGTTTTCATTACATTCTCCTTTTAATGAACAGCGAAGCAAGTTAATGCCGATAAATGAACGCTTCCCGTTATTGGAGGTAATGGACACATTAGATGAGCATATACGTGTGACCTCAAGAAAAGTTTATATTGCTTATATTATGCTGCCGGGAGTTAATGATTCTATTGATCATGCGAATGAAGTAGTACGTCTTTTAAGAAGCAGATATAAGAGAGGGAACTTGTTCCATGTAAACATCATTAGATATAACCCGACTGTTAGTTCACCTATGAGATTTGAAGAAGTAAATGAGAAACAAGTTGTAAACTTCTATAAAAAATTAAAGTCAGCAGGAATTAACGTGACCGTCAGAAGTCAATTTGGCATTGATATAGATGCTGCTTGCGGACAATTATATGGAAATTATCAAAAAAATAAGAACCGATAAATCAGGTGCAGAACTCGGTTTGACTTCATATTATTTCATTTGATAACATAAAATGGTTATCGTGATTGAAAAAAAGATACCCGTTTTTATAAAAAAGGAGTCATAACGTTGCTGAAAAGGTTTTTTCTTGTTTTTCTTACGCTGATAATGTCTATATTTGCTGTATTCGCGGCTGCTGAAGAGTCTCCCGGCGATCGTGTCATTTCTTTTGACGAGCCTATGATTTTATTGATCTCGCTCGGAATCATCTTATGTTTGTTCATTCCGCCATTCGTCATGTCCTTTTTTGGCAGCTTGGTTATGAGAATCATATCCGGAGTCTATCAATGTTTTATCGTCCTCACGTTTGCGGGGCTCATTCCGATTGGATTTCTGATCCCCAATGGCTTTTTGACAATTCTTGCTGCCGTCCTGGGAACTTTGGTCAGTTCAGCCAGTGTTGCGGTCACCTTATTCGTTGGCAGGACAGAGAACACAAATAAGCTTTCGTAAGCGGTTTTGACAACAATAACACGCGTCCTGAAAACACCAAGTGTCACAGACCCTTGGTGTTTTTTAATTCCGGCAGAAAAGAAGGTATAATGGGCGGGGAAGAGGTGTCAGCCAATGAAAATAACCAGAGAGACATTAGAAAAACAGCAAATTTGGATATATGGTGTGACTCTTGTGATCGGAGGAATAGCGGGGATCGCCGGGAAAGATTCAGGACTTCGCTGGGGATGGACGATATCACCGTTTATCGCTGTTCTCATGTATGCCATGTTTGCCCAAATCCCATTCTTGAAGCTGAGGGAAGCCTTGTCAAACCTCAAGTTTATGGCGGCTTTACTGATCGGTAATTTCTTAGCTGTACCTGTCGTTGTATGGGTGTTAACCGCCATTTTTCCTCAATCTCCTCCTATATTATTAGGGGTTTGTTTGGTATTGCTTACACCTTGTATTGATTACGTCATCGTCTTTACTCAGCTCGGCAAAGGAAATGAGAGATTAATACTGGCTTCCACGCCGGTTTTGTTCGCCGTTCAGATGGTATTGCTTCCGTTATACTTGTGGCTGTTTATCGGGAAAGAAGTGATAGGAGCTGTTCATGCGGAACCGTTTCTGGAAGCATTCTTATTGTTAATAGCAGTGCCGCTGCTGGCGGCGGTGATGACTCAATTATGGGCTGATAAGAAGCCGGCGGGAGAAAAGGTGCTGGAATGGACGGCGTGGCTGCCTGTTCCTTTTATGGCTCTGGTCTTACTGGCGGTCGTCGCCACACAAATCGGCAAGGTCATCAGTGATGCTGACATCATTCTACGTGTGATCCCGATCTATCTGTTATTCCTGCTCATTATGCCGTTTGTCTCCCGGTTTATCGCAAATGCGTTCCGTCTGGATACAGGTGAAGGAAGAGCATTGATCTTCAGCACGGGCACAAGAAATTCACTCGCAGTCCTTCCGTTAGCGCTGGCTTTGCCGGATGCTTGGGCCTCATTAGCCGCCGCTGTTATCGTCACACAGACGATTGTTGAGCTGATAGGCGAATTGGTTTATATAAAAGCGGTGCCCGGATGGCTGCTGAAATAAAAAATAATCTGAACAGAAAAAAACATACCAATAGATATTGGTATGTTTTTATGAGAATTATAAAGTTGCAATGTCAATGACGAAACGGTAGCGGACATCGCTTTGGAGAACCCGTTCGTACGCTTCGTCGACTTGATTGGCCGGTATCACTTCAATTTTAGGAGCAATGCCGTGCTCGGCGGCGAAATCAAGCATCTCCTGAGTCTGCGGAATACCGCCGACGAGTGAACCCGCAATGCTGCGGCGACCCGTGATTAAAGAGAACACACTGTATGAATCCGGCTTAGCGGGCGCCCCCACATTTACCAATGTACCGTCAATGCGAAGCAGAGATAAGTAGGCATCTACGTCAAGGTTCGCGGATACTGTATTTAAAATAAGATCAAAACGTCCGGCCAGCTCAGTAAATGTATCCGGATCGCTTGTTGCAAAGTAATGATCGGCTCCAAATTCAAGCGCTTCGTCTTTTTTGTTCATTGAGCGGCTGAGGACGGTGACCTCTGCGCCTAAAGCGTGCGCGAATTGAACGGCTAAATGTCCGAGCCCGCCCATTCCGACAATCGCCACTTTTTTGCCGGGGCCGGCATTCCAGTGTTTCAGCGGAGAATACGTGGTAATGCCCGCGCACAATAGCGGGCTGGCAGCATCCAAATCCAGCTGATCGGGAATCCGGACAACGAATCTGTCAGTGACAACTATTTTCTGGCTGTAGCCGCCGTATGTAGGGTTTCCGTCGTAGTCCAGGTTATTATAAGTCTGAACAACGCCTTTTGTGCAATATTGTTCGTCTCCGTTAAGGCAGTATTCACATTCCCCGCAGGAGTCTACAAAACAGCCTACACCCACACGGTCGCCGACGGCAAATGTGGTGACGTCTTCACCCACGGCTTCCACAACTCCGGCAATTTCGTGCCCGGGAACCATCGGAAAGATTCCGCCGCCCCATTCATCGAATGCGCTGTGGATGTCTGAGTGACAAATCCCGCTGTACTTAATATCAATCAGGATATCGTGCGGCCGTAATGCTCTTCTCTCAATCGTCGTCCGCTCAAATTTAGCTTTTGCATGCGGAGCGCTTAATACACGAGTCGGATGATTATTACACATGGTTATCTTCCTTTCCAAGATAAAGTGATGAATCCTTTGTTCGGTTTTACTTTAAATGTTAAAGCGGACTTTAAGTCAAGGAGTTTGGTTTATTTTTTTATGAAATGATATTCTATAATGGCACGCTTATGAAAGGTATGAAGGACGGGTGGTAAGAATATGAAGATTGCGCAGGCTGCAAAGCAGGTTGAGTTATCAGCCGCAACGCTTAGGTATTATGAAAGTATAGGACTGATTCCTCCGGTAAAACGCGATGAAAGCGGCATCCGCGATTATGACGAAGATGATGTGAATTGGATTCAATTTATAAAATGCATGAGAAGTGCCGGGCTGTCGATTGAGGCGCTGATTGAATATACCGCTTTATTTATTGAAGGAGCCGATCATACGATCGAACCCCGAAAAAACATCCTGATAAATGAAAGGAAAAGGCTGACGGAGAAACAGAGGGAAATTGATGAAACCATAAAACGATTAAACAGGAAGATTGAGGATTACGAAGATATCCTTGAAAATGAAGCGAAACTTAAAAGCAGACTGAAAGCTGAATGTATTTCTGAATGAAGAGAAGGTGTCCCGGACGCCGGGCCGCATGAAATGTACCAAGGAAACGAGCCTTGGTTTTTTTATTTTTTAAAGAGAGGAAACAAAACAGCTTTTTCTATCTTATCAATCATTACTTATCCTTTTTTCAGCTTGACTTTTTCACTGCAGACTTTTAAAGTGTGAAATGTTGCTTAGACTGTGATTAGCGACTTTAATGCTGAAAAGAGGTGGTTTACCCAGATGAACAATAAAAAGAACCCTTGGGCGTTATTGCCTTTAGTCTTATTCGTAGGGCTTTTTGTCGGCTCTGGTCTGGTGACCGGAGATTTTTATAAATTGCCGATCTTGATTGCCGCGATCATTGCGTCAGCTTTTGCGCTGTTATTTAACCGGAAGAAATCGCTCAATCAAAAAATAGAATGGTTCGCTTCCGGTGCGGGACATCCTGATATTATCATTATGGTTATGATTTTTATATTGGCAGGTGCCTTTGCTTCAGCGGCTGAAGCAATGGGAGCGGTGCATTCAACTGTCAATCTTGCTTTGAGCGTTATTCCGCAGCAGTTTTTGCTGCCGGGGCTGTTTATCATTGCTTGTTTTATTTCTATATCAATGGGAACATCAATGGGCACGATTGCGGCGGTTGCGCCGATCAGCGCGGGTCTGAGCGGAGAGCTTGGCATCTCCGGCGCGATTGCGATGGCGGCTGTGGTCGGCGGAGCTATGTTCGGAGATAATCTTTCTTTTATTTCCGATACGACCATCGCGTCAGTCCGGACGCAAAAAACACAAATGATGGATAAATTCAAAACGAACTTTCTGATTGTTTTGCCTGCTGCCATTGTGACTGTTATTATCTTATTTTTTATTCCGGCAGGCCACGCCGGCCATACGGGTGCTGAATCTTACAACTGGATTAAGGTGCTCCCTTATGTCGCCGTGTTGGTTTTTGCGTTAATCGGTATTAATGTGATGGCTGTCATATTCGGCGGATTGGTTTTGACGGGAATCATCGGATTAGCGGGCGGCAGCCTGACGCTTGACTCTTATTTTAAGGCGATTACGGATGGAATTGCCGGAATGAGCGATCTGATCATCCTGTCCATGCTGATCGGAGGGATGGTCGGCGTGATGAAACAAAACGGCGGGATTGACTTTTTACTGGAGTTCATCACGAAACGAATCCGTTCGAAAAAAGGAGCCGAAACCGGCATTGCCGGACTGGTCAGTGTGACGAATCTGGCTGCGGCCAATAATACGATCTCGATTATCGCAGCCGGGCCGATTGCAAAGAATATCGCTGATAAATTCAACATCGACAACAGAAAATCGGCAAGTATTCTGGATATCTTTTCGTGCATGATTCAAGGATTGATTCCTTATGGCGCGCAGCTGTTATCAGCCGGAAAATTCGGGAATATTTCACCCGTCAGCATCCTGCCATACTCTTTCTATCCCGTTTTCATCGGAATCTGCGGCATCGCCGCCATCATATTTGGACTGCCGAAATTCACAAGAAATACGAAATAAAAAAAGGCGCCGTTCGGCGCCTTTTTTCTTTCATGACAGCCAAGCATTTCTCAAAAGCTGTACGCCCTGTGTGATCTGATCCGTATCGAGATGGGCGAAACCCAGCTTTATGATCGGCGGTTCGGGTTTTTCGGCAACGAAATAAACGGCGGTAGGATATACCTTCACTCCGTACTGAAAAGCGCGTTCGATTAATGTTTCTTCTGAACAGTTCAGGTGAACTTTCACCAATATATACAATCCCGACTGCTCGCCGATGATCGTCACATGATCGCCGAACTGCTGCTTTACATGTGAAATCAAGTGCTGCATTTTGCGCTTATAAACAATGCGCATGCGCTTAATATGGCGGGTCCATTCACCGGCCTTCATCAATTCAGCCATGGTCAGCTGGTTAAGCGAAGAAGCGGTGCTTTCGAAATGAATAAACCTTTTTTTATACCGGTGCAAAATGCGCTGCGGCAAAACCATATAGCTTATGCGGATGCCCGGAAGAAAGGATTTTGAGAAATTCCCTAAATAAATCACCCGGTCTGATTGAATGGAAGCAAGAGCGGGAAACGGCTGCTGTGTATAACGGAATTCACTGTCATAATCATCCTCAAGAATATAACCCTCTCTATGATTCACCCAATTGATCAGAGTTTGGCGCTGCTGAATGGACATGCTTACGCCGTAAGGGCTGTGATGGGAAGGGGTCACATAGATTAATTTTTCTTTCATTGCATGTAATTGAGAAAAATCAGCTCCGTTTTCATAGACAGGCATCGTCTCCAGAGAAAGCCCGTGAAATTGAAAAGCCGCTCTGGCACCGTCAAATCCCGGGTCTTCAACGATCATTCCCGAAAAATCCTCTTTCAGAATCCGGCTGAGATATATCAGCATCTGCTGCGTGCTGCTGCCGATGATAATGGAATCCGCATCTGTTTTCACTCCGCGGGATTCCAAGAGATAAGCGGCAATTTGTTCACGCAGGTCTCTCTCGCCGAACGGTTCACCGTAAAGGAAGCTTTTCTCTGATGTCAAAACTTGATTGTATAATTTTCTCCATGTTTTCAGAGGAAAATGATTTTGATCGACGGCTCCGGCACGAAAATCAATCAGGATCGGCTGAGTTGATTCGGTTTTCTCAGCGTAAACAACATCGTTTTCTTGTTGAAATAAAGAGGGTTCTATTTCATTAGCAAAATATCCTTTGCGTGTTTCTCCGCGAATGTATCCCTCCGCTAAAAGCAGATCATAGGCCATCAGCGTTGTATTGCGGCTTACCCGCAGGGAATCTGCCAGCTCCCGAATTGAAGGCAGCCGCTCATCTGCCTGAATATTTCCCTGCTCAATCAATGTTTTAAATTGCTCGTAAATTTGTTTGTATTTCGGGGTGTCGCTTTCGAAAGCGAAAATCATATTTTTCATCAGATGTTCTCCTCTGACATGTATATTTATTTAAAACTGTACCTTTTTAAATGTCAGTTGATATCTTATTATAGCGGAAAGCGCTTTATCAATCCATGTTCAGAGAGGAGAGTTTTTATGTATATTCCCGCTCCATTTCAGCTGAGTGAAGCTGAAGCGTGCGATGTAATCAAAGAGTATGGTTTCGCAGCATTGTTTTCAACGGCGGAAGGCATGCCGTATGCAACCCACCTGCCATTGATGATGAGTAAGGATAACGAATGCTTATACGGTCATTTTGCATTGCCGAACCCCCAATGGAAAGAGATTGATGGCCAAAACGTGTTAGCCGTTTTTCAAGGGCCTCATTGTTATATCTCGCCTAAATGGTATGAGACGAATCAGGCTGTTCCCACATGGAATTACGTGGCGGTTCATGTTTACGGAGAGGCGGAGCTTTTGGATGAGGAAGAAACCGTGCAGTCGATGAGTGATCTCGTATTGAAATACGAAAGCCCCGACAGCCCGTACAAATTAGAGGATGTCGATGCGAAATTGCTGGCAGGCATGAACAAAGGGGTAAAAGGTTTTAAAATCAAAATCAGCAAAATAGAGGGGAAAGCAAAGCTGAGTCAAAATCATTCAGCCGCAAGACAAGGGCTGGTCGTACAACAGCTCAAACAGATTCCTCATACAAACGAACAGCTCATTTCCGGCTTGATGGAAGAAAACATCAAACGGATCACTGCGAACAACTGACAAGCATATTAAAAACATACCGGCAGCATGGGGCATGTTTTTTCAGGTTACGAAGCTTTTCTCAGGATGAATAACGACTCAAACAGCACATAAATCAACGGCGCCATTAAAATGAAGAAAGAATGAAAAATAGCATACGGTATGAGTAAGTAAACGATAAGTTTCAATAGAATGGAAGACGTTTTATTCAATGTCCAGCGGTTTTTCAAGATATCAGTCATACAAGCTAAAACAAGGCCGACCGTCAAATATCCGGCTGCTATGTAAAGATAAATAAAAAGGTAAAACGGGTAAGAAGACAACGGCGGTGTGTCTTCCTGTGTCATTTTTAAACCCACATAAAAGACCAATAAAAAGCAAACGGACGAAACGAGAGCTAACAAAAGGTGTTTATATAAATACTTCTTCATGTGTTCACCTGCCTATGGCGCAATTATTTCTTAACATATTATGACATGGTTTTACCGTTTCTGCTATGTGAGCGGGGCGTAAAGAATCAATATCATCTTTTCATGAATCCGGATTTTTTGTTCGGATGGATGTAAAGAAGAATACACCAAAAAAAGCTGTCAGCTTGGTCCTGACGGCTTATTTTTGGTGAAAGGCTTATTTCTCTGTGGTGAAATAAAGCAATGCTATGACCGGAAAAGCGATTCCAATCCATAATGTGATACTCCACCCGCCTGAGGCGTATGCCCATCCTCCGATTGATGATCCTATAGCACCGCCGAGAAAGAAGATTGCCATAAATAATCCGTTTAATCGGCTGCGAAATTCAGGTGCCAACGAAAAAATGGCACGCTGACTGAGTACGAGATTGGCAGATACCCCCATATCCAACAGGATAGCTGCGGCCACCAGAACTGCTATTCCGACGGGGGAGCTGCTCTGAATCATGAGCGGGAGTAATAAAGAAACGATGACAACACCGAGAGCGATTCCGGTGGCAAGCCGGGTCAAGCCGCGATCAGCCAGACGGCCGCCTATCGGTGCAGCCGCTGCACCCGCAATGCCCGCTAATGCATACAGCGCGATTGCCTTTTGAGAAAAATGAAAAGCAGGACCGGACAATAATAAAGGTACAGTCGTCCAGAATAAGCTGAAAGCTCCAAATACAAACGCATGATAAATGGCACGGCGGCGTAAGACCGGAGTCGTGCGCAGCAGCTTCCACATTGAACCGAGTAAGACGGTGTAGCTTGTGTTTGCTGTTGGTTTTCTGGCAGGAAGCACTTTTGATAAGATGATTGCCAGGACAACACTTAACGCGGCGGATAAAGCAAATATGGCATTCCACCCCCATATATCAGCGACCAGGCTGGATATCGGACGGGAAAGCATAATACCGAGCAGCAGGCCGCTCATCACATTGCCGACAACCCGGCCGCGTGCGGCATCTGGTGCAAGGTATGATGCGAACGGAACTAGCACTTGGGCCGCGATTGATCCCAGTCCGATGAAAAACGCAGCGGCTAAAAACAGTGTTCCATGCTTCACAAATGCTGTCAGTGTCAAAGCGGCTGCGCTTAGAAGGAGCGATACAACGACAAGTTTTTTGTTTTCGATAATGTCTCCCAAAGGGACGAGAAACAGTAAGCCGGCAACGTATCCGATTTGGGTCAGCGTGACAATCAGTCCGGCGCTGCTTGGAGAAAGTCCGATTGCCGCACTAATGAATCCTGCCAAGGGCTGTGCATAATAAAGATTAGCGACAATGATACCGCATGCCGTTGCGAGAAGAAGGGTTAAACCAGGTGAAATTCCCTGATCTGCTGTCTGTTTGTTTTCTTTAGCCATATGAATGAACTCCTTTTTAAGTGGTTTTTATGATGCTTGATAAATGATTTGCTGATTCATCTCCTTTACGCAGAGGCTTTGAGAGTTTGTGTTTCATCAAGATTTCCCTCAAGTTATTTTGTAAACTAAACGTTTAGTTTTATTATAAGCAAATGATATACTAAACGTTCAGTTTTGTAAATGGGTTTCTGTTTTCTTTTTTTATACAGGTTAAGTATACTGAACGTATCGTTTATAATTCGGGAAGGAATGATTCATGTGCAGAGTAAACGAGGACGGCCGCGCGATGAAGGAACACATAAGGCGATTCTTTCTGCAGCCTATGACCTATTGTTGGAAAATGGCTTTGACGCGGTGACAGTCGATAAAATTGCTGAGCGTGCCAAAGTGAGTAAGGCAACGATTTATAAATGGTGGTCAAACAAGGCTGCCGTTATCATGGACAGCTTTCTTTCGACCGCTACGGACAGACTGCCTGTGCCCGATACAGGATCAACAGTGCAAGATATATTGACCCACGCCACGAATTTAGCAAGGTTTTTGACGAGCCGGGAAGGAACCGTTATTAAGGAATTAATCGGTGCGGGGCAGCTGGATGCAAAATTGGCGGAAGAATATCGCACGCGATTTTTCCAGCCCCGCCGCCTCCAAGCGAAAGGCCTTCTGGAAAAGGGAATTCAAAAAGGTGAATTAAGAGAGAATCTTGATATTGACGTAAGCATCGATCTCATTTACGGACCGATTTTCTATCGCCTGTTGATCACAGGTGATGAGGTGAATGATTCCTATGTGCATGATCTGGTGATGAGTGCGTTTAAGGGAGTTCAGCCTGCCTGAAAAATACCCGGATCGTGTGAAAGAGATGCAGACTTTTGCTGCCTATGGGCGGAACATAATGAAAAGGCCGAACAAGTTCATTGTTCGGCCTTTTCTGATTGATTTGCGAACCGCCGGGCGGCCGCCACGCAAGCGATAACGCCGACATTCACCGCCGCAAGTTCCCATCCCGCTTTTTCATGGAGAATCATGGCGGCCAGTAACAGTCCGAAGAAAGGCTGCAGAAGCTGCAGCTGTCCGACCGCGGCGATGCCTCCCTGGGCGAGTCCGCGATACCAGAATACGAAGCCGATCAGCATGCTGAATATTGAGACATATGCAAGACTGAGCAGTGCGGGCGCGCCGATGTTTGACCATGAGTCCGGCATGAAGCAGAAAGACAGGATGAACATAAGGGGAAGCGATAAAACGAGAGCCCAAGAGATCACCTGCCAGTTGCCAAGCCGCCGGGAGAGGCGGGCGCCTTCGGCATAACCGAGACCGCACACGATAATCGAAGCGATCATGTACGTATCACCGAGCGGAGAGGATTCCCCTCCTTGCAGCAGAGCATATCCGGCTACGAGGATGCTGCCGGCAGCCGAGAAAATCCAAAAGACCGGCCTGGGCCGTTCGCCTCCCCGCAGTACGCCGAAGATCGCCGTCGCAAGCGGGAGAAGCCCGATGTAGACAATGGCATGAGCGGATGTGACATGCTGAAGCGCTAATGCTGTAAGCAGCGGGAAACCGATCACGACGCCGAGCGCTACTGTTAGTAGTGAAATGATGTCGCTTTTGGCAGGGCGTTTCTCCTGAAAAATGAGGAGCAGAGCGCCTGCCAATATACCGGCTATCGCGGCGCGGCATACGGTGAGAAATACCGGATCAAAGTCCGCTACAGCCAAGCGGGTCGCGGGAAGCGAGCCGCTGAAAATGAGCACGCCGATAAATCCGTTAATCCAGCCGTTTGCGGCCTTATTCATTCCAATCACTCCAATATATATTTCTAAACCCATTTTCAAAGTTTATAATGACTATAAACTGAAATTGGCCATATACAAATGGCCAGTTTTTATAAAAAGAAGAATGCCAGTTTGGAGGGAGTAAAAATGGATATCACGCCATTTTTAAATAGAGATCTGGATATTCCGCTTTATCAGCAGCTTTATCGGCATTTTAAGGAAAATATGCATCAGGGCCGTATTCCTAAAGGACTGAAGCTTCCTTCAAAAAGGCTTTTGTCAAGTCAGCTTTCCGTCAGTCAGACGACTGTGGAGCGTGCCTATGAACAGCTTGCCGCCGAAGGCTATATTGTCAGTAAGCCGAGAAGCGGATGGTTTGCCGATTATGACTCGGACGCCGTCTATGTGAAAAAGCCGGGTGCTTCGCCTGTTCAAACAAAGGCGAAGGAAGACCGCCAATGGATTGATTTTCACTACGGCACTGTGGATGCCGCTCATTTTCCTTTTTCGGCATGGCGCAAAAGCATGGTTGCAAGCTTAGATCAATATGGGCACGAGCTGTATCGGCCCGGGGATGATTTGGGCGAGCTTGAACTGAGAACGCTCATTTCAGAGTACTTATATCAGTCGCGCGGCGTGAATTGCCGTCCTGAACAAGTGATAGTCGGCGCCGGGAACCCTGCTCTTTTGCAAATGCTGTGCAAAATATTTGAAGCAAATCTATCCATCGGATATGAAGATCCGGGTTATCCGAGAGCGAGGGAGATTTTTAAAGCCAATCACATGAAGATCATTCCGATACCCGTCGATGATGAAGGAGTCTGTATCCGGAAGCTGAATGAAGAGCGGCCGCGTCTTGTATATGTCACGCCTTCTCATCAATTTACGTTAGGAACGATTATGCCGGTAAACAGAAGGATTCAGCTGCTGAAATGGGCGAAGGAACATCAATCGTTCATTATAGAAGATGATTATGACGGTGAATTCCGATACACCGGCCAGCCGATCCCATCATTGCAAGGGCTTGATCAGCATCACCGTGTTATTTATATGGGAACGTTTTCCCAATCTCTGCTTCCTTCGCTTCGCATCAGCTATATGATTCTTCCTTTGCCGCTTATCGAAAAAGGCAGGGAAATCGCTTCTTTATATAAGCAGACCGTCTCCTGCCACAGTCAGCTGACGCTGGCTCAATTTATCAAAAGCGGAGAGTGGCAGAAACATATTAACAGAATGAGAAAGCTGTACCGGAAAAAAAGAGCGGTATTATTAGAGGCCGTGCGGCGCGAGCTGGGACAATACGTCAGGATTCGCGGAGAAAATTCCGGGCTGCGGATTTTACTTGACGTTCAGCTGCCTTTCAGTGAAAAAGAGCTGATTGAAAAGGCGGAGGAACAAGGAGTCAAAATCTATCCCGTGTCTCTCACCTATCAAAAACAGCTCCCTGAAAAAACAGTTTCTCTCGGTTTCGCGGGGGTTTCTGAAACCAATATACAAGAAGGTATAAAAAAACTGAGAGCCGCCTGGGCGCTGTAAAAGGCAGCTCACAGTTTGAAATACTGAAGCTTGAGTCAGGGGTGCTGTCTCAGCAGCAAAACAATTTATAGGACGGGCAGGCGGAGCGCAGTATCAATATTTTGCAAATTGAGCCGGACTTGTTCATTTGTGTTCCACGGGCGATACCAGCCTTTTTCCATCATATAGCGTGAGATTTGCTCGTGCATGTCAAGGGCTTCTTCTAAGTGCCGGGTGAGGATCGCTTTCACTTCAGGCGTTCCGGCTTCCGTCGCCGCCATTGCATAGTTTCTGACACCGCTTTTTGCTGAATTCAATAAATCCATTGCGACAATTTGGTCTGTCAGTGCATTCATTCCCGTCAAGTATTCAATAATCGGATTCATTCGTGATTCATCTCCTCATTTCATGCTGTGCATCAGATAAAATCGAGGCAAATTCCTGCAATTGCCTTGTTGATGTATCCACATCCTGCTGCATGATTTCTTTCAGCTGCGGATCGGATACGAGCGCTTTCATGGTTTTGGATTTCGTCAGACAAAGTGACTTAAAAGAAGCCATCTCCTGAATTTCGAGTAATTCATGTAAGGCGCTGGCCATTTCTGTAGCCTCCGTTCTTTAAGGTTTGAGTACAACTTTAATACAATCATCTGTTTTCGTGTCAAACATCTCATAGCCGTGCTTCGCTTCACTGAGCGGAATGACATGGCTTACAACATCGCCCGGATCAATTTTGCCGGTTGACACCAATTCAAACATATACGGCATATAGTGGATGACCGGAGCTTGTCCTGATCGGATATTGACGTTCCGCTGCATGATATCGCCAAGGGGAAACCCGTTGTATCTGCCGCCGTACACACCCGTAATCTGGATCGTTCCCCCTTTTCGCACCGCTTGGGACGCGATGACCAATGCGCTCATCGCCCCGCCCTGAAGTTTTAATCCGCTGGCGAGGAACTCGAGATCCGTCATTTTTCCGTCCATGCCGACGGCGTCAATGACAACGTCGGCGCCGCCTTTGGTGATTTCCTTCAGGTAGCTGCCTGTATTTTCGTGGTCTTCGAAGTTCACGATTTCTACTTTATTCGTCCGTTTCGCATGCTGGAGACGGTAGTTGACATAGTCTACGGCTATTACGCGTTTCGCTCCCTTTAACCAGCAGAATTTTTGAACGAAAAGGCCCACGGGCCCGCAGCCGAGAACGATAACTGTATCGCCTTCTTTTACGCCGGCATTGTCGACGCTCCAAAAGCCGGTTGTCATCGCATCGGAAATAACACTCAGTTTCTCATCCGGTTCTTCGCATGTTTCGGGAACTTTAAAGTGGGTAAAGTTCGCAAATGGGACGCGCAAATATTCGGCCTGGCCTCCCGGATAGCCGCCGGCATTTCCTGAATAGCCGAAATAAGCGCCTATATCGCCGTTCTCATTTGATTGATCACACTGGCTTTCCAGGTGATTCTTACAATAAACGCATTCTCCGCAGGCGATATTAAAAGGAATAATGACGCGGTCGCCTTTTTTGACTTTCGTCACGCCGGGACCGGTTTCTTCCACGATGCCCATCGGTTCATGGCCGATGATGTAGTCTTCATGCAAATTCGGGATGAGTCCGTGGATTAAATGTAAATCTGATCCGCAAATTGCCGTACTTGTGACTTTTATAATCATGTCATCGTGTTTTTCAATCTTCGGATCAGGCACGTCTTTGACAACGACGTTTTTCACTCCTTGATACGTTACGGCCTTCATGCTGTAATACCTCCAGTGTTAGTGTTCATCAGGTGTGCGGTCAAACATCCCTTTTCTGTTCGTTTCAACGGGAAACAGGTTCATGCTTCCGACCATGAGGGTATTTTTTGCAGAGAGCTGATCCAATTTATACTGTTCGCTCAAATCATGCGGGTGAAACCACTTTTTGCTGACCATCAAGTCTGTTATCTCCTGATGCATCGCGATTCCCTGCATGAGCTGTTTGCGCAGCAAAGCTCTTACATCAGGTGAAGCGGTTTCTGTTAAAGCGACGGCGGTATTTCTGACGCCTTCTTTGGCGCGTATGAGAAAATCCATTGCGAATGTCATATCCGCAAGTTCAGGGACATGTAATGAATTGATCGGATCTAAATGGTCATGATTCAATGATGCTTACCTTCCTTTCAATTGATGATCGAAGTCGGCCGGTTTTGAGGAACGGGGGCCTGAAACGTTGCCCGTTCATAAACCGCCTGCAGATCAGCCAGGTCTTGAGAGGCTTGCTGAACGTCTTTTTCCATTAACGTTTTCAGATCCTGATCAAACACAAGCCCTTGCATGAGCTTGGATTTCGCTACACAAAGCGTCTTGAAGTTAATGATTTCATGTAAGTCCAGCGACTCGTGAGCCGCTAATTCACGCTTTTCCATAATCGTCTGAAACCTCCCTTTCTAAAAATACGTAATTAATTTCCCCTGAGAAAAGAGCTCTAGTCTTACAAATTTTGTTTGTAAGAAAAAGCGGTGAAAAAGCCTGACAGTGCATCAAAAAAAAGAGGAAGCACAATCGCTTCCTCTTGTCAAAATATGCCGAAAATGATAAGTCGGCAAATACGATTCTTTTGAAAGCGGCAAAAGCACCTGCGCTGATAACAAACAGAACGCTGACCGGGGCAACGAACCTGGTTCCCTTCCGCGAGATCATCCGGCTGGCGCTTAACAGGCCGATCAATGAGCCGAACGCAAGCCCGAATATAATCAATCCCGCAAAAAACAGCTTGCGAACAATCCCGCAGGCTGTTTTTTCTTTCACCCGTCATGCAGGGACAGAAGGGGAAGGTGAGAAGAAGGCACATATGGTATGATGACAAATAGAATAAAACCTCGTGAGGCCGGTCGGCTAAAAGGAAGTGGACAGAGATTGTTTGGTACAAAACATCAAGAAGACTACGTCTCCCGTGACAGACGCTCATTGCATATGCTTGCGCTTCGGGTGCCCGGTCTGGCGTTTATTTTAATGGTATATGCCGCATCAGTCTCTTTGCAGTACATTTATGAAAGCTGGACGGTTTTTTTGCAGCTGTTATTCACGATATTGATCGTCATTTTTACCGTGCTGCACTGGCATTCCCATCGCTGGGTGAAGAAAAAGACGTTTCTTTATTTCATCATACAGGGATTTATCATATATACATCGGCTAACTTGATGACCGGCGGCTATATCGCGCTGGTGATCGGTCTCTATGCCTTTTTAATCGGGCAGATTATCGGAATGGCGGATAAGGGAAAAACGCTGCTCATACTCTATCTTTTCATTTTAATGTCCATAACAGCCTTGCACCAGGAGCATCCGCATCATCTGCTGCGTTTCATCGTTATCGCCGCTCCCATCATGATCGTGATTATCACGTATGCGGCAACATTTTTCGCGCAAGTTGATGAAAAAATAAAAACACAGATGACGCTTGAAAAATTAGAGCTCGCTCACCGGCAAGTGAAACAGCTGACGCTTCAGAATGAAAGACAGCGGATGGCGAGAGATTTGCACGATACGCTTGCCCAAGGATTGGTCAGCTTGCACATGCAGCTTGAAGCGGTGCAAGTTCATCTTTCGAAAGATAACACTGACAGAGCGAAAGACATCATCAGCCAGTCAATGGACAGAGTGAAGAGCACATTGGCTGATGCGCGCTCGGCCATTGATAACCTTCGCAGCAAATCAGAAGAGATCGGGTTCTTAAAAGAAAGCATCACTGAACAAATCAACCATTTTACAGAAGCCTCCGGGCTGTCTTGTTTTTTAGATTACAGCGTGCATCATGTGCTTGACGTTCATACGGCGGAGAATTGCCATTACATGATCGGAGAAGGCCTGACAAACGCCGCCAAGCATGCAGAAGCAAAGAATGTCTGGGTGTCCGTTCGGGAAGAAGAGAGACAGATCCGCATAACCGTCAAAGATGACGGGAAAGGCTTTGATGCCGGAACAGAAATGAGAAAAAGCGGTCATTACGGGCTGCTTGGGATACAAGAACGCGTCAATATGATGAACGGCACTTTCCGTATAACAAGCGCCAGATCAGCGGGGACTCAAATTGAGATCATCATACCAATTCAGGGAGAGGCGGAACATGTATAAAGTGTTAATAGCAGATGACCATCTTGTCGTCAGAGAAGGTCTGAAGCTTTTGATAGAAACAAATGACCATTACACCATAACGGGAGAGGCGGAAAACGGGAAAACCGCCGTCCGGCTCGCAGAAGAACTAAAACCCGATGTCATTCTCATGGATCTGTACATGCCGGAAATGAGCGGGCTGGAAGCCATTAAACAGATAAAAGAGCATTCTGATGTGCCGATCATTATTTTGACGACCTATAATGAAGATCATCTGATGATAGAAGGCATCGAATCAGGCGCGAACGGTTATCTGCTGAAGGACACAAGCTCAGAAACCTTATTTCATACGATGGATGCGGCAGTCAGGGGAGAAGTGCTTCTGCAGCCGGACATCTTGCGGCGTTTCCGGGAAATGAAAATGGAACGGGCAAATGCCAATGAAACACAGCTGACGGAAAAGGAAATCATAGTTCTGCAAGCCGTTGCGCAAGGACATAAAAGCAAAGCGATCGCCTTCGATTTAGGAATCTCAGAGCGGACGGTAAAAGCGAGATTAACATCGATTTATAACAAATTAGGCGCTGATTCGCGGACGGAAGCCGTCACCATTGCCATGCAAAAAGGCATTCTGAAACTGAATATATAATGAAAAACTGCCCAAACGTACATGCCCCTATGTACGTTTTTTTTATGTGAATGTGAACTACAATTAGGCAGAAAGTAATGATTGGAGAGGAGTATTCGATGTCTGGTTTTTTATATAAATTAGGGGGATGGTCTGCCCGCAATCGATTAAAAATGATCAGTGCGTGGCTCGTGATACTGATCGCTTCGATTGTGATCGCCATCTCGTTAAAACCTGCTTTTTCTGAGGATATGTCAATTCCCGACACACCTTCTGAAAAGGCGATGGATATGATTCAAAAAGAATTTTCAAAGGGTCCCGATAAAGGAAGCATACGGGTTATTTTCGGAGCTGAAGACGGGAAGAAATTGACGTCAAAACCGGAAAAACAAGCGATTGAAGAGACATTAAAGAAGATCAAAACAGATCATTCAGTCGCTTCGATTGCAAGTCCTTTTGAGATAGGAACCATTTCTAAAGACGGATCAGTGGCATATGCCGATATTACGTACAAAAAAGCGGCGGATGACATTACGGATGCGTCTGTTTCACATATTAAACACAGTCTGTCCGCCGCAGGAGACAAAGGTCTGCAGACGGAGCTCAGCGGCGATGTGCCGGGGGCCGGTGTTGAAATCGGCGGTGTATCTGAAATTGTCGGCGTTGTGCTGGCATTCATCGTACTGGCTATTACGTTTGGTTCATTAGTCATCGCGGGGCTTCCGATTGTCACGGCCCTGATTGGGTTAGGTGTAAGCGTCGCGCTGACGTTAATCGGGACACAGTTCTTTACGATCGCTTCGGTCAGTCTCTCATTATCCGGAATGATCGGACTGGCCGTCGGGATTGATTATGCGCTGTTTATCTTTACGAAGCATCGTCAGTTTTTGGGCGAAGGTGTACAAAAAAATGAATCAATCGCGAAAGCCGCGGGAACGGCTGGCAGCGCCGTCGTTTTTGCGGGACTGACCGTGATCGTCGCGCTTTGCGGATTGACTGTTGTCGGCATTCCGTTCATGTCTGCCATGGGGTTGACTGCGGCACTCAGTGTGCTGATGGC
This sequence comes from Bacillus sp. LJBV19, assembly GCF_017797845.1. Taxonomy (NCBI): domain Bacteria; kingdom Bacillati; phylum Bacillota; class Bacilli; order Caryophanales; family Bacillaceae; genus Bacillus; species Bacillus sp. LJBV19. Next base: position 562,679 of record NZ_CP072563.1, read on the forward strand.
TGTATCGGCTTCTGTTACGCTGGTGCCTGCGGTGTTGTCAATCGCAGGAAAACGGATGATTCCGACATCAAACAAGAAGAAAGAAAAGAAAAGCGCCGACACGAATGCCTGGGGGCGCTTCGTTACAAAGAAGCCTATTCTGTTAAGCATTTTCAGCATTATTCTTTTAGCCGTCATCAGTCTGCCGGCCATGCATTTAGAGCTGGGGCTGCCTGATGCGGGAATGAAAGCGAAAGACAGCCCGGATCGCCGCGCCTATGATCTTTTGTCTAAAGGATTCGGCGAGGGCTTTAACGGCAAGCTGACAATTGTTGCCGATGCAAAAGGGGTCAAGGGGAACAAAAGTGAAGCATTTCAAGACGCCGTGAACGAAATGAAGGACTTGCACAATGTGGCGAGCGTCACACCGGCCATGCCGAACGAAAAAGGGGACTATGCCATTATTACGGCAGTGCCTGAAACCGGGCCGAATGATAAGGCAACGAAAGAGTTAGTGCAGGATATACGGAAACGATCAGACAAAAACGGCATCCGCCTGCTCGTCACCGGGTCAACCGCGGTGAACATTGATATTTCAGATCGGTTAAACGATGCCATTCCGGAATTCGCCATTCTCATTGTCGGGTTTGCGTTTGTATTGCTGACCGTTGTTTTCCGCTCGCTTCTCGTGCCGCTTGCCGCCGTCGTCGGCTTTTTGCTGACGATGACCGCTACACTCGGCTTATCGGTATTCGTTCTGCAGGATGGGAATTTCACCGGCTTGCTCAGCATTCCGGAAAAAGGCCCGATTCTCGCCTTCCTGCCTATTTTAGCGATCGGTATTCTTTTCGGACTGGCGATGGATTATCAAGTATTCCTTGTCAGCAGAATGAGAGAAGAATATGTCAAAACAAAAAATCCGGTACAAGCCATCCATGCCGGATTGAAGCATAGCGGACCTGTCGTAACAGCGGCGGGACTGATCATGATTTTCGTCTTTGCGGGGTTCATCTTTGCGGGAGAAGCTACGATCAAATCCATGGGCTTGGCAATGACCTTCGGTGTTCTTTTTGATGCGTTCATTGTAAGAATGACCATTATTCCGAGTGTCATGAAGCTGATGGGACATGCGGCCTGGTACTTGCCGAAGTGGCTGGATAAAATCATTCCGAACGTGGATATCGAAGGCCATAAGCTGACACAAGGCAAAACACCGGAGAAACCGGAAGAATAAAATGAAAAAGCAGATCGTTATGATCTGCTTTTTTTATGTGCTGACCGCATTCATGAAAAGAGAAAAAAGCTTTTTCATGTCTTCATGTTTTTTTGTCAGCATTTCGGGATGCCATTGCACGCCGACGACAAATAATTCACCCGTCCGTTCAATCGCTTCAATGGCCCCGTCTTTCGCATAAGCCGCGGCTTTAAACGAAGGCGCCGTCTCTTTTATGATCTGGTGATGGAATGAATTCACCCGCGCTGAATCGCCAAACAAAGAATGGAGACGTGTCCCTTTTTCAAAGGAAACATGATGGGTTTTTAACGGCGGATCTTTTTCTTGGTCATGCTTAATGTCAGCAAACGAAGCGTGTGCCAGGTCTTGATATAAAGTTCCCCCGTAAGTGACGTTTAACATATGCATCCCCCGGCAGATGGCCAGAATCGGCTTTTCTAAAGCAACCGCCGTGAGAATCAGCTCCTTCTCGTAGGCGTCCCGATCAGGAAAGGTCTTTCTTAAAGCCTGTAAAGGTTCTTCGCCGTAAAACAGCGGGTCTATATCCTGACCGCCGGACAGAATGATCCCGTCAACATGAGAGACCTGTTCCTTTACAAGCGCCGTCTCTTGAATCACCGGCAATATAAACGGCACACCGCCGGCCTCAGAAACAGACTGAATATAATCATTATTGACATATGCCCGATTATAACCCGGGAAAGGACCGGATTGATCAGCCATAATGTTTCCCGTAATTCCGATGCGTTTGGCCATTCTTCGTCCCCCTGAACTATGCTCATAATAAATCTGAACGTAGGTTGTACAAATCAGTTTGAAATTATTCTTCATGATACGTGAACTTTCCAAAACAAAACCCGTGACAATCACGGGCTTTTACATTCATTTCAATTTCTTGATTTCTTCCGTCAGCTCTTTGAATTTTTGATCAAGCTCACGATATTGTTTATCAGCCGGAGTCATGAAGCTGAGTTTTCCGAGGACTTCCTGCCGTTCGGTTTCAAGCTTTAATCGCAGTTCTTCAGCATCGTCCCTGACGGAGGGGGATTCTTTCCATTGTTTTCGGACGCTGCCATTTGAGATATCAAGCCGGATGTCCGTCGTCTTTTCGAGAAAGTAACGATCATGAGATACGATGATAAGCGTTCCGTCGTATCGGGCCAAAGTGTCTTCAAGCTGCTCGCGTGACGGCAGATCAAGGTGGTTTGTCGGCTCATCCAGAATCAGCACATCTTTCTCCTCTAAAATAAACGCCATCAGCTTGCATTTGACCCGCTCTCCCATGCTCATCTTGCCGATGGGTTCCGTCCATTGCGCTGCGGTAAATCCTAAATGCTTCATGAGGGATTGAACATTTCCCCTTGCTTCGAACGTTTCTTTGTAAAAAAGCTGTTCGGGGGTTTTATCAAGCGGAAGGTCGAATACTTCCTGGGTTAAATATCCGACGTTTGCAGACGGAGAAATCCATATGCTGCCGTCCTGTGCTTTTTCCTGACCGAGGATGACCTTCAATAATGTTGTTTTCCCGCTGCCGTTCGGGCCTGTAATCGCGATCTTTTCACCGTGCATCACAGTGAAATTCACATTTTTGAAAAGCGTTCGGCCGTCATATGACTTTGTGACATCACTTACTTCTAAAAAACGCTTTCCCGCTTTTTTGCGGTGCTCAATGGAAAAACGGACTTCATACTCCGCTTCAACCGGTTCTGCTTTCGCTTTTTCAAGCTCTTTTTCAAGACGCTTCTGCTTTGATTTAATCTGGGCGTCGGTGCGTTTTGCTTTTACACGATGGTATTCTTTAAAGCCTTCTATTTTCGTTGATTGAGCGTGGGCTTTTTTCGACCAGGCGCTCAGCTCGTTCATTTGAGCTTCAATCCGTCTGATCATATTTTGCTGATTCTCATATTCCCGCTGCTGTGTCAGCCTTCTCTGTTTGCGGACCTCCATATAGCTTGAATAATTCCCTTTATGTTCAATGAGTTTCTTTCCTTCGATGGCCCAGATTTTTGTCGCCGCTGCATCTATAAAAGCACGATCATGCGAAACGAAAATAATGGTGCCTTTGTAATTCTTGATCTGATTCAGCAGTATTTCTAAACTGTGCTGATCGAGGTGGTTCGTCGGCTCATCTAATAACAAAAGGCTGCTTGAGGAGGAGAAACCTTTGGCAAGACGGGCTTTCAGTTTTTCTCCGCCGCTCAATTGCGAAAAGGCGCGTGCGGGCACGTTCCACTTTTCTAACAAGGCTGCCTCCGCAGGCTCCGGATGGCCGGAATCATAAGCTTCCGTTTCTTGTTCCACCATATATATGTTTACATCTTGCATCATCTGAATCTGTCCTTGTGACGGCGCTTTTTGATTGCAGATCAATTGCAGCAATAAAGATTTGCCGGCGCCGTTTTTACCGATAACGCCGATGATGTCACCTTGCTGAACGCTCGCGCTGATCTGTTCAAAAAGGGGAACGCTGTTGATTTCATAACTGATACCGCTTATTTTTAACATTTCTTTCATATGTCAATCCCTCGCTTTAAAGGGAGGACAAAAAAATCCTCCCAATTGATTTGGAAGGATTAGCCGTACCTGTGCATGATCAAATAAGCTATTTTCACATAGCTTTCGTATCGTATAGAAAATGGGCAGACTAATCCTATTTTTTCTGATTTGAAATATTTGATTTCAAACGGTCAAAATAAGATTAGTTAATCATTGTCCACCCATCATCCCTTCGTATTTGTTACAAACAGTGTAGCACACACTTATCTGTAAAAGCAAAGGGTATAAGCCTTTTTATTCCAGATTGGTGGCTTCCCACTCTTCTTCTAAAACGGCATAATAATATTCATCCCACCATTCATTATCATGGGGGATGCATTTTTTAAAAAATCCTTCCCGTCTCATCCCGATCTTTTCCATCACCCGGTGCGAAGCCATGTTTTCCGGCTGACATGTCGCAATGATCCGGTGTAATTTCATCTTGTTAAACCCGAATGCCAGCACGGCGCGGGCCGCCTCTGAAGCATATCCTTTGCCCTGGTATTCCGGGTGAAACACCCAGCCGATTTCATACGTATGATCGCCAAAATACTGAAAAAAAGCAATGTGGCCAATGACCGTTTTCTCATCCTTCAATAAAACGGGAAACTTCCCGGCATGTTCACCGCTGTTTTCAGTAACGAATTTCCTGGCATCTTCTTCGGTAAAGACACCTTCTGGTATATATTTCATGACATTCGGATTTGACGTGTACGCATAGACATTCTGCCAATCTTCCGGTTCAAATGTCCGAATGACGAGCCTGTCAGTTTTGATATTCATTTTTTATGTTCCTCCATCAAAAAAGATTTCATTTACTACTTCGATTGAAAGATGTAAAAACCTTTGAGCGGAGAAGAGCCGAATAAAAAAAGCCTGCAGCTATACACTGCAGGCGATTATTTTTCATTTGCGGCGGCGGGCAGGTTTGTAAATCCGAATTGCCCTCCGACAGCTTCTTTTACTTCATGAATAACGATAAATGATTTCGGGTCAATTTTTTGAACATGTTTTTTGATTTTCAGCAATTCGTTCTTTTTAATGACGACATAGATAATGCGCTTGTCTTTGCTGCCGTAATACCCGTATCCGTAAAAAATCGTCGCCGCGTTGCCGTACTCAGAGGTGATGGCTTTGGCGATTTCTTCGTATTGGTCAGACATAATGGTGAGGGCTTTTTTATTATGGAAACCCTCAATGACAATATCGACGATTTTGGCGCACAGATATACGAATATAAACGTATACAGCATGTGATTGATGCCGATCGCTAAAACGGATGCGAAAATGATGACACAATCCATATAAAACATGCTTTTCGAGATGTTAAAGCCCTTTGTGTAATTCAATAAATACGCCAAAAGCGTGGTCCCGCCGGTAGATCCGTCAGCGATAAAGATCAATGCCAGCCCCGCTCCCATCAGCAGAGCGCCGAATACAATCCCGAGCACCATGTCGTGCACGCCGAACGGAATAAAGCTGACGACGCTGAGAAAAACAGAAGTCATCCCCGTACCGAGTATCGTGTATAAAATCGTTTTTTTCGTTAAAAATTTATAAGCCAGCCCGATAAAAATCAAATTTACAACCAGAGTCGTAATACTTGCAGGTATATGGAAAAGATAATATAACACGAGAGCGATTCCCACGGTGCTGCCGTCCCCTAAATGATTCGGGATGACGAAAAATTCCACGGACGCCGCAATAAGAAAGGCTCCGGCCATAATCATCAGTATATCCTTGCAAATGTTCTTCATGTGCAAACCTCCTCTGCAGTCAAAAATATATAAAAAACAAAAACGCCTCAAAAATTATCCAGCAGAACTAAATAATTTTTAAGACGAATCATTCACAATCTCGTTTGTTCATTCAGTAAAGAATGATCAGCTTCAATATCGAAGATTATATAGACACCTTCACATCTTGTCAATGCCGTGAAAATTGATTTTTCTGCAGTGTATATGAGGTTTAAATCAAGTTAAAACGAGGAATTATATCAGAAGAGTTTTCATTTCTGCTCTATCAATAAGAGAAATGTAATGAAAGACAACGAAGAAGGGATGATGACATTGGAACGAATTTTTATCAGTCCGGCCAAATACGTGCAGGGAAAAAACGCCATTGAAACGATCGGCGGACATCTGGAGGGCGTTGGTGAAAAAGCCGTCGTCATTGCGGACAAAACCGTATGGGATATCGCGGGCCACAAGGTGACGGCTGAATTAAAGAAAAGCAATATTTCTTCTGAAGAGGCGGTTTTCAACGGCGAAGCCTCCCAGGAAGAAATGAAAAGAATTGCCGGCATCGCAGAAAAAGCAGGCGCGACTATTGTCATCGGAGTCGGCGGCGGTAAAACGCTTGATACCGCCAAAGCCGTATCAGATGAAATAAACGGCTACACCGTTATCGTGCCGACGGCCGCTTCAACGGATGCTCCGACAAGCGGGCTGTCTGTCGTATATTCTGAACAAGGCGCGTTCGAAAACTATCGTTTCTATCATAAGAATCCTGACTTGGTTCTGGTCGATACGAAAATCGTCGCGGAAGCTCCGCCGCGCTTTTTAGCATCAGGGATTGCCGATGCGATGGCGACGTGGATAGAGGCGCGCAGTGTCATCGCCAATGGCGGTAAAACGATGGCAGGCGGAATTCCTACCATCGCCGGAGAGGCTATCGCGGAAAAATGTGAAGCGGTGTTATTCAAATACGGACGTCTCGCTTATGAGTCTGTGAAAGCGAAAGCCGTTACGCCCGCATTGGAAGCGGTGGTTGAAGCCAATACACTTCTGAGCGGGCTGGGATTTGAAAGCGGCGGCTTAGCTGCGGCACATGCCATTCATAACGGATTTACCGCGCTTGAAGGTGAAATCCATCACTTGACCCACGGTGAAAAAGTGGCATTCGGCACGCTCGTTCAATTGGCGCTGGAAAAACGTTCGCTTGAGGAAATTGAGCGGTATATCGCGTTTTATATCAGCTTGGGGCTGCCTGTCACACTTGAAGACATCAAATTGAAAGACGCATCTAAAGAGGACATTATGAAAGTGGCAGAAGCCGCGACGATTGAAGAAGAAACGATTCATGCCGCTTTTGACGTGACGGCTGACGACGTGGCGGATGCCATTATAGCGGCTGATCAATACGCAAAAGCATTTAAAGAAAAACACGCGTAAAACCTTTTACCGCGTGACCCGGAACCAAGGGCTGTTACAGCCCTTGGTTTTTTTGTGCTCTTTGAAAACTTTTAAAAATAAAGAAAAAATTATGATACAATATACAAATGTTTTGAGAGATTGACAAAGGAAAGGTGGGAACGATATGCTGCATAATCCGACCGGTAAGGAGCGGCTTGCGCTTGCTTTTCTTCTCGGAATGCTTGCGATACTGGGGCCGCTCAATATAGATATGTATCTGCCGAGTTTCCCTGAAATCGCTGAAGATTTAAGCGCCCGCGCATCGCTTGTCCAGCTCAGTTTAACCGCATGTCTGATCGGGCTGACAATCGGACAGGTTGTTGTCGGCCCGTTAAGTGACGCGAAGGGAAGAAGAAAACCGTTATTACTATGTATTTTTTTATTTGCGTTGTTTTCTCTGTTTTGCGCGCTTGCACCGAACATTGCAACACTAGTGATTGCCCGTTTTCTTCAAGGATTCACCGCTTCGGCAGGACTCGTTTTATCCCGTGCAATCGTCAGAGATGTGTTTACGGGAAGAGAGCTTTCTAAATTTTTCTCGCTGCTGATGGTCATTACCGCCGTCGCGCCGATGGTGGCGCCGATGACGGGAGGCGCGATTTTACTGCTTCCGTTTGCATCATGGCATACGATTTTTCTCTTTTTAACGTTTATCGGGTTTTTGCTTGTTCTCATCATTGCGCTCAAGCTGACAGAAACCCTGCCGCCGGAAAAGCGGATTCCGAGCTCCATCGGAAATTCCGTGCGGACAATGGGAAGCCTGCTGAAGGATCGGTCATTTATCGGCTATGCGCTGACGGTCGGTTTTATTCACGGCGGGAGCTTTGCGTATGTCTCCGGAACGCCTTTCGTGTATCAGGATATTTACGGAGTATCGCCTCAGGTATTCAGTGTTTTATTCGGCATAAACGGTCTGGCGATCATTACCGGAAGCTTTATCATCGGGCGTTTCGGCGGGATCATTCACGAAAAAAGCCTGCTGAGAATCGGCGTGATTACAGCGATGACGGCGACTGCCGTTCTGCTCGTCATGACAATCATTCACGGGCCGCTGGCGGCACTGGTGATTTCCATTTTTATTTATATGATTACGATCGGCATGACGCTGACAAGCACCTTTACATTGGCGATGGAAAAGCAGGGACACCGCGCGGGAAGCGCAAGCGCACTGCTCGGCATGCTTCCGCTTCTTCTCGGTTCCATCGTGTCGCCGCTTGTGGGGATGAATGAAGCGACGGCCGTCCCGATGGGGGCGATCATGTTTACGACATCCGTTATCGGTTCCATCGCTTTTTTCGCCTTAACAACAAAACCGGAGAAAGCAAAAAAGGAGTGAAATGATTCACTCCTTTTTTTGATGCCCGCTATTCATATTTCTTCAGCACGATCGCCGAATTATGCCCGCCAAAGCCGAATGAGTTGGAAAGGCCGATCGTTAACGATTGCTGGCGGGGCCCGTCTGCTACATAGTCCAAATCACACGCCGAATCAGGGTGCTGCAGATTGATCGTCGGCGGAATGATGCCGTGTCTCAGGCTTTCTGTCAGAGCGATGGCTTCAACGCCGCCTGCCGCGCCAAGCATGTGGCCGAGCATTGATTTGTTGGCCGTAACCGGAATATCATACGCAAGCTCCCCGAATAATGTCTTGATGGCCAATGTTTCAGAAAGATCTCCGGCTTTTGTGCTTGTCGCATGAGCGCTTACGACATCAATGTCTTCCGCTGAAACGTTCGCCTTCTTCAAAGCGTTTTTCATCGCCAGGTAAGCGCCCGTTCCTTCCGGATGAGAGGCCACCATATGATAGGCGTCAGAGCTTGCGCCGTAGCCGAGCACCTCACAAAGGATCGGGGCATTTCTGCCGATTGCGCTATCCAATGATTCCAATACTAAGATGCCCGCGCCTTCACTCATGACAAACCCATCGCGATCCGCGTCAAACGGCCGGCTTGCCGCGGCGGGGTCTTCGTTTCTCGCTGACAGCGCGTGGGCATTGCCGAAGCTGGCTAATGACAAATTCGTAATCGCCGCTTCCGCTCCCCCGGCAAACATGATATCTGCGTCATCATTCCGAATGGCGTTGAAAGCTTCCCCGATCGACGTATTGCCGATGGAACACGCGGTGACGGGAGAAAGTGAGGGGCCGAGCGCGCCTAATCTGATGCTGATTTGAGCGGCGGCCGCGTTTGAGATCATCATGGGGACAAGGCTCGGGCTCACTTTTCGCGCTCCCCGTTCATTTAAAGTATGAACGTTATCAATCAAAGTCGTGATGCCGCCGATTCCCGAGCCGACGTACACGCCGAGGCGTTCACGGTCAATCTGATCGAGCTGAATCCCGGAGCTTTCAAGCGCCTGTTCCGCTGCCGCTAGAGCAAACTGGCTGAAACGGTCAAGCCGTCTCGCTTCTTTTCTGCCCCATCTTTCTTCTGCGTCAAAATCACGGACGGTGCCGGCTATTTTTGTCTTTGAACCGGAGACATCAAACGAATCGATGAAAGAGATTCCCGATTTTCCTTCCGTCAGGTGTTTCCAAAATGTATGCACATCATTGCCGAGAGGTGAAATCACTCCCATTCCGGTGATCACAACTCTTTTCATGGTCATTCCTCCTTCGGTATGTATTTATTGTAACTCGCAATTATCCTATTACAAGTTGTTGATTATCCTAGTATAATGAATACCAGGGTAAGAGAGGAGAGATTCGGTATGATACCAGAAGGAAGATTGCAGGCGCTTTCAGAGTTTTTAAAAACGCAGCGGGCCAAAATTTCTCCGCAGATGGCCGGGCTGCCGATGGGCACACGGAGAAGAACGCCCGGACTCCGAAGAGAAGAGGTCGCGCAATTAGCCGGCGTAAGCACCACGTGGTATACGTGGCTGGAGCAGGGCAGAGACATTAAAGTGTCCGCAGCCGTATTGGACGCCGTTTCCGATGCGCTGCAGCTCAACAAAGATGAGAGAAATTATTTATACGCGCTTGCCATTGAGGAGGGCGTGAAGCAGCCGTTTACCGCGGAGGAAGAAGCGGTTATCAGCCCGTCGCTTTCAAAAATCCTGCAGGAGCTCCGTTATTGTCCCACCATTATCTCGGACAGGCGGTGTCATATCGTAGGATGGAACCAGGCTGCGGCTCACGTGTTTTTAGATTTCGAACAAATTCCTCCTGAAAAACGGAATCTCATAGAGCTATTGTTTTCCAGAAAAGAATTAAGAAGTTTAGCCGTGAACTGGGAGCACTTTGTGAAAGGATTCATCGCCATTTTCAGAACGTATTACGGCCAGTATGTAGCTGATACGTGGTATTCTCAGTTTATAGAAGAAATGGAGAAAACGTATTCGGAATTTCATGCGCTGTGGAATGAGAGCGAAGTCAGCTCGGCACCCGAAGTATTAATTGAGTTCCGCCACGCAAAGGCGGGAAAAATGGTCTTTAACCTGACTTCATTTCAGGTTCAGGGCAACAGTGATCTGCGCTGCAGTGTGTATACGCCGGTAGATCATACCGAAACGGAAGCAAAGCTGAAAAAGCTCTTCGAAAACAGGTGAAGAACAGAAAAAAACGGGAGGCGGCCGCCTCCCGTTTCAGTTTAAAATAAAAGCATGAGACCGGCGATGGCCGGTGTTAAAAAGATGGCTGATTTCAGAATGACTTTCGGCACGAGGTTGGTGAATTTCGCTCCGACATATGCGCCGCACATCGTTCCGATCAGCACTTTGACCAACAGCATATAATCGACAAATCCTTCCGTCACATAACCGAGTCCTCCGCCGACCGCAAGCGGGATAATGACAAGCATGGTGGTGCCGACCGACTGGCGGATGGATAAGCGCAAAAGAATCATTAAGCCGATTTGGATGAAAGGGGCAGAGCCGATCCCGAATGTTCCGGACAAGATTCCTGCGATGACACCGAGTACAACGGCTTTCACCCATATATTCAGATTGCTTTGCTGTCCGGAATCTTCATGTGTTTCTTTTACAATAAATAACCGGACTAAAATAAGCAGAGCAGATAAAAACAGCATGCCCGCCGTCAAGTAATGCAGCAAATCTGCGGGGATAAGGGAAGTAAGCCTTGCCCCGAAAAACGAACCGAATGCCGCAAAAACGCCGACGATGAGGCCGATCTTCATCTGAATATTGCCTTCACGGTAGTGGCTGAAAGCCCCAGATAAACTTGTGAAAGCCATTCCGGCAAGGGAGGTGCCCAAAGCCGTATGAATCGGTACGTGAAACAGTATAGTTAAAAGTGCAATGACAAAACCGGCTCCCCCGGCGCCGATAAACCCGAGAATAATCCCGAGAAGAAACATAACGAGTATAATAAGCACAATCTTCTCCTCCATTTAGATGCCTGATCACCATGTTCCGCTCCGCTGTATCAGGTTCTAATAATCGACCGTAGTCCGTCGACCGTCGTCTGATATCTTTATGTTACCTCAAATTTAAGGTATTGGCAAGAAGACGAATCGCTTTTATACAGAGGGTTTACAGCTCTTTCACCATCACTTTTTCCCCGTTTGAGTCCAGCTCTCCATTGAATAAGAAGCCGAATTTTTGATAAAGCCGCAATGCATGCACGTTATCTTCAAACAGGCTTAAATAAATCCGTCTGCAATCATATATTCGAACGAGATGACGGATTAGGGCATCAAGCAACAGCTTGCCCAATCCCCGTCCCTGATAACGTTCATCAATAAAAAAACGGTCAAGCCACACTCTGCCGTTTTCATTTTCCTCATCATATTCCGGAAACCATCCGTACATGGCAAAGCCGACCAATTCCCCGTTAACATAAAGACCGGCCGGCTGATAATGCCGGCAATCCTCAGCATCTTGTAAGCACTCTTCCGCGGTTTCAATAAATGAAGTCTGGCTTTCACTTACATGAAGCGCCAGTATATCGGCACGGTTTTCTTCCGTGACTGTTCTGATTTCAATCGTCATACTTGATACTCCTCTTCCGCTTTTTTTGAGACGGTAAAGCTTTCATTGCGTAAGCCATTTGTGAATCAGCCTTCTCTCGGATACAATGATCATCATAAAGGATATGGTTACCGTATAGTCAAGGAGGCATTATGAGCGAAGACGTCAGAAAATACTTCACAACGGGTGAATTTGCAAAACTGTGCCACGTAAAAAAACAAACCCTGTTCCATTATGACGAGATCGGCCTGCTTTCTCCGGAAATCAAAAAAGCGAATGGATACAGATACTATTCCTATCATCAATTCGAACTGTTCCAGGTCATCGGTCTGTTTAAGGAGGTCGGCGTGCCCTTGAAGCAGATCAAACCACTCTTAACAGACAAAACCCCTGAGGGTATCATCACGCTTTTAAAAGAGAAATCTTCAGAAATCGAAAGCAAAATCAAAAAGCTGGAGCACCTGCAAAGGATGATTCAGACAAAGGTGAAGCTGACCGAACAAGCCTTGGAGACAGACTTTTCCTCCGTCTCATTGCAGCGATTAGATGAAGAGACACTTATGATAGGACGACCCGTACTCCATTTGCCAGAACGGCAATACACTGCCGCCATTTCCGAATTGATCCGTTATATGCGGGTACATGAGCTCGATCAGGGGCATCCGGTCGGCGGACTGTTTGCGCGGGAGCAGATTCTGAAAAAAGAATTCTACAACTACACCCATTTTTATATGAAGACAGATGAAGGCATAGAGAATAGAGACCTCCATATCAAGCCGAAAGGGCTTTATGCCGTCGGGTACCAAATAGGGGATGAAGCGGAAGCGGCTTACCGCAGCATCATGCAGTTTATTGAAGAGTATGGGCTGGAAATGGGCGATTATGCATATGAAGAATATATGCTTGATGAGGTTGTGGCGGACGGGTTTGACAATCAGATCACAAGAATCCAGCTGCAAGTCCGCAATCCATAAAGCCGATGCCGCCGTTCATTTACGTCTTTTAACAAACCTTGTATAATGAGAAAAATCAGATTGCAATTGAGGTGAAACACGATATGTTTCTAGCGCCCTTATTTGAACATGATGTACCGGCAGCACTTCTCCGCCCTTAATGGAGAAAAGTGACTGCGCTTCTCTCCGTTAGGGCATATGACGTGACCTAATATGATAACGGAGGGTGCATCAAATTGAAAAATACATTGTTCGGTTCGATTTATTTGGCATTGGCCGCCAGTATCTGGGGAGGTATGTATGTCGTTGTAAAAGTTGTGGTAGCGGTCATTCCGCCGCTTGAACTGGTATGGCTGAGATATGCGGTGGCGCTTCTTTCGCTTTTGCTTCTCAGTTTGTTTACACGCCAATCCTGGAAAGTTCATAAACGTGATTTATTACTGATCGCTGCGATCGGATTGATCGGCAACACGATTTCGATCGTCACGCAGGAAATCGGCACGAAATTATCAACCGCGCAGATGGGTGCGATTATTACGGCATCCACTCCCGCATTTATGGTTGTATTTGCCCGGCTGATGTTGAAAGAGCGGTTAACGCTGAAAAAAGGAATATCGACAGGGCTGGCGACGATCGGAGTATTGCTCATTGTGGGGAACGGAGATCTCGATATGTCGAGCCAGCTCGGCGGTCTCTCGCTTCTGGCTGCGGCGCTGACATGGGCTTTGATGTCCGTGCTGATGAAACGGGTTCCCGGCCATTACTCACCGCTTGTCGTCACAACGTATTCCATTTGCGTCGCATTTGTCATCCTGACCCCGTTTACAGCGGGCTCGCTTCAGGAGATTCCTTTGTCTCAGCTTGCCCGGCCTGAAATATGGGGCGGACTTTTATATTTGGGTGTGATCTCAACCGCCTGCGCGTTCATGCTTTGGAATCGCGGATTGCAATTACTGAATGCGGCAAGCGGCGGTCTGTTTTTCTTCTTTCAGCCGCTTTCCGGGACATTGCTCGGCTGGCTGCTGCTGGGAGAGACGATCGGAGGAACCTTCTGGATCGGGGCGGCTCTTATTGTTTCAGGCGTCGTTCTCGTCATGAAAGAAAAATAGAAAATGAAAAAAAGCCATTCAGCAAATGAATGGCTTTTTTCTGATTTTCCGGCAGGATTCGCTCCGTCATACACAGAAAACAAGGAGCAGAAACGGATCATGGGCACCGGTACTCTCAAGGTGCAATACCCGGACCCTCAGGGTTTCGTCAATTAACATAACGGGCGGTGAAAAAATGGAGCCAAAATGGCTTGAATGGGCAAAACAGCTTCAATCCGCGGCGCAAGCGGGGCTGGCTTATTCCAAAGACATATATGATATTGAGAGATTTGAAGAAATAAGAAAAATAAGCGTGGATATCATGGCGCATCATACCGGCATCGACAAAAGAATCATTAAAGACGTATTCGCCGGTGACACGGGCTATCCCACTCCGAAAGTTGATATCAGAGCGGCAGTTTTTAAAGATCAGAGCATATTAATGGTAAGAGAGAAAAGCGACGGCAGATGGGCGCTGCCGGGCGGATGGGCTGATATCGGGATTTCTCCGGGCGAGACCGCTGTCAAAGAAGTAAAAGAGGAGTCGGGAATCGACGTAAAGCCCGTTAAACTGTTAGCTGTAATGGATAAGAAATGCCATTCCCATCCGCCGTCCGCCGTCCACGTTTACAAAGTGTTTATCAAATGCGAGATCATCGGCGGCCGGCTCAGGGAGGGAACGGAAACAAGCGCAGCCGGCTTTTTTGCGGAAACGGAACTGCCGCCGCTATCTGAAGCCCGCAATACGGAAAGTCAGATTGAAAGGATGTTTGCATATCTCAAACATCCGGACGAACCCGTTTATTTTGATTAAGGCAGCAAACAGAAAGAAAAGGGGGCCCGAGTATCATGGAGGATTCAATTAAACAGCAGGCGCAGCGGCAATTTGCCAAAAACGCCGCGAAATATGTGACTAGTCCAGGACACGCCGCAGGAGAGGATTTGGCGTATCTCGTTTCAGCTTCCGGTGCCGAAAAGCATATGGACGTGCTGGATATCGCGACGGGAGGCGGACATACGGCTAACGCTCTCGCTCCTCTCGTACGCTCTGTTATCGCATATGACCTCACTGAAGAAATGTTAGCAGCCGCTGAAGCATTTATAACCGGAAACGGATGGACGAACGTGTCATTCGAAAAAGGCGATGCTGAAAAGATGCCGTTTGCCGATGCTGCTTTCGATATCGTCACATGCAGAATCGCGGCGCATCATTTTCCCGATGTCAGAGCCTTTGTTCATGAAGCGTTTCGGGTTGTCAAACCGGGCGGCAGACTGCTTCTCATTGACAATACCGCACCTGAAAAGGATGAATATGACCATTTTTATAATGACATTGAAAAGAAACGGGATCAGAGCCACTTTCGGGCGTGGAAAAAAACAGAATGGCTCCGTTTTCTGGAGACAGCCGGCTTCCGGATTGAATCCGCTGTCTGCTTTTTGAAACCATTTCAATTTACCGTCTGGTGTGAACGGGCAGGCCTGACTGAAGAGAAAGCCGCATTACTGGAAAAACAGATGCTGGATGCTCCTCGTGATATACAGCGGTTTTTTTCTGTAGAAAAGGATCAATCAGGCCGTATTGCGGGCTTCACAGGTGAATCGGCCTGTTTCTGCGCGATCCGTCCCGTCTGAGACGAAAAAAACCGCTGTGCAGTTTTCCTGCCCGCGGTTTTTTCGTATTATCTGTTCTTGACTTGAGAAATAATAGCGGAAGTGACGTCTTCCGTTGAATGTTTTCCGCCGACATCAGGAGTCAGAATGCCGCTGTTTGTGACCGTTTCAATAGATTGTAAGAGGAGATGGCCCAGTTCCTCTTCTCCGAATGAATCGAGCATTAATTTCGCCGTCCATATTTGGCCTATAGGATTGGCAATTCCTTTTCCGACAATATCCGGGGCGGAGCCGTGAACAGGCTCAAACATGGAAGGGTATTTGCCGTTTACATTGATGTTGGCTGCGGGAGCGATTCCAACGCTTCCCATAATCGCCGCGCCGATATCTGTCAGCACATCTCCGAACAGATTCGAAGCGACAATGACATCAAAGCGTTCCGGCTGCGTGACAAAGAAGGCCGCCAGTGCATCGATGTGCTGGGAATCCGTCTCAATCCCGGCGTACTCCCGGCTGACCTCTTTAAAGATGTCATCCCAGAACGGCATCGAGTGAATAATACCGTTTGATTTCGTCGCGCTTGTGACGTGTTTCCGCCGACTTGCCGCCAGTTCGAAAGCATACCGCATCACTCTTTCCGTACCCCGGCGGGAAAAGACCGCGTTTTGTATGGCGATTTCGTCCTCACCCTGATAGATTCTGCCGCCGACAGAGCTGTACTCGCCCTCACTGTTTTCGCGGACGACTATCAGATCAAAATCCTTCGGGTTAACGAGGGGGGAAGTGATTCCCGGCAGGAGCTTTGCCGGCCGCACATTAATCACCTGTTCAAATTCCCGGCGTATCTTAATGAGCAGCCCCCACAGCGAAACATGATCGGGGACGAGTTTTTGATTCCCCACCGCTCCCAAAAACAAAGCATCAAAGTGCTGTAACGTTTCTAATCCATCATCCGGCATCATAGTTCCGTGCTCCAAATAATACTCGCAGCTCCACGGAAAAGAAGTGAAATCAAAGGCAATGCCTCCATGTAATTCGGCGATCGCGTTCAACACCCGCTCCGCTTGCGGAACTGTTTCTTTCCCCACACCGTCCCCCGGTATGCTGGCAATCTTGTAAGTTTTCATGTTTCCGTCACCTCTGAATGAATTGTTTCGGTTTACGGCAGACCGTCGACCGTCGTTCATCATAATTCCATATTACGCCACATCCGATATGCTGACAAGCTCGGGAATGTTGCTTCCATAGATAAACTGTTATATGATCTTGGTAACAATAAGGCCTAAATTGTATGAAGAGGTAGGAAAGATGGATAATTTTAAATTAGATAAGCCAATCCCGTATTATCTGCAATTTTATTCCCAATTGAAAAAAATGATATTTGACGGGATTTTTAAACCGGGTGAACGGCTGAATGAGACTCAGCTGGCCAAGGATTTCGGAGTCAGCCGGTCGCCGGTCAGAGAAGCCATGCGGCTCCTTGAAAAGGACGGGCTTTTGACGGCAGACGATCGAAACGGCTTTGTCATTTATTCTTTGTCCGTTAAGGATGTTGAAGAGATTTATAAAATCAGAATGTCACTTGAATCACTGGCGGTCGAACTCGTTATTGATGAAGCGGCTGAGAGTGAAATTGACCTCATTGAAAAACAGCTGCGGGAGACGGAAGAAGCCATCAATAAAGGCGTCAAAGAGACTGAGATTATTTCCTTAAACGAGTCGTTTCATCGGCTCCTTGTGGATTTCAGCCGCAACAGCCGGCTGGCCATGCTGCTTGAGCATGTCAATGTGCTGATTCATTTTTGCAGAGTTCTTAATTTTAAAGGCGATGACCGTGCGGAAGTGATCTTACATGAGCACCGGAAAGTCTTTGAAGAAATAAAAAAGGGCGACAAAACAAAAGCCGTGCAATATATGACGGAGCATCTCAAGCATGATGAAGAACATCTGAAAGGCGTGCTCAAAGTGGGAGAAACAGACGAATCATCACGATAGACAAGGTGAAAAGCCTTGTCTTTTTTTTGCCGATGTCATCGAACCGTCATAAAGACCTGACGGATGTTCCTTGCATGATTTTTTCCGCGTCATTTATGATGGATATGGAAGAGACGCAAAAAAGGCAAAGGAGTTTGAAAAATGGCGAAACATATTTTGATGATCAATTTTCCCGCAGAAGGACACGTAAACCCGACTTTGGGTATGACAAAGGCCTTCAGCGAACGGGGCGATCACGTTCATTATATCTCAACGGAAAAATACAAAAGCAGACTGGAAGGAGTAGGGGCGAAAGTTCATCTTCACAGCGATCTGCTCAGAATGACACCTATTGATCCCGGCAGTCCGTCCGGCATACTTGCATTTTTAAAGGTTCATATCAAAACGTCACTGGAGATTTTACATATTGTGCAGCGGCTGTCAGAGGACATTCAATTCGACGCCGTCTATTATGATAAATTCGGTGCGGGAGAGCTGGTGCGGGATTATCTCAACATTCCCGGCATCTCTTCTTCAGCATCCTTCCTATTCAATGAAGACCGTCTGAAAATACTGCCGCTCCACCCGGAATCGGGCGTGCCGTTTCAGCCGGACAGGGAATGTGAAGAGCTGTTGGCCGAGATGAAAGACAAATACGGTGTCGCCCCTGACAGCATGGTTCAATTTATGAACAACACAGGTGAATTGAACGTCGTCTATACAAGCAGGTATTTTCAGCCCGAAAGTGAGACATTCGGAGATGAGTATTTATTTATCGGTCCGAGTTTTCCGAAGAGAAAAGGGCGCGTCGACTTCCCGATTGACTCATTAAAGAATGAAAAAGTCATTTATATCTCAATGGGAACGGTGCTCGGGGACACGGAAGCGTTTTTCAATCTGTGCATAGACGCGTTCTCAGATTTTGAAGGAAAAGTAGTCATTGCCGCCGGGGAAAAAGCCGATCTGTCGAAAATCAAACAGGCGCCGGAAAACTTTATCATCGCCCAGTACGTGCCGCAGCTTGAAGTGCTGGAGCAAGCCGATGTGTTTGTCACGCATGGCGGAATGAACAGTGTAAATGAAGGCATTCATTATCAAGTGCCGCTGGTCGTCATCCCGCACGATAAAGACCAGCCGATGGTTGCGCGCCGCCTGACTGAATTGGATGCAGGCTATACCGTGCAAAAAGATGAAGTAAGCGCTGAAAAGGTAAAGCTTGCCGCGGAAGAAGTGCTGCATAACGGAAAATACAAACAAGGCATTCAAGCCATTAATGAAAGCTTTAAAGAATGTACGGACATGAAGGATGTTCTGGCCCGGATCGACCGGTTTATTGAACAAAAACATGCTCAATAATACATGGAAAAAGCCTGTTTCCTCTGCCAAAGGGAAACAGGCTTTTTATAATGGCTTTTAGATGATGTGATGTTCTTCATTTGCAAGTTTCACAAGAGTCAGAAGAGATTCTGCCTCACGTGCGTCGAGTGTTTTTGCCAGACGGTCTTTTTCAAAGATCTGCTGGCCGAAGACATTCACTGACGCCTGGTCAACCGCCGTGTGCCAGTCCTTTTGTGAATGATTCTCAGAAAAAGAGAAAACGAACACAGCAAAGACCGCTATAAGCATCGCCATGACCCAAAATTTTTGCCGATTTCCTGCTGCTGACATAGGCCGCCTCCTAAACATTTTACTGGTATTAGATCATATATGAGCCGTTTTTAACAGAGTAAAGAAGTCATTATTTCATGTAGTCCAAATGAAACGGAGCACAGCCGAAAGCCCGCCGGTCAGGCCGATGAGCCAATTCATATTTTGTTCATATTTTATTAAAAGTTTATCCAAGCCTGTCCTTTACAGTAGATATAACCACAAAATGCTGCTGAAAGGAGCCTTTAAAAATGCATATTCATATGATCAACAAAAACCAGTTTGAGAGTGACTTGGAGGCGGCCGGCTTCAGCCGTCAGGCAGATGATATTATCGGCAAAATGAAAGAGTACGTAACGGAATACGCGGCTTCATCCGAACGGTTCCTGATTGAAATTCAAACCGTCATGAACGAATACAAAGCCGTCGTCTGCGCGATGTTTTCGACCATGGAAATTGCCGGTGCAAATAAAGACGAGAAGCATGTTGAATTTGAAGCCTGCACAGTATTGTGTGAATAAAAGACATTCATCAAACCTCCGCGGCTGCCTGAACGGCAGTATACTGACTGGTGTTTCGAGAAGGGAAAATATTGAAACTTCTATAGCGGCCGTTCGTATAAAAGAGTAAATCAGCTTGTATATGGAGGTTCGTGAAATGAACGATAAGAAAAAACAAGCGTTTGAACAGCTTTTCAGCACTTTAGACGAAAGACATGAAATAAACGGCGCTGTATTGGCAGCGGAAAACGGCCGCATCTTATACCAGGGGTCATTCGGCGCTGCAGAACTGAATACAAAGAGGATGCTGAATGACCAATCGGTCTTTGAATTGGCCTCAGTATCGAAGCCGTTTACAGCTTTGGGCGTTATCATTTTAGAGCAGCAAGGGAAGCTGCGTTATGACGATATGATAGAGCAGTGGCTTCCTGATTTTCCTTATCCGGGCATTACCATTCGGCATTTACTCCATCATACGTCAGGATTGCCGGACTATATGGAGTTGTTCTTAACACATTGGGACCGGGACAGAATTGCCGTTAATCAAGATGTGATCGATATGCTTAAGCAGCATAAGCCGGATGCTTATTTCCCGCCGGGCAAGGAGTGGCTGTACAGTAATACGGGGTATGTGGTGTTAGCGGTTATTATAGAAATTGTATCAGGCATGAGTTTTGCTGAATTTATGAAACAAGCCGTATTTCATCCGCTTCGTATGCACGATACGCGGATTTATAACAGAAGGCTGAGTAAAGAAAACATCCCGAACTATGCATATGGCTATGTGTATGATGTTCATTCCGGAGAATATGTGCTGCCGGATGAACTTGAGGAAACCGATTATGTCGTCTTTCTTGACGGAATTCAAGGTGACGGAACCGTTAACTCCGCTATTAGAGATTTATATCTGTTTGATCAGGCTCTTTATACGGAAGAAATCATCAGCAAAGAGTCTAAAAATCAAGCGTTTACACCGGGCTATTGGAATGAAGAAGAGCAATTCGGATACGGATTTGGCTGGATGATTCAAAACAGCCGGCAAAAAGGGAAGGTTATCAGTCACGACGGAGGCTGGCCGGGCTATTCAACTCTGATGATCCGGTATATTGACCAGAATAAAACACTGATTTATCTCAGCAATATGGAACAATCGTATCAATTTGAACAAGCTGTAATTGCCGCGGCTGTAAACATCTTATTTGATCAGCCATACGTGATTCCGAAACGTCCGGCAGATCAGAAAAAAGCAGATATCGATCCTGCGATTTACAGCAGATTTACCGGCAATTACTCATTTCAGGATGACACACATGCATCGGTGGCGGTAAAAGAAAACCGATTGTATCTTACAATAGACGGGCAGACACCATTCGAATTATTCCCAATGACGGAAACCCGTTATTTTGTCAGGGCGCTGCCGCTTGAAATTGAATTTGCAGGTGATAAAGCACAAACAGCCTCACATTTTGTTTTATATCAGGACGGCACAGAAGAAACGGCTGTGCGGATAGACTGAGTGACATGCAAAACAAAACCGCCGTCCTGAGAAGACGGCGGTAATAGAAAAGTCAAACCCCTTTGATGACGCGAAATTTTTTTTTCGGCTCTGACATAAATATAGAAGAAAAAATCATAGCTCCGAGCATTGTGATGTATTCCATATAAAGCGAAACTTCTGCCAAAACCAACCCCGCAATCATTAAAACAGCGCCCAATACCACCGCAAAAACCTTCGTTTTCATGATGAGTTCCCCCTATTATCTGATAATTGAATTATACTGCATCTCCATTAATGTGTACATTTTGTGAACAATTTCACCTGATGAAAGGCAATAAAGAGAGATTTGAAGAATTAGGAGAAATGACAGGCCATCTTTTTGTTTTACCGAAGAAACGAAAGGGAAAGTGAAAAATCAAAAAGGCAAAGGAGTTCTTGAAATGAAAGCGAGACTATTTTTATTCAGCATGTTTCTCCTGATCCCCGTTCTGGCGCTTGCCGGATGCAACAGCCAATCTTCAGGAGGAAGCGAAAAAGCGAAAGACAAAGAAACGCACTCTCACGAAGACATGAATCACTCAGGTTCATCCGAGGTGCCGAAAGGTTTAAAGAAGGCCGAAAATCCGACTTATAAGGTCGGCAGTGACGTCATGATTTTAGCTTCTCATATGAAAGGCATGAAAAATGCGCAAGGAACCGTAAAAGGTGCTTATGATACAACGGTTTACAGTGTATCTTACACTCCGGAAACGGGAGGAAAGCGCGTCGAAGATCATAAATGGGTCATTCAGGAAGAGCTGAAGGGCGCCGGTAATAAAACGTTAAAACCGGGTGACAAGGCCGTGATCGAGGCATCCCATATGAAAGGCATGAAGGGCGCCGAAGCCGTTATTGATTCAGCCAAAAAGACAACCGTTTATATGGTCGACTATACACCGACTGACGGCGGCCAAAAAGTAACCAATCATAAATGGGTGACAGAAGACGAGCTTGCTGCCGCAAAATAAAAAGACCGCAAAAGCCGAAGGAACTCCTTTGGCTTTTTTGCGGTCTCACATTTATGCGGATTTTCTTTTCAAAGCAGGTCTCGTTAAAGAGAATACAGCTAACGCGACAGCGATAATGACAATCAAACCTCCGCACCAGGCTGTTGCTGTGACTGAACCGGTTTGTCCGATCACGCCGCCGCCGATGGCTGACCCGAGCGCGATGCCGATCTGCAAAGCGGACGTGTTGAAGCTTTGCTGAATATCGGAAGACTCAGGCGCAATTTTGATTAAATAGCTTTGCTGCGCCGGCGCAAGGCTCCAGCTGAGCAATCCCCAGATCACCATCGCAGGCAGGAAAATGATTAAAGAAACCGTTGTCAGCGGAAGAATAAACAGGATCAGAGCGAAAGAAACGGTCACAAGCAGGATGCTTTTAAATGCCCCTAAGCGGTCATACAGCCAGCCTCCGAACGGGCCGCCGCATACCGCTGACAGACCGAACAAAAAGTAGCATACACTGACCCAAACGGAACTCAAATGAAGCGTTCTTTCCAAAAAAGGCGCAAAGTAGGCATAGAGTGTGTAATGCCCCGCCAATGTAAACAAGGTGACAAGATGTGCGCTGGCAATTTTGGCGGTCCCGATCGTCTTGATCTGCTCACGAAACGGAATCATTTTTTCAGCAGGTATTTTTTCGAAAAAGACGCTGATAATCAGCATGGAAACGAGAGATAATACGCCGATTCCCAAGAACAGAACGCGCCATCCGAAGGCATTGCTGATGATAATACCGACAGGCACGCCTAAAGCGATTGCGGAGCTGAACCCCATGAAAATGATGCCGATCGCCCGCGCTCTGTATTCAGGTGCCACGATTTTAGGAGCAATCGTTAAAGAAAGGACGACAATCAGCCCTGTGCTCATGGAAGCGAGCACCCGTGACACCATAAGTACGGCGAAATTGGGACTGAAATAAGCGACCAGATTACTTAGGAAGAAAATAAACAGTGCGATTAAATAAAGCCGCTTTCGTTCAGCCTTTGCCGTCACTGCCAAAAGCAGAGGGCCGGATACCGCGTAACCGAGCGCAAACACGCTGATCAGCTGCCCCGCGCTGACGATGGATATATCTAAGTCGGAAGCGATTTGCGGAAGAATACCGCCCACAATTAATTCAACCAATCCGACTGCGATGGTAGATGCTGCAAGCAGAAATACTTTGAAATTCATGTACAGATACTCCTTTTTTTATTTTTTAGAAAATAAAAAATCCTGATTACAAAAAGTGTACGGGACAATTTTTGTAATCAGGATTTTACGGTTCCTGGTAGACACCCTCAAACCATATCATTGAGGTTATACAATGTATGCAATATTCGGTTGTGTCCGTTTCTGCAAAAAATTCTACCATAATAGTGAGGGAGATTCCATAGAAAATTCGAGGAAATCCTTTCAAATTTCAATATCGGCGGCTGTAACGTCATTGATGAAGCAGGGAAAAAAATTTATGATAACCGTAAGGAGTCTATACAGATCAAACATTATACAGCCGGAGGAAACCGATGAATAAGTACGAAAAAATCGCCAACGAAATGAGAAAGAGGATTAAAAGCAGTGTATATGACATAGATCAGCCGATCCCGGATGAAAAGACGCTCGCTGCGGAGTTCGGGTGCAGCCGGATGACGATGAAGCGGGCGCTTGATACACTTGCGGCTGAAGGGATGCTTTTCAGAAAAAGAGGGCACGGCACGTTTATCATTCAATCAGCCATGCAGGATGAGCACGTTCACGTAGTCAGCAACGAAATTCTCGGCCTGAGCAATTTGTTAAAAGGAAAGAATATCAAGAGCAAGGTCATCCGGTTTGAAGTGCAGTTTCCGTCTCAAGATGTCGCCGCACATTTGGCCATCGATGAAAAGACTCCCGTCTATTATGTAGTGAGGCTCAGAATCGTTGAAGGCGAACCGTACGTTCTTGAAAAAACGTACATGCCGGCGAGCCTTATACCCGGCATTAATGACGAGGTGCTCAACCATTCCATCTACGATCATATTACGCGGGAACTCCAGCTCAAAATCGCAGGCTCACACAGAAAAATCAGAGCGTGCAAGTCGGATGATATGGATCAGCAATATCTCGGCTGCCGGCCGGATGACCCGATACTTGAAGTCGAGCATGTAGGCTTTTTGGACAACGGCACTCCCTTTGAATATTCATTTTCCCGCCACCGTCATGACAAGTTTGTCGTGACCTCAGTCAATATAAAACGTTCATAAAAGCGCCGAAGAGTGAGAGAAAAACTCACTCTTTTTTTGTTGCCGCTGATTTACATCTTCGCTTCTTTTATGTTATATTACCCAATGATAGAATCATCCTACAAATTTCAGAGGTGTTTTGATGGAGATATCCAAAACAAGCAGACTGTCGCTCGTAGAACAAGTGGTGGCGCAAATTGAATCGTTAATTCAATCGGATAAATGGCCGGTCGGGACGCGCATTCCCCCTGAGCTGGATTTAATGAAGCAATTTGATGTGAGCCGAAACACATTGCGTGAGGCCATTCGGGCGCTCGTACATGCCGGCCTGCTTCAGACAAGGCAGGGGAGCGGTACGTATGTCAGCTCATCCAGTGTTCTCGGCGCGGCATTTTACCGCCATATTAAAAAATCAAATTTGCTTGAAACATTAGAAGTCAGGTACGCACTCGAAAGAGAAGCTGCACGATTGGCGGCGGAAAGGCGTAATGACGAAGACCTGAAAGCACTGAAGGCATGCTTGGATGAATGTGAAGCGGCCTTGCAAAATGAAGATCGAAAACGGTATGCCGAAGCCGACATTAAGCTGCACAAAACAATTGTACAGGCGGCCCATAACAACATGCTTTCTGATCTATACGAGCATATGACGGAGGCGCTTTGTGCGTCAGTCCATAACCTGTTGGAAATCACCCCTGCTATACGGATCCACACCCAGCTTGCCGCCGCGATTATCGGACAGAAACCGGATCAGGCCATGGAGGCCGTCAACCAATACATCAGAGTATTTAAAGATACAATACACATGGAGGATGAACATGAAAATTAAAGACGAACATCAAATTCTGCAAGCAAGTCAGCGTAAAAAACTGATATTGCTGGTCATCGGAGTCATATTGATAGGGGCCAACCTCAGAGCGCCTCTGACATCGGTCGGACCGCTCGTTTCCTCAATTCGGGACAGCCTTGGCATGACCAATGCGGCTGCCGGCACCATTACGACAGTGCCGCTTTTGGCCTTTGCATGTCTGTCGCCGTTTGTTCCTTTATTGTCCCGGCGCTTCGGGACCGAGATTGTCTTACTGTCATCATTAATTGTCCTGACAGCCGGAACTCTGCTGCGCTCCATCGCCGGAATCGGCACTCTCTTTTTCGGAACGATCCTGTTGGGATTGTCGATCGCCGTATGCAACGTCCTGCTGCCGAGTCTCATTAAACATAAGTTTCCCGGAAATTTAGGCATCATGACCGGCGTCTACTCGGTTTCTATGAATCTGTGCGGCGCGATTGCATCCGGCATCAGCGTGCCGATCGCCTCTTCAGCGGGGTTAGGCTGGAAAGGCGCGCTCGGCTGCTGGGCTATCCTTTCTTTCATTGCGTTTGTCATGTGGATTCCGCAAATGCGAGGACGCGAACTGCCCGTCCGCACGACTGGGACAAACGGAGAGAAGAAAAGCAGTCTGCTGCGGTCTCCGCTGGCTTGGAAGGTGACGATGTTCATGGGGCTGCAATCCCTTATTTTTTACACCGTCATCGCTTGGCTGCCGGAAATTCTTCAGCAGAATGGACTCAGCTCAAGTAAGGCGGGATGGATGCTTTCATTAATGCAATTCTCAGTCCTGCCGATTACTTTTATCGTGCCGATCGCTGCCGCTAAAATGAAAAATCAGCGCGCACTCGCCGGACTGACGGCTTTATTTTTCCTTATCGGCATTGCCGGCGTTCTTTTCGGAAGCCCGGCTCTCACTCCGCTATGGGTCATTTTGATCGGAATTGCGGGAGGCTGTGCGTTCAGTCTGGCGATGATGTTCTTCAGCCTGCGGACCCGGCATGTTCATGAAGCCGCGGCGCTTTCCGGCATGGCCCAGTCATTCGGATACCTGCTTGCCGCGTTCGGGCCGCTCGTATTCGGTTTGCTGCATGACATCACGCACGGCTGGACGGTTCCGTTATTCATGCTGATCGCAGTCTCCGTTCTGATCTTCATTTTCGGAGTCGGAGCGGGAAAAGCGGAACAGATCAAAACAGCATAAAAAAACAAAGGGCCCGCTTAGGGTCCTTTGTTTTTTATTTAAAAAGCTGTCTCAGGCCGTCACGCTGTCAGTTTTAAGCCGATGACACCGATGAGGATAAGCCCCAGAGACACCAATTGTGACAGATTGAATTTTTCTTTAAACCAAAGTATGCCCACGGCCGAAACGCCGATGCTTCCCATGCCGGTCCAAGCCGCATACGCGACACCTGTGGGAAGAACCTGCATCGCTCCGGAAAGGCAAAAGAATGAAAGCATAAAGCCTGTTACCATGACAATCAGCGGCCACTTTTTTTTAAAACCGTCAATATGTTTCATGGCAACGGCCGCTACAACTTCCTCCGCTCCGGCAATAAATAACAGCAGCCATGCCATTAATGTTCACCCCTTGTTTCAGTTTCTTTCGTAAATACCTTCATTCCTAAAATGCCGGACAACAGCAAAGCCAAAAAGATTATTTGCCCGATTGAAAACGATTCGCCTAAAATGACGCCCGTTACATATGTGCCGACGGTGCCTATTCCGACAAAAACGGTATATGCGGCAGCCATCGGAATTTTTTTATAAGAGCGGATCAGCATCAGAAAGCTGACGGCAATCAGAAGGAAAATACCGATCCAATCAAAGAGCGAATCCGCATGCTTCAGGGCGGACGCCCAAACGACTTCTAACAGTCCGGCTATCAATACAAGCAGCCAATACATGATACAGTCACCTCAGTTATGAATGAATGTCAGTCATTTTTACGGCGGTCAAAAATGATCGGTCTCCGCCAATCATTTCTGCAAGCTTCTTTTGAGAAAGCTGAATATTTCTTTTTTATATACTTCGAGATCGACATCCTGTTCACAGCCGATATAAAACCGTTCAGCCGCGTTCTCGACAACGTTGATAATCGTTCTGGCCGTCCATCTGACATGAATGCCGCTGTGGACCTCACCCTGTTCAATGGCCGTATTGATCACGCCTTCCAGCCAGGAATAATAAGGCTGATAAATGGCTTCCCATTTCTCCATTGAATGATCGATGGCAAGACCGGAATAACAGAGAACGATAATATCTTTATGAAGCCGGGTGATGTGAAATGTCTCATCTACCAAAATGTCCAGCAACGTCCAAAAATCTTCAGAACCGTCCGTTTTCCCTTTTATTCTGTCCAGCGTAGTGTCGAGCAGGTTTTCTGCAATCGCGGATATCAGTGCGTTTTTAGAAGAAAAATATAAGTAAAACGTACCTTGGGCCGTGCCGGCTTTTTTGACGATTTCTGAAATGGATGCTTTGTCTAATCCTTTTTCAGAAATGACTTCAATCGCGGCTTGCAGGATCTTTTCGTATTTTCCCGAGCTTTGTTTTGCCAATAGAGGGGTTCCTCCTTTTATGAATGACTATCATTCATTTTATCGCATGTTCGCTTTTTTGTCATCCTTTAAAATAAAAATACCGGAAAGAAGACCATACTTCTTTCCGGCATTCGTCATTTATCACTGTCGATCATAGCCTTCGGCAGTCCCGTATATTTTGCCCAGTAATAAATACCGAGCGAACCGATGGCGATCAGAATCAGGTCAAGCGGATTGCTGATAATGCCCAATCCGTGGCCGAACGAGCCGAGATAGGAGAAAATCAGCATCATGACATAAAAGCCGACGATCCACCATGCTGATTTCAGCTGCTGCCGTATGCTGACATCATCTTTGGGAGCATATTTACTGAAACAGAGATAGATCAGAAACATGACAATTTGAGAACCGAGAAGCCAGGATACGGTGCGCCATCCGGACCAATATACAATATAAGAGGTAAAAATAAACGACAGCGGTCCGATGATGCTCATCCCTTTTAAATAAAACGGTCTGTTAATATTCTTCGCGTTTACTCTCAGCGCCGCAGAAGAAATCGGCGCAATCGCATAAGACAGAATCAATGCGACGGAGCATACGTTGACAAGAGCGTTCCAAGAAGGGAACGGAAGCGTCCAAAAAACAGCCAGACCGAACGAAAGCCAAAGGGAGGCACGCGGTGTCCCGGTTTCTTTATTGACTTTAGAAAAAATGCTGAATAATGTTCCGTTTCTGGCCCAGGCATAGACGAGACGTGAAGTCGTATTCATAAAGATATTTCCGTTACCGCCCGGTGATAAAATCGCATCTAAAATGACCAATGTCGCCAGCCACCCCAAACCGAGCAAAACGGCGATATCTTTGAACGGAAGGGAGAATTCAGTCCCGATAGCCGGCCATCCGTGCTTCAGGGTATCCGCCGGGATCGCCCCGATAAAAGTGAGCTGCAGCACGGTGTAAATAATAGTAGACACGATAATACAGACAATCAATGCGATCGGAATGTTCCGCTTCGGATTCTGCACTTCACTCGCGACAGCCACAATCGGATGCAGCCCAAGGTATGCAAACATGACGCCGCCTGTGGAAATCGCGGCCTGAATTCCGGTGAAGCCGAAAGGCGCGAATCCGTGAACGGTCATATTGCCCGGGTGAAAATGAAAAATCAGTACCACAATTACCGTAATCGGTACGACATATTTAAAAATCGAAATAATGAAGTTTGCTTTCGCAAAGGTTTTGACACTCCAGTAATTGAGGAGGAAGAACAGGCAGAGCAGCGCAAATTGCAATATCCACCCGGCAATCGTCGGAGAATCGGAGCCTTTTACGGTCAAACCGGGAAACCAATACGCCACGTATTGGCGGACTGCCGTGACTTCTATAGAAATAAGACTCGTGTATGCCACAATGGTGACAAAGGAAATTAAATATCCGACCAGGTGTCCGTGTGAATATACGGGATACCGGATAATTCCCCCGGTCCGCGGCAGCGCGGCGCCCAGTTCCGCATAAACCAAGCCGATCAATAAGATGATTCCCCCGCCGATCAGCCAGGAAAAAATGCCTGATGGGCCCGCTTTAGAGGCGACGTTACTGACGGCAAACAGCCATGCCGAACCGAATATGGCTCCCATGCCGATTAAAATAAGATCAAAAAGTGACATAGTTTTCTGGAAGTTTCCTTGCTTAGACATTCGCTGCCTCCTTAGAAAAGACATTGTTCTCTTTACATAATTCCCATTATCATTCAAACATACCCAGCCGGCCGGCTGGAAAATTAGGACAACTTTCGAAACGAAGTATGTACAGCAATGTGCTCACATTATAATAACGGCCGTATGGCAAGATCTCCCGGCTTATATTCCCCGTCTTAAACACATTCAAACCTCATATTCAGAAAAACAAAAAACGCCCGAAACAGGCGTTTTTTGTTACAAGTTCATATCTTTCAGTCCGGGGCTGTGCTCATTCGGAAGCTCAGGAAGTTCCGGCACGGGGAAACCTTTAGGAGGCTCGGACACACTTAATTCGCCGCCGTTTCGGCTCGGCGTCGTTCCCTGCAGAATTTCTCCGATCCGTGTCGGATCCAGTCTGAAATTAAATTGGGTATTATGATAACCCATCTCAACGAATTTCCGGCATTCCGGGTATTTTTCAATATCATAATTCGGCACGGGAAATAATTTGCCCCATTCGACACCCAGTGTTTCCAACGCTTTTGTAAATGCATTTTGATGGGCGTTGTCACGGACGATCAGAAAACCGAGTGTTTCTCTGAACGTCTGATTTGAACTCATTTCATAAATGCGCGTCTTTTGCAGCACGCCGGTTGATTCCAGCACGACATTGTCCAATAAATCGGAAATCAGATTCCCGTGGTTGTATACCCAAGACCCGTTCCATGGATTGCCGCCGGCGTCTACAGGAAGAGAACTTTGCGCCCCGATGATAAAATGGTGCGGATTGGCGTGTTTCACCGCTTCGTCAAGCGGCGCCTGATCTGCTGCCTGGTTTCCGGCGCCCTCAGCGCCGCTTTCATCTAGCAGCGCATTAATCGTACTCTGGACGAGTTCAACGTGTGCGATCTCTTCTAAAAATACACCGCGAAGCAGGTCACGGAACTGTTTTTCTTTTCCTCTGAAATTAGAGCTTTGGAAAAAGTATTGCATCATCGTCCGCATTTCTCCGTAGTGCCCGCCTAAAATTTCCTGAAGCACCTTGGCCGCGGCCGGGTCCGGCTTGTCCGGTTTAATGATATTGATCAGCTCTTCTTTGTAATAATACATAAACAGCGCCCCCTGAAAGAAGTTTTCGGTTCTTCTGTTAGTGTCTTTGCAAAGTCAGTTTTTATGTATCGGCATCAAAAAAAGGACGGAAAGCGTGTCCGTCCTTTTGTGTTAAGCCTCAACCGCCCCGCGAAGTTTCGTGTTGACAAGCCCGTTCCATCCTTGATCCATCGTACTGTGAATCTCGGAGCTTTTCCGATTGACTTTATTGATGACGGCTTCCGGCTCTTTCCATCCGCCGTGAATGAGAGTGAATTCCGTATCTCCGCTTTCCGTTTCCTTTAAGACAAAAGAAACGATCCAGCCTTCCGTATCCCACGAAAAAGAAAGGCGGTACGGCGCTTCAATATCCAGCAGCTTGCACGGAGAGGGACCGAACGGAGATTCCAGCTGAAACTCACTGTCTTCTTGAGGTGTGAAATCATTCGGCATAAACCAGAGAGACAGGCCGTCCGCAGTGGAGACCGTATCCCAGACAACTTGTATCGGCGCCTTGAAAACGGCGGTATGAATAATGTCGGGTAATGGCTGATTGCCGCTGTTGTTGTTTTTGTTATCTTTGTTTTGTTTATCAGACATGATGCGTAACCACTCTTTCGCTGTTTTTACTTTTGATCATACTACACGGGGCAGGACATTTGAAATCAAATCAAACTTATTCTATGCTTTTCCAAAGCCATTCAATTCATTTTAAGGAGACGTAGTGATGACAGATCAATTTAAAGCGTTAGTAGTCGATCAACGTGAAGACCGGTTTTCAGTCAGCGTACGGGAGCTGGCGGTTCAGGACCTTCCCGAGGGTGAAGTGCTGATTAAGGTTTGCTACTCAGGGGTGAATTATAAAGACAGCTTGGCTGCCACTCCTGACGGCAAGATCGTAACGTCGTATCCTTTCGTGCCGGGAATTGATTTAGCGGGAATCGTCGTTTCCTCAGATGACGCCCGTTTCAAAGAGGGGGACAAAGTCATTGCGACAAGCTACGGCATAGGTGTTTCCCGCTTTGGCGGTTATAGCGGGATGGCCCGCATTCCGGCAGATTGGATCGTGCCGCTGCCTGAAGGTCTGACACTTAAAGAAGCCATGACGATCGGAACCGCCGGCTTCACTGCCGCATTGTCCGTCCAGCGTCTTGAAGAAAACCATGCCGCTCCTGAAAAAGGGAAGGTGCTGGTGACGGGAGCGACAGGCGGCGTCGGAAGCTTTGCCGTCTCCATTCTTTCAACCTTAGGTTACGAGGTCGAGGCCAGTACGGGAAAAGAGGAAGAAAGCGGCTATTTGAAGAGCCTCGGAGCGAAGACGGTCATTCACCGTGATGAAGTGTATAACGGCACGTTAAAACCGATGCAAAAACAAAAATGGGCAGCGGCCGTCGATCCGGTCGGAGGTGAGCCGCTTGCTTCAGTTCTCAGCCAGATTCAGTACGGCGGATCAGTTGCTGTAAGCGGACTGACAGCGGGAACGAAACTCCCGGCTACAGTCTTTCCGTTTATATTGCGCGGCGTCAGTCTCTTGGGAATTGATTCCGTATTCTGTCCGATGGAGACAAGAAAGAAAACATGGCAACGTTTAGCTGATGACTTCAAGCCTGCAGATCTGGAGGCCTTTATTCAAAAGGAAATTACACTTGAAGAGCTGCCGGATACGCTTCCTGCCCTTTTAAAAGGAGAAGCGAGAGGGAGAACGATCGTTACGATAAACGAAGAATAAAACAAAAACCCCCAACTGCTGATTGGGGGTTTTCAATATATAATCAATTATTTATTGAAAAGAGATTAACTATTGAGTATATTGTGGAAATGAGTTGATTAAAAATATAAATTGATTACATATAGGTAATATAAAGGTAAGTTATAAAATTTTCTGAAATATTTATTGACTGAAAGCGCTTTTAAAATTATGATAATAACATAAGTACCAATAATATCATTATAACTTCACTACAAAGTAACTATAAAATCACAATTTGACGAGAGGGGAGAGCGAATAATCACTATAAATGATAACGCTTTCAGATCATTTTCTTCTTATATAACTGTTTTGGACGGTCAGAACTTGTATGCAGACGTTATAGGTGTAAATATTGATAACTGAATATTCTGATATTATCTCTGTGTAAAAACTAGGAGGATTTGAAGATGAATAAAAATAGCAGCCAGCATTCATTTTTAAGAACCATCATTTTGGTATCGACATTCGGGGGACTTCTTTTCGGCTACGATACAGGTGTAATTAATGGGGCGCTGCCGTTTATGGCGGAAGCTGACCAGCTTAATCTTACGGCTTTGACTGAAGGGATGGTGGCGAGCTCCCTGCTCTTGGGGGCTGCGATCGGAGCAGTTTTCGGAGGGAGATTGTCGGACTATAACGGCAGACGTAAAAATATCCTTATCCTTGCCGTTTTGTTCTTTGCAGCGACGCTTGGATGTACACTGGCGCCTAACGTATCGGTTATGATCATCTCCCGTTTTCTGCTGGGGCTTGCCGTTGGGGGAGCATCCGTAACCGTTCCGGCATATTTGGCTGAAATGTCGCCGGCGGAAAGCCGAGGGAGAATGGTTACCCAAAATGAATTGATGATTGTAACGGGCCAGCTGCTTGCCTTCACGTGTAATGCTATCATCGGCAATGTGCTTGGTGATACCTCTCACGCCTGGCGTTATATGCTCGTTATCGCGGCCCTTCCGGCGGTATTCTTGTTTTTCGGTATGCTGAAAGTTCCTGAAAGTCCGCGCTGGCTGGTTTCTAAAGGAAGAAAAGAAGATGCTCTGCGCGTTCTCCGGCGAATAAGGAATGAAGAGAAAGCGAAGTCTGAGATCGCTGAGATTGAATCTGCCTTTCATAAGGAAGCTGAGATGGAGCAGGCCGCCTTTAAGGATCTTGCCGTTCCGTGGGTGCGCCGCATTGTGTTTATCGGGATCGGAATTGCGGTAGTGCAGCAGCTCACCGGCGTGAATTCAATTATGTATTATGGAACTCAAATTTTAAAAGATGCCGGTTTCGAGACAAAAGCCGCATTAATCGGCAATATTGCCAACGGTGTGATTTCGGTGCTCGCGACTTTTGTGGGAATATGGCTTCTCGGCAAAGTCGGCCGCCGCCCGATGCTGATGACGGGGCTGATCGGAACGACTGCGGTGCTGCTTTTGATCGGAGTTCTGTCTGTCGTGCTGAAAGGATCGCCTGCTCTTCCTTATGTGGTTCTTTCATTAACAGTCACTTTCCTTGCGTTTCAGCAGGGGGCTGTCTCTCCGGTGACCTGGCTGATGCTGTCGGAGATATTCCCGCTTCGATTGCGGGGACTTGGTATGGGGGTCACTGTCTTCTGCCTCTGGATCGTGAACTTCCTTGTGGGTTTAACTTTTCCGGTCCTGCTCGCAAACATCGGATTGTCTGCAACCTTCTTCATTTTTGTCCTGTTAGGGATAGCGTCCGTTATATTTGTGAAAAGGTTCCTTCCGGAAACGAAAGGTCTGTCGCTCGAACAGCTTGAACAAAACTTCCGTGCTTATGAAAAAACAGATCGTAATAGCGCAGAAGCTGAGGTGAGCGGGTAATCTGAATAGACGCGGGGTTCCCAGGAATCCTGCTTTTTTATTTATTATATAGAAGGGAATAATAAATGAGAAAAAAGTTTCGTAAAAGTGTTGACCTCATTTAAAGAGCATGGTATATTATTAAACGTCGCTGATGAACAAAGCGATAACGACAAATGAGAAAATGATCTTTTGAAAAAAGACTTTACAAATTCTCAAAAGCGTGTATAATAAATGAAGTCGAGAAAAAGACTTCGAAAAGAAATAAAAAACACTTGACATCATAACTGTTTGGTAGTATGATAGTTAAGTCGCCTGATAAGCGCCCGTAGCTCAATTGGATAGAGCGTTTGACTACGGATCAAAAGGTTAGGGGTTCGACTCCTCTCGGGCGCGCCAATACAAATGCGGGTGTAGTTTAGTGGTAAAACCTCAGCCTTCCAAGCTGATGTCGTGAGTTCGATTCTCATCACCCGCTCCATTGTAATGATCTTTGAAAACTAAACAAGACAAAACGTACCTGTTAATTCAAAGTTTTAAATAAATCGCACAGCGATGTGCGTAGTCAGTCAAACTACTTTATCGGAGAGTTTGATCCTGGCTCAGGACGAACGCTGGCGGCGTGCCTAATACATGCAAGTCGAGCGGACAGATGGGAGCTTGCTCCCTGATGTTAGCGGCGGACGGGTGAGTAACACGTGGGTAACCTGCCTGTAAGACTGGGATAACTCCGGGAAACCGGGGCTAATACCGGATGGTTGTTTGAACCGCATGGTTCAGACATAAAAGGTGGCTTCGGCTACCACTTACAGATGGACCCGCGGCGCATTAGCTAGTTGGTGAGGTAACGGCTCACCAAGGCGACGATGCGTAGCCGACCTGAGAGGGTGATCGGCCACACTGGGACTGAGACACGGCCCAGACTCCTACGGGAGGCAGCAGTAGGGAATCTTCCGCAATGGACGAAAGTCTGACGGAGCAACGCCGCGTGAGTGATGAAGGTTTTCGGATCGTAAAGCTCTGTTGTTAGGGAAGAACAAGTGCCGTTCAAATAGGGCGGCACCTTGACGGTACCTAACCAGAAAGCCACGGCTAACTACGTGCCAGCAGCCGCGGTAATACGTAGGTGGCAAGCGTTGTCCGGAATTATTGGGCGTAAAGGGCTCGCAGGCGGTTTCTTAAGTCTGATGTGAAAGCCCCCGGCTCAACCGGGGAGGGTCATTGGAAACTGGGGAACTTGAGTGCAGAAGAGGAGAGTGGAATTCCACGTGTAGCGGTGAAATGCGTAGAGATGTGGAGGAACACCAGTGGCGAAGGCGACTCTCTGGTCTGTAACTGACGCTGAGGAGCGAAAGCGTGGGGAGCGAACAGGATTAGATACCCTGGTAGTCCACGCCGTAAACGATGAGTGCTAAGTGTTAGGGGTTTCCGCCCCTTAGTCTGCAGCTAACGCATTAAGCACTCCGCCTGGGGAGTACGGTCGCAAGACTGAAACTCAAAGGAATTGACGGGGGCCCGCACAAGCGGTGGAGCATGTGGTTTAATTCGAAGCAACGCGAAGAACCTTACCAGGTCTTGACATCCTCTGACAATCCTAGAGATAGGACGTCCCCTTCGGGGGCAGAGTGACAGGTGGTGCATGGTTGTCGTCAGCTCGTGTCGTGAGATGTTGGGTTAAGTCCCGCAACGAGCGCAACCCTTGATCTTAGTTGCCAGCATTCAGTTGGGCACTCTAAGGTGACTGCCGGTGACAAACCGGAGGAAGGTGGGGATGACGTCAAATCATCATGCCCCTTATGACCTGGGCTACACACGTGCTACAATGGACAGAACAAAGGGCAGCGAAACCGCGAGGTTAAGCCAATCCCACAAATCTGTTCTCAGTTCGGATCGCAGTCTGCAACTCGACTGCGTGAAGCTGGAATCGCTAGTAATCGCGGATCAGCATGCCGCGGTGAATACGTTCCCGGGCCTTGTACACACCGCCCGTCACACCACGAGAGTTTGTAACACCCGAAGTCGGTGAGGTAACCTTTATGGAGCCAGCCGCCGAAGGTGGGACAGATGATTGGGGTGAAGTCGTAACAAGGTAGCCGTATCGGAAGGTGCGGCTGGATCACCTCCTTTCTAAGGATTTTAACGGAATATAAGACCTCGGGTCTTATAAACAGAACGTTCCCTGTCTTGTTTAGTTTTGAAGGATCATTCCTTCAAAACATAGGAACACCTGCTAAATGCGCCACTTCCTGTGGCAACGCATGTGTTAGCATGTCCTATGCGTTGTTCTTTGAAAACTAGATAACAGAAGTAATTCACATTCAATTAGTAATGCAAGATATCACGTAGTGATTCTTTTTAACGGTTAAGTTAGAAAGGGCGCACGGTGGATGCCTTGGCACTAGGAGCCGATGAAGGACGGGACGAACACCGATATGCTTCGGGGAGCTGTAAGCAAGCTTTGATCCGGAGATTTCCGAATGGGGAAACCCACCACTCGTAATGGAGTGGTATCCATATCTGAATACATAGGATATGAGAAGGCAGACCCGGGGAACTGAAACATCTAAGTACCCGGAGGAAGAGAAAGCAAATGCGATTCCCTGAGTAGCGGCGAGCGAAACGGGACCAGCCCAAACCAAGAGGCTTGCCTCTTGGGGTTGTAGGACACTCTGTACGGAGTTACAAAGGAACGAGGTAGATGAAGAGGTCTGGAAAGGCCCGCCATAGGAGGTAACAGCCCTGTAGTCAAAACTTCGTTCTCTCCTGAGTGGATCCTGAGTACGGCGGAACACGTGAAATTCCGTCGGAATCCGGGAGGACCATCTCCCAAGGCTAAATACTCCCTAGTGACCGATAGTGAACCAGTACCGTGAGGGAAAGGTGAAAAGCACCCCGGAAGGGGAGTGAAAGAGATCCTGAAACCGTGTGCCTACAAGTAGTCAGAGCCCGTTAACGGGTGATGGCGTGCCTTTGTAGAATGAACCGGCGAGTTACGATCCCGTGCAAGGTTAAGCAGAAGATGCGGAGCCGCGGCGAAAGCGAGTCTGAATAGGGCGAATTGAGTACGTGGTCGTAGACCCGAAACCAGGTGATCTACCCATGTCCAGGGTGAAGTTCAGGTAACACTGAATGGAGGCCCGAACCCACGCACGTTGAAAAGTGCGGGGATGAGGTGTGGGTAGGGGTGAAATGCCAATCGAACCTGGAGATAGCTGGTTCTCTCCGAAATAGCTTTAGGG